>JBGAIW010000012.1:0-65447 GCA_044225265.1 Reyranella sp.
GGAAATCCTGCTCTGGCGCGGCACCGGCTTCGACATGCTCGACCGTGCCGCGCTCGCCGCCGTGCGCGGCTGGCACTTCATGCCCGCGCTGCGCAACGGCCAGCCTGTCGCCGCCTGGGTCGAGATACCCGTTCGCTTCGTCCATCACACGCGTTGAACCTGGAGAAACCGTCATGCTCGCAACGTCCAATTCCGACCTCGCCAACCGCTGGAGCCGCCTGCGCGGCGAAAAGCCCGCCATGCGCATCCGCGATGCCGCCTCGACGCTGGGCGTCAGCGAGGCCGAACTTGTGGCGCTTGGCGTCGGCACGACGGCGATCCCGCTCAAGACGGACTGGCGGGCGATCCTGAACGAGATGCCCGCCGTCGGCCGCGTGATGTGCCTGACCCGCAACGAACATTGCGTGCATGAACGTCATGGCCGCTTCGAGGATGTCCAGGTGAGTGGCCCGCACGGGCTGGTGCTCGGCTCGGACATCGACCTGCGCCTGTTCCTCGGCCAGTGGAGGCTGGGCTTCGCCGTGCGTGAGCCGCTGAAGCGCGGCGAGCGGGTCAGCCTGCAGTTCTTCGACGGGAGCGGCGAGGCGGTGCACAAGATCTACGCCACTGACGAGACCGACCGTGCCGCCTTCGACGCGCTGGTCGCCAGACACACGGCGGAACCTGCGCCGTTGGCGATCGCACCGCGGGCGGCCGACATGACCGACCGGCCTGACGCCGAGATCGACGTCGAAGGTCTTCGCGCCGCCTGGCGCGGCATGAAGGACACACACGAATTCTTTCCCATGTTGGGCCGCTTCAAGGTCGGCCGCGTGCAGGCGCTGCTGCTGGCCGGCGAAGAGTTCGCGCGCGAACTGCCGGCCCGCGCCCTGCGCTCGGCGATGGAGCAGGCGAGCGAGGCCGGGACGCCGATCATGATTTTCGTCGGTAGTCCGGGCTGCATCCAGATCCACACCGGTCCGATCGAGCGGCTGGTCGAGACCCACGGCTGGTTCAACGTGCTCGACCCGGCCTTCAATCTGCACCTGCGCGAGTCGGGCATTACGCGCGTCTTCAGCGTGCGTAAGCCGACCGATGATGGCGTCGTTACCTCGATCGAAGCGTTCGATGTGCGGGGCCGCACCATTCTGCTGATGTTCGGGGCCCGCAAACCGGGCAAGCCCGAGCTCACGGAATGGCGCAGCCTGGTGTCGAAGGTCGAATTGCAGGCGGCTTCGTGATTCGCCGCACCCTGTTGACTGGCGCGCTGGCACTCGCCGCGGCGAGCCCGGTGCGCGCGGAGCGCCACCGCATCGTGTCCGTCGGCAGCGCCGCCACCGAGATCGTTTACGCCCTGGGGGCGCAGGATCAGCTGGTCGGTGTCGATACGACCAGCCTCTATCCTGAGGCGGCACGCGGCCTGCCGCAGGTCGGCTACATGCGCGCGCTGTCGGCCGAGGGCGTGCTGTCGCTCCGGCCCACGACGGTGATCGCCACCACGGCGGCCGGCCCCAGGGAAGTGCTCGACCAGTTGCGCAGCGCCGGCATCGGAATCGTCGTGCTGCCCGATCACTACGACTACGACTCGGTCGTCCTGAAGATCGAGGCCATCGGGCAGCTGACCGGCAAGACCGAACAGGCGGCGGCCCTGATCGCCGAGGGTCGCAGCGAGATGGCGCGGTTGGCGGGGCGGCTGGCCGTCCTGCCGGCACGGCCGCGCGTGCTGTTCCTGCTGTCGATGGGCGGCGGCGCCCCGCAGGCGGCAGGGCAGGGCACGGCGGCCGACGGCATCATCCGGCTGGCCGGCGGCGTCAACGCGGCGCAGGGCTATACCGGCTACCGGCCGCTGACGCCCGAGTCTGTAATCGCCTCGCGCGCCGACTTCGTGCTGGTTACCAGCCAGACTGTTCAAGCGCTGGGGGGCATCGAGGCGATCCGCAACCAGCCCGCACTCGGCCAAACTCCGGCGGGCAGGGACGGCCGAATCCTGGCTTTCGACACCTTGTTGCTGCTGGGTTTCGGTCCGCGCACGCCCAAGGCTGCCGTCGAGCTCGCCGCCGCCCTGCATCCCGGGCTCGCCGTCAGGCCATGAGCGCGCTGTCGATGGGTCGCCCGGTTCCCCTGTTCGCGCTGGCGGCCGCTGCGTGCGTGCTCGCCGGCCTCTGTGTCGGCGCGTTTCCCGTGGGCTTCGCGCAGTTGCTGTCGGCCGCCGGTCTGTCCGGCGAGCCGCTCGATACGACGACCGAGGCGGTGATCTACGCCATCCGAGCGCCGCGCGTGCTCTCGGCCTTTGCCGTCGGCGCGGCATTGGCCGCCGGCGGCGCGGCGATGCAGAGCCTGTTCCGCAATCCCATGGCCGATCCCGGTCTGCTCGGCGTTTCGAGCGGTGCAGCGCTCGCCGCGGTGTCGGTGATCGTGCTCGGCGAAAAGGTGATGCACGTCGTGCCGCCTCATCTCAGACCCTGGTGCCTGCCGGTCGCGGCATTTCTCGGCGGGCTCCTCGCCACTCTGGCCGTCTATCGCATCGCCGCGCGCGAGGGCATCACCTTGGTCGGCACGCTGTTGCTGGCCGGCATCGCCGTCAACGCGCTCGCCTCGGCCGGCATCGGCCTGCTGGTGTTCGTCGCCGACGACCAGCAGCTGCGCACCCTGATCTTCTGGACCCTGGGCGGCTTCGGCTCGATCACCTGGACCGGCGCCTTGCCCGCGCTGGGGGCGTTGCTGGGTGCCGTTCTCGCCCTGTTGCCGGTGGCGCATCCGCTCGATGCGCTCGCGCTCGGCGAACGTGAGGCAGGCCATGTCGGCGTCGACGTCGAGAAGCTGAAACGCCGGCTGGTGATCCTGGTGGCGCTGGCGGTCGGCGCTGGCGTGGCGATTTCCGGCACGGTCGGCTTCGTCGGACTTGTCGCGCCACACATCGTGCGACTGATGCTGGGTCCGGCGCATCGCACCCTGCTGCCGGCCGCGGCGCTGTTCGGCGGCGGCTTCCTGGTTTTGGCCGACGCGCTGGCCCGTGTCGCGGTGTCGCCGGCCGAACTGCCGATCGGCGTACTGACGGCGCTGGTCGGCGGACCGTTCTTCCTCTGGCTGCTGGCCGGGCGTGCCGCGCGCGCCGGCCACGGCCTCTGAACCTTTCCGGAGCTCTTCATGCCTGACTCGCTCACTCCACGCGATCCCAAGAGATTGGCGCTCGACCATCTGCTGTCGCGACAATCGGTTGGTTCCTTGCGCGCACCCGCCCCTTCGGGCGCCGATCTCGATCTGATTCTCGACGCCGGTCTGCGGGCGCCAGATCACGGCCGGCTGCGGCCCTGGCGGTTCGTCGTGATCGCGGGCGAACACAAGCAAGCCTATGGCGAGCTGGTCTTCGCCGCCGCCGCGCGCCGTGGCGGACCGACCGCCCTGATGCTGGCCGAGCGCTCGCGCGACTGGGTGCGACGCATGCCGATGCTCGTTGCGGTGGGCGCGGCGATCCGGTCCTGCAACATTCCGGAGATCGAGCAGATGCTGTCGGCGGGCGCCGCCGCCATGAACATATTGAATGCGGTGCATTTGCTGGGTTACGGCGGCATCTGGGTGACCGGTGCCAATTCGTACGATCCTGACGTCGCGCGCGCCTTGGGCTTCGAGGCGCCGTCGTGCCTGGTCGGCTTTCTCGCACTCGGCACACCGGCCGCGGAGCTGCCGGCGCCGCCGCGCGCTGCGCGCGCCGACCACGTCACGACCTGGACCGGCGCATGAACGACACCGGCTCCTCGCTGCGGGCCGAGTCGATCGCGGTGCGCGTGGGTCGGCGGGAACTGATCCACGACGTCTCGCTTGCCCTGGTGCCGGGCGAGTTCGTGGCCGTGATCGGCCCCAACGGCGCCGGCAAGAGCACCCTGATGAATGCGCTCGCGGGCGACCGTCGCGTGGCGAGTGGGCGGGTGACACTCGATGGTCTGCCGCTCGCGAGCTGGGGCAAGACCACACTGGCGCATCGTCGCGCCGTGCTGCCGCAGCATTCGGCGGTGGCGTTCGACTTCACCGGCCGACAGGTCGCTACGCTCGGCCTGCTGGCGCATCGCGGCGAGCTTTCCGACAAGCGCACCGCCGCGATCGTCGGGCGCGCACTCGACGAGACCGAGGCGACAACGTTCGCCGACCGCCCTTACAGTGTGTTGTCGGGCGGCGAGCGCCAGCGGGTGCAGCTCGCGCGGGTGCTGGCGCAGTGCGACGCTGATCCGGCCGCCAAGCGCTACCTGCTGCTCGACGAGCCGATCGCGGGTCTCGACCTCGCCCACCAGCACGCTGCGCTGGCCGGCGCGCGCCGCCGGGTCGAGCGCGGACTTGGCGTGCTCGCAGTGCTGCACGACCTCAGCATGGCCGCACGCTACGCTGACCGGGTGGCGATCCTTCAGGACGGCGGAATGCGGGCCTGTGGGCCGGCCCGCGAAACCCTCGATCCGGAGTTGTTGTCGAGGGTGTTCGCCACTTCCGTGATCGCGCTCGACACCGAGCATGGCCGCGCGCTGATCGCTCCCGGCTAGCGCAGCGCAGTTGTACGCTGTCGGCCTTCCTGTGATGTGGCACGATCTGCGGCGTCATGGAGCACGGTCGGACCATCGTCGAGTGCGAGCGCCTCGCGGAAGCAGCCTATGAGGCGATGTACGAAGCGCGCGCACATCAAGTGAAGGACCTCTACGAGGAGGTTCGCGGGCACTATTGGCGGGCCATTCAGGCCGCCTGGGCCGGGCGGCTGTTCGGCGAGGTGGTCCGGCTCGGGCACCGCTTTGCCGAGATCGACGCGGTCTACAACAGCCAGTTCCGCGGCATCGGCTGAGGTTCCACCTCGCACGGCGGTTGGGACGGATGGCAACCGGCCATCGCGCGAGCTAACATTTCCACCATGCCTATCAGGTTCCAGATCAGCCATCCGGAACGCATGGTCGTCGGCGTCGCTCAGGGAGTCGTCACGCTGAAGGACGTACTCTCGTTCGCACGCGAACTCGAGACGCAGAAGGCACTCGATTACCGCAAGATCATCGACGTGATGAGCGGCACCGCGATGCTGAGCGAAATCGACCTCGCCGCCTACGGCGACCGCCTGAGCGAACTGCCGGCAAACAAGATGCCCAGCGGTCCGATTGCCCTGGTGACCAACGATGCGAACGATGCCCTGGCGCGGCTGTTTGCCCAGCTCACGAACGAGCAGCGACCGGCTCAGGTGTTCCGTTCGATCCACGCCGCGCGCAAGTGGTTGCAGCAGGTGGGCCCGAAGACCAAACGTCCCAAATAGCAACGGCGCGGCCTCTGCGTCTGACGGCCAAACCTTTGACGGAATTTGAGGACTCGTCCCGGGCTCGCAAGAATTCCGGCTGTTTTGGCCGGAATGCCGGTGTGGCCGGTCCGGGCTGTTTTGCTTGCTTGCGACGACTCGGGCGCGTGGGGTTACGGCTCGCGCCCGAAAGCCCCTAATCTCGGTCGGTCATGAAAGTCTTCATTTTCGATCTGCTCGCCTACGGCGAAAACCTCGACCACATCAAGCAGGGCACCGAGCTGCCCTATCCGCTCAGCCAGAAGCACTTCAAGGCGGATGTCGCGGCGCGCACCTACGCCGAGCATCTCGAGGCATGGGAAGCACTGGATCGGCTCGGCTACGACGGTGTCGGCTTCAACGAGCATCACTGCTCGCCCTACGGCCTGATGAACTCACCGAACCTGATGGCGTCGGCGGCGGCGCAGCGCACCAAGAACCTGAAACTCCTCATCTATGGCAATCTGCTGCCGCTGCACGAGCCGCTGCGGCTTGCCGAAGAGCTCGCGATGCTCGATTGCCTCAGCAACGGCCGCATCATCTCCGGCTTCGCGCGCGGCATCCCGCGCGAGTACCAGGTGCACAACGTGCCGCTGTCGCAGTCCCGCGAACGCTTCGAGGAGGCCTACGAGATCGTGACGCGCGCCTGGACCGAGGACGTCTTCTCCTATTCGGGCAAGTACTGGTCGTACAAGGACGTGGCGCTGTGGCCGCGGCCGGTCCAGAAGCCACATCCGCCGATCATGATCCCGATCGTCGGCAGCCAGGAATCGATCGAGTTCGCGGGTCGGCACAATATCGGCATCACGCCTGGCCTTGCGGGTGGCGGTCTGCGTGACGATATCATCCGGCATTATGCGAAGTCGTTGACGGCGGCCGGCCATCGCATCACGCCCGATCACCTCTCGCTCGCGCTCAATGCCTATGTCGCCGATTCCAAGGCGCAGGCCGTCAAGGAGGTCGCGCCCTATCACCTCTATTTCAACAGGACGCTGTTCAGCCACGGCAGTTTCACCGAGACGGCGGCGCAGAGGCAGGCGGGCTACGTCGAACAGAACTCGACCGACTATGTGCGGCCCGAGAACCAGCGCGCCGCGGCCTTGTTGCGCGAGGATTTCCGCAACATGACTTTCGAAAGCTTCCAGAAGCAGGCCGAGAACCTGCCCTACGGCACGGCCTCGGAAGTGGCCGAGCGCATCATCGCCCAGGCCGAGCATGCCGGCGCCAACATGGTGCAGATCGGCCTCAATCGCGGGGCGATGCCGCACGAGATGTTCATGGAACAGATCCGCCGCTTCGCCGAGGGCGTGCTGCCGCGCCTGCAGGCGCACGAGGTCAAGCACGTGCGCGCGGCGGAAGAGATGGTGGTGTGAGCTGGGAGCGCGCCACTCCGTGGCGCTCATGGACTGTCGTGCTCGAAGGAAGAGCGGCACGGAGTGCCGCGCTCCCTGCCATGAGCGTCTGCCTAAGCCACCGCCTTTGCCTCGCGCAGCCGCTTGATGTCGGCCGCGCTGTAGCCGAGTTCGCCCAGCACTTGGTCGGTGTGCTCGCCGAAGCGTGGGCCGGGGCCGGCGCCGGTCGGCTGGGCCGCGAAGGAGAGCCGGATCGGAGCTGTGATGGTGCGCGGCATCTCGTCGACCTTGCTTTGCACGATCGAACCGTTGGCGATCGCCTGCTCGTCGCTCGGCACATCGCGCAGTACACCGAGCAGGCCGAAGGTGATCTCGTGCTTGCGCAGTCGACGCTTCCATTCCGGCCAGGTGTGCGCGGCGAAAATAGGATCGAGGATCGCGGCGAGCTCGGGTGCGTTGGCGCGGCGGATTTCCGTCGTGGCGAATCTCGGATCGTTTACCAGGTCCATGCGCTCGATCGCCTGGCACAGCTCGGGCCACAATTTGTCCTCGCGCACGATGGTGAGCTGGATCCAGCGCCCATCGGCGGTGCGGTACTGGTTGGCGAGCGCGCTGCGCGGTTTGGTGCGCGGCGGGCGGTGCGCCACGTAGGCATCGAGCAGCGCGCCCTGCGCCAGCATGCCGTTCGACCACAGGCCCGAGGCGTGCAGCGACGTCGAGACTTCGCTGCCTTCTCCGGTGCGCTCGCGATGCAGCAGCGCCATCGAGATCGCCGCGAACAGGTTCATTCCGGTCATCTGGTCGCCCTGCGCCGGCAGCGAGAAGGCGGGCGGGCCGCCTTCGTAGGTCAGCGCGTCGAGCAGGCCGGAGCGGGCGAAGAACGCCGTCGAATCGAAGCCCGGCTGCTCGGCGTCGGGGCCGCTCTCGCCATAGCCGGTCATCGAGGCATAGATCAGCCGCGGATTGAGATGCCTGACGTCCTGGTACCGCATCTTCAGGCGTTCGCGCACCTTCAGCGGAAAGTTCACCACCATCACGTCGGCGGTGGCGAGCAGGCGGTCGAAAGCGGCGCGGCCGTCGGCGTGCTTGAGGTCGAGCACGATCGCGCGCTTGTTACGATTGACCAGGTGCCAGCAGAAATTCACCGGATGCTGCGGGATCGAATGGGCCTGTCCCAGCTTGCGCTGCGGGTCGCCTTCGCCCGGCGGCTCGATCTTGATGACTTCGGCGCCGTAGTCGCCCATAACCGTCGCGGCGACCGGACCCGCGATGAAGCTGGCGAGATCGAGCACCCGAAGCCCTGCGAGCGGCAACTGCCCCTGCATGAACGCGTTCCTTCCTTCCCTGTCCGTTGGAGCCTAGCGTAATGGCTTTGGCAGCGCTCGCCATTGTCGCCCTGCTCGGATTGGCCGGCGTCGTTCTGCTGCGCGGCAATCGCGCGCGCACCAGCTCGCTGCTGGTCGCTGCGGTCGCGGTCGGCCTGATCGGCGCCGATCTTGTGGCCGATCTCTTCACGCCGAAGGCGATGGGGGCCGGCATCGTGCGGGTCACCGATCCCAGGGAATGGCTCGTTCCCGATGCCGTGCTCGGCTACCGGCCGCGGGCGAACACCAAGGTCGATGTACGCGAGACCTTCGACGGCAAGCCGGTGTTCCACCACACCTACACGATTCTCGCCGACCAGACGCGCGCGACGATTGCCTCACCGCCGGGCGCCGACACCTATGTCTTCCTGGGCGACTCATTCATGTTCGGCGAGGGCCTGGCGGACGATGAAACCGTGCCGTCGCAATTCGCGCGCTTCGCGGGCTCCAGGGTGCGCACGGTGAACTTCGCCGCGTCCGGCTATGCGCCCAACCACCTGGTGCGTGCGGCCGAAGCGGGCCTGCTCGATCCGTACAAGAGCCCGAACCTGATGGCGATGGTGACATGGGTGATCCCCGATCATCTGGCGCGCGTCACCGGCGACGGCGGCTGGCTCGGCTCCTCGCCGCGCTACGTGCTCGAGAACGGCGTGCCACGCTTCACCGGAACGTTCGACGACTATCGCTGGCACCATCCGATCGAAGGGCTGCGCTATCTGCTCGGCCAGCAACTTGCGTTCGTCAACGCGATCGGCCAGCAGCAACGCCAGCGGGAGCAGGCCGACCTGTTCGTGGCGCTGGTCGTGCGCCTGCAGGCGCTGGTGCGCGAGCGCTTCGGAGTGCCGCTGCTCGTCGTCTATTCCTGGCCCGACCAGAGCACCGACGATGCGCTACTGGTGTCGCTGCCTGGAAAGCTGCGCGCTGCCGGGGTGAAGCTGATGCGGGTCAACGATGTCACCACCGGCCACGATGTGTCGAAGCTGCTGATCCCGCATGACGGTCACCCGACGGCATTCCAGGACGGGCTGATCGCCGCCGAACTGAAGCGCCTGCTGATCGGGCCGTGAGCGCGATGCTCGTCATCGACCTTCTGGCCGAGGGCAACGAGCGCGCGCCGTACGCGCCGCTGCTGCCGGGCCGCGGCGGTGTGGAGTGGCAGGCCCTGACCAACGCGCGCGCCTGGGCACTGAGCGGAGCCATCGCCTCCTGGTTGATTGCGCAGGGCTACGGACCGGGCGGCCGCGTGCTCGCCGCGCCGGGCGGCGACGGTCCGCAACGCGTCGCGTTGTTGTTGGGAGCGTTGCGCGCCGGCGCCGTGGTGTCCGCCGGTGGCGATGCCGTGCCTTACGGCAGGATGTCGGCGGCCTCGATCGATGCCGCGGTTGCCGAGCGGCGTCTTCATATAGATGAAAAAACGGTGGCGCGGCAGGACGGCGCTTCCTGCAGGCGCCATGGCGATTTCAAATCGATCGAAGAGGCCGTGATCGGCTGATTTGGAGTCGCGGGGCGCACGCGGCTGCGATAGGCTCCGGCCAAAACGGGGCAGCTCGTAACGGTTCTGGGAGGAACTGACATGAAATCGACGATGAAAGTCTTGGCGCTTGCCGCCTCTGCGGCAATGCTCGTCGCCGGTCCCGCCCTGGCGCAGAAGAAGGGCGGCACCATGACGGTGGGCCTCGAGCTCGACATTCCGGGCTTCGATCCCTTGAAGGTCGGCGTTTACGACACCGCGGCCAACATCGGCGCGGCGCTGATCTTCGAGACGCTCGTCAAGCTCGACGACAAGGGCAAGGCCACGCCCAGCCTCGCGCTCTCGTGGTCGAGCTCCGACGACTTCAAGACCTGGACCTACAAGCTCCGCCCGGACGTGAAGTTTCATGACGGCACGCCGTTCAACGCTGCGGCTGTGAAGTTCAACTTCGATCGCCAGAAAGACCCCAAGAACGCCTGCCGTTGCGCCTTCTACATCGCCAATACCCTGGCGGTGGAAGCGCCGGACGACCTGACCGTTGTCTACAAGCTCAAGGACCCGGCGGTGAACCATCCGGCGCTGCTGACGCGTCCTGACCAAAACAGCACCATCCACTCGCCGACGGCGATCCAGACCAAGGGCGACGACTACAACCGCAATCCCATCGGCACCGGCCCGTTCGTGATGAAGTCGTGGACGGCCGGCGACCGCCTGGTGGTCGAGCGCAACGCCGCCTATTGGGACAAGGCCAAGCCCTATCTCGACCGCGTCGTGCTGCGGCCGCTGCCGGACTCGCAATCGCGCTTCGCCAGCCTGAAGTCGGGCGAGACCGACGTGGTGTGGGTCGACGAGTTCGAGGCCGATAACATCCAGCGCGCCAAGACCGATCAGACCCTGCAGGTCCTGTCCTATGCCGGCTCCGGCGCCGCGGTGGCGGCGTTCAACACCAAGGTCGAGCCGCTCGACGACGTGAACGTGCGGAAGGCGCTGGTGATGGCGCTCGATCGCAAGAAGATCTCGCAGGCGCTGACAAACGGCCTCGCCCGTCCGGCGTCCAACCCCTACGGCGACGGTTCTTGGGTCAAGTGCAAGGACGACGGCGCGCTGCCGGAAGACGCGAAGAAGGCCGCCGAGATGATCAAGGCCTACGGCAAGCCGGTGAAGTTCAAGATGCTGTTCACCGCCACGCCGCGCGGCCGCGCCAACGGCCAGGTGCTGCAGCAGCTCTGGAAGGCCGTCGGCGCCGAGATGGAAATCGAGCAGGTCGACCAGGCGACCATTCCGGCGCGCGCCTTCCAGCGCAAGTTCGACATCACGCCGTGGCGCATCGTCGACTTCCCCGATCCGGACATCCAGATGTTCGCCAACTTCTACAGCAAGAGCCCGCTCAACCTTGCCAACTACACCAACACCGACCTCGACGCCGCGCTTGAGCGCGCGCGCCTGACGCCGGACGAGGCCAAGCGGGCCGAGGATTACTGCCTCGCCAGCCGCATCATCAACCAGAACGCCACCTGGTTCTGGACCTTCCAGAATACCTACTACGCCGTGGCCAAGGCCAAGGTGAAAGGCGTGCCGAAGCTGTACGGCGGCGTGATCGACGTCTCGACGGCGTGGCTCGACTAGCGCCGAACGTCGGGCGTTCGTAAATGGCCATGTTCATCGGCCGGCGGCTGCTTTATCTGCTGCCGGTCCTGCTTGCTGTCACGCTGCTGACCTTCCTGTTCGCCTCGCTGTTGCCGGGCGACCTTGCGTTGACGATCCTGGGCGACCAGGCGACGCCGGAGAAGGTCGAGGTGCTGCGCCGGCAGATGGGCCTCGATCTGCCGATCTGGGAGCGTTACCTGCACTGGCTGTGGGGCGCCTTGCAGGGCGACCTCGGCCGCTCCTTCCGCACTGGCGAGACCGTGATCTCCGCGGTGCTCGAACGCCTGCCGGTGTCGCTCGAGCTGATGGTCATGGCCGAGGTGCTGGGCCTCGTGATCGCCATTCCGCTCGCCATCGTCTGCGCCGTGAAGAGCGGCAGCGCGTTCGACCGCTGGGTCACGGGCATCGCCTTCGGCAAGCTGTCGCTGCCGCCGTTCATGGTGGCGATCCTGCTGATCTACCTGTTCGCGGTGGAACTCCGGTGGCTGCCGGCGACCGGCTGGGCTCCGTTCGCCGAGGATCCGCTGGCCAATCTCCGCAGCTTCATCCTGCCGGCACTGACCCTCGCGATCGCCGAATGGCCGGTGCTGATGCGCGTGCTGCGTTCGGACATGATCGCGACCCTGCAGGAAGACTACATCGCCATGGCCAAGGCCAAGGGGCTGAAGCCCTGGCGCATCCTGCTGGTGCATGCGCTGAAGCCCTCGTCACTCACCCTGGTCACGGTGACCGGCATCAATATCGGCCGCCTGATCGGCGGTACCCTGATCATCGAGACGATTTTCGCCCTGCCGGGCATCGGCCGCCTGCTGGTCGGCGCAATCTATGCGCGTGACTTCATCATTCTGCAGGGTGTCGTGCTGTTCGTGGCGGTGGGCTTCGTGGTCGTGAACTTCATCGTCGACATGCTCTATGCCGTGCTCGACCCGAGGATCCGCCATGGTCGCGCGTGAGGGAGTCGTGCGCGAAGGCGTGGCACTCGATGGCGACGTCGACACGGCGGCCGTCTCGCCGGTGCGCCGCCAGCGCCGGGTCGGGGCGCTGTTCTTTGCCGCGATCCTCTGGATCGGGCTGGTCGCCTTCGGCGCGATCTTCGCCAACGTCCTGCCGATTCCCAGCCCGACCGACATTGACTTCCTCGGCAAGCGCGCGCCGCCGAGCTGGGAGCACTGGCTGGGCAATGACCAGCTCGGTCGCGACGTGTTCTCGCGCCTGGTCTATGGCGGACGCATCTCGCTCACCGTCGGCCTGCTGGCGCCGACCATGAGTGTCGTTATTGGCGGCGCGTTCGGCATGCTGGCGGGCTACTACCGCGGTCGGCTGGAGACGTTCGTGGTCGGCGGCATGGACGTGCTGCTGGCCTTTCCGCCCCTGGTGTTCGCCATCGCGGTCACTACCTATCTCGGCCAGTCGGCACTCAACATCACCCTGGTGATCGGCATCCTGGGTATCCCGGCCTTCACCCGCGTGGCGCGCGCGGTGACCCTGTCGCTGTCGGAGCGCGAGTTCGTGACGGCGGCGCGGGCGCTCGGCGCTACCGACAGCCGTATTCTTCTCAAGGAGCTGCTGCCCAACGTCGCGCTGCCGCTAGCCGCCTTCTTCCTGCTCGGCGTCGCCGTCACCATCGTGGTCGAGGGCGCGTTGTCGTTCCTCGGCCTCGGCGTGCCGCCGCCGGCGCCGTCGTGGGGTAGCATGATCGGCGAGGGGCGCGAGAGCCTCGACATCGCGCCTCGGCTGGCCTTCCTGCCGGCGATCGTGATGTTCCTCACCGTGCTCGCTTTCAACATCGTGGGCGACACCATGCGGGCGCTGACCGATCCGAGGCCGGGCGCGCTATGACGCAACCGCTGCTGTCGATCGAAGGCATTTCCGTGACCCTTCCGACGCCGCGCGGCCTGTTGCGCGCGGTCGATCACGTCGATCTCCAGCTCGAGGCCGGCCGTACCTTGGGCGTGGTGGGCGAATCGGGCTGCGGCAAGACCATGCTGTCGCGGGCCATCCTGCAACTGCTGCCCAAGCGCGCCAATTTGAAGGGCCGGATCATGTTCGGCGGCCGCGACCTGGCGGCGCTCCCGCCGGAGGATCTGCGCCGCCTGCGCGGGCCCGAACTCGCGGTGGTTTTCCAGGATCCCATGACCTCGCTCAATCCGGTGCTGACCATCGGCACGCAATTGATCGAGACCCTGCAGGCCCATCTCGGCATGGACACCGCCGAGGCGGCCAGGCGCAGCATCCAGCTCCTGTCCGAGGTCGGCATTCCGGCGCCCGAGCAGCGGCTGCGCCAGTATCCGCACCAGCTTTCCGGCGGCATGCGCCAGCGCGTGGCGATCGCCATCGCGCTTTCCTGCGAGCCCAAGCTGCTGATCGCCGACGAGCCGACCACTGCACTCGACGTCACCGTGCAGGCGCAGATCCTCGACCTGCTGGCGCGCGAGCAGAAGCGTCGGCAGATGGCGATGGTGCTGATCACGCACGATCTCGGTGTCGTCGCCGGCCGCACCGACGAGGTGGCGGTGATGTATGCCGGTCGGGTGGTCGAGCGTGCGCTGACACCCCGGCTCTTCTCGCACATGCGCATGCCCTATACCGAGGCACTGCTGGCCGCGATTCCCAAGCTCGATTCGCCGCCGCATGCCGCACTGCCGGCGATCGGCGGTCGTCCGCCCGATCCGACGCGGATCATGCCCGGTTGTTCCTTCGCGCCGCGTTGCAAGTACGCCGACACGCAGTGCCAGGAGGCCAAGCCGCCGCTGGCCGATCCCGAGAAGGCGGGCGGGCTCTATGCCTGCTGGCACCCGTTGTCATGAGCGCGTTGCTTTCCATCGAGGGCCTGACCGTCGAATACGCCATCGGCGGGCGCACGCTGTCGGCGGTGTCCGACGTGAGCTTGAAGGTCGGCAAGGGGGAGACCTTGGGTCTGGTGGGCGAATCCGGGTGCGGAAAGTCGACCCTCGGCCGCGCGGTGCTGCAGCTCCGGCCGCCGACCGGAGGCAAAGTGACGTTCGACGGCACCGAGCTCACGACGCTCGACCGGGAAGCGATGCGTCGCATGCGCCGCCGGCTGCAACTGATTTTCCAGGACCCGATCGCCTCGCTCAATCCCCGGCGCTGCATCGGCGACATCATCGCCGAGCCCCTGATCATCGCGGGCGTTACCGACAAGGCCGAGCGCGACAGGAAGGTGCGCGAGGTCATGATCGCGGTCGGCCTCGATCCCGACAACGCGATCGGCCGGTTGCCGCACGAATTCTCCGGCGGCCAGTGCCAGCGCATCTCGATCGCGCGCGCGCTGATTCTCGAGCCCGAGTTCGTGGTCTGCGACGAGCCGGTGTCGGCGCTCGACGTCTCGATTCGCGCCCAGATTCTCAACCTGCTGGAGGAGATGAAGCGGCGCTATGGGCTGACCTTGCTGTTCATCGCCCACGATCTGGCGGTTGTGAAGGCGGTCTCCGACCGCATCGCCGTGATGTACCTGGGCAAGCTTTGCGAACTCTCGCTGACCGAACAGCTCTTCAAGCAGCCCGCGCATCCCTACACGGCGCTGCTGCTCGAGGCGATCCCGGTGCCCGATCCGACGGTGAAGCCCGCGACCAACCTCGTCGCCGGCGAGCCGCCGTCGCCGCTCGATCCGCCATCGGGTTGCCGCTTCCGCACGCGCTGTCCGCGCGCCGATGCGCGGTGCGCCGCCGAAGTGCCGGCACTGCGCGAAGTGACACCGGGTCAGTTCGCCGCCTGCCATCATCCGCTGAACGCCTAGCCCTTCGGGGCGGCCTCGCCACGCTCTCGCGTGGCGGATTTTGTTATTTGTTGACAATTTTTCGGACTGCATCGCTAATGAACTCAACGACGAAGCGCTCCCAGAAGGCGCTCATCGGGAGGGGACATTGGACGATCAACCGGCCGACAAGGCTGATGTGCGTGCCGCCGTGCGTTCTGCCGGCGTGTCCGCCGATGCGTCGGCGGCCGCCGAGGGTGCGCCGCCGATCTGCTCGCTGACCCTGCCGCAGCAGATCGCCGACCATCTCGGCCATCGGATCATGAACGGCGACTACGCGCCGGGCGCCCGACTGAAGGAAGAAGAGCTCGCCGAGTCCTATGCCGTGAGCCGTGGTCCGGTGCGCGAGGCGTTTCGCCTGCTCGAGCGTCGCGGCTTCGTCGAGATCGTCCCGCGTCACGGCGCCCGCGTGCGCGAGTTCGACCCCGCCGATCTCGCCTCGCTGTTCAGCGTGCGCGCCGTGCTGCTGGGCCTGGCTGCCCGCCAGGCGACCGAGCAGGCGAATCCGGAACTGCTGGCGCTGCTCGCCGGCCCGGTGGCGCGGATCTGCCAGTCGGCCGCGAAGATGGACATCACACCGCGCGAGCACGCCACCATCGCGGGCGACGCGCAGCGGCTGATCGCGCGCTTCAGCGGCAACAAGCCCCTGCTACGCACCATCGAGGAACTGACCAGCCGCGCGCTGTGGCGCATGGCGTGGCGCGACACGCCGCTCGACTTCACGACGAAGGCACGCCGGCAGGCCTCGGCGAAGTACTGGACCGACCTCGTGAAGGCGATCAAGGCGGGTGACGCGGCGCGGGCCGAGCACGTCGCGCGCAGCCTGCAGGAGGCTTCGCGCGATCACATGATCGCCGCCATGGCAGCGCACCGCGCCCTCCCGGTCGCGGCCGATTGAGATGCAGGCCTATCTCATCCGCCGCCTGCTGGCACTGGTCCCGACGCTGTTCTTCGCCAGCGTCATCGTGTTCGTCACGGTGCGCATGATCCCGGGTGACATCATCGACCTGATGCTGTCGCAGAACGACATCGGCGCATCGGCCAAGATGGGCCGCGAGCAACTCGAGAAGGCGCTCGGACTCGACCAGCCGATGTGGCTGCAGTACGGCCGCTGGGTCGGCTCGATCCTGCTCCACGGCGATTTCGGCAAGTCGCTGTGGCAGAACACGCCGGTCCGTGAGTACCTGTTCGCCCGCCTGCCGATCACCTTCGAGCTCGGCTTGATGGCGCTGATCGTGGCCCTGTCGATCGCCATTCCGATCGGCGTCTATTCCGCGATGCGCCAGGATTCCGGCGGCGACTATGTCGCGCGCTCCTTTTCGATCCTGATGCTCGCCGTGCCGTCCTTCTGGATCGGCACCATGGTGATGGTGTTCCCGTCGCTGTGGTGGGGCTGGTCGCCGCCGATCCAGTTCACGCCCTTCAGCGTCGACCCTCTGAAAAACCTCGGCCAGATGATCACGCCGGCGATCATCCTGGGCTTCGGCCTGTCGGCGCTCACCATGCGTCTCACGCGCACAATGATGCTGGAGGTTCTGCGCCAGGATTACATCCGCACGGCCTGGGCCAAGGGTCTGAGCGAAAGACTGGTCGTGGTGCGCCATGCGCTGCGCAACGCGCTGATCCCGGTGGTGACCCTGATCGGCCTGCAGGCGCCGCTGCTGATCGGCGGCGCCGTGATCATGGAGCAGATCTTCGTCATTCCCGGGATGGGCCTGCTGCTGCTCGACGCGGTCAGCCAGCGCGACTATCCGATCATCACCGGCGTGTTCCTGATCGTCGGTGTCGCCGTGATGTTCATCAATCTGATTGTCGACCTGAGCTATGGCCTGCTCGATCCCAAGGTGAGGTACCGCTGATGGCGTCCGTGGCGGATACCTCGGTCGGCGTGGCGCCGCGCCGCAAGCGCGGGCCGGTCCTGCACTTCATCGGCCGCCTGTTCCGCGAGAAGCCGCTCGGCGCCGTCTGCGCTGTCATCTTCATCCTGTTCCTGTTCTGCGGCATCTTCGCCGACTTCCTGGCACCCTACGGCTACAACAAGATCAGCCCGCTCAACCGCCTGAAGCCACCGTCATGGGCTTTCCCGTTCGGCACCGACAATCTCGGCCGCGACATGCTCTCGCGCTGTCTCTACGGCGCGCAGCTTTCGGTGATCATCGGCTTCTGCGCCGCCGGCATCGCCACCGTCATCTCGGTCGTGCTCGGCATCGTCTCGGGTTACATCGGCGGCAAGTTCGACCTCGTCCTGCAGCGCTTCGTCGATGCCTGGATGAGCTTCCCCGACCTGATCATCCTGATCGTCGTCGTCTCGGTGGTCGGGCCGGGCATGCCGCAGATCATCGTCACGCTCGGCCTGCTGCTCGGCATCGCGGGCTCGCGGATCGTGCGCGGCGCCGTGGTCTCAGTGCGCGAGAACATGTACGTGCACGCCGCGCAATCGACCGGCGCCTCGACCTTCCGCATCCTGTGGCGGCACATCCTGCCCAACGTCATGGCGCCGGTGATCGTGCTGTTCACGACGCGCGTCGGGACCGTGATCCTGGCCGAATCGGGCCTGTCGTTCCTCGGTCTGGGCGTTCCGCCGCCGGCACCGACCTGGGGCGGCCTGCTGTCGGGCAGCGGCCGCACCTTCATGCTGCAGGGACCCTGGCTCGCCTTGGCGCCGGGTCTTTGCCTCACGGTCGTGGTTTACGCCACCAACATGTTCGGCGACGCGCTGCGCGATCTGCTCGATCCGCGCATGCGGGGATCGCGCTGAGGGAAGAAGGCAAGGGAGGGAAGCCATGAAGACGTGGAAAGCGGCATTGTTGGGTGCGGCCTTCGGGCTCGGCACTCTCGGCACCGGGGCATCGGCGGCGCTGGCGCAGCAGACGCCGGCCAAACCGCAATACGGCGGCTCGCTCGAGATCGGCACGGTCTACGTGACGCTCTCGGCCCTGTCGTTCGACCCCGCCGACTGGAACTGGAAGCTCAACCACGACACCGGCCTGGTCTACGAGCAGCTCTTCGCCGCCGACCTGACCAAGAGCAAGCAGTACGGCGGCACGCATCCGTTCTATGCCGACGCCTGGCTGCCGTCCGATGCGATCCGCGGCGAGCTCGCCGAGACCTGGAGCTTCGATCCCGCCAACCCGCTGCGCATGGTCATCAAGCTGCGCAAGGGCGTGATGTTTCCCGCCAAGCCCGGCGTCATGGAAGCGCGCGAATTCGTGGCTGACGACGTGGTGTTCGCCTTCACCCGCCTCAGCACCAGCCCGAAGAAGATCGCGGGCTATTTCGATCACGTCGAGAAGGTCGAGGCGGTCGACAAGCACACCGTCGCCTTCACCTTCAAGTACTTCAACGCCGAGTGGGATTACCGCTTCGGCTGGGGCTACTACTCGACGATCACGCCCAAGGAAGTAGCCGACGCCGGCGCGACCAACTGGAAGAACGTCAACGGCACCGGCCCGTACATGCTGAGCGACTTCGTGCAGGGCAGCTCGAACACATACACCAAGAACCCGAACTACTGGGACAAGGTCACGATCGGCGGCACCGAGTACAAGCTGCCCTTCGTCGACAAGATCACCTACCGCACCATCAAGGACGAGGCGACGTTCCTCACCGCATTGCGCACCGGCAAGCTCGACATGCTGGAATCGATCCGCTGGAGCGCCGCTGACGACCTCAAAAAGCAAGTGCCGCAGCTCCAGTGGTCGAAGTGGCTCAACATGTCGGGCACTTTCCTCGCCATGCGCGTCGACACCAAGCCGTTCGACGACATCCGCGTGCGCCACGCCCTCAACCTCGCGGTCAACAAGCAGGAGATCGTGAAGGCCTACTATGGCGGCAACGCCGAGCTGTTCGCCTATCCGCAGCATCCCGACTATGTCGGCTACTTCGAACCGCTGGAGTCCATGCCGGCCTCGATCAAGGACCTGTTCACCTACAATCCCGACAAGGCCAAGAAACTGCTGGCCGAGGCGGGCTACCCGAAGGGCTTCTCCTTCAAGGTCCAGGTCTGCTCGTGCAGCCCCGACCACATGGACCTGCTGCCGCTGGTCGCCGCCTATCTCGAGCAGGTCGGCGTGAAGCTGGAGATCCAGCCCATGGAGTACGCCGCGTTTCTCTCGGCGATGACGACCAAGACCAACGCGCCGGGCTACTTCATGAACAACGGCCACACCAACCCGACGACGACGATCCGCAAGAGCTTCGTCACCAAGGAGGTGTGGAACCCCTCGCAGTACAGCGATCCGGCGCTCGATAAGAAGGTCGCCGACATGTACCTCGAGCGCGACGAGGGCAAGCGCCAGCAGCTCGTCAAGGAACTGACGCGCGAGATCCTCGAGAAGGCTCCGTACATCTGGCTGCCGACACCGTACATCTTCACGGCGTGGTGGCCGTGGGTGAAGGGCTACCAGGGCGAGCTGCGCGCCGGCGCCGTCCGCCCCGGCCCGATCTACTCGCGTCTCTGGATCGACCAGGACCTGAAGAAGAAGATGGGCCACTGAGGAATGCCCACCTCGGCAGTCGAACCGCTCCTCAGCGTTCGCAACCTGTCGACCCGCTTCCGCACCGAGCGCGGCACGGTGCGGGCGGTCGATGGCGTCAGCTTCGATGTCGCTCCCGGCGAAACATTGGCGATCGTGGGCGAATCGGGCTCGGGCAAGAGCGTCACCGCGCTCTCGGTCCTGCGCCTGATCCCCGATCCGCCGGGACGCATCGAGTCCGGCGAGATCCTGTTCGAGGGCAAGGACCTCCTGAAGCTCAGCGAGACGGAGATCCGCGCCATCCGCGGCGACCGCATCGCCATGATCTTCCAGGAGCCGATGAGCTCGCTCAACCCCGCTCTCACGGTCGGCATGCAGGTCGGCGAGCCGGTCAATCTGCATCGCAAGACGCCGTGGGCCGCGGCGTTCGAGAAGGCTGCCGAGTTGCTGGGCAAGGTCCGCATTCCCGACGGCAAGAGCCGACTCACTTCGTATCCCCACCAGTATTCCGGCGGCATGCGCCAGCGTGTCATGATCGCAATGGCGCTGGCGTGCCAGCCCAGGCTGATCATCGCCGACGAGCCGACCACCGCGCTCGACGTCACCGTTCAGGCGCAGATTTTGGCGCTGCTCAAGGAACTGACGCGCGAATCCGGTTCGGCGATGATCCTGATCACCCACGATCTCGGCGTCGTCGCGCGCTATGCCGACAGGGTGGTGGTGATGTATGGCGGCCGCATCGTCGAAACCGCGCCGGCGCGCCAGCTCTACAAATCGCCGCGTCATCCCTATACGCGCGGCCTGATGGCGTCCGTCCCGCGTCTCGACGGCGACACCGAGCGGCCGCTGGTGCCGATCGAGGGCCAGCCGCCCGATCTCGCCTCGCTGCCGCCGGGCTGCGCGTTCGCCGCCCGCTGCAAGGAGGCGACCGACAAGTGCCGCAACGAGCGGCCACCGCTGGTCGAGGGCGCGCCCGGCCATTTCTCAGCTTGCTGGTTCCATGACCGCCTCGCCGCCTGAACAGGTTCTCAGGGTCAGGGACCTGAAGGTCCACTTTCCGATCACGGCCGGCATCATCGTGCGCAAGGTCGTGGGCACGGTCAAAGCCGTCGATGGCGTGAGCTTCGACGTGGCCCGTGGCGAGACGCTCGGCCTGGTGGGCGAGTCGGGCTGCGGCAAGTCGACGACGGGCCTGGCGGTGCTGCGCATGCTCGACATCACCGAAGGCACGGTCGAGTTCGAGGGCCAGGACATCACCAGGCGCGATCGCGGCGACATGCGGCCGGTGCGCCGGCGCATGCAGATGGTCTACCAGGACCCTTATGGCTCGCTGAACCCGCGCATGAAGGTGGCCGACATCGTGGGTGAGCCGCTGGTCGTGCACGGACTCGCCGAGGACAAGGACAAGTACCGCGCGCGCGTCGCCGACCTCCTGCGCATGGTCGGGTTGCTGCCCGACATGGCCGAGCGCTACCCGCACGAATTCTCCGGCGGCCAGCGCCAGCGCATCGGCATCGCCCGCGCGCTCGCCCTGGAACCCAGCCTGCTGATCTGCGACGAGCCCGTGTCGGCGCTCGACGTGTCGATCCAGGCGCAAGTCGTGAATCTCTTCATGGAACTGCAGGAGCGGCTTGGCCTCACCTACATCTTCATTGCCCACGATCTCTCGGTGGTGCGCCATATCAGTGACCGCATCGCCGTGATGTATCTCGGCCGCATCGTCGAGATTGCCCGCCGCGACCAGCTCTACAAGGAACCGCTGCACCCCTATACCCAGGCGCTGATGGCGGCGGTGCCGATCGCCGACCCCGAGCTGGAAGCAGGCCGCACCCAGCAGATCATCTCGGGCGAAATCCCGAGCGCGCTCAGGCCGCCGCCGGGATGCCGCTTCCACACACGCTGCCCGCACGCCATGGACGTCTGCAGGCAGGTCGACCCGCCGATGAAGCAGCTCGGCGACGGCCGCGCCGTCGCCTGCCACCTGCACGGCTAGAGTTACATCTTTCCCGAGACGATGCGTGCGCCGAGAGCCCAGCGATGGACCTCGGACGGGCCGTCGTAGATGCGGAACGCGCGAATGTCGCGGAAGATGCGCTCCACCACCGTGTCACGGGTGATGCCGAGGCCGCCCAGGATCTGCATGCAGCGGTCGGCCACGCGGAAATAGGCTTCGGAGCAGACGACCTTCGCCATCGAGCTTTCGTTGGCAGCGCGATGGCCCTGGTCGAGCAGCCACGCCGTATGCCAGATCGAGAGCCGCGCGGTGTGCATGTCCATCAGGTTGTCGGCCAGCATGAAGGATACGCCCTCGTGCTCGCCGAGCTTCTTGCCGAACGCGACGCGATTG
Source organism: Reyranella sp. (assembly GCA_044225265.1). Taxonomy (GTDB): domain Bacteria; phylum Pseudomonadota; class Alphaproteobacteria; order Reyranellales; family Reyranellaceae; genus Reyranella. The sequence continues at coordinate 21,707 of JBGAIW010000012.1, forward strand.
CGCGCATAGTCGGCGGCGATGTCCTGAGCGCGCATCGCCGAACCCAGCCAGCGCATGCAGTGGCTGAGCCGCGCCGGCGCCAGCCGCACCTGGGCGTATCGGAAGCCTTTGCCGACCTCGCCGAGCACCGAGTCCGCGGGCAGGCGGAGGTTCTCGAACTCGAGGACACCGTGACCGCCGGTGAAGCTCGAATCCATCGTGTCGAGCGTGCGTTCGATCCTGATCGCGGGATCGGGCAGGTCGGCCAGGAACATGGTGGCGTGGCCGTCCATCGGGCCGCCCTCGTTGCGCGCCATGATGATGGCGCAGCCCGCGCCCTCGGCGCCGGTGATCAGCCACTTGCGGCCGTTGATCACCCATTCGTTGCCGTCGAGGCGGGCGGTCGTCGTCATCATGCCGGGGTCGGAGCCGGCGCCGCCGGGCTCGGTCATGCAGAAGATCGAGCGGATCTGGCCGGTGGCCATGCGCTTCAGGAAATGCTCGCGCTGGTCGGGGCGCGCCACGTGGTCGAGGAGATGGATGTTTCCTTCGTCGGGTGAAGCGCAGTGAACCGCCATCGGTCCCAGGATCGAGTAGCCCGCCGCCTCGAACACCAGTGCGCGGCCGACCTGCCCGAGGCCGCGGCCGCCGAATTCCTTCGCGACATGCGGGGCGAACACGCCGGCTTGTCTGGCGAGTTCGTTGAGCTCGATCCGCAACTCGTCGGTCGGCCCATGCGAGGTCCAGCGCGGGTCTTTTTCGTAGGGAATGACCTTGTCGATGACGAAGGCCTTGGTCTTCTCGGCGAGTTCGACGAACTCGGCCGGCGGCGCGAAGTTGATGTCCATGCCGGCAGACTAGACGAAGGAGGGGACGCGATCAGCCCTTCAGCGACGTGAGATTGCGCACCGCGACAGGCCGCGTCATGCCCCGCAGGGTGCGCTCGCCGAGATCCTCGGCGAGGGCGATGTCCTCGATCGACGCAGCCAGCCGGCCGCTGGCCAGGATCTGACCGTCGGCCGCCTCGCTGCACAGCCGGGCGGCGAGATTCACCACCGCGCCGATCGCGGTGTAGTCGAAGCGGTCCTCGAAGCCGATCCGTCCCAGGGTGGCGTAACCCTGTGCCATGCCGATGCCGAAACCGAGGCTGTGGCCGCGCTTGGTCCACAGCGGCACCAATCCCGCCACCGCGTCGCGCATCTCCAGCGCGAGCCTGGCGGCGCGGGCGGCCGGATCGGGACAGGGTACCGGATCGTTGAAGAAGACCAGCATGCCGTCGCCGGTGAAGCGGTCGAGCGTACCCTCGTACTTGCGGATCAGGGGGCCGACAGCGCCGTGATATTCGGCGAGCAGGGACATGATGTCCTCTGGTTCGGCGGTCTCCGCGAAGGTCGTGAAGCCGCGCAGGTCGCAGAACATCGCGGCGATCTCCCGCCGGTGGTTCTCGAGAATCTTGTCGTCGCCGGCCGAGACGACGGCCTGCGCGAGCTGCGGCGCGAGGAAGCGGCGCAGCCGGTTCACGCGCTCGATCTCCTCGACTTGTGCCCGCACCTTGGTGGCGAGACCTTGGTTCAGTTCCTGCACTTCGTCATGCAGCGCCTTGATGCGCAGCATGGCGCGCACGCGGGCGACCAGGGCGGCGTGGTCGATCGGCTTGGTGAGATAGTCGTCGCCGCCGGCGTCGAGGCCGGCCACGACGTCCTTTGGCGTGGCCTTGGCCGTGACCAGGATAACCGGGATGAAGGGCAGCGACTTGTCGGCCTTCATCCGTCGCACGACCTCGAGCCCGTCGATCTTGGGCATCATGATGTCGAGCAGGACGAGGTCGGGCGGATCGGCGGCGACCTTGGCCAGCGCCTGCTCGCCGTCGTTCGCTTCGTCGACGTCGTAGCCCAGCGCGCTGAGCCGCATGCGCAGGATTTCGACGTTGTCGGCGACGTCGTCGACGACGAGGATGCGGGCAGGATCACGCATGGCGGAAAACCCGGGTCAGGCGCCGAGAATCTCGCGCACCTTGGCCAGCATCTGGCGCGGGCTGTAAGGCTTGGCGATGTAGCTGTCGCAACCGGCGGCGCGGGTCTTTTCCTCGTCTCCCGACAGGGCGTAGGACGTCACGGCCACGATCGGGATCGACTTCAGCGCCGGATCGGCCTTGATGCGCCGGGTCGCCTCGTAGCCGTCCATCACGGGCATCTGGATGTCCATCAGGATCAGATCGGGCTTGTGCTCGGCGGCCTTGGCGACGCCCTCGGCACCGTCGTGTGCCTCGACCATCTCGTAGCCCGCCATGCCGAGCAGGTCGCGCAGGATCTGGCGATTGTCCTCGGTATCCTCGACCACGAGTATCTTCTTGCTCATTGCGCGGCTTCCTTCACGGGTGCGGCATTGACCGGCAGGGTGACCTTGAACGTCGATCCCTTGCCGACCTCCGATTCGACGGTGATGCGTCCGCCATGCAGCTCGACGATCTTGCGCGAGATCGAGAGGCCGAGACCGGTGCCCCCCTTCTTGCGCGTGCTGGTGTTGTCGACCTGCTGGAACTCCTCGAAGATCTTGGCCTGGTCGGCAGGCGCGATCCCGGGTCCGGTGTCGACCACCGAGATCTCGAAATTTTCGTCGGCGCGCACGGCCCGGATCTCGACCTTGCCTTCGTCGGTGAACTTGATGGCGTTGCCGACCAGATTCAGCAGGACCTGGGCGAGCCGGCGAGAATCGGCCACGCCCCGCGGCAGGCCGGCCGCAACGTTGGCTTCGAGCGCCAGCTTCTTGGTCTTGGCGAGCGATTCGGTGGCGGCCATTACCGTGCTCACCATGTCGGCGACGCTGTAGTCCTCGGCCGCCAGCACGAGCTGGCCGGCTTCGATCTTGGAGAGATCGAGCACGTCGTTGATCAGCCCGAGCAGATGCTTGCCGTTGCTTTGCACGCGCTCCAGCGTGGTCTGCGCCTTCTCCGGCAGGTCACCGTAGAGCCCGTCGACCATCATCTCCGTGTAGCCCAGGATGGCGTTGAGCGGCGTGCGCAGCTCGTGGCTCATGTTGGCGAGGAACTGCGACTTGTGCTGGCTCGCAATCTCGAGCTGGCGGCTCTTTTCCTGAATTTCGGTGAACAGCCGCACGTTCTGAATGGCAATGACGGCCTGGTCCGCGAAGGTCTGGAGCAGCTTGATCTCGCGCTCGGCGAAGGTGCCCGGTTCCTTGCGGCTGACCGTGATGATGCCGATCGGTAATCCCTCTCGCATCATCGGTACGGTGACGCTGGCGCGCCAGCCGCGCGCCCGCGCGACCGCCTTGACGTCTTCAGGCAGATCTTCGCTCTCGACGTCGGTGATCAGAAGGATCCTGCGTTCGAGGATGGCGATCCCGGGATAGCGCAGATCCTCGGGGCGTGGCTCGCCGAGAAGGGCGCGCACCGAGGCGATATCCGAACCTGCGGCGCCGCCGCTGCTCGCCTGAATCTGCATGCGTCCGCCATCGTAGCGCCACACCAGGACGCTCCATCCGTTCAGCAGTTTGAGCGCGCTCTCGGCGATGGCGTCGAAGACCGGCTGGGTGTCAGTGGGAGAGCTGGAGATGACCTGCAGGATGCCGGCAGTCGCGGTCTGCTGTTCCAGCGTCTCGCGCAGTTCCCGGGTGCGGTCCTCGACCCGCTGTTCCAGGGTTTCATAGGACTCCTGCAATGCCGCAGTGGAGCGGTTGAACTGGTCGGCCAGTGCCTCCAGCTCGTCGCCGGTCTTGATTGCCAGGCGGTGGCCGAGGTCGCCGCCGCCCACCTTTTGCGCGCCCACCTGCATGGCGCGGATCGGCACCACCATGCGCCGCGCCAGGAGGGCGCCCGCGAGGCCGGCGATGATCAAGCCGAGCACCAGCAGGCCGGCCGCGCGCAGGCCCGCTTCCACGACCGGCTTCTGCGCCTCGGCGGTCGGCAATTCGACGAAGACGATCCAGTCCAGCCGCGGGATCGTGGCGTGCGCGGACAGCACGGAAACGCCGGCGCGATTGCGCGCATCGATGGCAGCGGGATCGTTGGGCTGCGGGTTGAGCGCGTTCTTGACCTGGGCCAGCCCGCTCATGTCGGTGCGCCGCAGCACCAGCGAGTCGTCGGGGTGCGCGATCAGGCGGCCGAGACGGTCGACGACATAGGCGTAGCCGCTGACCCCGACCTTGATTCCGCTGATCACGAAGAAGATCGGCTTGAGATTCACTTCGGCGATGGTGACGCCGCTGTTGCCCCCATGGGCGATCGCGATGGTGAGGTAGGGCTCGCTCTCCTTGCGGAAATAGACCGGCCCAAACCAGACCTTGTTGGCTTTGGCGCCGACAAAGGCGGCTTCGGCGGAGCGATCGGTGTTGCTCCCGATCGAATCCATGCCGATGCGCGACACGTAGAGCTGCTCGCGGCCGTCCTTGTCGAGGTACATCAATTCGGTGATGGCCTGGACCTGGCGCTGCAGGCGGACGAAGTCGAGGCGCCTGGTGTCGAGCGGCAGGCTGGCCCACTGTGCCTGCGTCACCCAACCCATCTGACGTTCGATCTCCTGCACGAACAGGTCGACGCGCTGCGCCGCCGCCTCGGCCTTCTCGCGCTGCACGTCGATCGAGGCGCGCCGGTTGTCCTGGTAGACGAAATAGAGGTCGAGCGCGGCGTTGATGACCAGCACCCCGGTCACCAGCCCGACGAACAGGACGACGTATTTGAGGAAGAGGCCGCGCTTCAATCGAGCACCTCGTCGGCGCGCCCCAGCAGGACCGGGGGCGGGATGAGGCCGAGCGCCTTGGCGGTACGCAGATTGATCACGAGTTCATAGCGGTTCGGCCGCTGCACGGGCAGATCGGCCGGCTTGGCGCCCTTCAGGAGGCGGCCGGCATAGGTGCCGACGATGACGTACATGTCGGCCCAGCGCGTGCCGTAGCTCATCAGCCCGCCATTGTCGGCGAACTCGCGCGCCGGATAGACCGCCGGCAGGCGCCGTTGCGCGGCAAGGCCGACGATCTTGTCGCGCCGGCTGATCATGAAGGCGTCGCCCACCACCGCGAGCGCATCGACCCGGCCGGGCGGCAGCTTGTCGAAGGCGCGGTCGATGTCGGACGTGCTCTTGATGTCGATCGTCTCGAGTTGCATGTCGAGCGTTCCGCCGGCCGTCTCCATGGCCTTCTGCTCGTTGACCGCGGCGGGATTGGTCGAATTGGTGAACAGCGCCACCTTGCGCGCCTTGGGCACCATCTCGCGCAGCAACTCCAGCCGCTTGACGTCGAGTTCGGAGGCGAGAAGCGTGATGCCCGTCAGATTGCCCTCGGGGCGATTCAGGGTCTTCACCAGATCCATCTGCACCGGATCGCCGCCGACGCTGAACACGACGGGCAGAGCCACGTTCGCCTGCTTGATCGCGAGGGCGACCGGATTGCCGCCGACCGAGACGACGACCTGCGGCTTGAGCGCGAGCAACTCCTGCAGGAGCCCCGGCACTTTGCTGAAATCGCCGTCGGCCCAGCGCACGTCGATCACGACATTCTGACCGTCGATATACCCCGTGCTCTTGAGGCCTTCTCGAAATGCCGTCAGCAGATGGCCGTCGGTGCCGAGCGAGCGGCCGCTTAGATAGGCGATGCGCGGCAACGAGGCCGGCTGCGCCCGGGCGGCGGCCGGAAGCGACGCGGCGACGGCGCCGGCGCCGGCAAGCAACTCACGACGTTTCATTCGATGACCTCGTCGACCCGCGCCATGAACACCTGCGGGAACGTGAAACCCAGTGCCTTGGCGGTCTTCTGGTTGACCACCAGTTCGTAGCGCGACGCCTGCTCGATCGGCAGGTCTTTCGGTGCCGTGCCTTTTAGGACGCGCTGCAGCTTGCGGGCGACCAGGCGATAGATGTCGACCTGGTCGGCGCCGTAGGACAGCAGGCCGCCCTTCTCGGCGAACTCGCGGCGGAAGCTGATCGCCGGCAAGCGGTGCTTGAGGGCGGCGGCGGCCGCGGTATCGAGGCCGAGGCTCGGCTGGATCAGCGCGCCGGCGACGCCGCGCCCGGCCAGCCCGGCGATCGCCGGCTCGATCTCGTCGCGCGACTTCGGGAACTGCTGCACCAGTTCGATTTTGTCGGCCTGGGCCATGGCCTCGACGTCGCGTTGCAGCGGGACGCGGAAGGGATCGTTGGCATTCAGCACCAGCCCGAAGCGGCGGATCGCCGGCCGCGCCTGGTAGAACAGCTGGATCGCCTTGCCGGCGACGGTCGTGCTGGCGCTGTTCACGCCGGTCAGGTTGCCTTCGGGCCGCGCGACGTTGCCGACCGCCCCGATCTCGGGGGCGCCGCCGCTGAAGACGATGGGGATCGTCGTGGTCGCCTTCTGGGCGGCGACGACGGCGGGCGAAAGCACGGCGACGATGGCATCGACCTTCAGCCGCGCCAGCTCGGCGGCATACTCGGTCAGCTTGCCGCTGGCGGGATCGGCGGATCTGTATTCGATGCGGATCGTCCGGCCCTCGACATAGCCGACCTCGGCCATCGCCGCCCGGAATTGACTCGTGGTCGGTTCGGGGTCGCCCGAAATCAGGAACCCGACGCGCGGCGCCGCCTGCGCTCCGACCGGGCACGAACCCAACGCCGCGCCGGTACTCGCCAGGCCGGCACTCACCAGGAAGCGACGACGCTTCAATTTCCTCTCCGGACCAACCCCTCCCCCCGGGGCGGCGGAGCCTAGCATTTCTGCGCGATCAGACGAAGCTCGGACGGCTCTTGAGGGTCTCGATATCGAAGCCCGCGACTTTCTTGTAGCGGTCGAGGATGGCCTGCAACTCGGCCGTCGGGATCAGGTCCTCGATGCGCTCGAAGCGCTTGCCGCCGGAGCGGTTCCAGACCTCGCGCAGAATGGCGTCGGGCGGATCCGTGCGGTTGGTCAGCACCACCTTGGCTGTCGCCGGATTGCGCACCGCTTCATATTTCTGCAGTGCATCTGCCGTGGCACCGTGCCGCTTGATCTGGCCAGCCAGGAAGCGGGCATCGACGATCGCCTGACCCGCGCCGTTGGACCCGCGCGGGTACATCGGATGCGCGGCGTCGCCCAGCAGGGTGATGTGGCCGAAGGTCCAGCGGTCCAGCGGATCGCGATCGACCATCGGGTATTCGAGTATCTCGTCGGTCGCCTCGATCATGCCGGAGACGTCGAGGAAGTCGAACTTCAGCCCGGCGAAGGCCGGCATGAGATCCTCGAGCCGGCCGCGGCCCGTCCAGTCCTGGCGCACCGCCTCGGTGCGCGCCAACTCGGCCACCCAGTTGATCAGGGGCTTGCCGCCGGTCTCGGGCGTGCCAGGGCGAATCGGATAGATGACCGTCTTGCCGACGGTGAACCAGCCGGTCGAAATCATCGTGTCGCCGCCCAGGAACTCCGGCCAGTGCACCGCGCCCCGCCACATGTTGACGCCGGAATATTTCGGCGGGCCTTCGTCGGGAAAGAGCTGCCGGCGCACCGCCGAATGGATGCCGTCGCAACCGATCGCGACCTTGCCGGCCTGGGGGGCGGCATTGTCGAAATGCAGCGTGACGCCGGCGTTGTCCTGATCGATGCGCACACAGCGGCGGTCGAGTTGCACGGCGTCGTCGCCCAGCCGGGCGCGTGCGGCTTCGCGCAGCACGTCGTGCAAATCGGCGCGATGGATCGAGAGCTGGGGCCAGTCGTAGCCGGCGTAGCGACCGCGGGTGTCGCGGATGATCGGTTGGCCGTGGCGGCTGTAGTAGGCAAGCGTGCGCGTTTCGATGGCACGTGCGGCGAGCTTGTCCTGGAGGCCGAGCTCGGAGAGCTCGCGCATGGCATGCGGCAGCAGATTGATACCGACGCCCAGCGTCCGGATTTCCGGAGCCGATTCGAAGACACGACAGGAGACGCCAGCCTGGTGCAGGCTGAGCGCCAGCGCCAGCCCGCCGATGCCGCCGCCGATGATGAGGACGTCAGGACGGGAGTCGCTCACTCCGCCTTGATACCACGCTTTTCGACGATCTCGGCCCAGCGCGCCTTGTCGCGCTTCACGATGTCGGCAAGAGCGGCCGGCGTCGAGGTGGCAGGCGTCAGCCCCTGCTTGCCGAATGCCTCGCGCGCCTCGTCGGAGTTGAGGATCGCACCCAGCTCGGCGTTGTAGCGGTTCACGATCGCCGGCGGTGTGTCCTTGGGCAGGAACAGCCCGTACCACATGTCGACATCGGCGTTCTTCAGGCCCTGTTCGATCAGGGTCGGCACCTCGGGCAGCAGCGGATGGCGCTTGGCGCTGCCGATCGCCAGCGCCTTCAACTTGCCGCTCTTGATGTAGGTCGCGGCGACATGGACCGGCAGGAACATGTAGGGGATCTGGCCGCTCAGGATGTCCTGGAGGGCGCCGGCCGCGCCCTTGTAGGGCACGTGCACCAGCTCGATGCCGGCATCGGTCTCGACCAGCGCCATCGACAGGTGATGCGGCGTGCCGACGCCGGGGCTGCCGTAGTTGATGGTCTTGGGTGAGGCCTTCGCCTCGGCGATGAACTCGGCGAGAGTGTTCGGTTTCTGCGCCGGATTGGCGACCAGGACCAGCGAGCCCCAGGCGGTCAGTCCGATCGGCGCGAAGTCGGTCACTGGATCGTAAGGCAGGTTCTTGTACAGGCTGGGATTCATCACCAGCGTGTTGACCTGCGACATCAGCGTGTTGCCGTCGGGCTTGGCGCGCGCCACGACCTGGCTGCCGATATTGCCCGAAGCGCCGGGCATGTTCTCGACCACGACCGGCTGGCCGAGCTTGGGCGCCAGTCGCTCGCCGACGAAGCGGCCGATCATGTCGGGACCGCCGGCCGGCGTGTACGGCACGATCATACGGATCTGCTGGTCGGGCCACGCGGCGAAGGCAGCACGCGCGAACAGCGGCGCGGTCGCGAGACCGGCCAGGGCTGGGAAGAGGGAGCGGCGGAACATGCTCCATTGAAGCAGTCCGGCTGCAAAACGTCGATACAACTATAGCGTGCTTGTAAATCGTATACGACGATCAATAATTGTACCCTGTTTTTGCAGTGGAGCAGGACATGCAGGCAAGGGTTCGGACCGTCGCTTTCCAGGGGATCGATGTGCTGCCGGTCGACGTGCAGGTGCTGGTGGCGCCCGGCAATCTCGCCTTCGCAATGGTCGGCCTGGCCGACAAGGCGGTCGGAGAAAGCCGCGAGCGCATCCGCGCCGCGTTGCGCGCCATGGGCCTGGCGCTGCCGCCCGAGCGCATCTCGGTCAATCTCTCGCCCGCCGATCTCGCCAAGGAAGGAAGCCACTACGATCTGCCGATCGCGCTCGGCCTGCTCGCCGCCATGGGGGTGATCCCACGCGACAGTCTCGCGGGCTATGTCGTGCTGGGCGAGCTGGCGCTCGACGGCGCACTGTCGCGGGTTCCGGGCGTCCTGCCGGCTGCAGTTGCGGCCATGGCGGCGGGTCGCGGGCTGATCTGTCCGGCGGCCTGCGGGTCCGAGGCGGCCTTGAGCGGGCTGGGTGCCGGCGATGCCGACGCCGATCGGCCGGCCATCCTGGCGGCGCCGTCATTGCTGGCCCTGATCAATCACCTGCGCGGCCAGCAGGTTCTGCCGCCGCCCAAGGCCGAGCTGGCCGATGACGGTGTGATCTATCCCGACCTTGCCGAGATCAAGGGCCAGGAAAGCGCCAAGCGGGTGCTCGAGGTGGCGGCCGCCGGCGGTCACAATCTGCTGATGGTCGGACCGCCGGGCTCGGGCAAGTCGATGCTGGCGGCGCGCCTGCCCGGCCTGCTGCCGCCGCTCGAAGCCGAAGAGGCGCTCGAAGCCACCATGGTGCGCTCCCTCGCGGGCGAGACCGGCGATGGCCGGCTCAGCCGCCGCCGTGTGTTCCGCGATCCGCATCACTCGGCGACGCTGCAGGCGCTGATCGGCGGCGGCGCCCGCGCCCGTCCGGGCGAAGTCTCGCTCGCCCATCACGGTGTGCTGTTTCTCGACGAGTTGCCGGAGTTCAACCGCGCCACCCTGGAGGCGCTGCGCCAGCCGATCGAGACCGGCCGGGTCACTGTCTCGCGCGCCGCTGCCCACGTCACCTACCCGGCGCGGTTCCAGCTGGTGGCGGCGATGAACCCGTGCCGCTGCGGCCATCTGATGGAAGCGAGCGCGGGCTGCGGTCGGGCCCCGCGCTGCGGCATCGACTATCAGGGCAAGCTCTCGGGCCCGCTGCTCGACCGCATCGATCTCTGCATCGACGTGCCCAAGGTTGCCGCTGCCGATCTCGCGCTGCCGCCGCCGGCCGAAGGCTCGGCCGATGTCGCCGCCCGGGTCGCGGCCGCGCGCACCGTCCAGCGCGAGCGGTTGGCCGCGCTCGCCCGCAAGGGCCGGATCGCCGAGATCGAGGCCGAGCCGACGGCCGGCTTGCTGGCCGACCTGGCCCGCGGCTGGTCGAAACCGCGCTGCAACGCCGACACCGACGGCACCCTGCTCGCCGAGATCGCCGAGCCCGACGCCGAGGGCCGCGCGCTGCTCACCCGGGCGGCCGAGCGGCTCGGTCTGTCGGCGCGCGCCTGGCACCGCACGTTGCGCGTCGCACGCACCCTGGCCGATCTCGACGGCTCGGATGCAGTGCGCCGCCTGCACATCGCCGAGGCCTTGAGCTACCGCCGCGCCGAACCGCGCGCGGCATTGGCGGCCTGACCCCGCTCTTTTTCAGCGGCGCAAGTCCGCCAGCGGTCAGATGAGCCGGCGGCGGGCGCGCAGCAGCAGCGACACGGGCCGGAAGCCGAGCAAGCGGTAGAGCGTGGGCAGCAGTCCGGTGCCGGGAATTTCGAACGCGGGATCGAGGCGGTAGATCTCGCGAACGATGCCGACGGCCCCTTCGAGATCGTGTCGGGCCATGCGGTGGGCGAGCGGCCACAACAGGCCGGCGAGGGCGCGCTTGCGTCGCTCGGTCAGTTCGTTGCGCTCCTGCAACTGCGCCGTGACCTTGGCATAGATCGCATGCTCGGCCCGCACGATCGGGATCTCGGCCTGCATGGTGTCCGGTGCCTGCAGGCGGCCGCGATCGTGATGGCGGTGCACCAGCACCGTACCGCGATAGGTCGCGAGCCGTGGATGGCGCAGCGCCGCTTCGAGCACGAACATGCGGTCGTCGACGGCGAGAAACTCCGGCCGGTGGGGAATGTCCCTGATGAACTCGCGCCGGAACAGGAAGGCCGAATAGTGCGAGTATTCGCCTTCGCCGAGCTGCTGGGCGATGAAGTCGTCGTTTGCCACCAGCGTCGCGCCGGTCGACGCGCCGGTGCGGTCGTCGAAGGTGCGATAGTCGCCCAACACGATATCGGCGCCGGTCTCCCGGGCGATGGCGATCTGCGCGTCGTTCGCGCCGGGCTCGAGCCAGTCGTCGGAGTCGAGGAAGCGGACGTACTGTCCCTGTGCCCGGGCGAAGCCCGTGTTGACCGCCCAGTCCTTGCCCCAGTTCTCGGTGCGAATCGCGATCACGTCGGGCTGCGTCGCCAGCCACGCCGAGGTGCCGTCGCTGCTGCCGTCGTCGACGACGATGATTTCGTGGGAACAGGTCGTGTCGCGGCAGGACTCTATCGCCTTGGGCAACGACCACAGGCGATTGAAGCTCGGAATGATGATCGAGAGAGCAACCAGGAAAGGTCTCGCCGTGCCAGCGCCACGACTGTGACAGGTTTCCCGCAGGGTGCCAACGCAGCCAGCCGCGGCGAGGCCGTTACGGATCGATCAACACGCCCGGATTCATCATGCCTTTCGGATCGAGCTCGCGCTTGGCGCCGCGCAACGCCCTGGCGAACAGCTCGGGCCGCTGCTTGTCGTAGAACGGCCGATGGAAACGGCCGACCGCGTGATGGTGCGTGGTCGTGCCGCCATGCTCGACCGTCGCGGCGGTGCAGGTCGTGAGAACCTCCATGAACTGCTCGAGCTGCTTGCGCTTGTCCAGGAGCCCGCCGAACGTGAAATAGAGGCACGGTCCGTCGGGATAGACGTGGGTGAAGCGGCAGGTGACGAAGCCGTCGCGGCCGGTCACGCGCCTGATCGTGTCGCGGGTGATTCCGGTGATCTTCGTGTGGAAGTCACGCACGCGTTCCCAGGTCATCGACGTCTCGAAGGTCGAGGAGAGAATGCCGCGCGCGGCGGCGTGCTCGCTGTAGTGCGGCGCGCGGATGAATTTGTTGCGCCAGGCGCCGGCTGCGCCGGAGCGGTGGGCGTTCTCGTCGTCGGCGGCGTTGGGATCGGCGCGGCCGCCGTGGGCCTCGCAGATCTCCAGCGCCCGCTTCATCCAGGCATCGAGCGGATGGTCGGCGCCCTCGAAGGCCAGCACCAGCACTGCCTCGGTGCTGTCCCACGGGATGTTGGGCAACGCCTCGCGCGCCTCGAGCAGGCGGCAGTTGGCGGGATAGAGGCCGGCCTGCGTGATGTCGCGCACCGCGTCGGCGCCCGAGAAGAAGTCCTTGAAGCGCACGCTCGCCGAGGCGCGGAAAGTCGGCTTCTTGCGCAGCCGCACCCAGGCCTCCGTGATGATGCCGAGGATTCCTTCGGAGCCGAGGAACATGCGGTCGGGCGAGGGCCCGGCGCCGGAGCCGGGCAGGCGGCGGGTCTCGAGCGTGCCGGCCGGAGTCACGACCCGCGTGCTTTCGACGAAATCGTCGATGTGGGTGTAGAGCGTGGCGTAGTGGCCGCCGGAGCGCGTCGCGATCCAGCCGCCCAGGGTCGAGCAGCGATAGGCCTGCATGTAGTGGCGCATCGTGAACGGCGAGGAGCGGAGCTGGTCCTCGATCGCGGGCCCATAGATGCCGCCCTGGATGCGCGCCGCCTGGCTCACCGGATCCACTTCCAGCACCTTGTCCATGTGGCGCATGGAAATCGTCACGACCTTGTCGAAGGCGGCCGAGGGTTCGATGCCTTTCACCACCGACGAGCCGCCGCCGTAGGGAATCGCCTTGGCGCCGATCGAATCGCACCATTCCAGCACGCGCACGACGTCCTGCTCGTTCTCGGGGAACGCCACGGCGTCGGGCGGGTTGGGCACCGAGCGCTGCAGCATGCGGATGGCGTCGAAGCCCGCCTTGCCGTAGCTGTGTTCGAGCCGGGTCAGCTGATCGGTGCGCACCATCGCCTGCAGGGCCGACGGCACGTCGACACGCGGCTTGCGCAGGGTGAACTCCTCCGGCTTGGGTGGCGGCGTCACGTCGAAGCTGCCGACGCCATAGCGCGCCGCGAGCTCGGCCTCCCACGGCTTGATCTCTTCGGGGCTGAGATCCTCGTCGGCGTAACCCCAGGCATAGAATTTCTTTTGCCGGCGCATGGCGTTTCCTCTGTTGTTTGTTTTCGTCGTTCGGATTTTCTAGGCGGCGTAATCGGACGCCCGAGCCCTTGATCTGGGTGCGATGCATGATCCGGCGCGCGGTGCCGTCGAACGGATCGCGGCGATGCATGGTCGAGCGATTGTCCCACATCACGAGATCGCCCAGCCGCCATTTGTGCTCGTAGAGGAACTGCGGCTGCGTGACGTGCGCCCACAGCGCTTCCAGCACCGCGTCCGACTCTTCGCGGGAATAGCCTTCGACATAGGAATTGCGCCGGCGCCCGAGATAGAGCGTGGCGCGGCCGTTCGCCGGATGGCGCAGGATCGCCGGATGCCAGGCGCCCGGCGCGGCGATCGGATCGTCGGTCGGCGTCACGCCTTTGCGCAGGTAGCCGCCGGAATTGTAGGTGCCGTCGTGCTTGATGCGCCGGCCTTCGATCTTGCGCCGCAGATCGGCGGGCAGGGCATCGCAGGCGGCCTGCATGCCGCAGAACCAGGTGTTGCCGCCGGCCGGCGGGATTTCCAGCGCGAACAGCATCGAGGCGTCGGGCGGCGCGTCGAGATAGCTCATGTCTGTGTGCCAGACGGCCTCGCCGTTGCCGAGCGCGCCGATCGGATCTCCGTTCCTGTCGAGCACGTTCGACACGACATAGACGTCGGGATAGCCGGGCGGGCTGATCCGGCCGCGTTCCTGGTTGGGCGGCGGGTCGAGTTCGCCGAAGCGGCGGCTGAACGCCAGGAGATCGTCGTCGGCGAGCTTCTGGCCGGACAGCAGGATCATCGAATGGCGATGCCAGGCACGCTCGATAGCCGCGAAGTCGGCATCGCTCAGGCGGCGCAGATCGACGCCGGTGATTTCCGCGCCGACGGCCGGCGTGAGAGGGCGCACTGTCACGGTCATAGAGCCCCTGCCATGTCGTTTCTCCCCGGACGCGATGATCGGCCTGCGGCCGGTCGCGTTCAAGCGCCGAGAGTAGAGGCCAGCCAGCCGCGCAAATTGTCGGCGATGACGGGGGCAACCGGTCCGGCGAAGCCCGGGTCGTTCGGCCCCGAAACAGTCTTGAGGTTGTGGCTGACCAGCGGCGCCACGATCGCTTCGGCCGGACCGGCGCGGCGGTCGAGTGCGTCGATCAGCGGCTGAATCTCGCCCATCGGCACGACCTGCTGGTCGGCACCGCCATGCAGCAGAAGACAGGGCTGTTTCAGGGTCAGCAGCACCTTCGCCGGATCGAAGCCCAGCTCGCCGTGCAGGAACGGGCCGATATAGGACGGAAAGACGTTGGCGAGTTCGGCCGGCACATCTGCTGGCACATGCCGCGTGCGGCGGATCGCGTCCATGATTCGCTCCGCCGGCTCGACCAGCTGCGGCGCGGTGCGACGGAGCTGATTGCGGATGATCTCCTGCAGTGGCCGGCCCGGCGTGCCCGCCAACACCAGCGCGTAGGGAAAGCGCCCGATGCTCGCTTCGGCGGTTGCGACGGCGAACAATCCCCCCTCGCTGTGACCCAGTAGGGCGGTGGCGTAGCCCTTGACCTCGTCCTGTTTGACCAGCTCGGCGTGCGCCAGCTGCACGTCGCCGATGAAATTCTCCCAGGCGAAGAACAGCTCCTGATCGGCAAGTTTGGCCGGCGCCTTCGTGGACTGGCCGATCCCGCGTTTGTCGTAGCGGATGCTGGCGATGCCGGCCTCGGCCAGCAGTTCGGCAATCTGCTTCAGCAGGTCGATCTTCGCGGGGATCAACGGGTTGTTGCCGTCGCGGTCGGTCGGACCGCTGCCCGCGATCAGCACGACGCCGGGAACCTTCTGCAGTTCGCTGTTCATCGGCAGCACCAGGGTGCCGGCAAGCTCGATGCCTCCCGCGCCTGGAAAGCGCACCTGGCGGGACTTGGAGCCCTCGGCGCGCGCCGGGCTTGCAGCCCACGCCGCACCTCCCAGGACGAGCGCCTCCCGGCGCTTCATCGCCGTTGCCTCACCGTCGACCGGTGATGTGAACGTGAAAATGGAAGACGAGCTGGCCGCCATTGGGCCCGTGGTTGGACACCACGCGAAAGCCGCTGCCGACGCCGAGCTGGTCGGCGATTTTCATGACCGCCCGCCAGAAGGCGGCGATCGCTTCGGCCGAGGCCTTCTCCGTGAAGTCGACCATCGAGACGTACTCGCCCTTGGGGATCACCAGCACGTGGACCGGCGCCTTGGGATGTATGTCGTTGAACGCGAGCACGTGCTCGTCCTCGAAGACCTTGGTACAGGGCGCCTCGCCGCGCAGGATTTTGGCGAAGATGTTGGTGCGGTCGTATACAGTCATCGGGTGCTCCTGCGCTTGACGCAGGATAGTGCCTTTCTCAAAGTCGCGTGAGTGATCCTGCAAGAGTTGGCACGCATGTCCTCGGGTTCGTTCGCCCATTCGTCCGTTGAAAAGGCCCAGCGAGAGCTTGTCCCGGCTCCGATCGATTCCGGCTGGATTCTCGAGGGACACCCGCAGGCACGCTATGCGCCGTTGTCGCGCCTGACCGACGGCCGGACCTGGGTCGACCTGTGGGACTGCACGGCCGGCCGCTTCTACTGGGACTACGCCTGCGACGAGACCGCCCACATTCTCGAAGGCGAGGCCATCATCACCGATGGCGACGGCAAGGTCTGGCGGGTCGGCGCGGGCGACGTCGTCACCTTCCGCCAGGGCAGCCGGGCCCATTGGCAGGTCCCGGCCTACGTTCGCAAGCTCGCCGTCATGCATCGGCCGCTGCGTCCGTCGGTGCGGGCCGTGGTTCGTCTGCGCGACCGGGTGCGCCATCTGGCCAGGAGATTGGGCCGCAAGATCGGCCTCGGCACACAAGGCGGCGCAGTGGTCGTGGCGTTCGACCTGGCCGACTGGATGCCGCTGCTCGCGCTCTAGCGCGAGCCTTCTGCTCTATTTGGTTTTGCGGGCTGCCTTCTCGGCGATGCCCGACAGGCCCTCGCGGCGGGCCAGCTCGGTCCACACCGCCTTCGGCTTTACGCCGGTCGCCGCCCACAGGGTCAGCAGGTGGTAGAGCATGTCGGCGCTCTCGGCGACCAGCTTGGGCCGGTCGCCACGAATGCCCTCGATCAGCGCTTCGACCGCTTCCTCGCCCAGCTTCTTGGCGATTTGCTGACGGCCGCGCGCGAACAGGCGCGCCGTGTACGAAGTGTCGGGATCGGCGCCCCTGCGGCTATCGATGACGACGTACAGCCGGTCGAGTACATGCTCGTAGCCGGTCAAATCATCGCGCTGCTTCTTCTTGAGCGCCTTCTTTGCTTTCTTCTTCTTGGCCATGGAGGGGAACTCTACCGACGCCTCTTCACTGGGCGTATTTGCCATTGTAACGCAAAATTATGGCGAGGGCGAGATTTGCCGCATCGGCACGCCGGCACGGGCGAGATGCTCCTTGGCCTGGGCGATGGTGAATTCGCCGAAATGGAAGATCGAGGCGGCCAGCACCGCCGAGGCGCCGCCCTTGGTCACGCCCTCCAGCAGGTGGTCGAGCGTGCCCACTCCGCCCGAGGCAACGACCGGGACGGTCACGGCATCGGAGACCGCCCGGGTCAGCTCGAGGTCGAAGCCCGACTTGGTCCCGTCGCGGTCCATCGAGGTGATCAGCACCTCGCCGGCCCCATGGGCCGTCATGCGGCGGGCCCAGTCGATGGCGTCCAGCCCGGTGCCCTTGCGCCCGCCATGGGTGAAGACTTCCCATTTGGCCGGGGCGACCTTGCGCGCGTCGATCGATACGACGATGCACTGGTCGCCATATTTCTCGGCGGCCTCGCGCACGAACTCCGGCCGGCTCACGGCGGCGGAATTGATCGACACCTTGTCGGCGCCGGCCAGCAGGAGCTTGCGGATGTCCTCGATGGTGCGCACGCCGCCGCCGACGGTCAGCGGCATGAAGCACTGCTCGGCGGTACGCGCCACCACGTCGAAGATCGTGTCGCGGTTCTCGTGACTCGCCGTGATGTCGAGAAAGGTCAGCTCGTCGGCGCCGGCGGCGTCGTAGAAGCGCGCCTGCTCGACCGGATCGCCGGCGTCGCGCAAGTCGAGGAACTGCACGCCCTTGACCACGCGCCCATCCTTGACGTCGAGGCAGGGGATGATGCGGACTTTCAGCATCGTCATGTCATTCGCCCTTCAGGACGCGAATGGCATCGGGCACGGTGACCCGTCCGTCATAGAGGGCGCGGCCGACGATCGCGCCGACGATGCCGTACTCCTCCGCCGGCCGAAGCTCGCGCAGATCGTCGAGCGAGCTGACGCCGCCCGAGGCGATCACCGGCGTGGTCAGGTGCTGGGCAAGCGTGATGGTGGCGTCGATGTTGACGCCGCCCATCGCGCCGTCGCGATCGATGTCGGTGTAGATGATGGCGGCGACGCCGGCATCCTCGAAGCGCAGCGCCAGGTCGAGCGCGCGCATCGTGCTCTGCTTGGTCCAGCCGTCGACCGCCACGATGCCTTCGCGCGCATCGATGCCGACCGCGACCTGGCCCGGCCACTGCTTGCACGCGGCCTTCACGAGACCCGGCTCCTTCACCGCGATCGTTCCCAGGATCACGCGCTTCACGCCGGCCTCGAACCACTGCGCGATGCTCTCGATGGTGCGAATGCCGCCGCCCAGCTGCGTCGGCACCTCGATTTCCTTCAGGATGCTTTCGACCGCCGCGCGATTGACCGGATGGCCCTCGACCGCGCCGTTGAGATCGACCAAGTGCAGCCATTCGCAGCCGGCGTTGGCGAAGGCCTTGGCCTGTGCGGCCGGGCTGTCGTTGAACACGGTCGCCCGGGCCATGTCGCCGCGCAGCAGCCGCACGCACTTGCCGTCCTTCAAATCGATCGCGGGAAAAAGAATCATGGCGGCGCGGGATTTAGCGCGTCGAGGGGGCTTGCGCCACCCTCCATAGTGGTGCGCGGCAATCCATCCTCGTTATCCCGCCAATCCACCGGAGGCGGCGGATTCTCGCGCTTGATGGACCGCGTGCAGAGGAACAGGGTTCTTCTCACGAAGTCCGGTGTCCGCGAGAGCGGGGCGCAGCGGATGGAGAGAGGGGCCGCAAGGTTCCTCGCGGTGGCGAAAGCTGCTGATGGGCCTCTGGAGTGTCTCGCGAGGTCGTCCTCTGCGAGGCGCCGCACCCCTTCTCGAGGAGGGGCTGCTGACGGGAAACCGGTGCTGGGGTTCGATGCGAAAGGTCCATGCGCATGGACCGGACGTGCCCCGAGGATGGTGGTGGCGAGCGGGGAACTCGCAATCCATCGGCCACTCGCGGTCCCGCAAGGGATTGTGGCCAGCCGCGCACCGCGGCGAGTGCGACGAACGCTCGTTGGAGGTGCGTGCGAAGCGGCGAGACCGGGAAACCGGTCTCGCCGTTTTCTTTTGTGCCCCATGTTTTGAACGGGTCTTTTGAGTGGCCGGGTTCTAGTCTCGCGCCATGTCACACATCACCCCCGACCGCCTCGCCGGCCTGGCGTCAGAGCTGACGTCGATCCGCCGCGACATTCATCGCCATCCCGAGACCGCCTTCGAGGAGACGCGCACCGCCCAGATCGTGGCCGACAGGCTCGCCTCGTGGGGCATCGAGATCCATCGCGGCCTGGCGACCACCGGCGTGGTCGGCACCCTGAAGGGCCGCAAGCCGGGCCAGAAGACGATCGGGCTGCGTGCCGACATGGACGCTCTGCATCTGCAGGAGAAGAACGCCTTCGCCCACGCCTCGGTGCACGAAAACAAGATGCACGCCTGCGGCCACGATGGGCACACCACGATGCTGCTGGGCGCCGCGCAGCAGCTGGCGCGCGAACCCGACTTCGCCGGAACCGTGCACTTCATCTTCCAGCCGGCCGAGGAAGGGCTCGGCGGCGCGCGGGTGATGATCGAGGAGGGTCTGTTCGACAAGTTCAACTGCGATGCCGTCTACGGTATGCACAATATGCCGGGCATCGAGACCGGCACCTTCGCCATCCGCACCGGCGCGATGCTGGCGTCGTCGGACAGCTGGGAAGTGACGTTCAAGGGCACCGGCGGCCATGGCGCCATGCCTGACCGCGGCACCGATCCGACCTTCGTCGCCGCGCAGTTCATCGTCGCCGTGCAGGGCATCGTCGGCCGCAACGTGCCGCCGGCGCAGGCCGCGGTGCTGAGCGTCGGCCACATCCATGCCGGCACGCCGGGCTCGCCCAACGTCATTCCGTCGGAAGTGCTGATCAAGGGCACGGCGCGCAGCTTCTCGGCCGACGTGCGCAATCTGCTGCAACGCCGGCTGGCCGAAGTGGCCGACGGCATTGCGAAGGCGGGCGGCTGCACCGCGGTGAGCAAGTATCACCGCCGCTATCCGGCGCTGGTCAACGCCGCCGAGCAGACTTCCATCGCGGTCGAAGCGGCGTCGCTCACGGTCGGGCGCGACAAGGTCAATCCGAACACCGCGCCGCTGGCGGGCGCGGAGGATTTCGCCTTCATGCTCGAGAAGAAGCCCGGCGCCTACATCATGATCGGCAATGGCGGCGACGGCGAAGGCGGCTGCCAGAACGTCCACTCGCCGCTTTACGATTTCAACGACGAGATCCTGACCACGGGGGCCGCCTACTGGGTCAACCTCGTGCAGCTCGAACTGGGCGACGCCACCTAGAGCATCACCGGTGCACGCCAACGTAATCAGGTGGACCCGCGTGCAGTTCCACCTGATTGCATTCCGCTCTAGCGGGAGGCGGGCTTCACCGTGACGAACTGCGCCAGGGTCAGCTGGTCGGCGCGGGCGGCGTAGGCGAAGTCGCGGCGCAGGGCCCACACCGAGATCTCGAAATAGAGCGGCAGCACGCCGTAGTCGGCGGTCAGCAACCGGCTCGCCTGCTGCAGCAGGGTCTCGCGCTTCCTGGAATCGACCGTGCGCATCGCCTCTTCCAGCCGCGCGTCGAGCGCCGGATTGGAGTAGCGGCCGCGGTTGACGCCGCCCATGCCGCGCTCGCGATTGGGCGTGGCGGCGAGTGCCCGCAGCGGATTGGCGAGCTCGCCGGTTTCCCCGGTCCAGCCGCCGAGATAGGCGCTGTAGCGATACTCGTCGCGGTTCTTGACGAAGACCGGCGGCTCGACCGCCTCGGCCTGCGCCTTGACGCCGGCCTGGTTCCACATCGCCGCGATCGCCTGTGCCACCTTCGCGTCGCCGTAATAGCGGCCGGCCGGTGCGCCGAGCGTGATCGAGAAACCCTTGCCCCAGCCGGCTTCGCCGAGCAGGCGGCGTGCCGCCGCAATGTCGAGGCGGTCGGGCTGGGTCTCCTTCGCGGTGCCCAGCGCCGGCCACGGCAGCAGCTCGCCGGCCGGTACGCCCAGTCCATCGAGCGACTTGTCGACCAGCGCCTTGCGGTCGATGGCGCGGCTCAATGCCTCGCGCACTTTCTTGTCCTTCAGCGGATTCCTGCCCTCGGTGCCCGGAATGCCGGGCGAGGGCTCGGCGAATTGATCGAGCGCGACATAGATCAGGCGATGCGACACCGCCTCGACGAGCGCCCCTCGTCCTTCCTTGCGCAGGGTCGCGAGGTCGCCGGGCGGCGGTTCCTCGATCATGTCGACATCGCCCACCGTCAGGGCGGCCACCCGCACCGAGCCGTTGTTCAGGGCCCGCAACACCACCTTCGACCAGGCCGGCCTGTCGCCCCAGTAGGCGGCGTTGCGCAGCAGTACGAGGTCGCCGCCGCGCTTCCATTCGGCGAAGTGAAAGGGGCCCGTGCCCGCGAGACCTTCGCCGCGATTGAGCTCGGCGGTGGTGCGGCCCTCCGGCGCGCTGCCGCCGGCGGCGTGGCGCGACAGGATCGGCAGGTTGCCGAGATCCATCGGCAGCAGCGGCGCGGGCTGCGCCGTGGTGATGCGGAGTGTCAGCGGATCGACGATTTCCAGCCGCGTGATCTGACGCGTGATCGGCGTGAAGGGAGCCGGACTGTTGGGCACCTTTGCGGCCCGCTCGAACGTGAAGACGACGTCCTGGGCGGTGAAGGGCGAGCCGTCGTGGAATTTCACGTTGGGCCGGAGCTTGAACTCCCAGACCGTGTCGGTGAGCGGTTTCCACGACAGCGCAAGGGCCGGGATCGGGCGCATCTGCGCGTCGCGCGCCACCAGCGGCTCGAAGATGTGCAGCGCGACCTGATTGTTGGCCTGGCTGTTCTGGTACTGCGGATCGAGCGCGGTCGGCTCGTTGCGCAGGCCGATCCGGAGTTCCTGCGCCGTGGCTTGTACCGCAAAAGCGATCGGCACGAATGCCAGCAGGGCGGCGCCCATCAACCTGCCTGCCTGACGCCGCAACGACATGAAACCCCACACCCTTTCGAGGAGTGGAGTCTTAGGCTGTCCGTTCTCTGCTTGGCAACGCGGCAGGACGCATCCCGCCGCAATTCGCAGTGAGCGTCTCAGATCTGGTGGTCGTAGGCCCAGTCCGGACGATGGGCGTCCCAGCTCCAGCCGTCATGCACCGGCACGAGCGCGGCGGGATGACCGAACTCGTACAGCGCGGGAATGCCCGGCGTCGGCGCCGCGTGGTTGACCGCATCGAGCACCGGCGACGGCTCGCACAATGTCAGGGTCAGCCCGTCGCTGAAACCGGGCAGGACGACCAGCGGGTCGTGCGCCGGCAGCGCCGCTTCGGCGCGTTCGCGCGCTTCCTCGTCGATGGCGAGGCTCGCGACATGGACCTCGTCGGCATCGCCATAGACCCGATCGACCGAGGCGCCGTACCTGCTCGACTCCAACCCGGCGTCGGCCCACATCGTCTGCGGCGTCACGTAGACCGGCAGATCGCGGCGATCGAATTCGACCAGATCAGCGCCGACCAGATAGAGGGGCTCGGCGGATGAGCTGTCGGAGGGGACCGAATGGCTCATATGAAAAGTCACACTCTTGATTAATTACTTCAAGTATAGTGAATAAATCATTGAAAACAAACAAATAACTTTTCAATTTGGAATTTCGCTAGGTTTCGCAAAGGCTTGGGTTCCCGCCACGGCTGGAATAGGGTGCCGCCGGCCGCTCGGACGGCACACTTTATTTGGCGTTGGGGGAGCGGATGAACGGAGCGGAAAGTCTCGTCAGGACCTTGGTGAAGGGCGGCGTGGAAGTCTGCTTCGCCAACCCCGGCACCTCGGAAATGCACTTCGTCGGCGCGCTCGACCGGGTCGAGGGCATGCGTTGCGTGCTCGGCCTGTTCGAAGGCGTCTGCTCCGGCGCGGCCGACGGCTACTACCGGATGAAGGACAAGCCGGCCTCGACGCTCCTGCATCTCGGCCCGGGCCTCGCCAACGCCGCCGCCAACTTGCACAACGCCAAGAAGGCAGGCTCCGGCATCGTCAACATCGTGGGCGAGCACGCGCTCTATCACATCAAGTACGACACGCCGCTCACCGCCGACATCGAGGGCATCGCCCGTCCGTTCTCGCATTGGGTGAAGACCTCGCCGACATCGAAGACCGTGGCCAAGGACGGCGCGGCGGCGATCCAGGCCGCGCGCGTGGCCCCGGGCCAGATCGCGACGCTCATTCTTCCGGCCGACACGGCGTGGACCGAGGCCGACGGCGTGGCCGATACGCCGGAAACCCCGCAACCGCAGAAGCCCGCCAGCGAAGACGTCGTGGCTGCCGCCAAGGCGCTGAAGGCGGGCGGTGCCGCCGCGATGCTGTTCATCGGCGGCCGGGCGCTACGCGCCAAGGGCCTCGAACTCGCCGGCAAGATCGCCGCCAAGACCGGCTGCAAGGTGCAGGCTGCGGGCGGCACCGCGCGCATCGAGCGTGGCGCCGGCCGCGTGCCGGTGCTGCGCCTTCACTTCGTCGTCGAAACCGCGCTGGAAATGCTGAAGGGCACCAAGAGCATGGTGCTGGTCGGCACCAAGGCGCCGGCGGCGTTCTTCGCCTATCCCGGCAAACCGTCGGTACTGGTCCCCGAAGGCTGCGAGGTCAGCACGCTCTGCCCGGTCGACGGCGATCCGATCGGTTCGCTTGAAGCGCTGGCTGCCGAACTCGGCGCGCTGAACGAGAAGCCCGTCGTGGCGCAGCCCAAGCGGCCGGACCGTCCGACCGGCAAGTTCACGCTCGACGGCCTGGGCCAGGCGCTCGGCGTGACTATGCCGGAGGGTGCGATCGTGGTCGACGAGTCGGTGACCACGGGCCGCGGCTTCTTCCCGTTCTCGGTCGGCGCGCCGCCGCACGACTGGCTGAACAACATGGGCGGCTCGATCGGCTTCGGCGGTCCGGTTGCCGTCGGTGCCGCCGTCGCCTGTCCCGACCGCAAGGTCATCTGCATGATCGGCGACGGCTCGGCGATGTACACGATCCAGTCTCTGTGGACGATGGCGCGCGAGAACCTCGACGTCTGCGTGATGATCTTCTCCAACCGCAACTACAAGATCCTGTACAGCCAGCTTGCCGACGTCGGCGCCGCCAACCCCGGCCCGCGCGCCATCGACATGCTGACGCTCGACCGTCCGACCCTGCAGTTCACCGACCTCGCCAAGGGCATGGGCGTGCCCGCCGCCAAGGCGCACGACCTGGAAGAGCTCACCAAGCAGCTGACCTACGCGATGTCGACGAAGGGCCCGTATCTCATCGATGTGGTGATGTGACGGAACAGAAAGAGCGGACGCTCTACGGCCGCCGGCGCGGCAAGAAACTGCGGGCGGGACAGGAAGCCCTGCTCGATACGCTGCTGCCGCGAATATCGATCGCGCTGCCTGCCGATGGAGCCAAAGGGCCGCAAAAGCTCGATCTGGCGGCGCTTTTCGGCGGCGAGCGGGAAATCTGGCTCGAAGTGGGATTCGGCGCCGGCGAGCATCTCGTCTGGCAGGCCGAACACCGTCCGGACGTCGGGCTGATCGGCTGCGAGCCCTACATCAACGGCGTCGCCAAGTGCCTGGCGCACATCGAGCGCGCCGGAGTGACCAACGTGCGCCTGTTCGCCGACGACGCGCGGCTGGTGATGAACGCGCTGCCCGAGCGCTCGCTCTCCCGCGTCTTCGTACTGTTTCCCGATCCCTGGCCGAAAACGCGCCACCACAAGCGCCGCTTCGTGCAACGCTCGACGCTCGACGCGCTGGCGCCGCTGATGAAGCAAGGGGCGGAGCTGCGGCTCGCCACCGACGATCCGAGCTATCTGCCGTGGATGATCGAGCACGCCTGCACCCATCCGGCGTTCGAATGGCTGGCCGAGCGGCCGGCCGACTGGCGCACGCGTCCCGCCGATTGGCCGGGCACGCGCTACGAGACCAAGCGCATTGCGGGCACGCCGACCTTTCTGCGCCTGCGGCGGCGTTGAAGTGGGGCCTGCGCCTGCGGCGCGGTGAAGTGGGACCTGCGTCTCAGGCGTCTGTGAATCGCGCGCGGGGACGCACCAGCACCAGAAGCGCCGCGGCCGCCTGCAGGACGAGGCAGGCGATCAGCGAACTGCGATAGCTGCCCGACAGGTCGTGGAGCACGCCGAGCAGCGACGGTCCGACCGCAGCTACGAGCTGGGTGATCGCGACGTTGAGGCTGACGGCGCGCGCGAAGTCGCGGCGCGGGAATTCCTTCTGCACGATCAGGCCGGGCAGGGTGATGAGATTGCCGACGCCGAAGCCGAACAGCACGCAGCCGAGATAGAGCGCCGGCACTGCGGCACTCGACAACAGCACGACCATGCCCGCGATCTGCACCATCAGGACGATCGCGGTCGCAAGCCGGCGGTCGATGCGATCGACCACGAGCCCGATCGCCAGCCGTCCGATCAACGCCGACAATGACGTGAGACTGATCGCCCAGCCCGCGCCCTTCAGCCCGAGCGACGGTTCGAGGAAGGCAGCCTGGTGGGCGATGAAGCTGATCTGCGCCAGCAGGGCGATCGAGAAGGCGCCGACCATGGTGAGATAGCGCGGCTCGCGCAGCAGGTCGCGGCGGCTGCGAGCGGGCCCGGGCGGATCGGCCCGGGCCGCCTCGCCGTCGCCTGCGTCATGCTCGCCGTCGCGTCGCGGCCGGAGCGCGAATAGCGCGAGCGGCCACATCGTCGCCAGCACGACGGCGATCGCGGCATAGCAGGCGCGCTCGAATCCCAGCCTGTCGATCGCCGAGGCGAAGGCCGGCGCGAACAGCAGGCCGCCGCAAGTCGCCCCGTTCAGCGCCAGGCTGGCCGCGAGTCCGCGGCGGCGGTCGAACCATTGCGCGATCAGGGTGTTGATCGCGGCGCCGCCCATCGCCGCCCAGCCCGGGATCATCACCGCGAAGGCCACGAAGAGCTGCCACGGTTCGCGCACCAGGGTGATTCCGGCGACCCCCAGGCTCATCAGGCCGGTGCCGACGACCACGACGATCCGGCCGCCGCGCTTCTGGATGACGTCGCCCACCTGCATCACCAGGAATGCGCCGACGACGTAGTAGAACGTGACCACGGTCGAGATCGTCGCCGGCGACCAGCCGTGGAGCTTCTGCAGGGCCACCAGATATAGGCTGAGCCCATAGAAGCCGAACCCCCATCCATAGAGGGCGATCACGAAGCAACAGAAGACCACCCACCAGCCGTGGTACCGAACCGACTTACGCTCCATGGCGCACGATGTTTTCAGAGTTTGCGCGGCTTGGCTGGCGATCTTCGGACATCATCAGAAATGCATGAAAACGCATGGGTAATGCTTGCAAGAAGGCCGCTTGAGGCCTATATCCGCCGGCATCCTCATCGGGTTCGCGGGACGAACCAAATAAAAAGAGTGGGCCGAACGCCCGCTCTTTTCTTTTGGGCCCGTCCTTGGGAACCCGACCGAACGAAAAGGCCCTGAGTGACCGAACTGCTGCGCCGCATCGAAGACATCGTGTCCCCGACCATCGTCGGCATGGGCTACGAACTGGTGCGCGTCGCCATGAGCAAGAGCGGCGGCACATTGCAGATCATGGTCGAGCCGGCCGATGGACGGCCGATGGACGTCGAGGATTGCGCCACGCTTTCGCGCGCTCTCTCGGCGGTGCTCGACGTCGAGGATCCGATTTCCGGCGCCTACACGCTCGAAGTGAGCTCGCCCGGCATCGACCGCCCGCTCACCCGGCCGAAGGATTACGAGCGCTGGACCGGCCATCTCGCGAGGATCGAGATTGCCCAGCCGATCGACGGCCGGCGCCGCTTCAAGGGCACCCTGCTGGGTCTCTCGGGCGACGCCGTGAAGATCAAGCTCGAGGACGGCCAGGAGACGCAGGTGCCGCTCGCCGCGGTGACCCGCGCCAAGCTCGAGATGACCGACTTGCTGCTCGAAGAACACCGCCGCGTCCAGCAGGGCGCGGACCCCACCCACTGACGAACACCTACTGACGACATAGGGAAAACGAGAGGAAGACAATCATGGCAACGACTGCCGATATCCCGCGTCTGGAGATGCTGCAGGTGGCCGACATGGTCGCCCGCGAGAAGGGCATCGAACGCGAGGAAGTGCTCGAGGCGATGGAACAGGCCATCCAGAAGGCCGGCCGCGCCAAGTACGGTCTCGAGCACGACATCCGCGCCGAGATCGACCGCAAGACCGGCGAGATCAAGCTGCTGCGCTACATGCAGGTATCCGACGTTCTCGAGAACGAGAACACCCAGGTCTCGGTGAGCGACGCCCAGCGCCGCAATCCCGAGGCGCAGGTCGGCGACTTCCTGACCGACGAGCTGCCGCCGATCGATTTCGGCCGCGTCGCCGCGCAGACCGCCAAGCAGGTGATCACCCAGCGCATGCGCGAGAGCGAGCGCAAGCGCCAGTACGAGGAATTCAAGGACAAGGTCGGCGAGATCGTGTCGGGCGTGGTCAAGAGGGTCGACTACGGCAACATCACCGTCGACCTGCAGCGCGCCGAAGGCGTGATCCGCCGCGACGAGACGATCCCGCGCGAATCGCTCCGCGTGAACGATCGCGTGCGCGCCTACATCTTCGACGTGCGCGAGGAACCGCGCGGCCCGCAGATCTTCCTGTCGCGCAGCCATCCGCAGTTCATGGCCAAGCTGTTCACCCAGGAAGTGCCGGAGATCTACGACGGCATCATCGAGATCAAGGCAGTCGCCCGCGATCCGGGCAGCCGCGCCAAGATCGCGGTGTTGAGCCACGACAGCTCGATCGATCCGATCGGCGCCTGCGTCGGCATGCGCGGCAGCCGTGTCCAGGCCGTCGTGCAGGAGCTGCAGGGCGAGAAGGTCGACATCATTCCGTGGTCGCCCGAGTTCGCGAACTTCATCGTCAACGCGCTGGCGCCGGCCGAGGTCAGCAAGGTGCTGATGGACGAGGAGAGCAACAAGGCCGAGGTCGTCGTGCCGGACGATCAGCTCAGCCTGGCGATCGGCCGGCGCGGCCAGAACGTCAAGCTCGCCTCGCAGCTCACCGGCTGGGAGATCGACATCATGACCGAGGCCGAGGAGAGCGAACGCCGCCAGAAGGAGACGCGCGAGCGCACCGAGCTGTTCAAGGTCGCGCTCGACGTCGACGACGTGATCGCCCATCTGCTGGTCGCCGAGGGCTACGCAACGGTCGAGGACGTGGCCGATGCCGCGATCGAGGACCTGCAGGGCGTCGAGGGTTTCGACGAGGACATCGCCACCGAGCTGCAGCGCCGCGCCAAGGAGTTCATCGAGAAGCGCGACGCCGAGCTGGCCACGCGTCTCGAGGAGCTGGGCGTCAGCGAGGAAGTGCGGGCCACCGAGGGCCTGACGCTCGCCATGCTGGTCGCCCTGGGCGACAAGGGCGTGAAGTCGCTCGACGACCTGGCCGACCTCGCCTCCGACGAACTGCGCGAGATCGTCGGCGAGAGCGCGATGGATGCCGAAACCGCCAACGCCATCATCATGAAGGCGCGCGAGCACTGGTTCCCGCCCGAACAAGCCGCGGAAGAAAACGCCAAAGCCTGATCGGAGAAGATAGCCCTTGAGCCTTGCTCACGTCATGATCGAGTCCCATCGTCCCGACGGCTCCGCCGGTCCGGTGCGCACCTGCCCCGTCAGGACGTGCATCGTCACCGGAGAGGAAGCGGCGCCGGAGCGGATGATCCGCTTCGTCGTCGGGCCCTCGATCGGTGGGGGGGCCGGCGAGGTCGTGCCCGATCTGGCGCGGCGGCTCCCGGGGCGCGGCATGTGGCTGAAGGCCGAACGCGCCGTCGTCGAACAGGCGATGGCGAAGAAGCTGTTCGCCAAGGCGGCGCGCTGCGCCGTCTCGGTGCCGGAGGATCTGGCGGACCGGATCGAGCGGCTGCTGCTCGAGCGGACGCTGGAAGATCTGAGCCGGGCGCGCCGGGCCGGACGGGCCGTGGCGGGATTCGTGAGGGTGGAGCAGATGCTGGGTCACGGCCGCGCTGGGCTGTTGATCGTGTCCGATGAAGCCGATGGAGATGGGCTGGCAAAACTGACGAAGATTGGCCTGCCGCTGGTGCGGTTTGGGACCAAGGAAATTTTGGGTGGCGTCTTCGGACGCGACCAGGCGGTGTATGTGGCCGTAGCGCGCGACGACGCGTCGGGTCAGTTCATTCAACGTATCGCAGGCGGGGCCGCGCGCTGGCGCGCCTATCGCCTGAACGGCGCCGGTTGACGGACCGGCACGGACCAAGGACAAGAAGCCAAATGACGGAACAGAAAGAAGCGACCAAGCCCACCAAGCCGTTGACCCTTTCGACGACCGCGCGCCCGGGCGCGGCCGCCGGCAAGGCCGACGCCACCCAGGTGAAGCAGAAGTTCAGCCATGGCCGTACGCGCGCGGTCACGGTCGAGGTCAAGAAGGCGCCGGCGCCTGGTCGGCGCCGCTGCGGCGCCTGCCCAGGCCGCCCCGCCGCCGCCCGCGCCGGAGAGCCCGGCACCATCGCGTCGACCGGACCCTCAAGCTCGGGCCGCCGCCGCCACCGGCGCGACCGCCAAGGCTCCCGCCGCGCCGCCGGCCGCCCAGCCGCGCCCGGCGCCCCGCGCCGGCGCCGGACTGGTGCTGCTGACCCCGACCGAGGAAGAGAAGGAAGCCCGCCAAGGCCCTGGTCGACGCCAACCGCGGCGCCGAGGTCGCCCGTCAGCGCGCCGCCGAGGATGCCAAGCGCCGCGAAGCCGAGGAAAAGGTCCGCCGCGCCGCCGAGGAAGAGCACCGCAAGCGTCTCGCCGAGGAAGAGGCGCGCAAGAAGGCCGACGAGGAAGCCCAGCGCAAGACGGATGCCGGTCCAGAAGCGGCTCGACCAGGCGGCCAGTGCCCCGCAGGGCACGATGGCGCGCCAGGCGCAGCAGATCGAGACCGGCGCCGCGCCGGCCCCGACCGGCGCGCCGCGTCCGCCGATGCGCGCCCCCGGCGCCGCTCCGTCAGGTCCGGCCGGCGCGCTGCGCCGTCCGCCGATGCGGCCGCCGCTGGCGCCCGTCAACAAGCGTCTCCCGCAGCCGCCCGGCGCGCGCCGCGAGGGACCGAAGCGTCGTTCCGACAAGATCGACGTCGGTCGCGCGGTCGAGGGCGAGAACGACTTCCGCGCCCGGTCGCGCGCCCAGCAGCAGCGTCGCCTCGAGCGCGAACGCCGCCGCGAGCATTCCAGCGAACCGCAGCAGAAGGTCTATCGCGAGGTCACCATCCCGGAGACCATCACGGTGCAGGAACTCGCCGCGCGCATGTCCGAGCGCGGCGCCGACGTGATCAAGACCCTGATGGGCATGGGCGTGATGGCCACCATCAACCAGGTGATCGACGCCGACACCGCCGAACTCGTGGTCACCGAGATGGGCCACCGGCACAAGCGCATCGCCGAAGGCGACGTCGAGACCGGGCTCACCGAGGTCACCGACGCGCCCGAGGCGATGGAACCGCGGCCGCCGGTCGTCACCATCATGGGCCATGTCGACCACGGCAAGACCTCGCTGCTCGACGCGCTGCGCGCCACCGATGTGGCGGCGCACGAGGCGGGCGGCATCACCCAGCACATCGGCGCCTATCAGGTGACCCTGCCGTCGAAGCAGAAGATCACCTTCCTCGACACGCCGGGCCACGAGGCCTTCACCGCCATGCGCGCCCGCGGCGCCAAGGTGACGGACATCGTCGTACTGGTGGTGGCGGGCGACGACGGCGTCATGCCGCAAACCAAGGAAGCGATCGCCCATGCCAAGTCGGCGGGCGTGCCGATCATCGTCGCCATCAACAAGATGGACAAGCCGGGTGCCGACGCGACCCGCGTGCAGAACGAGCTGCTGCGCGACGAGATCCAGGTCGAGCAGCTGGGCGGCGACGTCCAGTCGATCGAGGTCTCGGCGACCAAGAAGATGAACCTCGACAAGCTCGAGGAAGCCATCCTGCTGCAGGCCGAAGTGCTGGAGCTCAGGGCCAACCCCAACCGCGCCGCCGACGGCGTCGTGGTCGAGGCCAAGCTCGAGCCGGGCCGCGGCTCGGTCGCCACCGTGCTGGTCCAGAAGGGCACCCTGAAGGTCGGCGACGTGCTGGTGGCCGGCGCCGTATGGGGCCGTGTGCGCCGTCTGGTCGACGACCATGGCCAGAACGTCGACTCCGCTCCGCCGGCTTTCCCGGTCGAGATCCTGGGCCTCGACGGCACGCCGCAGGCGGGCGACGAGTTCCATGTCGTGGAGAACGAGGCGCGCGCCCGCGAGATCGCCGAGTTCCGTGTCCGCCGCGACCGGCAGACCCAGCTTGCCCGCGCCGCGGGCGGCCGCGGCACGCTGGAGGAGATGATCAAGGGCATCCAGGAGGGCACCGCCAAGGAGCTGCCGGTCCTGATCAAGGCGGACGTGCAGGGCTCGGCCGAAGCGCTGGCCGGTGCGCTGTCGCGCCTTGGCACCGAGAAGGTCGTGACACGCGTGGTCTACTCGGGCGTCGGCGGCATCAGCGAGGCCGACATGACGCTCGCCAAGGCGTCGGGCGCGCTGATCATCGGCTTCAACGTGCGCGCCAACCCGCAGGCGCGCGAGATCGCCAAGCGCGACAAGGTCGACATCCGCTACTACTCGATCATCTACAAGGTGACCGAGGACATGCAGGCGCTGATGGTCGGCCTGCTCGACCCGACCTACAAGGAGACCTTCATCGGCAACGCGCAGATCCGCGAGGTCTTCCGTATCACCAAGGTCGGCAACGTTGCCGGCTGCATGATCACGGAAGGCATGGTCAAGCGCGGCGCCAAGGTGCGCCTGCTGCGCGACAACGTGGTGATCCACGAAGGCGTGCTGAAGACCCTGCGGCGCTTCAAGGACGAGGTCCGCGAAGTGCAGAACGGCTACGAGTGCGGCATGGCGTTCGAGAACTACGACGACATCAAGGTCGGCGATGTCATCGAGTGCTTCGACGTCGAGGAAGTGAAGCCGACTCTTTAGAGACTTCCTCCCCCGTCATCGGGGGAGGTGTCACCGTCTTGCGGTGACGGAGGGGTCATGACCCCTCCGCCCCTGCGGAGCACCTCCCCATCTGAATGGGGAGGCGTAACTGAAAGGAACGCCATGAGCCGGCGTCGCCCATCCGACAAAGAGTCTCGAGGCGGCCACAGCCAGCGCCAGCTGCGGGTCGGCGAGGAAATCCGCCATCTGCTGGCGGAGCTGCTCGAGCGCGGCAACATGCGCGACCCCGACCTGCGCGACGCCACCATCACGGTGACGTCGGTCGACGTCAGCCCCGACCTGCGCAACGCCACCGCCTTCGTGATGCCGCTGGGCGGCAAGGACAGCGAGAAGATCCTGGCGGCGCTGAAGCGCGCGGCGCCGTGGTTCCGCGGCCGGGTCGGCGAGAAGGCCGGGCTGCGCAGCGCGCCTGACATCCGCTTCCGGCTCGACCGGACGTTCGACGAGGCCGACCGGATCGGCGCGTTGCTGCGCCGGCCCGACGTCGCGCAGGATCTGAGCGGGGATGCCGCGAAGCCCGACGTCAAGGACGACGATTGAGGTAGTATTCGTCGCGCGGAAAGAGGTCGGTGTTGGGCTCGCTCGCCGGCACGGTCTTTCCGTCGTTCAGCGTCTCGATCTTCTTGTCGGCGAACCATTGTCGCAGTTCGGCGCGATCGATGCCGGCCGCCGCGAAGTGCGCCTCGACTTCCGGCCGCGCCAGCAAGGCCAGGATCCTGTCGCGGTCGAGCGGGATCGGCCGGTCGCTGCCCAGCAGCGCCGGATGCATCATCGTCACGTAGGGAAATACCGAGCGGAAGGTGTCGATCGAGCGCTGCGTCGGCGCCCACTGCACATAGATGCCGCGGGGCGCCAGCCTGGTCCGTACCTGCTGGAAGAACTCCCGGGAGTTGAGCAGGCCCGACAGCGCGGTTTTCGGGAGAATCGCATCGGCTTCGATCACGTCGTATTTGGTGCCGTCGAGCGCGAGCGCGTGGCGGCCGTCGGCGACCACGACCTCGAACTTCCTGTCGTTCAGCAGCCGGTCGGTTCCCAGCTTGCCGCCGTCTCTCGTGTAACGGCGCAGCGTCTCGATCACCGGTTCGACGATCTCGATCAGCCGGACCCTCTCGGTCATCGGATGCGCGCCCGCGGCATAGGGCGTGCCGCCGGTGCCCGAGCCGATCACCAGCACGCGCGTCGGCCGCTCGTGCGCCAGGGGCCCAATGGCGCCCAGGAAACTGTGCACGGTGGCGAAGGGCAGGTCGCTTTGCGAATGACCCTGGATGTAGAGCTTGGCCCTGCTGTCCGCGGCCTCGGGGCCGAGGAACTTCAGGACGCTGAGGCCGGTCTTGTCCTCGGCGACGATGGCGCGCTCGCCGGCGAGGCCGTGCAGCCGCCGCCAGAAGCCTTCGCCCCCGGGAAAAAGCAGAAGACCTGCCGCGAGCACCGCGGCGGGAACGTAGGCCCAGCGCGCGCCGCGCGCGACGGCGAGCTCGATCGCAGCGAAGGCCAGGCCGATCGCAGCCAGCAGGCGAAGCGTGCCCGCGGTGCCCAGAAGATCGAGCAGCAGCAGGCCGGCCACCAGGCTGCCGGCGCTGTTGCCGACGATGTTGGCGAGCTGCACGTAACCGACGCGGCTTCCAAGCCGGTCGAGATCCTGCTGCACCGCCTTTTGCACCACGGGGAATGAAAAACCCATCGTGAACGAGGCGGGCAGCACCACGATCATCAGGAGCAGCACGATCAGCATCGGCTGCGCCGTGCCCGGCCCCATGATGTCGCGGTCGACGAAGGTCCCGGGCAGCAGCCCCGCGCCGATGGCGAGATAGACGATCCAAGCACCGCCGAGCGCCAGCGCCGTCGCCGCACCCTGCATCTGGAAGAAGAAGCGGCGCGGATCGGCGATGCGGTCGATCGCCTTGGCGCCGACCAGCAGGCCTGCCGCGTCGCCCAGCAGGAACACGGTCAGCACCAGCGAGAAGGAGTAGCCGTTGGACTGCAGCATCACGCCGATCAGGCGGTACCAGACGATCTGCAGCGCCACGATCAGGAAGCCGCTGATGAAGACCAGGATCGACCAGCGCCAGACCACGCCGCCGTCGCGGGTGGGCGTCGCGCGCGCCTTCGGCGCGGGAGCCGGACTGCTCATGTCGAGGCCGCGCGCCAGAAGCAGGCCACCGGCCGCGACGACGAGGTTGAGCGCGGCGCCGACGAAGATCGTGACGTCGAAGCCCAGCGTGCCGAGCAGGATCCAGCCGCCGATGAAGGCGCCGACGCCCGCGCCCAGCGTGTTGACGCCGTAGAGCCGTCCGATCAGCTGCGCCGACCCGTCGATCCGGCGCACGACCGCTTTCGACAGGAAGGGCAGCGAGCAGCCCATCAGGAAGGTCGGCCACAACAGGCCCGCGAACACGACCCCGAACACCACCCAGCGCGAGGAACTGATCGGCAGCAGCAGCCGGTAGATCACATCGTGATAGAGCCAGGGGCTGAGAGCCGCGAAGGCCGCGATGCCGACCTCGCACAGCGCGAAGGCGACCAGGGCGGCACGGCGCGACAGTCGATCGGCATAGAGGCCGGCGGCCAGGCTGCCGATGCCGAGGCCGAGCAGGAACGCCCCGACCACCAGAGCGGCCGCGATCGTGTCGGCGCCGGCGAACAGGCCGAGCAAGCGGTGCCACGCCGTCTGGTAGATCAGCGCCGCCGCACCCGACAGAAAGAAAAGCCCGAACAGGACCGGCAGCCCCCGCTGACCGGTCGCCTCCCCCCGCTTCATGCCTTGCACACTGCCTGAACCGGCGACTGGCGCGCAACGCAATGTCGGCCTAAATGCGCGGGCGATGGCGCGGACAAAAAAAGGCGACAAGGTCGACGGCTGGGTGATCCTCGACAAGCCGGTCGGACTCGGCTCGACCCAGGCGGTCGGCAAGGTGCGCCGGCTGTTCGGCGCCCAGAAGGCGGGCCATGGCGGCACGCTCGATCCGCTGGCCTGCGGCGTGCTGCCGATCGCGCTGGGCGAGGCGACCAAGACCGTGCCGTTCGTGATGGACGGCGCCAAGGAGTACCGGTTCACCCTGCGATTCGGCGAGGCGCGCTCGACCGAGGATGCCGAGGGAGAGGTCACCGAAATCAGCGCCGTACGGCCCTCCGATGCCGAAATCCGGGCGGCCCTCCCGGCCTTCACCGGCATGATCGAGCAGGTTCCGCCGGCCTTTTCCGCCCTCAAGATCGACGGCAAGCGGGCCTACGACCTGGCCCGGGCGGGCGAATCGGTCGACCTGAAGCCCCGGAAGGTCGTGATCGACCGCCTGGAGCTGCTGGGTCGGCCGGACGTGGATCACGCAGATTTCGTGGTGGCTTGCGGCAAAGGCACCTATATCCGGTCGCTCGGACGGGATCTTGCACGGGCCGTGGGGACCGTCGGACACCTGTCTTTCCTGCGCCGGACGGCCGCCGGACCCTTTCGGGAAGACCGGGCCATTTCGCTTTCCAAACTGGAGGCCCTCGGGCATAACTCGCGCCTTCTTGGGGCCTTGGCCCCCGTCGTGACCGCGCTGGACGACATCCCGGCGCTGGCCCTGACGGAGGCCCAAGCCAACCGGTTGCGCCAAGGCCAGCCGCTGACTTCGACCCAGGACGCACCGACCTCCGGCGCGCTGTATCGCGCCGAACAGGACGGCAGGCTGGTGGCGCTGGTTCGATCGGAACTTTCCGAATCGGGCGGCGTCTCCTTCAAGCCGGTGCGGGTGTTCAACCTTTAGTTCTATGGAGACTGACCGATGTCGATCACGGCCGACCGCAAGGCGGAGCTGATCAAGGCGTATGCCCAGGGCAACAGCGACACCGGTTCGCCGGAAGTGCAGGTTGCGATCCTGAGCGAGCGCATCACCAACCTCACCGAGCACTTCAAGGGCCACGCGAAGGATCACCATTCGCGCCGCGGCCTGCTGAAGCTCGTCGGCCAGCGTCGCCGTCTGCTCGACTATCTCAAGGCCAAGGACAGCAAGCGCTACGACACGTTGATCGAGCGCCTGGGTCTGCGTCGTTGAGTAACGGGCCTCGTTCTTCGAACGAGGCCTTTTTCGCGTCGTCCCGGTCGGTCCCCGTGTGTTCGGCCGCCGAGGCGACATCGCAGTAACCGGAAGGGCAGGGGCATGGTGCAAAGGCCCGGTCCGGTCCTGTCGGCGCAAGGGCGTCGGCGGGCGGTCGTTGCCATTCGGGGGCGAACGGCCGGTAGGAAAGGAAGATGGAAATGACCGATATGTTCAAAGTATTCCGCAAGGAACTGGATTGGGCGGGACGCAAGCTCATCCTCGAAACCGGAAAGATCGCGCGTCAGGCCGACGGCGCGGTGATGGCGACCTACGGCGGCACCCAGGTGCTGGCCACTGTCGTGTTTGCGAAGGAAGCGCGCTCCGGCATCGACTTCTTCCCGCTGACCGTCAACTACCAGGAGAAGGCGTTCGCCGCCGGCAAGATTCCGGGCGGCTTCTTCAAGCGTGAAGGCCGTCCCTCCGAGAAGGAGACGCTGACCTCGCGCCTGATCGATCGTCCGATCCGTCCGCTGTTCGCCGAGGGCTTCCGCAACGAGACGCTGGTGGTCATCACCACGCTCGCGCACGACATGGAGAACGATCCCGACATCGTCGCCATGGTCGCCACGTCCGCGGCGCTTACGCTTTCGGGCGCGCCGTTCATGGGCCCGATCGGCGCCGCGCGCGTCGGCTTCCTCGACGGCAAGATCGTCATCAACCCGACGCTCGAGCAGACCGAGAAGAGCAATCTCGACCTCGTCGTCGCCGGCACCCAGGAAGGCGTGCTGATGGTCGAGTCCGAGGCCAAGGAACTCTCCGAGGACGTGATGCTGAACGCCGTGATGGAGGGGCATCGCTCCTTCCAGCCGGTGATCGAAGCGATCATCGCGCTCGCCGAGCACGCCGCCAAGGATCCGATCGCTCTCCCCGAGCCGCCGGCCGCCGCCAAGACGGTCGCCGCAAAGCTCAAGGCCGAGATGAGCGCCAAGATGACCGCGGCCTATGCCGAGACGGTCAAGCAGGCCCGCCAGCAGAAAATCTCGGCCGTGAAGGCCGAGGCCAAGAAGCTGTTCGAGGGCAAGGAAGACGAGCTCGCCGTGTTCGGCGACGCCTTCGGCAATCTCGAGGCCGAGGTGGTGCGTGGCGCCATCCTCGACACCGGCAAGCGCATCGACGGTCGCGACACCAAGACCGTCCGTCCGATCGTCGCCGAGGCCGGCATCCTGCCGCGCGCCCACGGCTCGGCGCTGTTCACCCGCGGTGAGACGCAGGCTCTGGTCGTCGCCACGCTGGGCACCGGCCAGGACGAGCAGATCATCGACGCGCTCGAGGGCGAGTATCGTGAAGCCTTCATGCTTCACTACAACATGCCTCCGTACGCCGTCGGCGAAGTCCGTCGCATGGGCTCGCCCGGCCGCCGCGAGATCGGCCACGGCAAACTGGCGTGGCGGGCGATCCGCCCGCTGCTGCCGGGCAAGGACAAGTTCCCGTACACGATCCGCATCGTGTCGGAGATCACCGAGTCGAACGGCTCGTCGTCGATGGCCTCGGTGTGCGGCGGCTCGTTGTCGCTGATGGACGCCGGCGTTCCGCTGGAGCGTCCGGTCGCGGGCATCGCCATGGGCCTGATCAAGGAAGGCGACCGCTTCGCCGTCCTGTCGGACATCCTGGGTGACGAAGATCACCTCGGCGACATGGACTTCAAGGTGGCCGGCTCCGAGAAGGGCATCACCGCGCTGCAGATGGACCTCAAGATCACCTCGATCAACGAGGAGATCATGAAGGTGGCGCTGGCGCAGGCGAAGGACGGCCGCCTCCACATCCTCGGCGAAATGGCCAAGGGCCTGGGCGGCGCGCGCGAGAGCGTCAGCCAGAACGCGCCGCGCATCACGCAGTTCACCATTCCGAAGGACAAGATCCGCGAAGTGATCGGCACCGGCGGCAAGGTGATCCGCGAGATCACCGAGACCACCGGCACCAAGATCGACATCGAGGACGACGGCACCATCAAGGTCGCCGCGGTCGACGCCAAGCAGGGCCAGGCCGCGATCGACTGGATCAAGGGCATCGTCGCCGAGCCGGAAGTGGGCGTGATCTACAACGGCAAGGTCGTGAAGACCGTCGAGTTCGGCGCCTTCGTGAACTTCCTTGGCGCCCGCGACGGCCTCGTGCACATCTCCGAACTGGCGCCGCGCCGGGTCGGCAAGGTGACCGACGTGGTCTCGGAAGGCCAGCAGGTCAAGGTCAAGGTGCTGGGCGTCGACGACCGCGGCAAGGTCCGCCTGTCGATGAAGGCCGTCGACCAGGAGACCGGCGAGGACATCTCGAACAAGGCGCGCGAGGAGCAGGC
Organism: Reyranella sp.; assembly: GCA_044225265.1. Classification (GTDB taxonomy): domain Bacteria; phylum Pseudomonadota; class Alphaproteobacteria; order Reyranellales; family Reyranellaceae; genus Reyranella. The sequence goes on from JBGAIW010000012.1 coordinate 59,653, forward strand.
CGCGCCCGCAGCCCAATAGAGGGCCGTCGGCGAGTAGTTCGCAACGCACCGATAGCGGAAACGGCGGCCTTCTGGCCGCCGTTTTTGTTTGTAGACTTGGATGCGCATGACCCTTCGACTGCCTTCGCGACGACTGCTGCTGGCCGGGGCCGGCACCCTGCTGCTGAGCAGCCGGGCCGCCCATGCCGATGCCCTGGCGCTCACGCCGCCACAGACCGAGGGCCCGTTCTATCCGGTGGGTTTTCCGGCCGATCTCGACAACGACCTCGTGCAGGTCCGCGGGCAGGCGGCCCAGGCGATGGGCACGGTGCTGCACCTGAAGGGCCGCGTGCTGGGCCGCGACGGCAAGCCGGCATCGGGTGCGCTGGTCGAGATCTGGCAGTGCGATTCGCACGGCATCTACGACCATCCGCGCCAGCCGGGCCGCGAGCGGCGCGATGCCGCGTTCCAGGGCTACGGGCGGATGATGGCCGACGCTGCCGGCAACTACGGCTTCCGGACCCTGAAGCCGGTCGCCTATCCCGGCCGCACGCCGCACATTCACCTGAAGGTCGCGACCGGCTCGGGCGTCCTGCTGACCAGCCAGTTCTATATCGCGGGCGAACCGCAAAACGAGCGCGACGGGCCTTATCGCGCAGCGTCACGCGATCCCGCCCAGCGTGCACGCATCGACATGAAGCTCGAACCGGCCAACGGTCTCGAGTCCGGCGCGCTCGCGACGTCGATGGATATCGTGGTCGCCTGACCGGCGATTAAACGACCATAATAGGTGACTGACGGCGATGGCGCCTAGGATTGCCGCGTAATGCAGCTCTCCTGTCGCGCTCTCTTGAATCCTCGCCAGACTGACGACGCTCTTCGCGTCGCGGTCGCCCTAAAAAATTATATAATTATTGAAGAATCGCCGTTGAAGCGAATCACGGCCAATAAGTGCCGTGGCGGCAAAGGCTTAGTCAGACTCAAGAATTATATAGCGAATTTCTTGGTTTCTGGCCCGGGTGTCGGCGGATCCTTGGAGGGATTTCGCGCGCGCCGGCGAATGCTGTCGGGCTCCCGCTATTCGCTCGGCGCAAGCAGGTCGCAGGAGGAATCGGCTTCAATGTCGATGGCGCGGGGGTCGAGGGCGATTCCTCCTGCGGAAATTTTTGTTTTGAGTGATGCGTGCCTGCACTTTGCCGGGAAAGTGGGAAAGAATGGAAAAGCGCCGATGCCATCGGGTTCCAACGTTTCCCACCTGCGTGGGAAGTGCGTGGGAAAGTGGGAAGTCGATGCCCTACCGCCCGCCGGCGGCTTCGATCAGCGCCGCGACGTCGCGCTGGTTGCGCTGGCGGGCATGTCGCAGCGGCGAGACGCCATCCTTGTCGGCGATGTTGGGATTGGCGCCCGCCGCCAGCACCAACTTCGTCACTTCGACATGGCGCGGGCCGCCGTCGCCCAGGATCACGATCTCGAGCAGGCACGTCCAACCGAGATTGTTGACGTGATTGACGTCGATCGGCGTGGTCACCAGGAAAGCGACCGTGTCGACATGGGCGCGCTCGCAGGCGGGAATGAGCGCGTTGCCGCCGAAACGATTGCGGATCCCGAAGTCGGGGCCCTTCGGCAGCATGTGGCGCAGCATCGCCGTACGGCCGAGCGCGCCGGCCAGCAGCCAGGGCGTGTCCTGGTTCGCCGCCTGCGCGTTGATGCTGGCGCCGGCATCGATCAGGCGCAGGGCCGCGGCCAGTTGGTCGTTGCGCACCGCCAGGAGGAGCGGCGTCTGCTTCGCGGCGTCGGTGGCATCGATCGGCGCGCCGGCGGCGATCGAGCGCTCGATGGCAGGCAGGTCGCCGCGTTCAGCGGCTTCGAGCAGGGATTGGGCGTGAGCGTTCATGGACAGGACGGACAGCAACGTCGCGAGCGCCGGCAGAAAAGCCCGCATGATCTAAGGGCTCGGTCGGCCGGCATCTTCCGCCGACGGGCCCACCAGCATGCGCGCGACGCCGGCCGCCGCGAGCGCCTGCTGACAGGCCGAACAGGGGCGCGATGTGGCGTAGACCACCGATCCTTCCAGCGTCCGACGGCCGAGTCGCCGCTGAGCCTCCCACAGCGCCACCCTCTCGGCATGGGCGTCGGGATTGCGGGCGCTGTTGACCCGGCTGGGGCCATAGCCCGCGATGACTCCGTCCACCACCAGCACGGCGCCGTAGGGTTGGTCGCCGGTCCTGACGGCCTCTTCCTTCATGCGCGCCGCTTCGCCCGCGAAGAAGGCCTCGGACTGCGACTGGCTCTGCGATTGCGCGGTTGTCGGTCCCGCGATGACGAGCGATGCGCCAGTGCCCGCGAGGATCGCGCGGCGCTTCAGGCGCTACTCGCCGCTGCCGCTCGGCGCGGCACTGCCGTCATGCGGCAGGCCGATCGCGTGATAGCCGGCATCGACGAAATGCACCGTGCCGGTGACGCCCGCGCTCAGGTCCGAGAGCAGATAGAGCGCGGCGCCGCCCACGTCGGTCAGTTCGACATTTCGGCGCAGCGGCGAGGCCTCGCGCGAAACGCGATAGACGTAGCGCGCGCCGCCGATCACGGCGCCGGCCAGGGTGCGCATCGGGCCGGCCGAGAGAGCGTTCACGCGCACGCCCTGCGGGCCGAGGTCGGCCGCGAGGTAGCGCACGCTCGCCTCGAGGGCGGCCTTGGCGACGCCCATCACGTTGTAGGACGGCATGACGCGCGTGGCGCCCTCGTAGGTCAGCGTGATCAGGCTGCCGCCGTCGCTCATCAGCGGCAGCGCGAGCCGGGCGATCTCGGTGAAGGAGTAGCAGGAAATGGTCAGGCTGCGCTGGAAGTTGGCCTTGGTCGTGTCGACGTAGCGGCCCTTCAGCTCCTCCTTGTCGGAGAAGGCGATGGCATGGACGACAAAGTCGAGCTTGCCCCAGTCGCGCTGCAGGCGGCCGAACAGGGCCTGCAGGCTCTGCTCGTTCTCGACGTCGGCCTCGACCACGATCTTCGAGCCGAGCTTCTCGACCATCGGGATGACGCGCTTGCCGAACGCGGCGCCCTGGTAGGTGAAGGCGAGTTCGGCGCCGGCGGCGTGCAGGGCCTGGGCGATGCCCCAGGCGATCGAACGCTCGTTGGCCACGCCCATGATCAGGCCGCGCTTGCCGGCCATCAATTTGGCCACGTCGGGGAAGGCGACGGGCTTCGACGGTGTATCGTCAGGCATCTTCTAGTGATCGTAGCGCGAAAACAGCAGGCAGGCGTTGGTGCCGCCGAATCCGAAGCTGTTCGACAACACGGTCTGCAGCCCGGCATTGTCGATGCGCTGGCGGGCGATCGGATAGTCCGCCGCGCCGGGATCGATGTTCTCGATGTTGGCGGAAGCCGCCACGAAATCGTTCTTGAGCATCAGCAGCGAGTAGATCGCCTCGTGCGCACCGGTCGCGCCCTGGCTGTGGCCGGTCAGCGACTTGGTCGACGAAACGGTCGGCAGCTTGTCGCCGAACACCTGGCGGATGGCGTCGAGCTCGGTGATGTCGCCCACCGGCGTCGAGGTGCCGTGGGTGTTGATGTAATCGACCGGCGCATTGCGCCGGGCGGCGCCGGGGAAGCCCTCGAGCGCGAGCCTCATGCAGCGCAGTGCGCCTTCGCCCGAGGGGGCGACCATGTCGGCGCCGTCGGAGGTGGCGCCGTAGCCGATCACCTCGGCGTAGATCCTGGCGCCGCGCGCCTTGGCGACCTCGAGGTCCTCCAGCACGACGATGCCGCCGCCGCCGGAAATCACGAAGCCGTCGCGGTCCTTGTCGTAGGCGCGGCTCGCGCGCGTCGGCGTGTCGTTGTACTTGCTCGACATCGCGCCCATGGCGTCGAACAGGACCGACAGCGTCCAGTCGAGTTCCTCGCCGCCGCCGGCGAACATGCGGTCGGCCTTGCCGAGCTGGATGCATTCGACGGCGTTGCCGATGCAATGCGCGGAGGTCGAGCAGGCCGAGCTGATCGAGTAGCTGAGACCCTTGATCTTGTAGGCGGTGGCAAGGTTGGCCGAGACCGTGCTCGACATGGCGCGCGGCACCTGGAAGGGACCGACCCGCTTGGGGCCCTTTTCCTTGGTGGTGATCGCGGCCTGCACGATGGCGCCGGTGGTCGGTCCGCCGGAGCCAGCGACCACACCGGTGCGGTCGTGACTGACCTCGGAGTCGGAAAGGCCGGCGTCCTCGATCGCCTGCTTCATGGCGAGGTAGGCGTAGGCGGCGCCGTTGCCCATGAAGCGCATCAGGCGCCGGTCGATCAGCTCTTCCGGATTGAGCTTCAGGGTGCCGGCGACCTGGCTGCGGAAGCCGAGCTCCTTGTATTGCGGCACGAACTCGATGCCCGAGGTGCCTTCCCGGAGCGACTTGGTGACTTCGGCGGCGTTGTTTCCGATCGAGGAAACGACGCCGAGACCCGTGACGACGACGCGTTTCATGGATCAGCCCGCCGCCACGGCCGCGGGCGTGGCAGCCGTCGCGGCGTCCTTGAAGAGGCCCACTCTCATGTCGCTGACCTCGAAGGCCTGGGTGTCGTCGGCGGTCACGACGCCGTCGGCGATGCCCATCACGAGGCGGCGCAGGATCACGCGCTTCATATGGACGTGATAGGTGAGCTTCTTGACCGTCGGCACGATCATGCTGGTGAGCTTCACTTCGCCGACGCCGAGCGCGCGGCCGCGGCCGGGCGCCTTCATCCAGCCGAGGAAGAAGCCCGCCATCTGCCACAGCGCGTCGAGGCCGAGACAGCCCGGCATCACCGGGTCGCCCTTGAAGTGGCAGGCGAAGAACCAGAGGTCGGGCTTCACGTCGAGCTCGGCCACGACCTCGCCCTTGCCGTACTTGCCGCCCTTGTCGTTGATCCTGACGATCCGGTCGAACATCAGCATCGGCGGCAGCGGAAGCTGCGCGTTGCCCGGGCCGAACAGCCTGCCCTTGGCGCACTCGATCAGGTCTTCGAAGGTGTAGCTGCTCTTCTGTTCACTCACTCGTCACCGTCCACTGGTCCCCGTTCCCCAGGGCCCCCGATTTTGCCCCGTCGGAGGGGCGTCAGGTTACAGTTTGTTGCAGAATAGGGAGGCGCGACGCGATGCGCAAACCGGCCGGCCGGGCGATTTCGCCTCTTTGCAGTCCGGTATCCGCACCTTACATATGGATCGCGACATGACTGGTACCACCCCAGAACTTGCTGCCAGGCTGCGCGAAGCCGGCTTGCGCCCGACCCGTCAGCGGGTTGCCTTGGCGCGTCTGCTTTTCGAGGGTGGCCCCCGGCACGTCACGGCCGAGGGCCTGCACGCCGAGGTCAAGGCGGCGCGCAATCCGGTGTCCCTGGCGACGGTCTACAATGCGCTGAACCAGTTTCGCGACGCCGGGCTGCTGCGCGAGGTCGTGGTGGCGCCGGGCCGGTCCTATTTCGACACCAACACCGGCCATCACCATCACTTCTTCGTCGAGACGGACAACGAACTGCATGATTTTCCGTCCGACAAGGTGACGATCGCGGGCCTGCCGGCGCCGCCCAAAGGCACCAAGCTGAGCCGCGTCGACGTCATCGTGCGGGTGCGCCGCTAGGGCTGCAACCTGTCGCGCGTGAGCGCTTCAAATCCTTGTAGTTGCGAATCGTTTTCAATTATTAGAACAATTCTAAACTGCTTGACGCTGTCCGCTCGGCGTCCCAAATTCCCACCGTTCAATTTGGGAGAAGGACCATGGCGAACCTCAAGGGATCGAAGACCGAAGGAAATCTGAAGGCCGCGTTCGCGGGCGAAAGCCAGGCCAACCGCCGCTATCTGTACT
>JBGAIW010000148.1:0-8631 GCA_044225265.1 Reyranella sp.
ATGGGATTCGGTCTATTCGCGCAGCTTCGCCACGCGTCTTGGGAAAGAGGCCTGGTGCCACGACGACACGAACGCGGGAGCCGGCGACCGGCCCGGCAACGGGGCGCACAAGAAGATCATCAAGGTCGACAAGTACGAGTACCTCCGCGGACTGGACGGCATGACCCTCGATGCCGGCTCGAAGCAGACGAAGGCTGGCGACGACAAGACGCGCGCCAACGACAAGGTCGGCGATGGATCGGGCCCGCAAGGGGCGCAGGCCAAGGCCCCACCGATCGAATGGGCCGAGGGGCGCGACCAGCGCGACTATCTGCGCCGCCTCGTCGAGCAGCGGCTCTTGCGCACGCCCGACGGCGGGCTGCAGGCCATTGGCATCGTCGGCTACGACGTCCACGACAAGCTGGTGCTGGCCCAGGCCCTGCGCGACTCCTTTCCCGATCGCATGATCTTCACCACCGACCTCGACGCGCGTCTTCTGCACCCGAGCATGATGCCCTACACGCGCAATATCGTGGTCGCGTCGAGCCTGCCGCTGGCGTTCGACGACGAGAAACTGCAGTGCAACGTCCCGCCGTTTCGCGACTCCTACCAGACGTCGATGTTCCTCGCGTCACGGCTGGCCGCGACCGAGGACCATGTTGCGGGTCAGGGCTGCGATCCCATGAAGGGCGACGATCTGCGCGACAGGATCGCCCAGGAGATCGGCAAGGCACACCTCTACGAGATCAGCCGCGACGGGCTGGTCGAGCTGACCGGTCCGGACTTCGAGGCACGCACGCCGGACGGCGTCCGCCAACCCATCGAGCGCGCGCTCTATGCTGCCTTGGCCGCCGGCGGGCTGGCCCTCATGGCCGTATTCATGACGCTCGGCTGGCCCGGCCCTGCGATGGCAGCGGCCCGCGGACGATGGCACTGGATCGTGCAGCGCGACGCTTCCGCGGTCGGCGCAGGCACCGCCACGCTGACCCGCAACAACGATGCGCGCCTGATACTCGACCAGGGCCTGCAGCTTGCCTGTTCGGTGCGCTCGACGATGGTCGTGGCCGGACTGGAGGCCGCGGCCCTCGGTTTCGCCGCCGGCGTCGTCGTCGAACTGGGCCGACCCGGGACGATGGGGTTCGTGGGCGCCTGCGTGCTGGCCGCCGCATTCGCGGGCTTCTTCTGGACGTTCCTCTATCCGGGCACGAGCTGGATTCGCAACCTGCGCCGTAATGCAGCGACCCCGTCGACGGATGTCGCGCAGACGCGGCGTTGGGAACTCGTCATGCTTCAGGTCGTCCTGTTCGTGGGTGCCACGATCGCGCTGTGGTACTTCCTGGTCGGGTCGCACTCGCAGGCGGCCGAGGTGCGCGAGCCGTTCGGCACCTTCAACGGCGTCAGTTCCTGGCCGTCGCAGATCGTCCGGACGCTGGTCGTCGTGCTCTTTTTCTGGTTCCTCGACTACACCTGGTGCAACAGCGCCAGCGCGGCCGACCGCCTGAAGGTCGAGTATTTTCCCGAGGACGCCCCGGCGCCGCGGCCGGGCGAAACCACGCCGCCCGAGCAAGCGCCCGGTCTGATGGCGCGTTTCGTAAGCACCGTGCGCAACGCCTCGATCTGGTTCTGGCAACCCAAGGACACGCCCGGCATCGACGACCCGATCGAGGGCCGGTCGCTGTGGACGGAGTACCGGATGCGCCTGTTCGGCTGGCGGCGGCTGGCCCGGAACGCGATGTGGGTCAGCATCGCAATGACGCTGATCATCCTCGTCATGCGCCTGGTCGGCGGCCTGGAGTCCGACACGCCGGCTCGCGGCATCGCCGACCGAAGCCTGTTCCATTGGACGATCATCGTGGCGGGCACGATGGTGCTGACGCTGCTGGTGCTGGTCGGCGACGTGACCATTCTTACCTGGCGCTTCATCAACCTGCTCAAGCGCGGCCGCACGATCTATCCGCCATCGACCGTCGAGCGCTTCGCCGATGCGCTGGGGCCGAAGGTCAAGGCCATCGCGATCCAGCAGATTGCAGCCGACGTCGGCGCACGCAATCGCCTGCTCGGGCAGAGTGCCGGCAGCGACGGCCGTCCGCCGGGGGCCGGCGAGAAGGCGCCGCAGAACACGCTGCTCGACGACTGGATCGACATGCGCCTGCTGGCCGACCAGACCAGGGCGGTGGGGCCGCTGATCGTGTTCCCGTTCATCCTGATCGGGCTGATGATCGTGGCGCGCAGCCGCCTGTTCGACAGCTGGCAGCCGGGAGGCGGACTGATGATCATGTTCGCCTGCTTGGTGCTGTGGTCGATCGGCATGGCCGCCCTGCTGACCCATGGCGCCGACCTGGCGCGGCGCATGTCGCTCGAGCGCATGCGTGACGACCTGATGTGGCTGAAGGGCGCCGGCGAGGCCTACAAGCCCCTCGCCGACGCCTTTCCGAGCCTGATCGAACAGGTCCAGTCGCTGCGCCAGGGCGCCTTCGCGCCGTTCTTCAGGCAGCCTTCCGTGCAGGCGCTGCTGGTGCCGCTGGGCGGCGCCGGCGGCATCCAGCTGCTGGATTACCTGCTGTTCGCCCAGCGCTGAGCGCGCCCGGCGGCATGCTCAGCGCAGCTTGAAGACCAGCTTCCCCTTGAGATGCCGGGCGGCGCTGACCTGCACGGCCCGGGCGGCGTCGGCGAGCGGATAGAGCGTCACCGGCGGGGGCTTCACCGCCCCCTTGGTGTAGAGCTCGGCCACCCGCTCCATGCGATCGCGGGTTCGCGGCACCGCCGGCCGCAGCGCGGTGACGTCGGAGCGGTCGGGCTTGGGGGCGGTCGGGCCAGAGGCGATGAAAGTCGCCCTGCCGCCGGGCTTCAGCACCTGGAACGAGCGTGTTGCGACGTCGCCGCCCACCGTCTCGAACACCGCATCGATGCCGCTCAGCACCTTGGTGAAATCCTGGGCGTTGTAGTCGATCACCTGGTCGGCGCCGAGGCTCTTCACATAGTCGACGTTGCCCGCGCTGGCGGTCGAGATCACGCGCGCCCCGAGATGCTTGGCGAGCTGGATGGCGAAGCCCGCGACACCGCCGGCGCCGCCCTGGATCAGGATCGTCTCGCCCTTCTGCAGCTTCAGCGATTCCTCGACGGCGCAGATCGCCGTCAGGCCGATCAGCGCCAGTGCCGTGGCATCGACATGGCTGAGGGAAGCGGGCTTCTTCGCCACCACCGCGGCGCCGACCGCGAGCTTCTCGCAGTAGGTGCCGTCGCGGCCGGTTTCCAGCACGCCGAACACCTCGTCTCCGACCTTCAGGTCGGTGACGCCCGCGCCCACGCCGGAGACCGTGCCGGAGAAATCGCGGCCGAGGATCACCGGGAAATTCACCTGCTTGTATTCGCCGGCGGCGACCTTCCAGTCGGCGCCGTTGACGCTCGCGGCCGCGACGTCGACCACGACCTGGCCCTGCCCGGCGACGGGATCGGGCAAGGTGCCGACCTTGATGACGTCGGGCGTTCCGAATTTCTCGATGTAGGCGGCCTTCATGCTGTCACTCCCATTCAGTCGATCGGATCGAAACGCGGCCTTGCCACTCCAAGCAGCCGGTAGGCCTCCTTGCGAGAATACACGATCACCGGCTGTGGCGTTCCCGAACGCAGCGCCTCCTCCCGATAGGTCCTGCCGAACCACAGGCCGGCATCGGGCGGCGCCAGAAAGATGCGATGCAGTCCGCCGATCGGCTGAAGTCGTGCCCTGTCGGCGAAGCGCGACGCAGGTACCGCAAGTGCCTTGAGTTGCGCCATATCGTAGAACAGCCGCAGCCGATCCCGGTCTCGGCCGGGGCCGGCGAGAAATGCCACGATCGCAGGATCGATGGCATCGATGTCTTCCGGCGTGAGCAGGTCGACAAAGCGGAGTCGCAACACCCCGTAAGTGCGCTCGAAGCTCACCGTCATCATTCTTGAAGCACGAGACCATAGCGCCCAACGGCAGAGACGCGAACGTCGTTTTTCCGAAGCGCTTCGGAATCACCCTACAGGCGTCTCGGAAATGTCGGGCCGGGGTCGGGCCGCGCCTCGACGGTCAACGAAAGCGCGCGAACAGCATGAGCGCGACGAGCGCCACGACCGGCGACGCCAAGGCATAAAGCAACGTCTTCACCAGGCGTGTGCGCTTGCGCCTGTTCAGTTCGTCGCGAACCGAGGACGAGGAGCCGAGCGCCGGCTGCAACGGGTCGAACGAGCGGGCGAAGAGATCGTTGGTCCCCTTCCTCCAGCCGAGCCACCCGCCCAACAGGGAAGCGACGACGCAAACGACGACGATGATCATTCAGTACTCTTTCGCACCGGCAGCACGCATGATGCCGGGCCAACCTTAAGCGGCGATGAACAAGGCGCCTTCACTCGCCGTGCAGCGGACAGGCCCCGCAGGAGGCCTCGGGCGGCGCGAATTCATCGGACGCCGGAGCAGGCGATTGCGGTGCAATTGTTCGTCAGGGGGCTTCCGAGGGCCCTAGTTGGCGCACTGCCCCAACGTGCCGATCAGCATGGCGGTGCGATCGCGGCCGGCGACATTATCGCAGCTCCCGGTCTTCTGCGGCGCGCCCTCGCCCGGCGGGACGCTCCAGCGCTCGCCGACCGCCGAGCCCATGGCGTTGCTCACCGTGTAGTGCACGCAGAGCCTGCCGTCGGGCTCGCGCACCGCCTTGACCAGGCGAAAACTGTCGGCGCTGCGCGAGGTCTGGCGCAGCGTGCACAGGCGAAGAAGATCGTCGGCGTGTTCGCGCGCTTCCCTCTCGCTCGCTTCGATCCTCTCGGAGGTCAGCGGCGCGGCGGACGGCGGGGGCTTCAGCGAAGTCTTGGACAGGTACCAGCCACCGGTGCCCAGGGCGCCGACGCAGACCAGGATCTTGAGCGGCATTTCCCAGATGCGCGGCACCCGCTCGCCGCAATGCGGGCAGGTCGCGGCCGCGCGGTCGATCCGCTCCTTGCAGGCCTTGCAGACGACTGACGCCATCAGGGGGAAACGTCGGCTTTCACTCGCCTGCAAATCTACCGGCTGGCGCCGTTCATTAAACAGCAATTTATCCACGCGGCAGGCTGGCCTCCGATTTGCCACACTGCCGGCATGGCCAGCACCAGGAAGCGCCCGGGCTTCACCGTCATCCGGGGAGGCAAACTGCTCGACAGCACGAAGCGTCGCGCGGTTTCTTCAGACATTCTGATCAAAGGCGACACCATCGCCGAGATCGGCCGCCCGGGGCTCACCGCACCGGCGGGTGCCGTCGCGATCGACGCCAAGGGCATGCTGATGCACCCCGGCCTGGTCAACGGCCACACGCATGGCCACGGCAATCTCGGCAAGGGCATGCACGACCGCTGGACGCTGGAAACGCTGCTGACGGCGAGCCAGTGGGTCGGCATCGGCCGCAACCTCGAGGACAAGCATCTCTCCAGCATGATCGGCGCGGCCGAGATGGTGCTGAAGGGCTGCACCGCCGCCTACGACCTCTGCGCCGAGTTCCCGCTGCCCTCGGTGGAAGGTCTTTCGGCGATGGCCGAGGCCTACGAAGAGGTCGGCATGCGCTGCGTGCTGGCGCCGATGGTGGCCGACATCACTTTCTTCCAGGCGATTCCCGGCCTGATGGACCGCCTGCCGCCAGCGCTGCAGAAGGAGGTGCAGAGCTTCCAGATGGCGCCGTGGAAGGCCACCGCCAAGCAGATCAGGAAGGCGCTGCAGAAGTGGCGCTTCTCCCAGGTTCAGCTCGCGGTGGCGCCGACCATCCCGCACCATTGCAGCGACGCGTTCCTGATCGCCTGCCGCGATCTCGCGCGCGAGTACGAGGTCGGGCTGCACAGCCACGTCGCCGAATCGAAGGTACAGGTGATCGCGGGCTACCAGCGCTACGGCACGACCTTGACCGCCCACATGGACAAGCTCGGCCTGGTGAACGAGCGCTTCGTCGTGGCGCACGGCGTCTGGCTCGACAACGACGACATGAAGCGGCTGGGCGACCGCGGCGCCTCGGTGTCGCACAATCCGGGCTCCAACATGCGGCTGGGCAACGGGCTGGCCGACGTGCGCGGCATGCTGTCGGCCAAGGTCAATGTCGGCATCGGCACCGACGGCGCCAATTGCTCGGACAATCTCAACATGTACGAGGCGATGCGGCTCGCCTCCTTCGCCTCCAAGGTGCAGGGGCCGGATGTCGAGAAGTGGCTGACCACCGGCGAGGCGCTGAAGGCCGCGACCGAGGGCAGCGCGCGGGCGCTCGGCATGGACAGGCAGATCGGCAAGATCGCCAAGGGCTACAAGGCCGACATCGTCTTCCTCGACCTCCACCACGTGAACTGGATCCCGACCAACGACCCGGTGAACCAGGTCGTCCACACCGAGGACGGCACTGCCGTGCACTCGGTGATGATCGGCGGCCGCATGGTGGTGCAGAACCGCAAGCTGCTGACCGTCGATCTCGAGAAGCTGGCCGCCAGGGCCGCCGCCTCACAGGCCCGCCGCGCGCCGCTCACCGCGCAGGCCAAGCAGCTCTACGACCGGCTGGAAGGCGTGGTCGGCGCATTCTGCCCCGGCCTCGCCAAGGCGCCGCTGCACATCCATCGTTATGGGGCGAGCCATCACAGCCATTGAGAGCCGTCGAAGCCCCCTCTCCTCGCCTCTCCCCCTCGCGGGGGAGAGGAATATGAAATGAGGCATCATCCTTTCTCTGCTCCTCTCCGCCTCGCGGGGGAGAGGAATATGAAATGAGGCCTCATCCCTTCTCTGCTCCTCTCCGCCTCGCGGGGGAGAGGAATATGAAATGAGGCCTCATCCCTTCTCTGCTCCTCTCCCCCGATAGGGGGAGAGGTTGGGAGAGGGGGTTACGAAGCCTTTTCGACCAGACGAAGAATCGCCGCCTCGAGTTCGGCGACGTCGGTCACCACCTCGTCCGGCGTCTCGGCCTCGTTGCGCGGCCGCTGCTTGCGCCAGCGGCCGGTGCGGAACTGGATGGTCGCCATGCCGGCCGCCCGGGCCGGGGCGATGTCGCGATCGAGGCGGTCGCCGACGAGGACGCATTCGCCCGGCGGCAGGTCGAGATCGCGGGTAAAGAACTCCGCCACCCCTTCCCGCTCCATCCGCTCCCAGGAGCAATTCAGGGCACCCAGCGCGAGACCGCGAGGTTGGCGCAGTTGGCGCAGTTTCCGCAGCAGGTCGTCGATGCCGGGGCGCAGCTGAAACGCGTCGAGCTGGCCGGTCATCGCCTCGACCCGCCTCGCCACGCGGGCGACCGTGACGGGATCGCCGCACAGCGTCTCGATCATGTGGCCGTAGGTATCCTCGGCGAAGGCCGCGACGGCCTTGTCGGAGGCCTCCTCGACCATCGCCTGGTCGACCCGCACGCCTTCCATGCCGCAGGACGCCGCGATCGCGCCGTCGACGGCGATCTCCCAGGCGAACTCCATGTCGATCGGCCCGCCGATGTCGAACAGGACGGCGCGCCGTCTCATCTCAGGCGAGGTACTTCAGGCAGCCCGCCTCTTCGAGCATCGGATCGAGCCGCTTGCGGACATCGCCCGGCAATGCAGCCAGCTTCTTGCGCAAGGCGTCGTAGCACTTGGCCTGGTAGCGGAACGGCGCCTGGGCGTAGGGCCTGCCGCCGATCTGCAGCGACATCTCCTCCTTGCCGTCCTGCAGCGCCTTCAGGTTGGCCGCGAGGAACGGCAGGTAGGTGTCGCCGCAATGCTTCAGCAGCGTCTTGAGGGTCGCCGGCAGCGGCGCGGCGGGGTCCGCCCATTCGCCATCGACGCCCGAGGCATCGTCGAGCCGCAGCAGCCAGCAGTAGAGATCGACGGCGCGCTCGCGCATTTCCATCATCGGCGTCGGATCGACCGACAGGATCTGCAACTGTCCATAGAGGCCGAAATCGGCCAGCGCCGGCCGCGATCCGAACAGGAACGGAATCTCGCGCACGTGGCGGTCGAGCGTCTCGATGACCAGGCGGTAGCTGTCCTCGATGATCGGCCGGTTCTGCTCGGTGCAGCCGACCATCGCCATGCGGCCGACCTGGCGGTCGTTGAACATCTGCTTGGCGGCAGTGCGCTGCTCCGCCGGCATCACGGGATCGCGCGAAGTCACGACCCAGTCCTGCGCGAAGGCGCGGTCGGCGGCGTAGTACCAGCGATAGTGGAACATCATCTTGGTGACCCACTCGTCACCGAAATCCTCGAGCAGGTCGCTGAGCCAGGCCTGCACCGGGTCGGCCGGCAGGATCGAACGCTCCTTGTGCTCGCGTTCCAGCGCATGGGCGAGCGGCGTCGAATCGTTCATGAAGCGGCCATCGGGGAATTCCAGCACCGGGATCACCGGCGGCAGGCCGGCCTTGATCGCGACGTCGCGCGGATTGCCGCTGCCACTCCAGACGAACGGAATGCGGCGATAGCGCAGGATCGCCCGCATCTTCACCGAATAGGGCGATGGATTGAGGCCGTGCAGTATATAAAGACTCACCGGCCCGCTCCTGCCGGAAAGCCGCCGGCCTAGCTCTTTTCGACGGCGCCGCCGGCCGTGACCCAGCCCTGGAAGCCGCCGAGGTTACGGACGTTTTCGTAGCCCATGTCCTTCAGCGTCTTGCCGACCAGCGCCGAGCGGCCACCCGAGGCGCAATAGCAGACGATGGTCTTGGAGCG
>JBGAIW010000149.1:0-8550 GCA_044225265.1 Reyranella sp.
CATATCCGCAGCACTTGAGCGGCACGGAGTGCCGCGCTCCCAGCCATGAGTCGCCGGGGCGCCGGCCGCATCCGTTTCATACACCCGCGCCGCAAGCGCCATATGCACTCGTGGCTCGGCTCCCCGGTTGCACGTCGGCCACAGCCCGCTAAACCCTAGTAGGGAATGAACGGCCTCTACCTGGCGCTCGGCGCCATGACCCTGCAGCAGACGCTGGCGACCGCCGGCCGCTCGACCGTGCCGCTGATCGCCGCCGCCATCATCGCCGACATCGGTGTCGACGCCGCCCTGGTCGGCGTCTATCTCGCGATCCAGGCGGTGGCGGGCTTCCTCACGACCCTGGCCTGCGGCGGCTTCATCATCCGCTACGGCGCGCTGCGCATGACCCAGGTCGGCATGGCGGCGCTGGGCTTGGGCCTCGCCTCGGTGACGACCGGGCTGCTGCCGATGCTGGCGCTCGGCGCCTTCGTCGGCGGGCTGGGGCAGGCGATCTCGACGCCCTCGAGCTCGCACCTGCTGGGACGCCTCGCCCCGCCCAAGATCGCGCCGCTGGTCTTCTCCATAAAGCAGACCGGCGTGCCGGCCGGCCTGATGCTGGGCGGCGTCGTGGCGCCGGCGCTGGTCGCCGCCTTCGACTGGCGGGTCGCGCTGCTCGCGGTCGCCGCGATCTGCCTCGTCTCGGTGGTCGCCCTGCAGCCGCTGCGCGCGCGCTTCGACGTCGACCGCGAGCCCGGCCGGCCGCTCTCGCCGGCCGACATCCGCGCCAACCTGCTCTCGGTGCTGCGCGAGCCGCGCCTGCGCGCGCTCTGCCTCGCGATGTTCGCCTTCGTCGGCCTGCAGACCTTGTTCACCGGCTTCTTCGTGCTCTTCCTGGTGCGCGGCCTCGGCTACGACCTCGAACGGGCAGGGTGGGTGTTCGCCGTCGCCGTGGCGATCGCCGTGCCCGGCCGCATCTTCTGGGGCTGGCTCGCCTCGCGCCTGGTGCGGCCCGCGACCCTGCTCGCGCTGCTGGCGCTCGGCATGGCGGGATCGGCGGTGCTGGTGGCGGCCATGCATGCCGGCTGGCCGGTCTGGGCCGCCGGGCTCGGCGCGACCGCGATGAGCCTGACCGCGCTCTCCTGGCACGGTGTGCTGCTGGCCGAGGTCGCGCGACTGGCGCCCGCCGGCCGGATCGGCGCCACCACCGGCGCGGTGCTGTGCTTCGGCGACGCCGGCGCGCTGATCCTGCCGCTGCTGTTCAGCGGCGCCCTGAAGCTGACCGACGGCTACGCCACCGGCTTCCTGATCGGTGGCACCCTGGCATTGCTCTACGGCCTGACCGGACTCCTGCGCCGTCGTTAGGGCGAATTCGCCGATCGGCGATCACCTCATCCGCAGGAGTGCCTCTCGAAGGCCTCATCCTGAGGAGCGCTCCACAGGAGCGCGTCTCGAAGGATGGGCAACAGGCGAGGTACTCGTTCCCACCAAAGGCGCGGAGGTTACTCCGCGCCGATCGAGACGTAGCCTGCCGCTGCTCCTCAGGGTGAGCTTTTCGAGAAGCAGCCTGCAGATGTGCTTCAGGCTGTGAACGCGCCGGCAGGGACCTCATCCTGAGGAGGCCGCGAAGCGGCCGTCTCGAAGGATGAGGGGAGACCGACCTAAGCAGTCGCCGGCAACGGAATGTCGAGCGACGTCGTACGCCTGAGCTCGCGGCGATGCTTCTGGTCGTCGAACGGCCGGGCGCGATGCATGGTGCAGCGGTTGTCCCAGATCACGAAATCATGCGGCCGCCAGACATGCTGGTAGGTGAACTGCTTCTGCGTGGCATGGGCCATCAGGTCGGCCAGCAGCAGCCGTCCCTCGGGCACCGGCCAGTCGACGACATGGGCGGCGTGCGAGGCGAGATAGAGCGCCTTGCGGCCGGAGCCCGGGATGGTGCGCACCAGCGGCTGGACGGCGCCCTTGAGCTTTTCCTTTTCCTCGTCGCTGAAGTCGAAGCCCAGCACGTGGCGCGAATGCACGATCGAATGATGGACGCGCAGCCCCTCGATCGTGGCGCGGGTCTCGGCGTCGAGCGCATCGTACGCGGCGCGCATGTCGGCGAACTCGGTATCGGCCCGTACCGGCGGCACCACCCGCGCCGACAGCATCGAATAGCGGCCCGGCGGATCGACGAACGAGGCGTCGGTGTGCCAGAGGCGATTGGCGACGGCGGAGGCGCGCTTGCGGTCGCTGGCCTCGCGGATCTTGCCGTCCGCGCCGACGTTGGAGACGTCGGCCAGCGCCTCGTTGCCGAACCGGTTGCCGCTGATCGCCGCCGACGAGGTGCGGGCATGCAAGGTGCCGTCGAAGCGCTGGGCGAAGTCGAGTTGCTCGTCGTTGGTGAAATCCTGGTCGCGGAACACCAGCACGGCGTACTTGTCCATGCCGGCCCGGATCGCCTCCAGCGTCTCGCGATCACGGACCCGGCGCAGGTCGATCGGCCCGACCTCGCCCGCGAAGCCGGGCGTGAGCGGCGTGATGGTAACGGGCATGGAGTGTTCCCTCCGTGGATAATGAGGGGATCATCCTGAGGGAAGTCGATGCGGCTACCAATACGTCATTTTTGCCAGGCAAAGGCGCGGCGGCGCTCCGGCTCTGCAGTTCGCCGCCGCCCAATCGGCGGCACGCTCGAGTAGCTAGGTATTGTTAGCGCTGCATGCCGCCAGTGGCGCCGCCCGTCGTGGACGGCACCCCTTTGGCAATTCTGTACTCAACCCGCCTTAACCGCCGCCGGCGGCGTCCAGGTGCCGTCGATGATCGAGGGCGGGCTCTCGTCGGGCCAGTACATGCGCAGCATCAGGATGAACTTGCCGGCCGGGGCGGGCAGCCAGTTGGCTTCCTTGTCGGCGCCGGGCGAGTCCTTCTGGATGTAGAGGTCGACCGAGCCGTCGGCGTTGGCCTTCAGGTTCTGCCGCGCGCTGATCGAGTAGCGGTTGATCGGGTTGGCGACGAAGAAGTAGTTGGCGTCGTACATGGTGATCGACCAGAAGCCGCGGGTCGGCGGCAGCTGGCCCTTGGGGAAGTGGACCGTGTACTTGTTGGCGCCGCTGTAGTCGTTGCCGTGCGCGTCCTTCAGCGACGTCGGATAGACGGCGTCCTGGATGCGGTTGGCGCCGAGACCGATCGCGGTGATGAAGGCGCGGTTGAGATAGTCGGTGCCGTACAGGCCGGTCACGCTGTCGAACATCCAGCCGTTGATGTTCTTGACCGACTGGCCGACCTTGAACTGCAGCATGATGCGGTCGAACGCGACCTGCGGCACGCGCTTGACGAAGTCGGCGTTGAGCTTGCTGGCGTCGTACGACTGGCCGGGCACCAGGCCGATCCGGGCGAAGCGCGCCAGCGCCGGCGCATCGGCGGCGGCCGGCGGGTTGGTCTTCATCAGCTCGGCGAGCAGGGTGAAGTACTCGACCGCGCTCATGCCGTTCACCTGGTCGCGCACCGCCTTCTTCATGTCGATCGCGGGATCGACCTTGCCCAGAGGCGGCGTGTAGTCCTTGCCCCATGAACTGAGCGGCACCAGCTTGCACTGGTCCTGGAGCGCATGCACCGCGGCGTAGTCCTGCGGCGTGCCGGTGCAGTAGATGCGGCCGAGCAGCCAGACCAGGGCGGTCGGCGACTTGTATTCGACCACGCCGGCCGGCAGCGTGCCGCTCCAGCCCGGGCCGGTGATGGCGTAGGTCTGCGCGCCGGTGCCGGTGGTGCGCTTGCCCGGCACCTGGAAGACGTTGGTCCAGCCGTCGAGCATCGGGAACAGCGCGTAGCGGCCCTGCAGGTCGGGCAGGCTGACCACCCACGGCTCCTTGCCGACGTCCATCCAGGCGATCGTGTAGAGCGTGTCGGCATTGGGCGCGGTGACGTCGCGGAACGACGCGTCGGGATACTGGCGCAGCTTGGTGAACTGGCCCATCGGGCCGCGCGTGCCCTCGACCTTGGCGACGTTGGTCATGACCCGCCGCGTCATCTCCATGGTCACCAGGGGATAGCCGTACACATAGGCGTCGGTTGCCAGCCAGAACTCCTCGAGACCCTCGAACAGGCCGACCGAGGGCTCGCCGTTGGCGCGCGCGCCGGAGAGCGCAAGGGAAGAGAGCGCGGTGCCGGTGGCGGCAGTCAGCGCGAGACGGCGGGAAAGCTTCATGGACGGATCCTTTGGAAGGGGGCGGCCGTGGCAGCCGCACGGATGATTCGATGATCGGACCCTAGTCCGCGGCCATCGGTGTTGCATGACATTTCGCGACAGGTCGTGTGCAATTTGCGACAAGCGGCTTTCGCGCAATCGGGGCGTGTTCTAGGACGGGCAATGGACGACGACAATCTCGCCACCGCCCGGCTCGGCGAGGGCATGATCCGCGCCGGCTCGATGCAACCTCTCTCCGGGCTGATGAAGACGTTCGGTCTCGACGAGGCCGCGCTGCTGCGCGCGGCCGGCCTGCCACGCCAGGCGTTGGCCCGCGCCGACAATGTCCTGCCGCTCGATCGATCGGCCCGGCTGATCGAGCTGTGCGCACGCAGGACCGGCCGGCCGGACTTCGCGCTGATGGTCGGCCAGCGCGCCGAGCCCGGGCAGTACGGTCTGATCGGCCTGCAGATGAAGCATGCGCGCACCGTCGGCGCGGCGTGGCGTGGCCTCATCCTCAATCTGCATCTCAACGGCCGGGCGGTGGTGCCGAGCCTCGCCTTCGCGGGGCAGGAAGCCGAGATCGCCTTCACCCTCGCGGTCGAGGAGATCGAGGGCTACGACCACATCCTGACCGTGTCGATCGCGGCGGCCTGTGCGGTGATGCGCGGGCTGGTCGGATCGCGCTGGGCGCCGTCGGAAGTGCACGTCTCGTTGCGCAAGCCTGCCGATGCGGCGCCCTGGCGGCGCTACTTCCGGGCGCCGGTCCGCTTCGGCGCCGACCGCACGGCGCTGGTCTTTCCGGCCGCCCTCCTGCGGCGGCCCGTCCAGGGCGCCGATGCCGAGACCCGCTCGCGGCTCGAGCAGGCAATCGCCGCGGCGCTCGACCGCCAGGACCTCGACCTGGTGACGCAGGTGCGCCGCGTGCTGCTGACCCAGGTGTCGCGCGACGAGGTCTCGATCGACGGCACGGCCCGGCTGCTCGGCCTGCACAAGCGCACGCTCAACCGGCGGCTGGCGGCCGTCGGCACCAGCTTCGCCCTGCTGCTCGGCGAGGTGCGGTTCCGCATCGCCCGCCACCTGCTGGTCGAGACCGAGCTGTCGTTCCTCGATATCGCGGGGACGCTGGGCTACGGCGACGCCAGCACCTTCAGCCGGGCCTTCCGCGGCTGGGCCGGCACCTCGCCGTCGGCCTGGCGGCGGTCGCATGGGAAATAGATACGAAAAAAGACACGGGAAACAGAATCGCGGGCTTCTGTTCGGGGAAGCCCGGCGGACCGTCAGAAGCGCAGGCTGACGCCGACGATCGGGCCGTAGAGTAGTTCGTTGATCGAGGTCGTGTCGTCGCCGTAGCCGCGGCTGTAGGCGACGCTCAGCGCCCGGAAGCCGAGCAGTGCCGACAGCGTCTGGCCGCCCTCGAGCTGCCAGCCGTAGCGATAGACCGCCAGCGCCTGCCACGAGAACTGGCTGCCCAGCCCAAAGCCGCCGATGTCGCCGCGCATCGAGAATTCCTGGTGCGAATTGATCTGGTGGCGCACGCGGAAGCCGATCACCGGATCGACCCACTGGATGACGTCCGACGAGGCGATCGCCAGCCCGCCGGAGCGGTCGAAGCGGAAGCGCCGGCCGATGTCGAAATTGACGTCGGCGTCGAAGCTGGCGGTGAGCTGGTTGTTCCAGTAGCGGAACGCC
This sequence comes from Reyranella sp., assembly GCA_044225265.1. Classification (GTDB taxonomy): domain Bacteria; phylum Pseudomonadota; class Alphaproteobacteria; order Reyranellales; family Reyranellaceae; genus Reyranella. The sequence continues at coordinate 5,834 of JBGAIW010000149.1, forward strand.
AGCAGGCCATCGACCGCCGTGGACGAGGCTTCGCCGTAGCGCCACTTGGCGAGTTCGTAGACGCCGCCCATCTCGGCGATGAAGAGCTGGTACGACGCCGCGGCATAGGCATTGGCCGAGATGCGCAGCGCGGGCAGGGGATTGCGGTAGGCGGTCTGCGACGCCGAGAAGTTCAGCTTGGTGTAGATCAGGTCGAGATAGACGCCGGCCGGTCCCTTGTCGGCTTCGGCATAGCCCATCAGGCCGAACAGCGTGTTCGACTTCTGCACCAGGTCGATGAAGCTGGCGTTGGTGTCGACCTGCTGGCCGCGCACGCCGACATTGCCGGTGACGCCCATCAGCCAGGCGTAGCTCGCCACGCTGAATCGCCAGGGCTCGGGATCGGCAGGCTCGGCTGCGGGCGACGCGGAGCTGGGCGAAGCAGAACCGGAGGCTGGGGCGGGATCGGCGGCCTGTGCGGCTTCGGGCAGGATCGCCGCGGCAAGCCAGGCCGCGACGGCGCCGGCCAGGATCGAAAGTCGCTTCTTGTCGTTACGCATCGCCCTCTCACGCCCCGTCTTCCTACGCCCCGTCCTATTGCGCATCGTTGACGGTTCCGGCGTCTCCGCCCGGACTCCCGGTGCGCTGCGGGCGAGCTTACGGTGCGGTGCTTTCGGCCGCCTGACAATTCGCGACAACGGGGCGGTTCGTGGCGCGGCGCACCATGGTGCGGGGCGCGACCGGTCGGCGATCGGTGCCCGAGGACGGCGGTGTCGTCGGCGCGCCGGCGTTCCCGCAGGTCCGCTCGATCAGGGGCAATCCGATGTCGTGGCAAGTTGGCCACCTTGCGCATGGGCCGAAATGGTCGCCGCTCGTGCCGCCACGTAGTCTGTCGGGCGCGCTGCCGACCAGCCCGTCGGATTCGGCAACACCGCGGCAAGCAGCGCTGCCTCTCTCGGCGACAGGGAAGCCGCCGACTTGGCGAAATGGATCCGGGCCGCCATTTCGGCGCCATAGACGCCGTGTCCCCATTCGACGACGTTGAGGTACACCTCGACGATCCGCCGCTTGCTCCACATCGATTCGAGCAGGACCGTCAGATAGGCCTCGATGCCCTTGCGCAGAAAGGTGCGGTTCGGCAGGAGCAGGAGGTTTTTCGCCGTCTGCATGGTGATCGTGCTGGCGCCGCGCAGGCGCCGGCCGTGCCGCAGGTCGCGCCAGGCCTCGCCGATGGCGACCCAGTCGAATCCACTGTGGCGGCAGAACTTGGCGTCTTCCGAAGCGATCACCGCCCGAACGAGGGAGGGCGAGATGCGCCGAAGCGGCACCCAGGCCTTGCGCAGCTTCTCTCCCTGGAGGATGCGCACGATCATGAGCGGCGTGATCGGCGGTGGCGCGAACCGGTAGACGATCAGGAACGGCATGGGCAGCACGAGCAGAGAGAGCAGGGCCATCCCCAACAGACGCCTGATCCGCGGGCCCGGCCGGGATCGGCCCGCCTGCAGGGTGTCAGGCCCGGCGCCGGCCAACGAGGTTGCGTCGTGGGCGTCGGTGCCCTCGCGCTCGCTTCCGGTCTTCAGCCTCGTCACCCGGTGCCTCCTCGCGACGCCGGTTGCGATGTCGCCTGGCCCCGCGAGCGACCCCTCGCGTGACCCCGCGCGCGACCCAATCGCGTGGCGTCAGTCGCTCCGGCGCCGACCTCGGCGAGCGCCGCGCGTGGAAGGCCCCGACGATCGGGAGTCACCAGCCCCAAAGCAGGCGCCGCGCGACCCAGCCGCGCAGTCCGCTCTTGCGGCGCACCTTGACCCAATCGGCATTGGCCTCGAGGTGCCGCAGGACTTCGCCGTAATCGAGCCGTGCGAGAATCCGGCTGCCCGTGCTCGGCCGGTTTCGCAAATGGGCGGCCTTGACCCTGACGACGCTATGCGGCGCGTCATTGGTGAGTCGCCGGGCGATCCAGCCTTCGTCGCGCTCGAAATCCCGCACATGCAGCCAGTCTCCCCGCGTTCCGATGACCCTCAGGGGGTAGCCGCGCTGCAGGACCCATTCGACGGGGTATTGCGTGCCGGGGCCGCTGCGCCAGTTCGCATTGTCGCTGACGACGCTGACCAGTTCTTCCGCGACCGCCGCTTGCGTGCCCGGCATCACGAGCGCCACGACGCCAATCAGGAAGTGCAGCGCGAGGGAGAACGCTTTGGTCGGTACGGTCCGGTCGCCGTTCGAAACCATAGTCGCCTCCCTGTCGGTGAGAAGTTCCTCGTCGGCCGCGACGATCCCGGCCGCATTTTCGATCTGTCGCCCGGCGACCCTACCGTCCGGCGATCCTGCCGCCCCGAGATCCGGAAGCGCCGGCCTGGCTCGGCGGTGAGGTCGACCGGGGGACGCGCGATGCCCGCAGGATGCCGACATTCAGCACGGCCGTCCGGCCGGTCTCGGGTCGGCGAATTCGGAGTTCGCAGGACGGGGGTATTCCGCATCGCTCTGCCGCTCGGGGGCCTGCAGGGCCTTTCGACTGGGGCCCTTGTCGGGTCCCTTGTCGCGTCCCTGGCCGGGGCCGTGCGTTGTCGGCGACCGCCCAGGCCACAGCCGGAGCAGTCCCCAGACCAGGAGCGCCGGTGCTCCGACAAAGCCGGCGAAAGCGGCAAACAGGAGATAGAAATCCTTGGCGGTCATGGCCCCGGGACTCGCTCGTCAGGGGCAGTGCGGGGCGGGCCGCCGTGGCCCGATGCACTGCCACC
>JBGAIW010000150.1:0-9063 GCA_044225265.1 Reyranella sp.
GGACGTGGTGCGCATGGTGCGCGAGCGCATCGGACCCGTGGCCTTCTTCAAGAGCGCGCTGGTGGTGCAGCGCCTGCCCAAGACGCGCTCGGGCAAGATCCTGCGCGGCACCATGCAGAAGATGGCCGACAACCAGCCCTGGACCATGCCGGCCACGATCGAGGATCCCGTCGCGCTCGACGAGATCAAGGACAACCTCAAGACCGCCGGCTACGCCGCCAAGTAAGCAGAGAGTAGGAGAGAGAATGAGTCTCGACATCAACCGCGCCGACCTCACTGTCGGCGTCGTGGGCACGGGCGCCATGGGGCGCGGCATCGCGCAGGTGACGGCGCAGGGCGGCATGAAGGCGATCATGTTCGACGCGGCGCCCGGCGGCGCCGCGAAGGCCAAGGCCGGCATCGTCGACGTGCTGAAGGGGCTGGTCGCCAAGGGCCGCCTGAGCGATGCCGATGTCGCGAAGGCCGAGGCCAATCTCGGCGTCGCCGACAAGATCGAGGACCTCAAGGGCTGCCATATCGTGGTCGAGGCCGTGTTCGAGAATCTCGAGGTGAAGCAGAAGCTGTTCGGCGAGCTCGAGGCCGTGATCGCGCCGGACGCGATCCTGGCGTCCAACACCTCGTCGATCCGCATCGCCTCGATCGCGCGCGCGCTCAAGCACCGCAACCGCGTCTGCGGCATGCACTACTTCAATCCCGTGCCGCTGATGAAGCTGGTCGAGGTGATCCGCGCGGCCGACACCGCGCCCTGGGTGGTCGAGGCGATGGTGGCGCTGGGCAAGCGCCAGACCCGCGTGCCGGTGGTGGTCGGCGACACGCCGGGCTTCCTGGTCAATCTCGGCGGCACCGCGATCGGCACCGAGGGCCTGCGCATCTACCAGGAGGGGCGGGCTTCGCCGTCGCAGATCGACGCGGTGATGCGCGACACCTGCGGCTTCCGCATGGGGCCGTTCGAGCTGATGGACCTCACCGGCATCGACGTGAACTTCCCGGCGCGCAAGATCATCTACGAGGGCTTCTTCCACGACCGGCGCATGACGCCGAGCCCTTATCACGAGAGCCTCTATGCGGCGGGCAAGCTCGGCCGCAAGACGGGCGGCGGCTGGTACGACTACGATTCGAAGGGAGCGAAGATCGATCCCGGCGCCGACCACCTGCCGTCGGTGATCCCGGCGGCCAGCGTCGTGCTGATGGACACCCACAACGAGAAGCTGGTGAATCTCGTGATGTCGACCGGCGCCCAGGCGCTGGGCGCCGACGACGGCAAGAGCCCGATCCTGGTGGCGCCGGTCGGCACGGACTGCACGACGACGGCGGTCGAGCGCGGCCTCGATCCCAGGCGAACCGTGGCAGTCGACCTGACCGGCGACATCGCCAGGCGCCTCACCATCATGACCGCACCGGGCGCCGACGATCTGGTGCGCGACGCGGCGGCGGCGATCCTGGCGCGGACCGGCGCCAAGGTGACGCTGATCAAGGATTCGCCCGGCTTCATCGCCCAGCGCATGTGCGCGATGATCGCCAATCTCGGCTGCGAGATGGCGATGATCGGCATCGCCTCGGCGGCCGACGTCGACACCGCCATGACGCTGGGTCTCAACTATCCGCGCGGGCCGCTGGCACTCGCCGATTGGCTGGGCGTGAAGAACACCCACGAGATCCTGACGCAGATCCAGGCGATCACCGGCGACGACCGCTACCGGCCGAGCCAGTGGCTGCGCCGCCGCGCCCAGCTCGGCATCAGCGCCACGACGGTGGAGTAGAAGACGGCCGTCCGGGCGCCGGCCTCAGACTTCCGGTCCACGGCAAGGTTCTCCGGGACGCTTCCGGCGGCTCCGGCCAATTCGGCCGGAATGCGTGCCCGGGCGTAACGGGCTAGAATTGCCTCGACCTTAGAGCACCGCGACCAAGAGGCAGGCCATGCGAACCAACGGCACGCCACCCCCGTCGGCCGGCAGCGGCGGCAGCGTCGAGACGCGGAGCGTCGCCGAGGCCATCCTCGAGGGGATGCCCGACGCCGTCACGCTGTTCGATGCCGATCACCGGGTCGTCTATCGCAATAGTGCCGCCGAGGAGCTGTTCGCCGGGACGCCGCTCGGCGGCGGCCTCGGCATGACCCTGCGCGAGATCGCCGAGGCGCTGATTGCCCACGGCGACCGCTTCGAGCGCGACGGACGACCGCTGACCGCCGAGGAGTGGGCGGCCCATGTCAGCCGGCCCGGCGGCGTGCGCTACGAACGCCGCCTGCTGTCGGGACGCGACGTCGAGGTCAGCTTCCAGCCGCTGCCCGACGGCTCCCTGCTCGCCGTGTATCGCGACATCAGCCGGCGCAAGCGGCGGGAGGAGGAGGCCGAGCAGGTCCGGATCGAGGCGCTCGCGACCAAGGAACTGATGGAAGCGGTGCTGGGCGGCATGACCGACGGCGTCGCCCTGTTCGATCGCGACCTGGTGCTGGTGTTCGAGAACGACGCGGTGCGCAGCATGTTCGGCGTGGCGCCCGGCGTCTGGCAGCCCGGACGGACGCTGCGGGAGATCCTCGAACTGCAGCGCGACGCCGGGCGCCCCTTGATCGTCGACGGCGAACCGGCGGGAATCGAGGAGGTGCTGGCGAGTATCGATACGCCGGCCGGGGCGCGTTTCGAGCGCCTGCTGCCCGACGGGAGGCACGTCGAGTTGCGCTTCCGCCGCATCGCCGACGGCGCCGTGATCGGCGTCATGCGGGACATCACCGAGTACCGGCAGCGCCAGACCGAGACCGAGAAAGCCCGCGACGAGTCGGCCGCCGTGCATCGGCTCATGATGAACGTGCTCGAGACCATGGTCGACGGCGTGCGCCTCTACGACGTGCACACCCAGATCATCTACCAGAACCGCGCCATTGGCCGGATCCTCGGGCCGTCGGCCTATCATGAAGAAATCGGCATGACGATTGCCGAAGTATTCCAGCGCCGGATCGCCGAGAACGACGTCGTCGTCCTGCGCGACAGGCCGCAGGCGCCCCTCGAGGAGCGGCTGGCCCAGTTCCACAGTGTCGAAGGCGGCTCCTATGAGGTGCAGCGCAACGGCCGCATCGTCGAAGTGGCCATCCGTCCCGTCGGGGACGGCAAGCGGCTGGGCGTCTTCCGCGACGTTACCGACCTGCGGCGGCGCCAGGACGAACTCGAGCGCGCGCTCGACCGGCTGCAGGACGCCCAGGACCTGATGAACGAGGTGCTGGAGGGAATGTCCGATGGCGTGCGGCTGTACGATTCGGAGATGCGCCTCGTCTACGAGAACAGCGCGGTGCGCGACCTCTACGGCATGCTGTCAGAAAGCTCGCAGGTCGGCATGACCTTGCCGGAGATCCTCCACGCCCAGATCGAGTCCGGCCTCGACCTGGTGATCGACGGCGAGATGTACACGGTGGCCGAGGCCGTGGCCCGCATCACCGGCCGCGAGGGCACGCGCTATTTCCGCACCATGCCCAACGGACGGCATGTCGAGTTCCAGTTCCGGCCGCTGCACAACGGCCGCACGCTCTGCGTGCTGCGCGATCTCAGTGAAATCCATCGCCAGCAGGCCGAGATCGTCGACAGCCAGCGTCTGACCAACGCGGTTCTGGACAACATGACCGATGGCCTGCGCCTGTTCGATGCCGAGGAGCGGCTGGTGTTCGAGAACCGGGCCTTCCTGCGCATGAGCGGCACCGAGGCCGGCACCAGCTCGGCATGACCGCGGAAGCCATCTTTCGCCGCCGCGTCGCCCAGGGCGACACGGTGGCCGGGCCGTGACGGGGACGTGGCCCACCGCCTCGATCAGTTCCGCAGCGACGATGGCGGAGGTTACGAACTGGTGCTGCAGAACGGGCGGACGATCAGCATCCGCTTCCGCCCCGCCGGCGCGGGGCGCCGGCTCGGCGTCTACAGCGACGTTACCGAGCAGAAGCAGCGACAGGCCGAGGTCGAACGGGCACGCGATGCCAGCATCGTCGCCCGGCAGCGGCTGAACACCGTGCTGGAGAATATGGTCGACGGCGTGCGGCTGTTCGATGCGGATGAGCGGCTGGTCTACCAGAACACCGCGGCGGGCGAGATCTTCGGCAATCCCGACGCGCCGCAGGAACTCGGGCTGACCCTCGAACAGATCATCACCAAGCGCATCGCCAACGGCAGCAGCGCCGACAGCGCCGGGCGTCCGCTCGACCGCGACGCGCGGCTGCGCCTGTTCCGGACGCCCGGTGGCAGCCGGTTCGAGACCTCGCTGCCCTCGGGGCGGCGTGTCGAGATCATCTATCGGCCGCTCGACGACGGCGGCAAACTCGCGGTTTTCCGCGACATCACCGCGATGCATCAGCGCTCGGGAAAGGGTGTGACCGGGCAGCACAAGACGTCAGCCCGCGAGTGAGAGCGTGTCGCATTGTCCTGGGCCCTGCTCATTTTGCGCGACGTTGAGCGAGATCAACGCTCGTCGATACCGGTAGCGCAGAGTGAATTCGTTGCTTTGGCATGTGCCGCGGCACAACACGGATGGAAGAAGGAACCCCATGCGTTACCAGTCACTGATTATGACGGCCGCCATCACGATGGTCGCCTCGGCGTCCTTCGCCCAGCAGCCGACGGCGTTCACCGTCCGCCTCGAAAAGGGCGATCGCAACACCTCGGCGTGCACGACCCTCGATGCCGCGATGTCGCGCCCGCACACGGTCACGATCACCGGCGATATCGCTGTGGTGAAGTCGAACGGCGGCATCGACGACAAGGCCAAGCAGACGCGCCCCGGGATCTACACGACGAAGTTCTCGGTCAGCGGCGGCCTCAGCAACGCGACGCTCGACATCGTCGTCGACACGACAGTGTCGCCTCCGACGTTGACGGCAACCGAAGCGAAGATCGGCTGCAAGTGGTCGGGCAAGGCGGCCTAGGCTGCGTCCTGTACACGCCGAGGATCGAGTGGGACGTCCCGGGCCTGTTCCGGAGCGGCTTCTCACAGCCAGGTTGAGGGGGCTTGGCCTGAGGAATGTCGCCATTCTGAGGTTGACGTTAACGTAAAGGTAAACTACCTAACCGGCACTGGCGGAGCCCTGTCGGCGAGCCCAAAGTCGCGTCGAAAGACACAAAAAATCGAGAGGAAATCGCACGTGAGCGCGTTGGCCGCCCATTACACGCCCGAACACCAGATGTTCCGCGACACCTGCCGGCGGTTCTTCGAAAAGGAAGTCACGCCCTTTCACATGAAGTGGGAGGAAGACGGGATCGTGCCGCGCGAGTTGTGGCGCAAGGCGGGCGAGCAGGGGCTGCTGGGCATGACCATTCCCGAGGCCTATGGCGGCGCGGGTGCGGACTTTCTCTACAGCGCCATCCTGATCGAGGAGCAGGGACGGGCGATTGCCTCGGGGCCGGCCTTCTCGCTGCACAACGACATCGTCGTGCCCTATCTGCTGCACTACGGCACCGAAGAGCAGAAGAAGAAATGGATTCCCAAGGCCTGCTCGGGAGAGCTGATCACCGCGATCGCCATGACCGAGCCCGGCACCGGCTCGGACCTGCAGTCGGTCAAGACCAACGCGGTGATGGACGGCAATCACTGGGTGATCAACGGCAGCAAGACCTTCATCTCGAACGGCCAGCTCGCCGACCTGGTGATCGTGGTCGCCAAGACCGATCCCAAGCTCGGCGCCAAGGGCACGTCGCTGATTGCCGTCGAGACCGCGACGCCGGGCTTCAAGCGCGGCCGCAATCTCGAGAAGATCGGCATGAAGGCGCAGGATACGTCGGAGCTGTTCTTCGACAATGTCCGCGTACCGGCCGACAACCTGCTGGGCGGTCCCGGCATGGGCTTCATCCAGTTGATGCAGCAGCTGCCGCAGGAGCGCCTGGTGATCGCGATCCAGGCGATCGCCGCGATCGAGGCGGCGCTGGCGCACACCGTGGCCTACACCAAGGACCGCAAGGCGTTCGGCAAGCCGATCATCGATTTCCAGAACACGCGCTTCAAGCTCGCCGAGGTCAAGACCAAGGCCACCGTGGCGCGCGCTTTCGTCGACGACTGCATCGCCAGGCACCTGAAGAAGGAACTCGACGTCGCCACCGCGGCGATGGCCAAGTACCACACGACCGAATTGCAGTGCGCGCTGATCGACGAGTGCCTGCAATTCTTCGGCGGCTACGGCTACATGTGGGAATACCCGATCGCGCGCCTCTACGCCGACGCGCGCGTCCAAAAGATCTACGGCGGCACCAACGAGATCATGAAAGAGCTGATCGGCCGCACCCTCTGATTCCAGTCATTCGAGTTGAAGGAGAAGACCATGACCGAAGCATACATCTACGACGCCGTCCGCACGCCGCGTGGCAAGGGCCGCAAAGACGGCTCGCTGCATGAAGTGACGCCGACCCGTCTCGCTGTGACGGCGCTCCAGGCGCTGCGCGACCGCAACAAGCTCGACACCAAGCTGGTCGACGACGTGGTGCTGGGCTGCGTCATGCCGATCGGCGAGCAGGGCGCCGACATCGCGCGCACCGCCGCGGTGATGTCGGGCTACGCCGAGAGCGTCTCGGGCGTGCAGGTCAACCGCTTCTGCGCCTCGGGCCTCGAAGCCACCAACATGGCGGCCGCCCAGGTCATGTCGGGCCAGAGCCAGGCCGCGATCGGCGGCGGCGTCGAGAGCATGAGCCGCGTGCCGATGGGCTCGGACGGCGGCGCCTGGCCGGTCGATCCGGCGGTGGCGATGCCGATGTACTTCGTGCCGCAGGGCATCTCGGCCGACCTGATCGCCACCAAGTACGGCATGAGCCGCGACGACGTCGACGCCTACGCCGTCGAGTCGCAGAAGCGCGCCAAGGCCGCCTGGGACGCCGGCCACTTCAAGAAGTCGATCATCCCGGTGAAGGACCAGAACGGCGTCGAGCTGCTGGGCCACGACGAGCTGATGCGCCCGACCACCACGATGCAGACGCTGGCCGCGCTGGAGCCCAGCTTCAAGATGCAGGGCGAGGCGATGCCGGGCTTCGACGCGATCGCCCAGCAGCGCTATCCCGAGATCGAGAAGATGATCCACGTCCATCACGCCGGCAATTCGTCGGGCATCGTCGATGGCGCCGCCGCGATCCTGATCGGCAGCAAGGAGTTCGGCGAGAAGGCCGGCCTCAAGCCGCGCGCCAAGATTCGCTCCTTCGCCTCGATCGGCTCGGAGCCGGCGATCATGCTGACCGGTCCGGCGCCGGCGTCCGAGAAGGCGCTGAAGCGCGCCGGCATGGACGTGAAGGACATCGACCTGTTCGAGCTCAACGAGGCGTTCGCCGCCGTCGTGCTGCGCTACATGCAGATCCTCAAGATGCCGCACGACAAGATGAACGTGAACGGCGGGGCGATCGCGATGGGCCATCCGCTCGGCGCCACCGGCGCGATGATCCTGGGCACGCTGCTCGACGAGCTCGAGCGCCGCAACCTCTCGACCGGCCTCGCCACGCTCTGCGTCGGCGGCGGCATGGGCACCGCCACCATCATCGAGCGCGTCTAGCATTCATTGGACCGCGGGCTTCCAGCCCGCTCATGAGCGCGCAGGATGCGCGCGGTCCATCAGACATGAGGGATTTGGAAATGATCAACTACCACGTCGACACCGACGGCATTGCCACCATCACCTGGGACATGCCGGGCCGCACGATGAACGTGCTGAACGAGGGCTCGCTCAAGGCCTACACCGAGACGCTCGACAAGGCGCTCAAGGACGACAAGGTCAAGGGCATCATCGGCTCTCCGGCAAGGACGTTCATCGCCGGCGCCGACCTCGAGATGCTGCTGAACGCCGACACCTCGGACGCGGCCAGCTGACCGAGCAGTTCAGCCAGCTCCAGAAGCTGTTCCCGCCGCCAGGAGACCGGCGGCAAGCCGATCGTGGCCGCGATCAGCAGCACGGCGCTGGGCGGCGGCTTCGAGATCTGCCTCGCCACGCACTACCGCATCGCCGCGGCCAACCCGAAGACCAAGATCGGCCAGCCCGAAGTGAAGCTCGGCCTGTTGCCGGGCGGCGGCGGCACGCAGCGCATCCCGCGCCTGATCGGCGTGATGAACGCGGCCCCCATCCTGATCGAGGGCAAGGACCTCACCGTCGATGCCGCCAAGGGCCTCGGCCTGATCCACGAGGTCGTGCCGGCGGGCGAGCTGCTGGCGCGCGCCAAGGCGTGGCTGACCGCGCCGGCGACCGAGCAGGTCGTGCCGGAATATGCCGGCAAGGGCGCCAAGGCGATCGACGGCCGCGCTGTGCAGCCGTGGGACCGCAAGGGCTTCAAGACGCCGGGCTTCCCCGGCGGCCAGGTGTGGAGCCCGCCGGGCGTCCAGACCTTCATCGGCGGCAACGCCATGATCGCGGGCAAGACCAACGGCGTGTATCCCGCGCCCAAGGCCATCATGTCCTGCGTCTACGAGGGCCTTCAGCTGCCGTTCGACAGCGGCCTCAAGGTCGAGACGCGCTACTTCGTCTCGCTGCTGATCAACCCGGTCGCCAAGAGCATGATCCGCACGCTGTTCTTCGGCCTCCAGGAAGCCAACAAGCTCGCGCGCCGTCCCAAGGGCGTGCCGAAGCAGGAGTACAAGAAGATCGGCGTGCTGGGCGCCGGTCTCATGGGTGCCGGCATCGCCACCGTCTCGGTGCAGGCCGGCCTCGATATCGTGCTGATCGACCGCGACCAGGCGTCGGCGGACAAGGGCAAGGGCCATATCGCGGCCGAGCTCGACAAGCTGGTGAAGCGCGGCCGCATGGACCAGGCCAAGCGTGACGGCCTGCTGGCCAAGGTCACGGCGACGCCCGACTTCGGCGCGCTCGAGGACTGCGATCTCGTGATCGAGGCGGTGTTCGAGAACCGCGACGTCAAGGCCGAAGCCACCAAGAAGGCCGAGGCGGCGCTGCCGAAGACGGCGGTGTTCGCGTCCAACACCTCGACCCTGCCGATCACCGGCCTCGCCGAAGCGTCGTCGCGTCCCGAGCAGTTCATCGGCCTGCACTTCTTCTCGCCGGTCGAGAAGATGCCGCTGGTCGAGATCATCATGGGCAAGAAGACCTCGCAGGAGACGCTCGCCCGCGCGCTC
>JBGAIW010000013.1:0-62678 GCA_044225265.1 Reyranella sp.
TCGTCTGGTCTGCGGCGATACCGACCTCACCGCCGACGCCGGCAAGACTTCGGCTTCGCGCCAGACCTTCGTGTCCGGCAGGGCGGCCGAAAAAGCCGCGACGGACCTCCGCCAGCAGATCCTGCGGCTCGCCAATGCAGGTGCGGCGGCAAAGCTGTCCTTGGAAGGCGCCGTGCTGACGGTTCGAGACGGCGGCGAGGTGCGCGCTCTCGACATGGCCAAGGTCGGTCCTCTGATGGGCGAAGGGGTCTTCGATCCGCCGACCACGCCGCTGGACAAGGACGGCCAAGGCGTTCCCTACGCGACCTACGCCTTCGCGGCCCAGATGGCGACGGTCGAAGTCGATCTCGAGCTGGGCACGGTCAAGGTGCTGCGCATCGTGGCCGCGCACGATGTCGGCAAGGCGATCAACCCGACCCTGGTCGAGGGTCAGATCGAGGGCGGCATCGCGCAGGGGCTCGGCCTGGCGCTGATGGAGGAATACCTGCCCGGCCGCACCGAGAACCTGCACGACTATCTGATCCCCACGGTCGGCGACATGCCCGAGATCGAGTGCATCCTTATCGAGGATCGCGAGCCGCTCGGTCCCTCGGGGGCCAAGGGCATCGGCGAGCCGGCCCTCGTGCCGACGGCGCCGGCGATCCTGGGGGCGATCGACAACGCCACCGGCGTCCGCATGCGCCGCGTACCGGTGTTGCCGCACCGGCTGCGAGAGGCAATTCTGGCCAAGGGGAAGGGGAGGGCATCGTGAGCGACGAGATCGCCCTGACAGAAGCCGAACGCAGTGCCGGCATCGTGCGCTGCGATGCCTGTCCGGTGCTGTGCCGCATCCGGCCCGGTCGCGCTGGTGCCTGTGATCGCTACGCCAACGAGAACAACAAGCTGGTGCGGGTGGATCCGCTGGTCCTGCTGGCCAAGCCGGACCTCGCCAAGGTGGCGTTCGTCGAAGGCAGCGCCCAGTGGGCGGGCGAGCTGGGCAAGGGCACGATCGTCACCGGGATCGGCGCCACGACGACCTATCCCGACTACAAGCCGGCGCCGTTCATCGTCGCGTCGAAGCATGCCGGCGTCGACATGATCACGGTCGTGACCGAGGGCATCTTCAGCTACTGCGGCGTGAAGGTGAAAATCGACACTGACCGCTATCTCGGACCCGAGCAGGCGCCGGTGAGGGTAAAGGGCGAGACGGTCGGCCACGTCACGACCGCCGAATACGGCTCGCAGATGCTGTCCCTCGGCGGCGTGCATCACTTGACCGGCGGCAGCAAGAAGGAAGGCGTCGTGACCTGCGATGCCCTGCTGGCATTGTGCAACAAGGAGGCCGTGGAGCTCGCGATCGATGGCGGGGCGACCGTCGTGGTGCAGGCCGACAAGCCGCCGATCGTCAACGGCACGCTGGAAGAGCGCATGCGCGTCGGCTGCGGCTCGGCGGCGATCGGCATGTTCGCGCCGCAATGGAAGGACCATGTCGACGAGGTGATCGTGGTCGACGATCACATCACCGGCGTGCTGTCGGAGCACCAGGGCGGCGCCTTTCTCGACATGAAGCCGGCCGGCATCCGCGTGCGCGGGCGCAAGTCGACGCCCGGCCGCTATTTCCAGGTCGCCGAGCCCGGGCTGGGCTGGGGCGGCACCAACATCAGCGATCCGCTCGAGATCATCGAGAAGATCGATCCCAAGGTCGCCTGGCCGGGGCTGAAACTGCTGATGGTCTCGACCACCGGCGAGCACTCGGGCTGGTTCGTGCTCGACAACGATCTCAAGCCGCAGCCGACCGACATGCCGGTGCCGGTGCGCGCGGTGGTCGAGCGCATCGCCGAGAATTGCGAGCCTGCGCTGTGCACCGTGCTGTTCATGGCCGGCGCCGGCGGCTCGCTGCGCGCGGGCGTCACCGAAAATCCCGTGCGTCTTACCCGCTCGGTGCGCGACGCGCTGACTAAGGTCACCCTCGGTGGTGTGCCGGCCTATGTCTGGCCGGGCGGCGGCATCACCCTGATGGTCGATGTCTCGAAGATGCCGGAGAAGAGTTTTGGCTATGTGCCGACGCCGGCCCTCGTGGCGCCGATCGAATTCACCCTGCGGGCAGACGATTACGCGGCGCTGGGCGGTTATGCCTCGCGCGCCGTGTCGCTGCAGGACGTGTTGCAGTCCAACAAGGTAAGGCTCGACAGATGATCGGGCCGCAGCGCGGTGTGTTGCCCGACGGCCGTCTGCACCTGCAGCACGGACCGATCGATCTCGTCATCGAGGCCTTTGGTGCCGAGAGCGAAGTGCAAGCCGCCTATCGTCAGGCCTCCGACCGCTTCCCCGACATCTTGCCGACCCTGGTGAGCGAGCTCGCGATCCTGCGCCGCCCCACCGGCGACGCCCATCCGCTCCTGCAAGGTCCCGTCGCGCGCCGCATGGCTGAGGCCGTTTGGCCCTACCGCGACGTCTACATCACGCCGATGGCGGCCGTTGCCGGCGCCGTTGCCGACGAGATGCTGGCCGCGCTGGTAAAGGGCCGCAGTCTCGATAAGGCCTACGTCAACAATGGCGGCGACATCGCCTTTCATCTCTCGCCGGGCCATGAGCTGCGCGCCGGCATTTTCGTCGACGCCCTGGACGGCGCCGTGACGCTGACGCACGATCGACTGGTGCGCGGCCTCGCGACGTCAGGCTGGGGCGGCCGCTCTTTCTCGCTCGGCATTGCTGACGCCGTGACGATCCTCGGCACCAGCGCCGCCGCAGCCGATGCCGCGGCCACCATCGTCGCCAACCGGGTCAACGCCGACCATGCCGCCATCGAGCGCCAGAAGGCACGCGACCTCGATCCGGACAGCGATCTCGGCGATCTGCTGGTCACGACCAAGGTCGGCGTCCTTCCGACGAGTGTCGTGACCGAAGCCCTCGACCGCGGCGCTGCCGAAGCGAAGCGCCGTCATCTCACCGCCGCGCTGTCGCTCAAGGGCGATTGGCGCCTCCTGGAGGCTGCATGAACAACCTGGTGAAGGTCCGCAAATACGTCGGCATGGTCGACGAGACGCTTCACGACGGCGGCCCCGATCTCGCGAAGCCGGTGCGCAAGGCGGTGGTGGGCGGCGTGGTCGCCAATCCGTTCGCCGGCCGTTACGTCGAGGATCTTCGGCCGATGGTGCAGGCGCTGGAGCCGCTCGCCATGGAGCTGACCAGCCGCCTCATGAAGATGCTGGGCGCCACGGGTCAGGAGTTCGAGGCCTACGGCAAGGGCGTCATCGTGGGCGTGGCGGGCGAGCTGGAGCACGCGGCGATCTGGCACGAGCCCGCGGGCGTGGGCGTGCGCAAGGCGATGGGCGGCGCCAAGTCGATCATGCCGTCGACCGGCAAGGTCGCCGCCGCCGGGGCGCGCATCGATATCCCGCTGCATCACGTCAACGCCGCGTACGTTCGCAGCCACTACGATGCGATCGAGTTCGCGGTGCCGGACGGTCCGAAACCCGACGAGATAGTCTTCATTGTCGCCGCCGCGATCGGCGGCCGACCCTATCCGCGCGTCGGTGGTCTCACTGTCGACGGCATCAAGGTGGGCGACGGCCAGCGATGAGCGATCCGCTGAAATCGGCGCTGGGCGCCATGGACGACTATCTCGCCGGCCTCAATCACGGCGACGAGCAGGCGGTCAACGACGCCTGTAATTTCCCGCATGTCCGGCTGGCCGGCGGCAAAGTCGTGGTCTGGCAGAAGCACGGCGACTACAAGCTGGAAGACTTCGTCGCCCGGGCCGGGGACGGCTGGCACCACAGCACCTGGGACGAACGAACACCTATTCATGTGGGGCCGTCGAAAGTCCATTTGAAGGTAAAATTCAGCCGCTGGCGCAAGGACGGCTCGCTGCTGGCAACTTTCGAGACGATCTACATCGTGACCCTGCAGGACGGTCACTGGGGCATCCAAGCCCGCTCTTCTTTTGCGTCGTAAGAAGGTGCTAAAGCGCATTTGGTTCAGCTGAGATCAGCTGAACCAAATGCGTCTGGCAATGTTGTCTTGGAAACAGTGCATTTCCGATCAAATGGAACCGCTAGCGGTTCCATTTGATCGAAAGCCGCTCTAGGCTCACTTCATACGGGGTTCACCGCTTTCCGGAGGGGGATTTAATGCTGACCCGCAATCGTCTGTTGGCAGGCGCGTCCGCGCTCGCTGCCGCATCGTTCGTCATTCCGGCTTTCGCGCAGGAGCCGATCAAGATCGGCGAGCTCAACAGCTACAAGAATTTCGCGGCCTTCCTCGAGCCCTACAAGAAGGGCTGGGAATTGGCGGTCGAGGAAGTGAACGCGGCTGGCGGCGTGCTCGGTCGCAAGATCGAGATCGTGAGCCGCGACGACAACGGCGTGCCGGGCGACGCGGTGCGTGTCGCCGAGGAGCTGCTGAGCCGCGAAAAGGTCGCCTTCCTGGTCGGAACCTTTCCGTCGAATGTCGGTCTCGCCGTCGCCGACTTCGCCAAGCAGCGCAAGACCCTGTTCATCGCGGCCGAGCCGCTGACCGACAAGATCGTGTGGGATGCCGGCAACGCCTACACGTTCCGGCTGCGCACCTCGACCTACATGCAGACGGCGATGCTGATTCCCGATGCCGCCAAGCTCAAGAAGAAGCGCTGGGCGATCGTCTATCCCAACTATGAATACGGCCAGTCGGCGACGGCGGCCTTCAAGAAGCTGCTGAAGGAGAAGCAGCCCGACGTCGAGTTCGTCACCGAACAGGCGCCGCCGCTCGGCAAGATCGATGCCGGTGCCGTCGCCCAGGCGCTGGCCGACGCCAAGCCCGACGCGATCTTCTCTTCGCTGTTCGGGCCCGATCTCGCCAAGTTCGTGCGCGAAGGCCAGCAGCGTGGCGTGTTCAAGGGCATCGAAGTGTTCAACCTGCTGGCGGGCGAGCCCGAGTATCTCGACCCCCTGAAGGACGAAGCGCCGGTCGGCTGGTACGTGACGGGTTATCCCTGGTACGACATCAAGACGCCCGAGCATCAGAAATTCCTCGCCGCCTATCAGGCCAAATACAAGGACTACCCGCGTCTCGGCTCAGTGGTCGGATATTCGACCGTGATGTCGGCGGTCGCCGTCATCAAGAAGGCGGGCTCGCTCGACCAGGACAAGCTGATTGCCGCGATGGCCGGCCTGCAGCACAGCACGCCGTTCGGCAACGTCACCTACCGGGCGCTCGACCATCAATCGACCATGGGCGCCTATGTCGGCCGCATCGGCGTCAAGGACGGCAAGGGCATCATGACCGAGTGGCGCTTCGTCGACGGCAAGGACGCACTGCCGTCCGACGAAGAAGTGAAGAAGATGCGGCCGGCGAATTGACGGTGGCGTTGCCACCGTCATCCCGAGCTAAGCGAAGCGAAGAAGAGGGATCTTGCCGCGTTCAGGCTAGGTCTCTCCGCTCCGCGCTTCGCGCTGCGGTCGAGACCACGGCGAACTAGTGACCTTCGCCTCTTTCATCATCCAGCTGCTGAATGGGCTGGCATCCGCCTCGTCGCTGTTTCTGGTGTCGGCCGGCCTGTCGCTGATCTTCGGCGTCACGCGAATCGTCAACTTCGCGCACGGCTCGCTCTACATGCTGGGCCTGTACGGCGCCTATTCGCTGATCGAGGCGCTGGGCCGCACGCCGCTCGGCTTCTGGTCCTCGGTGGCGTTGGCGGCGCTCCTGGTCGGCGTGGCGGGCGTGCTGATCGAGTTGTTGGTGCTGCGGCGCATCTATCGCGCACCTGAATTGTTCCAGTTGCTGGCGACCTTCGCCGTCGTGCTGGTGATCAAGGACATCACCCTGTTCGCCTGGGGTCCCGAGGATCTGGTCGGCCCGCGCGCGCCGGGTCTTTCGACGGCGGTCGAGATCATGGGCCGCCGCATCCCGCAGTATGACCTGCTGCTGATCGTTGTAGGGCCGGTCGTGCTGGGCGTGATGCTATTGCTGCTCAAGCGCACACGCTGGGGGGCGCTGGTGCGCGCTGCCACCCAGGACCGCGAAATGGTGGGGGCGCTGGGCGTCGACCAGGCCAGGCTCTTCACGTCGGTCTTCTTCGTCGGCGCCGTACTCGCCGGCCTTGCCGGCGCCCTGCAGATCCCGCGTGAGCCGGCCAATCTCGATCTCGACCTCAGCGTCATTGCCGATGCCTTCGTGGTCACGGTGGTGGGCGGCCTGGGCAGCCTGCCCGGCGCATTCCTGGCGGCCGTCCTGATCGGCGTCACCAAGGCGTTCTGCATCGGGCTGGGCTTTTCCAAGCTCACTCTGGTCGCGGAGTTCGTGATCATGGGCGTGGTGCTCGTGCTGCGGCCATACGGACTGCTCGGCACGGCACCTGCGGCTCAGCGCGGCGCCGGCGATCTGCCGCCGCCGCTCAGCTCTCCGCGCTGGCAGGTGGTTACCGGCTGGATCGTGCTGTTTCTGCTGCTGCCGCTCGCCGCCGACCGCTACGTCACAGTGCTGGCGACCGATATCGTCTGCTTCGCGCTGTTCGCGGTCAGCCTGCATTTCATCATGGGGCCGGCCGGCATGGTTTCGTTCGGTCATGCCGCCTATTTCGGCCTCGGCGCCTATGCCGCTGCCCTGCTGTTCAAGAAGGCCGGCCTGCCGATGGAGATGGCGCTGGTGCTGGCGCCGTTCTGCGCCGGGCTGTTCGCCGTGGTCTATGGCTGGTTCTGCGTGCGCCTGTCCGGCGTCTATCTCGCCATGCTGACGCTGGCATTCGCGCAGATCAGCTGGTCGATCGTCTTCCAGTGGGACGAGTTCACCTCGGGCAGCAACGGCATCGTCGGCGTCTGGCCGTCGGCGTGGCTCGCCGACAAGAGCATCTATTATTATATGACGTTCGTGCTTTGCGGCGCTGGCATCGCCTTCCTGTGGCGTGTGCTCTTCTCCCCGTTCGGCTACGTGCTGCGGGCCGGCCGCGACTCGCCGCTGCGTGCCGAGGCGATCGGCATCGATGTGCGGCGCTTCCAGTGGATGGCCTTCATTCTGGCCGGCAGCCTGGCCGGCCTCGCTGGTGCGGTGTTCGCCTTCTCCAAGGGCAGCATCTCGCCTTCGGCAGTCTCGATCGGCTTGTCGACCGATGCGCTGGTCATGGTCCTGCTGGGCGGGCTCGAGACGCTCACCGGACCGGTGGTCGGTGCGGCGATCTTCACCTGGCTGCGCGACACGCTGGCGCGCGAGACCGAATTCTGGCGGGCCGTGCTCGGGCTGGTGATCCTGGTCATCGTGCTGCTCTTCCCGCAGGGGTTGGTTGGCGGGCTCAAGGCGCTGCTCGCGCGGGCACGGTCGGCGTGAGCGCAGCCATCCTTCAGGTCGAAGGCCTGCACAAGGCGTTCGGCGGCGTGCAGGCCGTGGCCGACGTTTCGTTCGCCGTCAGCGCCGGCGAGATGCTGGCGCTGATCGGCCCCAACGGCGCGGGGAAAAGCACCTGCTTCAACATGCTGAACGGCCAGCTCGCCCCCGACTCCGGCGTGGTCCGCCTGCAGGGACGCGACATCGTCGGCATGAGTCCGCGGGCCATCTGGCGGCTGGGCGTGGGCCGAACCTTCCAGATCACCGCGACTTTCGCTTCGCTCAGCGTGCGCGAGAACGTGCAGATGGCGCTCTACAGCCATGCCGGCAGGCTCGGGGCGCTGCTGTCGCGCTTCGGGTCGGAGTTCGGACGCGAGGCCGACGACTTGCTGGCCCAGGTCGGCATGCTCGATCAGGCCGGCCGGCCGTGCGGCGTGCTGGCCTACGGCGATCTCAAGCGGGTCGAGCTGGCCATGGCACTTTCGAACAAGCCTCGGCTGTTGCTGATGGACGAGCCGACTGCCGGCATGGCGCCGAAGGAGCGTGTGGCCCTGATGGAGCTCGCGGCCCGGCTCGCGCGCGCCCGACAGATCGCCGTCCTGTTCACCGAGCACGATATGGACGTGGTCTTCAGCCAGGCCGATCGCATCGTCGTGCTCGACCGCGGCCGCCTGATCGCGGGCGGCCTGCCTGCCGAAGTCCGGGCCAACCCCAACGTCCGGGAAGTCTATCTCGGGAGCATGCACTGATGCTCTCGGTGAAGAACCTGCATGCCTATTATGGCCGTGCCCATATCCTGCATGGCGTGTCACTGGAGGCGCGGGCCGGCGAGGTGGTGGCACTGCTCGGCCGCAACGGCGCGGGCAAGTCGACCGCCATGAAGGCGATCATGGGTCTGGTCCCGCCGGCGGAAGGCGAGATCTCGTTCGGCGACGTGCGCATCGAGCGGCTGCCGCCCCATCGCATCGCGCGGCTGGGCCTGGGCTACGTGCCCGAGGAGCGGCGCATCTTCAGCGACCTCACGGTGATGGAAAATCTCGAGGTCGGCCGGCAGGCGGCGCGCTCGGGGGCGCCGACCTGGACGGAAGACAAGCTGTTCACCCTCTTTCCCAATCTCGGCCGGATGCGCGAGCGGCCAGGCGGGCGCATGTCGGGCGGCGAACAGCAGATGCTGACCATCGCCCGGACTCTGATGGGCAATCCGCGCTGCGTGCTGCTCGACGAGCCGTCCGAGGGGCTTGCGCCGATCATCGTCGAGCAGATGGCGCATTCGATCCGCGCGCTCAAGGCGGAGGGCCTGTCGGTGCTGCTTTCCGAGCAGAACCTGCATTTCAGCCAGGCAGTGGCCGATCGCGCCTACATCATCGAGAAGGGCCAGATCCGCTTCGGCGGATCGATGGCCGAGCTTGCCGCCAACGCCTCACTTCGGGAACAGTATCTGTCGGTTTGATCATGGCCTCCAAAGCACTCACTGTCGGCATCGATGTCGGCGGCACCTTCACCGATCTCCTGGCGGTCGACACCGCAGCCGGCACGGTCAAGCTCGCCAAGGTGCCGACCACGGTGGAAAATCAGGCGATCGGCTTCATGGCATCGCTGGCTGCCGCCGGCACCGAGCCGGCCAATCTACAGGCCATCGTGCACGGCACCACGACCACCACCAACGCGCTGCTCGAACGCAAGATCGCCCGGGTCGGCCTGATCACCACCAAGGGCTTTCGCGACGTGCTTGAACTCGGCCGGCGCACGCGGCCGCAAGCCTACGGCCTGCGCGGCACCTTCAATCCCATGATCGAACGCGAGTACCGGCTCGAAGTTCCGGAGCGCATGGATGCCGACGGCAAAGTGTTGACGGCGCTCGACGAGGCCGCCGTGGCGGAGGCCACGAAGAAGCTCCTGGCGCAGGGCTGCGAGGCGGTCGTCATCCATTTCCTGCACAGCTACATCAATTCGACGCACGAAAGGCGCGCCGCCGAAATCGTGCGCGCGATGTGGCCCAACGAATACGTCACCGCGGGCCATGCGATCCTGTCCGAGTACCGCGAGTACGAGCGCGGCGTGACGGCGGCGGTCAATGCCTCGGTGCAGCCGGTGCTCGACCGCTATCTCTCGCGCCTGCGCAAGGAATTGTCGGCCAAATCGTTCGATCGCGACATCCTGGTGATGCAGGGCAACGGCGGCACCATCTCGTCGACCCTGATCGCCAGGGCCGCCGTCAATACCGTAATGTCGGGGCCGGCGTCGGGCGTGATGGCCGCTGCCTATACCGGTCGTGCGTCGGGCCAACCCAACCTCATCACCTACGACATGGGCGGCACTTCGACCGATGTCGGACTGATCGAAAACGCAGTGCCGCAGGTCTCGGGCGAGCTCGAACTCGAGTACGCCATGCCGATTCATGTGCCGATGGTCGATGTGCACACGATCGGCGCCGGCGGAGGCTCGATCGCGTCGGTCGATGCCGCGGGCATGCTGCGGGTCGGGCCGGAGAGCGCGGGCGCACGGCCGGGCCCGATCTGCTACGGCCGCGGCGGCACCGAGCCGACCATCACCGACGCCAATCTGGTCCTCGGCCGGCTCAATCCCGACAAGCTGCTGGGCGTCGATCATCCCGTCACTCTGGACCAGGTGCGCGCGGCAATCCTCGACAAGGTCGGCAAGCGGCTTGGCCTCGACGCCGAGGCAGCGGCCGCCGCCATCCTGCGCATTGCCAACGACCGCATGGCGGGCGCCATCCGCCTGGTCTCGCTGTCGCGCGGTCACGACCCGCGCGACTTCGCGCTGTTCGCCTTCGGCGGTGCGGGGCCGCTGCACGCCACGGCGCTGGCCCGCGAGCTTTCGATTCCGACCGTGCTGGTGCCGGCGCGGCCCGGCATCACCAATGCCTTGGGCTGCGTCGTGGCCGACCTGCGCCACGACTATGTGCGCACGGTCAACAGGCCCCTGTCGGCGCTGCAGGATGCGGCGATTGCCGCGATCTACGCCGAGCAGGGCAAAGAAGGCCGTACGACCATCGAAGGCGAGGGCGTGCCGGTGCGCGAGTTGCGCTATGTCTATTCGGCCGACATGCAGTTCGCCGGCCAGAGCCACATTCTGTCGGTCGCCGTCGAGCGGCCCGAAATCGGTGTCGAGGGCCTGCACAAGGCTTTCGCCGCAGCCTACTGGCGGCGCTTCGGCATCGAGTTGGCGGAGATCCCGCCGGTGCTCGTCAATCTCCATACAGCGGTGATCGGCGTGCGACCGGAGATCGATCTCGCCGCCCTGGCGGCGACCGAGCGTGCGCCGACGCTCGCCGCTGCCAGAATCGGCGAACGCCGCGTGTGGTTCCCCGATGGCTGGCAGCAGACGCCGGTCTACGCCCGGGACCGCCTGCCGCTGGATGCGTCGTTCCACGGTCCGGCCATCCTCGAACAGCTCGATTGCACCACGGTGGTCGAGCCCGGCGACAAGGTACGGCAGGACAAGCTCGGAAATCTGCTGATCGACGTCGGACAGGCCTGACGACAGTCGCGCGCCCAGCTGATGCTCTAGGTCTCGCGGAATCGGGCCGCCAGTCGCAGCATCTGCGGGACCGCGATCACCAATGCCGCCAGCGCCAGGAACGTGGCGCTGATCGGGCTCTGCAGAAAGACCATCGGGCTGCCGTAGCCGATGATCAGGCCCTGCCGCAGGCTCTGCTCGAACATGGCCCCCAGTACGTAGGCCAGCAGCAGCGGCGCCACGTCGAAGCCGGCCTTGCGCAGTCCGTATCCCAGGAAGCCGAAGGCGATCATTGCCCCGACATCGAACAGGCTGTTGGCCAGGCTATAGGCGCCGATCGTGCAGAACAGCACGATCATCACCGACATGATGCCCTGCGGTACGCGCAGCAGGGAAACGAACAGGCCGACCAGCGGGATGTTCAGCACCACCAGCATCAGGTTGCCGATGAACATGCTGGCGATGACGCCCCAGAACATTGCCGGATGCTCGGCGACCAGCCGCGGACCCGGCGTCACGCCCTGGATGAGCAAGGCGCCCATGATGACGCCGATCACGGCATTGGCGGGAATGCCGAGGCAAAGCAGGGGAATGAAACTCGCCTGCGCAGCGGCATTGTTGGCCGCCTCGGGGCCGGCCACACCCTCGACCGCGCCGTGGCCGAATTCGTCGGGCCGCCGTGCGATCTTCTTCTCGACGAGGTAGCTGACGAAGCTCGCGATCACCGCTCCACCGCCCGGCAGAAGGCCCAGCAGGAAGCCGATCACGCTGCCACGCGCCACAGGCCCGGCGGAACGGCGGGTCTCCTCGCGGTTGGGCAGCAGGTCGCGCAGCCGCCGGCTGTAGGCCAGGATGGCCGGCGCGGCGGCTTTTTGCTCGACCATCATCAGCACCTCGCTGAGGCCGAACAGGCCCATCGCGACGATGGCGATGCCGAAACCATCGCGAAGCGACGGCACGTCGAAAACGAAGCGTTCCTCACCCGACACGGCGTCTATGCCGACGGTCCCCAGCAGCAGCCCGAGGCCGATCATGGCCGTTCCGCGAAGCTTCGAGCCCTGGCCGACGCCCAGGATCAGGGTCAGGCCGAGCACCAGCATGGCCGCCTTCTCGACCGGGCCGAACGCCAGGGCGACATTTGCGACCTTGGGTCCGACGAAGGCGATGCCCAGGGTGGCGGCGATGCCGGCCAGGAAGCTGCCGATCGCGCTGATGCCCAGCGCTGCGCCGGCGCGGCCCTTGCGCGCCATCTGGTAGCCGTCGATGCAGGTGATGACGCTCGCGGCCTCGCCGGGGATCTTGATCAGGATCGAGGTGATCGAGCCGCCATACATCGCGCCGTAGTAGATGCCGGACATCAGGATCACCGCGCCGGTGCGGTCGAGATAGACCGAAATCGGCAGCAGCAGGCTGATGGTCGCTGTCGGACCCAGGCCAGGCAGCACGCCAACGGCAGTGCCCACGAAGGCGCCGACCAGGGCAATCAGGACGTTGAGCGGAGTCAACGCCACCGAGAAGCCCATTGCGAGATTGGCGAGCGTGTCCACGCTTCAGCCCAACATCCCGCGCGGCAGCTGGACCTGCAGCAGGCGCTCGAACAGCAGCCAGCTGCCGGCCGTGGCGCCGATCGCGATGGCGAGCGTCGAACGCCAGCTCATGTGCTCGGCCAGTTTCAGACAGAACACGATGAACAGGGCGAGGGCCGGAAGCATGCCCACCACGAGGATGACCGGGAGCAGCGCAACGAGGGCTACCGTGTAACAGGCGAGCCGCCGGGGATCGGGATCGGCATCCTCCTCGGCCGACGGCTTCTCCCAGAGTGCCAGAAGGCTGGTCACCGCGAGGACCGCTGCCGCGAGGCTGGGCATCAGGCCGGCGCCGGGCGCGCCGAACGACCACAGGCCGTAATCCCACGCAATGAACAGCGCGACGCCCGCTAGCGCTGTGAGCGCCAACGGCCCCATCAGCGGCCTTGGCATCACTTGTTCTTGAAGCCCAGCGCGTCGATCGCGTCGCCGAACCGCTTGTTGCTCTCGGCGTGGTAGGCCGTGAAGGTGGCGCTATCCATGTAGATCGGACTCGCCCCGACGGTTTTCATCACCGTGGCGAACTCCTCGGACTTCATCATGTCCTTCACGACGCCATCCCAGTAGCTGACGATCGAGGCCGGAAGCTTGGCCGGCCCGAAGAGGCCGTAATACGCATCGGCGGTCAGTGGATAGCCGAGCTCCTTGAAGGTCGGCAGCTGGGGTTGCGAGGCGAGCTTCTCGTTGCCGGTCAGCGCAATCAGCCGCAGATTTCCGGCTGCGAGCTGCGGGCCGTAATCGGTCGATACGGAGGCCTCGATGTGCCCGCCGAGCAACGCGGTGATCGCCTCCGATCCGCCGGTGAACGGCACGAAAGTGGCCTTGATCCCCTCCTTGCGGAACGCCGCCTCCACGACGATGTGTGCCGTGCCGCGAACGCCGGCCGTGCCCCAGCGCAACTTGCCGGGATTTTCCTTGGCGAAGCGGATGACGTCCGCCCAGGACTTGAAGGGACTGTCGCTTTTCACATAGAAGGCGAGCGGCACGAAGCAGTAGAGCGCGATGTAGGTGAAGTCCTTCATCGAGTCGTACGGCACCTTCTGCAGGTGCGGCACCACCGCCATCGGACTGGGCACATAGAGGCAGAGATTGTAGCCGTCGGGTTCCGCGCGGGCGATCTGGCCCGGGGCAAGGGTCGCGCCGGCGCCCGGCTTGAACTCGACGGATGCTGCCACGCCCTTCTTGTTGCGCACGAAGTCGGCGAGCACGCGGGTGACGGCATCGCCCGCGCCGCCCGCGGCGTAGCCGCAGAGCAGCGTCACCGGCTTCGACGGATAGGCCGCCTGAGCCTGTGCTCCCGGAATCAGGCTCGTGGCCGCAAGGCCACCCGTGGCGGAAAGAAACCGGCGTCGTTCCATGGTCGTCCTCTACGCTGCTGTGCCGCCGATTATCGGGGCTCGCGAGCGATGATCAAGCGGCGACGATCAGGGTCGAGGCGAGCTGGCGCACCGATTTCACAATTGCCATGGCAACCAGCTTGCCGGTCTTGCGGTTTTCCTCGCTGACGGCGACGTCTTCCATGAAGGTGAAGCGGCCAAACGCCCCTTTGGCCTCCAGTTCGACGATGTGTGTACCGATAGTCGGATCAGCCACGATCACCACCCGGGTCTTGTCGAGCCCCAGACCTGCGATCGCGGCCGCGGCGGAGATGTTCACATTCTGCGGATAGAGTCTGGCACCCTCGCGCACCGGCCCGTCGAACACCGTATGCGGCGCCTTCAGGGAATCGAGATCGACCAGTTTCGCCGCGACCGTGCCCTTCCACGCCGACGGATCCTTGCGCACCGTTACGGTGACGCTGTCCAGCCCGCCGACCGCGGCGCTGCTCAGGATGTCCAGTGCGCCGATGCCGGCCGAGGGCAGGATGAGTCGCCGACTGCTGGCCCGGGCGGCGGCCAGCAGACGGTCGAATAGGGCGGTGTCGGTGAAGGCACCGACCGACGTCACGAGAAAGTCGGCACCGCTTTCGAGCACGCGTTGGCCGTGAGTGCGGACGGCCTCGTGACCGGCGCACTCGACCACGGCATCCAGCTCGTGGGCGAAGAAGCGGTCGGGTTCGTGGGTCAGGAGGCGATCGCTGCGCGGTCGCTTCACCAGCACCGATACAAGCTCGATATTCTCCAGCCCGGCCGCCTCGACATGCTTGCCGATGGCGCCATACCCGATGAGTCCCAGCCGAAGTCTCGACCTCACGACAGGCGCTGCTCGACCCAGCGCGCCCAGGCGATCAGCTGATCGTCATCCCGGTGCGGGCCGATCAGTTGGATCGACAGCGGCAAGCCGAACGGGCCGGTGCCGAAGGGCAGGGCGATGCAGGGCGGTCCGAGGAATGTCCAGAAGCGATTGAAGATCGGGTCGCCGGTCCAGCCCAAACCGGCCGGCGCCTCGCCGCGCGCCGCCGGGACCAGCAGGAAGTCGAACTTGTCCCAGACCTCCGCCAGATCGGCCTGGGCACGCCGCCGCTTCTTGTTGGCGTCGGCCATCTGCTTGCGGCTCACCGTATCGCCGTACTCCAGCGATTGCGCGAGCGAGGGCGACAACAGGTTGGAAAAGCGCGCTCGCTCGGGTCCGTAGTGGAAAGTGGCTTCCTTGGTCATCACCTTCTGATGCGCATCGATCAGCCGGTCCCAACTCTCGGGCATGTCCCAGGTGCGCACCTTGGCGCCGGCTGCACGCAGCGCCCGGACGGCGGCCTCGATGTTCTTTCTGTTGTAGGGCTCAGCCATCTCCCACCAGCGCGTGCGGCAAAAGCCGATACGCGGCAAGCGCCTGGGCGGCTCCGCCGCCTCGCGCCCGTAGGCGGCGCGGACCAAGGCGAGATCGTTGGCTTCGCGCGCAAAGAAGCCCAGCGTGTCGAGGCTCTTGGCGTAGGTTTTTACGCCGGTGAGATCGGCCCAGCCGTAGGTGCCCTTGTAGGCGACCGCGCCGTTGAAGGCGCCGGGCCGGATCACCGAGCCGGAAGTCTGCGTGCCGTAGCCGATGGGCGCCATGAAGTCGGCGACCGCCGCCGCCGAACCCGACGAGGAGCCGGCAGGCGTGTGCCTCAGATTGTGCGGATTGTGCGTCTTGCCGGCATGGGCGCCGGCGAACTCGGTGGTCACGGCCTTGCCGAGCACGATGGCACCGGCCTTGACCAGTTGCGTCACGCAGGCCGCGTCGCGGGCCGCCTTGCGGCCGCGATAGATCGGCGAGCCGCACTCCGTCGTCATCGACTTGGTGTCGATGATGTCCTTCACCGCGAGCGGAATGCCATGCAGCGGCCCCACGGGGCGAGTGCGACGGTCGAGTATCTCGGCCCGCTTGAGCGCGCCCTCGGGATCGAGCGCCTCCCAGGCATGGACCTGGCCTTCGCGCCTGCCGATGCGCTCGAGGCAGGCCTCGACGAGGTCCACGGCCTTCAGCCGTTTGTCGGCCATGCGGCGCACCGCCTCGCTGGCCGACAATAGGTTGGGCGATCTAGCCATGAGTCCTTCCCCCTCGCTCCTGCTTCGGGCCATGATAGCCCATGGCCAAGGACGCAATCGACTTCTGGTTCTCGACCGGTAGCACCTACAGCTACCTGACGGTGAGCCGGATCGAACAGGTTTCGGCCCGCGAGGGCGTGCGCTTCAATTGGCGGCCTTTCAGCGTGCGCGCCATCATGCGCGAGCAGAAGAACACGCCGTTCGTCGGCAAGCCCGTCAAGATGGCCTACATGTGGCGCGACATCGAACGCCGGGCCGGCATGTACGGCCTCGCGGTCAGGGTGCCGGCGCCCTATCCGATCCAGCAGTTCGACCTCGCCAACCGGATCGCCGTGCTCGGCATGGCCGAAGGCTGGGGCAAGCCCTACATCGTCGCTTCCTATCGACGCTGGTTTGTCGACGGCCACGAGCCGGCGATCGAGCCCAACCTGTCGGCGAGCCTGGCGGAGGTCGGCCAGCAGGCGTCCCGCGTCGTCGAGCGGGCTGGTGGCGACGACGTGCTCGAGCTCTACGAGGCGGCCACCGCCGAGGCCGGCAAGCTCGGCGTCTTCGGTTCGCCGAGCTTCGCCGTCGACGGCGAGGTATTCTGGGGCGACGATCGCCTCGAAGATGCAATCAGATGGTTTCGTCGTGGGAGCCTGAAGTCATGAATCCACCCTTTGCCGTCCGCAAGCTCGGCCATGCCGTGATCTTCGCGTCCGATCTCGAGCGTTCGAAGCGCTTCTACACCGAGGTGCTGGGCTTCAAGATCTCCGATATCTATCCCGGCACGATGATGCCGGGCGGCATGGTGTTCCTGCGCTGCAACAGCGACCACCACTGTCTCGCCCTGGTCGGCGACGGCGACACCGGCAAGGCCAAGAAGCTGCATCACCTGGCGTTCGAGCTCGCCACGCTCGACGAGGTGTTCCGCGCCCGCGATCATTTGAAGAAAGCCGGCGCCACCATCACCTATCAAGGTCGCCGCCGCGCCGGCTGTCAGGTCTCGGTCGAGTTCCTCGATCCCGATGGACATCACCTCGAACTCTATTGGGGGGTCGACCAGATCGGTTCCGACGGCCGCTCGCGCCCGTCCGAGGAATGGCGGCAGACCGCGACCCTGGAAGATGCGGTGCGCACCGCACCGCCGGGCCAGGACACCACGCTCCACGATGCCGCCCTGCGCGCACGTCTGGAGGCGGGCAGCGACCGCGCCTGAAGGAGGCCACGATGACCATCATGTTCCATGACGGCAATCGGCAGCTGCAGGACCAGTTCGACAGCCGGCGCATCGCCGACCGGCTGGAGGAGAAGCTGACCCGGCAGGCCTTCACCGACGGCGACCGCAGTTTCATCGAAGCGCTGCCGTTTTTCTTTCTCGCGACGTCCGACGACAAGGGCCGTGCCGACTGCTCCTTCAAGGGCGGCCTGCCGGGCTTCGTGCGGGTGACCGGCGCCAGCGAGCTCGCCTTTCCCGACTATGACGGCAACGGCATGTTCAAGAGCCTGGGCAATATCCTCGCCAATCCCGAGGTCGGGCTGCTGTTCATCGACATGGGCGAGAAGCCGCGGCGGCTCAGGGTCAACGGCCGCGCCACGGTGCGGCGCGACGATCCGCTGATGCAGACGTTCGCCGGCGCGCAGCTGCTGGTGCGGGTCGCGGTGCGGGCGATCTTTCCGAACTGCCCGCGCTACGTCACGACGCCGGGCGTCGCCGAGCCGTCGCAGTACGCGCCGCGGCCGGGCTATGTGCCGCCCGAGCCCGCCTGGAAGGGCTTCGACGACTTCAAGGACTACGTCCACCCCCGCCAGAAGACGCCCGACGGGAAATAGCGTCCGGGCGCAAAGCCTCGGCCTAGTGCTTCGGCTCGGTGCTCCCGGCCGGAGTGGGCGCCGGCGCCTTGCCGCCGCCCATCGACTTCACTTTCTCGCGGAAGCTCTGGAAGACGACATAGAGGCCCGGGATCACGAAGATGCCGAGGAACGAAGCCGCGAGCATGCCGCCGAACACCGCGGTGCCGACGGCGCGCTGGGTCGCGGCACCGGCACCCGAGGCGATCACCAGCGGCACCAGGCCCAGGATGAAGGCGAAGGACGTCATCATGACCGCGCGGAAGCGCAGATTGGCGGCGTTGATCGCGGCTTCGACGATCGTCTTGCCCTCGCGCCGCTGCTCCATCGCGAACTCGACGATCAGGATGGCGTTCTTGGCGGCGAGCGCGATCAGCACCACGATGCCGATCTGGGCGAAAAGATTGTTGTCCAGTCCGCTCAGGAACAGTGCCGCCATGGCGCCGAACAGGCCGGCCGTCACCGACAGCAACGCCGCGATCGGGATCGCCGTGCTCTCGTACAGTGCCACGAGGAAGAGGTAGGCGAAGACCAGCGCCAGCCCCAGGATGAAGCCGGTCTGGCCGGCAGCGGCCTTCTCCTGCAGTGCCGTGCCCGTCCATTCGTAGGCATAGCCCGAAGGCAGGGTCTCCTTGGCAAGCTTCTCCATCGCCGCGAGCGCCTGTCCGGTCGAATAGCCCGGCGCCGGCGCCCCCTGCATGGTGACGGAGCGCAGGTTGTTGTAGCGCACCACCGAACCCGCGGCGGTCACGAGCTGCACGTCGCCCACGGCGGCCAGCGGCACCAGCTCGCCCGACGCGGCGCGCAGGCGTACGCGGAAGATATCGTCGATTTTCTTGCGCTCGTCGGCCTCGGCCTGGATCTTCACCTGCCAGGTGCGGCCGAAAAGGTTGAAGTCGTTGGCGTAGGTGCCGCCCAGCGCAGTCTGCAGGGCCGCGAAGATGTCGGAGATCTGGATGCCGAGCGCCTGCGCGCGCTCGCGGTCGAGCTTCAGGTAGATCTGCGGCGTCGAGGCGCCGTAGGTCGTGAAAACGTGACTGAGCTCGGGCACGCTCTGCGCCGCCAGCATCATGCCGCGCGCCACCTGTGCCAGTTCCGAGGGCGGGGCGCCGCCCAGGCTCTCGATCTGGAATTCGAAGCCGGATGAGTTGCCCAGACCCATGATCGGCGGCAGGTTGAAGGCGAAGACGTTGGCCGCCGAGACCTGTTGCATCGCGGCGTTCACCTCGGCCAGCGCCGCGAACACCGACAGATTGGCGGCCTTGCGCTCGGCGAAGGGCTTCAGAGCGACGATGACGAGCGCGCGGTTCGATTGCGCGAGGCCGTCGAGCAGGCTGTAGCCGCTCACCGTGAAGATGCTCTGCAGCCACGGCTTGCCGACGATCAGGCTCTCGACCTGGTTCAGCGCGTCGACCGTGCGGCTGGTGGACGCGGCGTCCGGCAGCTGCAGTTCGGCCATGAAGGCGCCCTGGTCTTCTTCGGGCAGGAAGCCGGAAGGCACCATAGTGCCGAGGCCGCCGGTGCCGAGCACGAAGCCGGCGACCAGCACGATGGCGAGAACCGCCCGGCGCGTCAGCGGCGTCACCAGCCTGACATAGCCGTCGCGGCCCTTGTCGATGCCGCCCTGCATCCAGGCCATCACGCCGGTCGGCTTCTTCTTGTGGCGCAGGATCAGCGAACAGAGCGCCGGCGACAGCGACAGCGCGTTGATCGCCGAGATGATCATCGAGACCGAAACCGCCACCGCGAACTGCTTGTAGAGCTGGCCGGTGATGCCGGGGATGAACGCGGTCGGAACGAACACCGACAGCAGTACCAGGGTGATGGCGATGATCGGTCCGGTGACTTGTCCCATCGCCTTTTCCGTCGCCTCGGCCACGGTGAGGTCGGGCTCGTGCTCGAGAATGTGCTCGACCGCCTCGACCACCACGATGGCGTCGTCGACCACGATGCCGATCGCCAGCACCAGGGCCAGCAGAGAGATCGTGTTGGCCGAGAAGCCGAGCGCCAGCATGACGGCGAAGGTGCCGATCAGCGCCACCGGCACGGCGATGATCGGGATCAGCGTGGCGCGCAGATTGCCGAGGAAGACGAAGACGACGATCGCCACCAGCACGAAAGCCTCGATCAGCGTGTGAATGACGCTCTCGATCGTCGCCTTCACGAACACGGTCGTGTCGTACATGACGTCGTAGGCCACGTCCTCGGGCAGGCGCGGCTCCAGCTCCTTCATGAGCTTGCGCACGGCCTCGGCGGTCGCGAGCGCGTTGGCGCCCGGTAGCTGATAGACTTGGATGCCGGCCGACGGCTTGCCGTTGTAACGCCCACTCTGGTCGCTGGTCTTGGCGCCCAGCTCGACACGGGCGATGTCTTTGATACGCACCAGCGCGCCGTCGGGCAGGGCGCGCACGACAATGTCCTCGAACTCCTTGACCGTGGTCAGTCGGCCCTGGGTGCTGATGTTGAGCTGGAAATCGACCGGCCCCGCCAGCGGTGCCGCACCGACCAGGCCGACTGCGGCCTGAACGTTCTGCGACTGGACTGCCTTGACCACGTCGTTGGGCGTGATGTCGAGGCTCGACATGCGGTCGAGCTTCATCCAGACGCGCATCGAATAGTCGAGCGCGCCGAACAGCGAAGCGTCGCCGACGCCGGGCACGCGCTTGACCGAGTCGAGGATGTTGATGGTGACGAAGTTCGACAGGAACAGCGCGTCGCGGCTGCCCTTGGGAGAGAAGAAGGCAATGCACTGCAGCAGCGCCGACGACTGCTTCTTGGTCGTCACGCCCTGGCGCTGCACCTCGGGCGGCAGCACGGCCAGCGCCTGGTTGACGCGGTTGGTGACGTTGACGGTGTTCAGGTCGGGATCCGAGCCGACCTCGAAGCTCACGGTCAGGCTGTAGCTGCCGTCGCCGCCCGAAACCGATTTCATGTAGATCATGCGCTCGACGCCGTTGACCTGCGCCTCGATCACCTGCGCCACGCTTTCCTCGACCGCCTGCGCCGAGGCGCCGGGATAGAAGGTCGTGACCTTGACCTGGGGCGGCACGATGTCGGGGAACTGCGCCACCGGCAACGCGCCGAGCGCGATGATGCCGGCCAGCGTGATGACCGTCGAAATGACGAAGGCGAGCCGCGGGCGGCGGATGAAGACCGACGAGATGCTCATGGGTCTCTACCGCTGCTGCATCGAGGGCGACGGCGGCGCGAGCGTGGCCGTCACGGTCATGCCCGGCCGCACCTTCTGTTGGCCCTGGATGATCACCTTGTCGCCGGCCTTCAGCCCGTCCTCGATCGCCAGCATGCCGTCGCGTCCCGGGCCGGTCTTTACTCGGCGCTGTTCGACCACGTTCTTGTCGTTGACCACGAAGACGTAGGCGCCGGCCTGGTCGAGCGCGACCGCGGCCTGCGAGATCGCGACCACCATCGGCGGCTTCGCGGCCTCGAGAATCACGCGCACCGTCATGCCGTCGGTCAGTGTCTCGTTCTTGTTGGGAAACACCGCACGGACGATCTGCCCATCGGTCTGCGGATTGACCGTGACGTCGATGAAGTCGATCTTGCCCTTCTCGGAATAAATGCTGTCGTCGGCAAGCTTGAGCTGCACCACCACGTCGTTGGCGCCGCCGTCCTTGCGCGCCTCGAGCAACTCGCGCTGCGTCACCGAGAACAGCACTCGCATCGGGTTCTCGGTCACTACCGTGGCGAGGACGCCCGAGTCGGGGCTGACGAGGTTGCCTGGCGAGGCAGCGGCACGGCCGACCCGGCCGGCGATCGGCGTGCGGATTTCGGTGTAGGAGAGGTTGATCTGCGCGTCGCGCAGCGCCGCCTCGGCCTCCTCGAGTGCGGCCTTGGCCTGCAACTGCTCGCTCTGACGCTGGTCGTAGGTGACCTGGGTTCCGGTGTTGGTGCGCAGCAACTCGGCGGCGCGCTTGAACTGGACCTCGGCATTGGCGAGGGCGGCCTTGGCGGCGTCGCGCTGCGCCGTCTTCTGGTCGACTGCGGCGAGATAGGTGTCGGGCTCGATCCTGAACAGCACCTCGCCTTCCTTGACCGGGCCGCCGTCGGTGAACAGGCGCGGCCCGAGATAGCCCTTCACGCGCGCACGCAGCTCGACCTTGTCGACGGCCGCGACACGTCCGATGAACTCCGACCGCGCACCCAGCGGCTTCAGCTCGGCGGCCTGGACGAGCACGGCAGGCGGTGGGGCGGCCTGCTGTGCCGCCGCCACGGTCGCGAACCCGGCGAGTGTGATCATCGCCGCCGCAAAAACACGCAATCCCTGCATCGAAAGAGCCTCTCTCGTCTTGCCCGGACACTGCCTCATTTGCCCGTAATGGTCACTGGATTTCCGGCCGTGCATGGGGTCGTGATAGCGTCGGCGAGAAGGGGAGAATACAGTAATGGCGGTGCTCCGCCTGCTCATGTCGGTGATGGCGATTGCGCTGTCGAGCGTCGCCACGGCGCATGCGCAGACGACTCCGCCGCCTGCCGTTCCGCAGACGGAGAACCCCGCCGAGGGCAAGTCCTACGCCGCCGCGATCGACACGCGCGATCCGGCCAAGCGTGCGCAGGCGCTCGAGATCTTCATCGCCTGGTATCCCAACAGCATCCTGCGCGTCGCCGCCCACGAGCAGCTGATGGCGGCGTGGCAGGCGGCCGGCAATCCGGCCAAGGCCGACGCCGTCGCCGTCAAGCTGCTGCAGATCGAGCCCGACAATCTGCGGGCGCTCGCCAACCGGGTCTATGTCGGCCGCACACGCGTGGCTTCGGGCGACACCGCCGCCTTGCAGCCCGCGGTCGCGGCAGCCGAGCGCGGGCTCGCCGTGCTGTCGCGCCTGCAGCGGCCCCAGGATGTCGACGAGCGGGCCTTCATGCGGCTGAAGTTCCAGTACATCGCCGTGTTCAACGGCATGCTGGGCTACGCCGCCCTGCAACAGAAGGACTATGCCCGGGCGCGGCGACTGCTCGCCGACGCGGTCGCGGTCGACCCGGAGAACCTGCAGGACGTCTATCAGCTCGCGGTCGCGCAGCTCGAGGGCACGCCGCTCGACGCGCTCGGCTTCTGGTATGGCGCGCGCGCGGTGGCGATCTCGCGCGCGGCCAAGAACGAGCAGGCCGCCGTCGGGATCGAGAAATACGTGCGTGCCCGCTACAGGATCTACCGCGGCAGCGAGGAAGGCTTCGACGCCATCCTGGCGCGCGCCGCCGCCGAACGCGCCCCGACCGACAATTTCACGGGCTCGATCCCGCGCAAGCTGACGCCGGAGGAGAAGGCGGTCCAGCTCGTGACCGACAACGATCCCGCTACGCTGTCCTACACCGACTGGCAGCTCGTGCTGTCTCGCCGCGACGCCACGCCGGCCAATCGTGCCGCCGCCGACCAGGTCTGGAAGGCGATCTCGGACAAGCAGCGCGGCGGCGAGACGCGCCTCAAGATCGCGATCAAGGTGCTGAAGTCCGCGCCCGACCGCATCGAAGGCGCGATCACCGACGAGAACCAGGCCAGCGGCACGGTCGACCTCGAAGTCCGGTTCGGCCGGCCGCTCAGCCCCATGCCGTCGGTCGGCACGCAGATCTCGGTGATCGGCACGCTCAGCGAATACCGCGCCGCGCCGTTCGCGTTCGTCATGACCAATGCCGAGCTTGCGCCGGAGTCGCTGCCGGTCGCAGGCGGCGCCTGCGCCGAGCCCAGGCCGCAGATGTGCACCATGGACTACCGCCCGGCCTGCGGGCTGCGGCGCGACAACAGCCGCAAGACGTACAGTAACGCGTGTTCGGCCTGTGCGGATGCGCAGGTGGTGAGTCAGTCGGCGGGAGCGTGTCCCTGAAGCGCCGCGAAGGCGCGTGTCAGAACATGCCGTTGTTGTTCGCGGCCTTCTCCGGAACGTCCTGGATGACATCCCAGTGCTCGACGATCTTGCCGTTCTCGAGCCGGAAGATGTCGACGATCGCGCGGCCGCGCTGGCCGGGCTCGCGCACCGAATGGACATGCAGGACGACATAGTCGCCCTCGGCGACGGCGCGCTTGATCTCGCTCTTCGAGTTCGGGAACTTCTCTTTCAGCAGGTTGACCAGCCCCTTGAACGCCTCGATGCCATCGGGAACGTTGGGAATATGCTGGATGTAGCGCGGCCCGAAATGCCTGGCCGTGGCCTCGAAGTCCTTCTGCTTGAGGCCCTTCTCGTAGAAATCGATTACGATCTTCTTGTTGGTCTCCGGGTCGGCCGCGAAGACCGGCCCGGCGAACGACAGGAGCGCGAGCGCGAGAAGGGCAGCGCGCCTCAGTGAGCCAGCAACAGCGGCACGCGGCAGGCCGAGATCACCTTGGCGGTGGCGCCGCCGAGACCGAGGAAGCTCAGCACCTGGCCGCGGCCGTAGGCGCCCATCACCAGCAGGTCGGCGCCCTTCTCGTGCGTGTAGTTCAGGAGGTCGCGGCCGCGCGCACGGGCCGACACCGCGCCGGGATCGATCGCGTCGATCGCGACGTTGATGCCGTGGCGGCCGAGATTGCGCTGCAGGTAGGACGCGCCGACATCGTCCGGCTTGCTGCCGACCACCAGTAGGGTGACCTTGCTCGCCTTGGCGAGGAAGGGCAGTGAATATTCGAGCGAGCGGGCGGCCTGGAAGCTGCCGTTCCACGCCACGACCACCGAATTGAAGGCGCCTTCGCCGGCCTTGGGCGGCGCGATCATCACGGCGCGGGCGCATTCGTAGAGTGCGGCCTCGACCGTGGCCGGTGCGACGTTCTCCGGATCGGCGCCAGGGCGGCCGAGCACCAGGATGTCCGAACAGCGGCCCATCGCCACCATGGCGTCGAGCGTCGCGGTCTTGGCCGCGGTGTAGGTGGCGCCCTTGATCAGCGCCAGCGTCTCCTTGTAGGCGCGCTCCGATTCCTTGGCGCGTTCCTCCAGCCGCTCGTCGTCGAGATTCATCACCAGCGGCATCGCCTCGCCGCTCATCGCGAGACCGCCGACCATGCCGCCGGCCGGACCGACCGGGAGATGCAGCGCATCGACCGCGCCGTCGAACACGCCGGCGACGCGGGCCGCCAGCTTGAACGACATCGCCGCATCGGGACCGCCCTCGGACACGGCCAGAACAGACTTGATCATCGCGACTCTCCCCAAATTTCGAGCAGGCATCGGTCTAGAAGGTTGCAGCGTAGCGTTCAACCGGGCTCTTGCAACTGCCTTGCAGGCGCCGCACGCATGGCAGTCTGCCGCCTATCGGTTCGGGGCTCGGGCGATCGCCGGTGCATCGAGAGGCTGCATTGGCAATGATACGTTCGCGTCAGGACCCGGCGATCCGCGCCGGCGTCTCGTGCCGGCGGATCCAGTGCACGACCGGCAGGGCCAGCAGCACCATCCAGAGCTTGCCCAGGATCTGGCCTTCGAGGAATTCGAGGCTGCCGAAGGCGAGCCACAGGAACAGCAGGCTGTCGGCGATCAGCCCGACCACGCTGCTGGCCAGCACCGCCACCACCAGGCCGCGCCGCTGCAAGGGCGTATAGACCGCGAAGTCGGCGAGCTCGCTCAGCAGGAAGGCACCGGCCGACGCGAACACCAGGGCCGGCGGCGCCACCGCACCCGACAGCGCCGCGCCCGCCACGATCGACAGCAACGCCGTGCCGCGACCCAGCCGCCGCTGCACGAGATCGCGCAACACCAGGGCGAGCCCGATCATCAGCACGCCCGACGGCGCCATCAGCGGCCTGCCTTCGGGGCCCCACGGGAACACCGGCACCAGGCAGGGACCGTGCGGCACGCACACCGTGCCCCAATGGCCGATCATCCAGTTGGCCATCGGGATGCAGGCGATGAAGGCGAAGAAGTAGACAAGGCCTTCGGCCTTGCGCGCATCCAATCGCAACTTCGGCCGTTGCCGCGGGGCGGGAGGGGAAGGCATCGGTTCAGGTCCTTGGGCGGAGCGGCGAACGCTCTAGCACCTAAGTCAGCCGGCCCGCCACTTCTCGAAGCCGCGCTTGCGCAGCGCGCAGGACGGACATTCGCCGCAGCCATGGCCCCAGGCGTTCCGCGGCCCGCGTTCGCTCATGTAGCAGGTGTGCGTGTGCTCTCGCACGATCTCGACCAGCGCTTCGCCGCCCAGCCCGTGCGCGAGTTGCCAGGTCTCGGCCTTGTCGAGCCACATCAGCGGCGTGTGCAGCACGAAGCGGCGGTCCATGCCGACATTGAGCGCGACCTGCAGCGCCTTGATCGTGTCGTCGCGGCAGTCGGGATACCCCGAGAAATCGGTCTCGCACATGCCGCCCACCAGATTGCGGATGTCGCGCCGCCACGCCACCGCGGCGGCGAAGGTGAAGAACAGCAGATTGCGCCCGGGCACGAAGCTGTTGGGCAGGCCGCCGGTCTCCAGGGCGAAGGCGACGTTGCGCGTCAGCGACGTGTCGCTGATCTGGCCGAGCACGCCCATGTCGATGAAATGGTCCTCGCCCAGCCGGTTTGCCCACCGCGGGAACGCGCGGCGGACCTCGTCCAGGACCTTAAGTCTTTGATCCAGTTCGATTCGGTGCCTCTGGCGGTAGTCGAAGGCGATCGTCTCGACCCGTTCAAATCTCTCTAGCGCCCAGGCCAGGCAAGTGGTGGAATCCTG
Source organism: Reyranella sp. (assembly GCA_044225265.1). Classification (GTDB taxonomy): domain Bacteria; phylum Pseudomonadota; class Alphaproteobacteria; order Reyranellales; family Reyranellaceae; genus Reyranella. The sequence continues at coordinate 26,249 of JBGAIW010000013.1, forward strand.
TCCGCCGGAGAACAGGACGAGAGCCGCCCCTCCCGGTTCGAATGGGCGGTCGAATGACAGCTCGCTCGGGCGTCCATGAGGGGCTTCGTTCACCAAGGGGTCTTCGCTCCTGATCGAGTCTCTCCGGTCGAAGCGTTGTACGCACTGCACAGCCCATCGCAAGCAGAGGAGGGAACCATGTTCGTCTCCGATATTCTCGTCCAGAAGGGCGGGTTGGTGTTCACCGTACCGCCATCCACCACCCTGTCCGAGATCACACGTCAGCTGAGTACGCGGCGTATCGGCGCCGTGCTGGTGGTCGACCGGCTCGACCAGGTGGTCGGCATCGTCTCAGAGCGCGACATCGTGCACGCCATCGCCGTGCACGGCTCGGCCGCCCTCGGGCTGGTCGCCGCCGAGATGATGACGCGCGAGGTCGTGACCTGCGATCCCGACGATCCGATCGAGCGGGTCATGGAAATCATGACCAGCGGCCGCTTCCGCCACCTGCCGGTGGTGCGCAACGCCGAACTGCTCGGACTGATTTCGATCGGCGACGTGGTCAAGCTGCGCCTCGAGGAAACCGTGCACGAGACCGAGGCTCTGAAGGCCTACATCGTCGCGGGCTGATCCTTCGGCGCGAAGCCTTGGTTTGGCGGGGCGATCTCCGCTAGGTTCGTCCGCGAATCTGGCGGGAGATCGCATGTCGCTTCCATTGCAAGGCAAAGTCGCGCTGGTCACGGGCGCGGGCAAGAACATCGGGCGCTGCATCGCGCTCACCCTGGCGGCCGACGGCGCGACGGTGCTGGTCAACGGCCGCTCCGACCGCGCCGCGGTCGACGAGGTGGTCGCCGAGATCGAAAAGGCGGGCGGCAGGGCCGCCGCCGCGATGGGCGACGTCTCCGATCCCGTCGTTGCGCCCAAACTGGCGGAACAGGCGCACAAGCAGTTCGGCGGCGTCGACATCCTCGTCAGCAACGCCGGCCTGCGCCGTCAGACATCGTTCCTGGACATGTCGTTCGAGGAATGGCGCGAGATCATGTCGGTGGCGCTCGACGGCGCCTTCCTGCTCGGCAAGGCCTTCATTCCTCAGATGGTCGCCAAGGGGAAGGGCGGCTCGTTCGTCGCCATGTCCGGCGTGTCGACCCATGTCGGCACGCTCAACCGCTGCCACGTCTCGGCGTCGAAGTCGGGCCTCGAAGGCCTGATGCGTGCGCTGGCGCGCGAGCTGGCGCCGCACAAGATCACCTGCAACGCCGTGGCGCCCGGTGCGATCGACACCGCGCGGGCCGCCACCGCCGGGCCGCGGCCGATCCAGGGCCGGCCGATCCCGCTCGGCCGCCTCGGCCATGTCGAGGAGATCGCCGCCATGGTGCGCCTGCTGGTCGGCCCGCAGGGCACCTTCATCACCGGGCAGACGATCCACGTGAATGGCGGTGAGTTCCTGACGTGAGGAACCTGATCACCGACGTCGGCGGGATCCTGGTCGGCAATGCCCAGGATGCGCGCGCGGCGACCGGTGCCACGGTCGTGGTCTTCGAACAGAGCACGGTGGCGAGCGCCGCCACCCTGGGCGGCGCGCCGGGCGATCGCGCCGTCACCCTGCTCGAGCCGGAAATGACGCGCGGCCTGATCGATGCCGTGGTCCTGTCCGGCGGCTCGCTGTATGGCCTCGATACGGCGGGCGGAGTCTCGGCGGTACTGTGCGCGCAAGGAAAAGGCGCACAGTTCGGCGGCATCACCCTTCCGGTAGCGGTGCAGGCGATCCTGTTCGACCTGATGAATGGCGGCGAGAAGGACTGGCTGAAGGAGCCGGTGAAATGCCGGCCGCCATATTGGGATCTCGGCCGCGACGCCGCGCTCGCGGCGGCCAAGGACTTCGCACTGGGTTCGGTCGGTGCGGGCCTCGGCGGCACGACCGCGGAGTTGAAGGGCGGGCTGGGTTCGACCAGCATGAAGACCAGGAACGGCTTCACCGTCGGCGCGCTTGTCGCCGTGAATGCCCTGGGCTCGGCGGTGATCGGCGGCGGGCCGCATTTCTGGGCGGCACCCTACGAGCAGGGCAACGAATTCGGGGGCTGCGGCTGGCCGCCAAAGATGCCGGATAACGCGCTCGAACTGCGCTTCAAGGGCCAGCCGGTGCAGGCCACCGCGACCACGATCGCGCTGGTCGCGACCGATGCCACGCTCACCAAGGCCGAGTGCAAGCGCCTCGCCATCATGGCGAACGACGGACTCGCTCGCGCGCTGCGTCCCGTGCACGCGCCGAACGACGGCGACACGGTGTTCGCCGCCGCGACGGGGCAAGTGGCCGGCGCTGCCGATCCGCACCTGCTGACCGAGCTGGGCGCGGCCGCGGCCGATTGCCTGGCTCGGGCCGTGGCGCGCGGCGTCTACGAAGCAACGGCACTGCCCTACAAGACGTCGCTGCCCGACTGGAAGCAGCGCTTCGGCGGCAAGTAAGGAGAGCGGTCGATGATGGGATACGCAGTCGTGTTCGTCGGTGCCGGTGTCGGCGGCACGATTCGCCACTTCATGAACATCCACGTCGCGCGCCTGCTGGGCACGAATTTCCCGTGGCACACCTTCGCCATCAATGTCACGGGATCGCTGGTGATGGGCCTGGTCGCAGGCTGGTTCGCGATGAGGGGCGCCGGCGGGGGCCATCTGCGGCTCTTCCTCGCGACCGGCATCCTGGGAGGCTACACGACCTTCTCTGCCTATTCGCTCGACGCGGTGCTACTGTGGGAACGCGGCGAGCATCTTCCGGCGGCCTATTACGTCGGCGGTTCCGTGGCGCTCTCGATCGTCGGCCTGGCTATCGGCCTGTGGTTCATGAGGACCGTTCTGGCGTGATGGGCGCAATGACTTGAGCCAGTCCTTCGACGTCGTCATCATCGGCGGCGGCGCCGCCGGTCTGATGTGTGCGCTGCGCGCCGGCCAGCGCGGCCGCCGGGTGTTGCTGCTCGACCATGCCGAGAAGGTCGGCAAGAAGATCCTGATCTCGGGGGGCGGGCGCTGCAATTTCACCAACACCGGCACGGCGCCCGAGTGCTTTCTCTCTGCCAATCCGCATTTCTGCAGATCGGCGCTGGCGCGCTACACGCAGCACGATTTCATCGCCCTCGTCGACAAGCACCGCATCGCCTGGCACGAGAAGACGCTGGGCCAGCTGTTCTGCGACGGCTCGGCGCGGCAGATCGTGGCGATGCTGCTCGACGAATGCTCGGCCGCCGGTGTCGAGGTGCGGGTGGCCCACAAGGTCGCGAACATCGAACGGTCCGATCGCTTCCGGGTGACGACCGACCACGGCACGTTCGAGGCGACGGCCGTCGTGCTGGCGACCGGCGGATTGTCGATTCCCAAGATGGGCGCCACCGGCTTCGCGCACGACTGGGCGCGCCGCTTCGGCCTGAAGATGACGCAGACCCGGCCCGGGCTGGTGCCGCTGACCTTGAAGGTGCCCGAGCTTGCCCCCGAGCTTGCCGGTGTCTCGCTCGACGTGGTCGCGCGCTTCGGCAAGGTCTCCTTCCGCGAGGCCATGCTGTTCACCCATCGCGGGCTGTCGGGGCCGGCGATCCTGCAGATCTCGTCCTACTGGCAACCGGGGCAGCAGCTCTCGATCGACCTGCTGCCCGGCGTCGATGCCGTGCGGTTCCTCAAGGAGCGCCATCATGCGCGGCCCAAGGCCGAGCGCCGCACCTTGCTCGGCGAGGTGATGCCGCTGCGCGCCGCGCAATTCTTCGAGAACCTGAAAGCCGAGCACTTGAATGACTGGCGTGTCGCGCCGACCGGGACCGAGGGCTATGCCAAGGCCGAGGTCACGGTGGGCGGCGTCGACACCACGGGCCTTTCCTCGCAGACCATGGCGGCGCGGGCGGTGCCCGGCCTGTTCGTGATCGGCGAAGCGGTCGACGTCACCGGCTGGCTGGGCGGCTACAATTTCCAGTGGGCGTGGTCGAGCGGCTGGGCGGCCGGCGAGGCGGCGTAGGCCGGGAGCGCGGCACTCTGCGCCGCTCATGGGCTGTCGGTCGAGACGAGGGAAGAGCGCCACTCTGGCGAAGCCAGCTTCGCGCACGGTGGCGCGCTCCCAGCAAGGCGTCCACGTACGACTTCAGTGACCGAGGTAGCTCTTCCGTAGGTCCGGATGCTGCGCCAGCTCGGCGGCCGAGCCCGACAGCGCGATGCGGCCGTTCTCCAGCACGTAGGCGCGATGGGCGATGGCGAGCGACTGCACGACGTTCTGCTCGACCAGCAGGATGGCCAAGCCGTCCGCATTGAGCCGTCCGATCAGCGCGAACATCTCCTCGACCAGCAGCGGCGACAGGCCGAGCGACGGCTCGTCGAGGATCAGCAGCCTGGGTTCGCCCATCAGGCCGCGGCCGATCGCCAGCATCTGCTGCTCGCCGCCCGACAGGGTGCCGGCGGCCTGCGTCCAGCGCTCCTTCAGGCGGGGGAAGATCGCCACGACCTTCTCGAGATTGCGCCCGCGGTCGGGCTTGCCGCGGCGATAGGAGCCGAGTTCGAGATTCTCGCGCACCGAGAGGTTGGGGAAGACGCGCCGCCCCTCGGGCACCTGCACCAGCCCACCGTCGACGATGCGCATCGGCGCGCTTCCGGTGATGTCTTTGCCGTCGAAGCGGATCGTGCCGCCGAACGGCCGGTACAGGCCGCAGACATTGTTGTTGAGCGTCGACTTGCCCGCGCCGTTGCTGCCCAGCAGCGCCACGATCTCGCCCGCGCCGACGGCGAGATCGACGCCGCGCAGGATTTCGATCGCGCCGTAGCCGGCCCGAAGTCCCGTTACCTCGAGCATCGATTCAGGCACGCAGCACCTTGGCGGCGCCGTGGCCGAGATAGGCTTCGACGACCTGTGGGTTCTCGGCGACGGCGGCCGGCGTTCCCTCGGCGATCATACGGCCCTGGTTCAACACGTAGACGCGCTCGGCGAGCGAGGTGACGGCCTGCATCACGTGCTCGATCAGCAGGATGGTGACGCCCGAGGCGCGGATCTTCTGGATGATGCCGACGATCTCGGTGATCTCGGTCGGATTGAGCCCTGCCATGACTTCGTCGAGCAGAAGCAATTGCGGACCTGTGGCCAGGGCACGGGCCAGCTCCAGCCGCTTGCGGCCCGCCACGGTGAGGTCGGCGCCGAGCTGGTCGATCTGATCCTCCATGCCGACCTGGGCCGCGACGGCTTCGGCCTTGCGCTCGGCGGCGCGGCGGTCGGCGGTGCGGAAATAGGCGCCGACCATGATGTTCTCGCGCACGCTGATCTTGGCGAAGGGCTGGGTTATCTGGAAGGTGCGCACCATGCCGGCGGCGCAAATGCGGTGCGGCGCGAGGCCGGTGATGTCGCGGCCTTCCAGCGCGATGCGGCCGGCGTCGGGCTTGTGGAATCCGGCGATGGCGGCGAACAGGGTCGTCTTGCCCGCGCCGTTGGGGCCGATCAGGCCGACGATTTCGCCGGCCCCCACGCTCAGCGAGGCATTGTCGACCGCTTTCAGGCCGCCGAACGATTTGCTGAGGCCCTCGACGTCAAGCATGGCGCGGCCTACGCATGACGGGGACGGCGCTTGAACCAGCTCGCCAGCCCGTCGGGCAGGCGCGCCACGATCAGCATCAGCATGATGCCGTAGACGATCAGGCTGAGCGGCTGGACGTTCTTCAGCGCCGGCACGACGCTCGCGAGATAGCGCGTGCCCTCGTTGATGCCGGTCAGCGCCACCGCGCCGATCAGCGGCCCGAAGATCGTGCCGGCGCCGCCGACCATGGTGACCAGCAGCATCTCGACCGACTTGTCGATGCCGAAGGCGATGCCGGGATCGATGTAGAGGTATTTCTGGGCGTAGAACGTGCCGCCGGCGGCGCACATCGCGCCCGACAGCGTCAGCACCTTCACCTTCTCGGTGAAGACGTCGATGCCGAGCGCGCGGGCGGCATCCTCGTTCTCGCGGATCGCGACCAGGCGGGCGCCGAAGCGGCTGCGCGTCAGCCACCAGGCGACCAGCAGCGAGATCACGCAGAGCGCCAGCGCGATGTAGTAGATCCAGACCGGATCCTTGAACTGGAAGTTGATCGGCCGCTGGTCGGCCTTGATCAGCATGCCGAGTCCGCCGCGGGTGAAGCCGACCGAGTTGGCGACGATGCGGAAGACCTCGGCGAAAGCCAGCGTGATCAGCGCGAAGTAGGAGCCGCGCAGGCCGGCACGGAACGCCATCGCGGCGATGGCGCAGCCGACCACGCCGCCCATCGCGGTCGCCGCGATCCAGGCGATCCACGGGTTCCAGCCGTGGCTCACCTGCAGGATGGTCGAAGTGTAGGCGCCGACGCCGAAAAACACCGCGTGACCGAACGAGGTTTGCCCCGCGAAGCCGCCGGAGATGTTCCACGACTGGCCGATGAAGGCCGCGAAGAACATAAGCATGCCGACCGTGATCAGGTAGTTGGGCACCAGCCACGGATAGACCAGGGCGGCGCCCAGACCTGCGGCGAGCAGCGGGAACATCGAACGGGGGCTCACGACTTGGCCCCGAACAGCCCGGTCGGCTTGAACAGCAGGATCAATATGAAGATCAGCGAGATTCCGATCTGGCCGAGCTGCTCGCCGAGGAACAGCCCGCCCAGGGACTCGGTGACGCCGATCAGGAAGCCGCCGACCGCCGCTCCGACGAAGCTGCCCATGCCGCCCAGCACCACGATGGTGAAGGCGACCAGCACGAAGGCGTAGCCCGACTGCGGCGTGACGTAGAAGGTCGGCATCAGCAGGCAGGCGGCGGCGCCGAGGCAGGCGATGCCGATGCCGTAGGAGATCGCGAAGATCTTCTCGACGTCGATGCCGACCAGCCGCGCGCCGGTGCGCTCCTTGGCGACGGCGCGGATTGCCTTGCCAGTGTCGCTCTTGGCCATGAACAGGCCGAGCACGAGGCAGATCAGCAGCGCGGCGCCGAACGACACCACCTTGGGCAGGGGCAGGAACGCGGCGCCGACCTCGATGATCTTGCCGGCATAGGGCACGTCGATCGTCTCGGTGTCGCCGCCGAAGAACAGCAGGGCCGCGTTGTCGGCCACGATCGAGACGCCGAGCGTGATCAGCAGGATGTTCTCGTCCTTGCCGTGGCTGTAGCGGCCGATCAGCAGGCGATAGAGCACGAAACCGACCGCGAAGGCGCCGGCCGTCACCAGCGGCAGCGCCACGTACGGGTCGACGCCCGACAGCTTCCAGAGGAAGAACACCGAGTACATGGCGAGCATCAGCAGGCTGCCATGCGCGAAGTTGATGATGTGCAGGACGCCGTAGATCAGGGTGAGACCCACGGCGACCAGCACGTAGATGCCGCCGGCGAGCAGCCCGTTCAGCACGCCGGCGATGATGAATTGGGCGTCGAACAAGCCCTGGCTGGTCCCGTGCCTAGTTGAACTTCGGCTTCGGGAAGACGGCCTTCATCTCGGCGAACTCCTCCGGCGCGATCACGTGGATGTCGCCCTTGCTCGCCTGCAGCACGGCGGCCTTGCCGCCTTCGTTCTGGCCGTTGACGAACTTGGTCGGGCCGTAGGGCATCAGTTCGGCCTTGAAGGTCGAGCTGGCGAGTGCCGCCGTGAGCTTCTCCTTGTCGGCCGAGCCCGAGCGCTCCAGAGAATCGGCGAGCAGCGCGACCGTGGTGTAGGCGAGATAGACCTCGAAGGTGAATTCCTTGCCGGCCGCCTCGACGCGCTTCTTCATCTCCTGCGCCTTGGCCGACTTGGGATTGTACCAGTGGTTGGTGTCCATCATGAACTGCGACACCTCGGGCTGCTCCTTGGCGAACTTGTAGTTGAAGCCGCCGCCCAGCACCGAGAACATGCCGGCGAGGTTGACCTTCTGCTGGTAGAGCGTGCGCGCCAGCAGGACGTATTCGTTCTGGTAGTTCGACATCATGACGATGTCCGGAGCCAGCGAGCGGATGCGCAGCGCGATGTTGTCGAAGTTGCGCGTCGGGTTCTCGTTGGGGATCAGCTCCTTCACCTCGATGTTGATGCCGGGCAGCTTGCCCTGCAGCAGCTTCGCCGTGCCGGTGCCGAACTCGCCGGCCTCGTGCACGATCACCGCCGACTTGGCGATGCCATTGGCCGCCTTGTTCAGCGCGCCGAGTGCGGCGATGCCCTGGTCGACACAGGCGCCGAAACCGGGCTTGAGGCGGAACACGTTCTTCAGCCCACGATTGACGATCAGGTCCGAGGCGCCGACGTCGATCAGGAACGGCGTGTTGTATTTTGCGGCCGCCTGGCTGGCGGCGATGCCGACCGGGCTCTGGTAGCAGCCGATATAGGCCGCGACGCCGGCCTCGTTCATCTTCTCGACTTCGGCGACGCCGACTTCGACCTTGGACTGGCTGTCGCCCCACAGCGGCTCGAGCTTGGCGCCGCCCATCGACTTGATGCCGCCCGCCTTGTTGATGTCCTCGACCGCCATGTTGGCGCCGAAACGGCCCTGGCTGCCGGCGAAGGCCACGAAACCGGTGACCGGATGGATGATGCCGACCTTTACGGCAGCAGCCTGCGCGCCGCCGATCAGCGGAAAGCCGAGCGTGCCGGCGGCGAATGCCGTCGAACCGGCGACGAATCCGCGACGTGAAACCTGAAACTTTCGACGCTGCGCCATGTGAAATCTCCCTTGGTTATTCCTTCATCCCCTGCGCAACGCTACGATAGCCTCCGGTAGTGAACAATGGTTTACCCGATGTCCCCAGCACCAAAAATTCTCTCGCCATCGCAGGTCGAACGATACCGCCGGGACGGCTTTGCATTTCCCGTGCCTGTCCTCACGGCGGACGAGGTGCGCGAACTGCGCGCCGATCTCGAAGACTGGGAGCGCCGGCAGGGCCATCCGCTCGACTTCCCGGAAAAGAGCAAGTCGTACCTGCTTTACAAATGGGCCGACACGCTGGTCCATCATCCGAAGGTGCTCGATGCGGTCGAGGACGTGATCGGGCCCGACATTCTCGTCTATCACGCGACGATGTGGATCAAGGAGCCGCACACGGGCGCGCACGTGCGCTGGCACCAGGACGGCGCCTACTTCTTCCTCGACCCGCTCGAGCACGTGACCGCCTGGGTCGCGCTCTCGGAGGCGTCGGAGAAGGCGGGCTGCATGCGCGTCGTGCCCGGCACGCACCGCCTGCCGATGATCGAGCACGACGACAAGCCCAGCCCCGACAACATGATCAAGCGCGGCCAGGGCATCAGCGACCGCTTCGACAACGAGAAGGGCATCTCGATGCCGCTCAGGGCGGGCGAACTGTCGCTGCACCACACGGCGCTGGTCCATTGCTCGCCGGGCAACGACAACGACGACCGCCGCATGGGTTTGGGCATCTCGTTCATTCCCGCGCACGTGCGCCCGCTCGGCCCAGTGAAGCCGTCGGCGATGCTGGTGCGCGGCCAGGACCGCTACGGCCACTTCGTGCCGGAGAAACGCCTTGTCACGCCGATGTCGCCGGAGGCGCAGGCCGCGCATGCCGAAGCCGTGCGGCTGTTCCGCGCGCGGCAGGATCAGGGGTTCACGGCGGCCGCCGAATGACGACTCATGTTCCTCTCCCGCGCTAGGGGGAGAGGAGGAAGAGAATCCACTAAAGCATGGTCTTCGCATAATGCTCGGCGATCTCGCCGGGCGTTGCGTGCCAGACATTGCCGAAGCGCTCGATGCGCCGCAGCGCCTCGTCGAGGTACTTGATGCGATGCGCCATGCCCATCAGCCAGGGATGGATCGACAGGCTGAACACCTGGCCGCCCTCGTGGTGCAGCAGCTCGAAGGCGTCGGCGACCAGGTCGGGATAGCGCGTGGTGTTGATGCGGCGCAGCCAGAGCTGCTGGACGTCGTCCCATTCCGGCTGGTTGGGCATCGACACGAACTTCCTGCCGACCTTCATCGCGTAGGGCTGGTCGTCGTTCGGCCAGTCGAGCACGTAGTCGAGGCCGGCATCGGCCAGCAGCTGCGGCGTGCGCTGGCTCTCGCCGTATTCCTGGCCGAGCCAGCCCTTCGGCCGCACGCCGGCGGCTTTCTCGACGGCGGCGAGCGAGGTCGCGATCTCGGCCTTCTCCTCGGCCTCGCTCATGTTCGAGCTCAGCATGCGGTTGGCCGACACGCCGTGGCCGATGAACTCGTACTTCCGCTTCCTGAACTGCTCGATCAGGAAGGGATAGCGCTCCGCCGCCATCGCGTTCACCGGCACGCCGGCGCGGATCTGGTAGCGGTCCAGCACGTCGAGCACGCGGAAGATGGTGGTGCGGTTGCCGAACTCGCGTTGCGTCCAGGTGCGGTAGTCGGGGTTGTAGCTGCCGAACTCGCCGACGAAGCGGCTGTCCTTCACCGCGTTCTCGGCCGGAAGCAGCTCGTAGTATTCGAGCGGCATCACGACACAGAAGGCGACGCGGGCGTTCTTCGGCCAGGCGAGACGCGGCCGCCTGGGGAAGGGCGAATAGTCGTACCAGGGATTGTCCATCCCGGGACGCAGCGGCGGCGGATTCTTCGGAACCTTCGGAGGGGTCGCGCCACTCATGTCACGCCTCCTTCCCGAGATGTTGCTGGAACGGTTTGAGGCCGGTCTGCGTGTACCAGTCGAGGATCTCCTCGGCGGTGCACACCCAGGCATCCTTGTGCTGGCGGATATAGCCCAGCGCCCTGTCGAGATATTTCAGCCGGTGCGGCGCGCCCATCATGTAGGGGTGCAGCGCGATGCACATCACCCGGCCGTTCTCGGACCCCTCGCGATAGACCGTGTCGAAATGGTCGACGATCATCTGCGCGAATTCCTCGGCCTCGACCGGCTGGCGGTAGATCAGCGCGTCGTTGAGATCCATCGTGTAGGGCACGTGGATCAGCGGGCCGTGCCTGGTGGCGAGCGGCGTCGGCTGGTCGTCGTGATAGAAGTCGCAGATGTACTCGAGGCCCGCTTCCTTGACGATGTCGGGCGTGTTCAGCGTGTTGGAGATGGCGGGCGAGAACCAGCCGCGCAGCTTGCGGCCGGTGAGGCGCAGATGTGTGGCCTTGCTGTGCTCGATCATCTCGCGCTCTTCCTCGGGGCTGTAGCCCCAGTGGTAGCGCGTGTTGAAGTAGCCGTGGCTCATGTACTCCCAGCGCCGCGCCTCCATCGCCTCGAGGATGTCGGGATACATCTCGATCACCGACATCGAGAGCGAGACGGTGCAGCGCACGTTGTGCTTGTCGAGCACCTCGAACATCCGCCACAGGCCGACCCGATTGCCGTAATCGCGGCCGCCGTAGCCCAGTACGTCGGGATGGGGCATGCGCGGCCACGGATTGCGGATGCGCACTTCCTCCGGCACGTACTCGTAGTGCTCGATATTGGGGCAGACCCAGACGGCGACCCTCGCGCCGTTGGGCCAGCTGAGCTTCGGTCGCTCGACGATGGGGGAATAGCCGAAGCGGTACGGATCCATGGACGATCTTTCTTGTTTGGCATCGCGAGTGCATCACGGGTTGCGCCCTACTTCAACGCCCCTCATCCTATTCGCATGGCGGACCGCATCCGTTTTGTCCTGAACGACCAGCCTGTCGAGTTGAGCGGCGTGTCGCCGATGACGACGCTGCTCGACTGGCTGCGCGACCGGCGCGGCCTGAAGGGGACCAAGGAAGGCTGTGCCGAGGGCGATTGCGGCGCCTGCACCGTCGTTCTCGAGCGCGCGGATGGCCGCCGCGAGGCGATCAACTCCTGCATCGCGCTGCTCGGCCAGATCGACGGCCAGGCAGTGCGCACGGTGGAGGGCCTCGAGGGGCGTGACGGCGCGCCGCATGCCGTGCAGCAGGCGATGGCCGAGAGCGACGCCACCCAGTGCGGCTTCTGCACGCCGGGCTTCGTGATGACCGCCTATGCCTTCGCCGCCGGCGGCGAGAAGCCCGAGCTCGAGACGATCCACGACGCGCTGGCGGGCAATCTCTGCCGCTGCACCGGCTACAAGCCGATCGTCGAAGCGATGAAGAAGGTGGCGGGGCAGAGCCATCCGGCATCCGCTTCACCGCCGGCGCGGGCGGCCTCGGCGAATTTCGAAGCAAGCTTCTTTGCGCCGCGCTCGCTGGCCGAATTGGTGCGGCTGCGCGCGGAGCATCCCGACGCGCCGTTGCTGGCAGGCGGGACCGACCTCGGCCTGCTGGCTAGCCGCTCGCGCAAGCCGCCGCAGAAGCTCATCCACCTCGCGCACGTGCCCGAGCTCAACGTGCTGAGCGAAGACGAGGAGCGGGTCACGATCGGCGCTGCCGTGGCCTACGCGCGTGCCATGCCGTTGCTGATCAGGCACTACCCGGCGCTGAAGACTTATCTCGCGCGCCTCGGATCGCGGCAGATCCGAACCCTGGGCACGATCGGCGGCAATATCGGCACCGCCTCGCCGATCGGCGACATGCCGCCGGTGCTGCTGGCGCTCGAAGCCTCGCTCAAGCTCACTTCGGCGCGCGGCAGCCGCGTTCTGCCCCTCGATGACTTCTTTCTCGACTACCGCAAGACGGCGCTCGCCGCCGACGAAGTGATCGAATCGATCTCGATGCCCAGGCTCTGGCCCGGCGAAGTCTTCTATTGCGACAAGGTGAGCAAGCGGCGCGACCAGGACATCTCCACGGTCGCCGGGGCCTATCGTTTGCGCCTCAAGGACGGCAAGGTTGAGGACGTGCGCACCGGTTTCGGCGGCCTGGCGGCGACGCCGAAGCGCGCGGCCCATGCCGAGGCGGCGCTGCGCCGGGGCGACTTCGAAGGCGCCGCCGAGGCGATCAAGCGCGACTTCCAGCCGATCGACGACTGGCGCGGTACGGCATCGTATCGCGTGACCGTGGCGGCGAACCTGATTCGCCGACTGAAACTGCGGATCGACGGCGTAGCGTCGATCGATCTGGAGGCGCTGTGAGCGTCCATCGCTCCCTGCGCCACGACAGCGCGCTGAAGCACGTCGCGGGCGAAGCGGTCTATATCGACGACATGCCCGAGCCGCCGGGCACGCTCCATGGCGCGCTGGTGCTCAGTCCGGTGGCGCACGGTAAACTGAAGAATGTGTCGGTGCCGCCGGCGCCCGGCGTCGTCGCGGTGCTGGGACCGAACCACATTCCCGGCAAGAACGACATCGCGCCGACCCAGAACGAGCCGTTGTTCGCGACCGACGAGGTCATCTATGCCGGCCAGCCGCTGCTGCTGGTCGTCGCCACGTCGCTCGACGCGGCGCGGCATGCTGCCGAGAAGGCCGTGATCGAGATCGAGGCCTTGCCGGCGATTCTCGACATCGACTCCGCACTGGCCGCCAAGGCCTATGTCCAGGCGCCGTCCACCATCCTGCGCGGCGATCCCGATGCCGCGATGAAATCGGCGCCGCACAGGCTCTCGGGCGAGTTTCGGGTCGGCGGACAGGAGCACTTCTATCTCGAAGGCCAGATCGCCTTCGCGCTGCCGGGCGAGGACGGCGACATGGTCGTGCATTCCTCGACCCAGCATCCGACCGAGGTGCAGCATATCTGTGCGCGGGTGCTGGGCTGCGATTTCAATCGCATCACCGCCACCGTGCGCCGGCTGGGCGGCGGCTTCGGAGGCAAGGAGAGCAACGCTTCCTGGGTCGCTGCCGCGGCGGCGCTGGCGGCCAACCACACCGGCAAGCCGGTGAAGCTCCGCCTGCCGCGCGAGGTCGACATGATCGCGACCGGCAAGCGCCATCCGTTTCTCTACCGCTACACGGTGGGTTTCGACGGCGAGGGAAGGGTGCTGGCGCTCGACGCCATGCTGGCGGCCGATGCCGGCTGTACGCTCGACCTGACGCCCGGCGTGATCGGCCGCGCGCTGAGCCATACCGACAACGCCTATTTCATCCCGCACTTCCGCGCCGTCGGCTACGCCTGCCGGACGCACAAGCAGTCGAACACCGCGTTCCGCGGCTTCGGCGGCCCGCAGGGCGTCGTGGTGATGGAAGACGCGATCGGGCGCATCGCCCACCAGCTCGGCAAGGATGCCGACCGGATCCGCGCGCTGAACTTCTACACGCTCGGTCAGGAGACGCCGTACGGCCAGACGGTCGAGGAAGACAACCTGCCGATTGTCTGGGCCGAGATGAAGCAGCTCGGCGAGATCGAGCGGCGGCGTGCCGAGATCGCGGCCTTCAACAAGACGAGCCCCGTCCTGAAGCGCGGCCTGGGGCTGTTTCCGCTGAAGTTCGGCATCTCGTTCAACGTCCCGCACATGAACCAGGCCGGGGCGCTGGTGCATGTCTATTCCGACGGTTCGATCCGCCTCAACCATGGCGGCACCGAGATGGGGCAGGGCCTGTTCATCAAGGTGGCGCAGGTCGTCGCCGAGGTGTTCAAGGTCGACATCGAGCGCATCCGGCCCTCGGCGACGTCGACCGCCGAAGTGCCCAATACTTCGCCGACCGCGGCCTCGACCGGCTCCGATCTCAACGGATGGGCGGCCTTCATTGCGGCTGACACGATCAAGCAGCGTATGGTCGCCTATGCCGCCGAGCATTTCGGCGCAGCACCTTCCGATATCGAGTTCGCCGACGGCATTGTGCGGATCGCCAAGCCCGGCTCGAACCAGGTGCTGAGTTTCGGCGAGCTGGCGAAGCTCTGCTATCTCGGCCGCGTATCGCTGTCGGCGACCGGCCACTACAGAACACCCAAGATCCATTGGGACGGCAAGGCGATGAAGGGCCGGCCGTTCTTCTATTACGCCTTTGCCGCGGCCGCCGCCGAGGTCGCGATCGACACCCTGACTGGCGAGAGCCGCGTGCTGCGCGCCGACCTCGTCGAGGATTGCGGCCTGTCGCTCAATCCCGCGATCGATCTCGGCCAGATCGAGGGCGCCTTCGTGCAGGGCCAGGGCTGGTTCACTTGCGAGGAGCTGTGGTGGGACAAGCAGGGCAAGCTCCGTACCGTCGGGCCCTCGACCTACAAGATCCCCGGCAGCCGCGACGTGCCGCCGGTGTTCAATGTGAAGATGCTCGAGAACACGCCGGCGAACGAGGCGACGATCTTCCGCTCCAAAGCGGTCGGCGAGCCGCCGCTGATGCTGGCGACCGCCGTATGGACGGCGCTGAAGGACGCAATCGGCGCGGTTGCGGATCATAAGACCGCAGTGCAATTGGATGCGCCGGCGACGCCGGAGCGTATTCTGGCGGCGGTTGCTAAAGTGAAATCGTAATCGTCTTCGTCACTTTGTGGACGGAGAGTTGGAATTGAACGGGAGGAACTGATGGACGTACGTATGGACGGCCGCGTGGCCGTGATCACCGGCGCGAGCACCGGTCTGGGACTCGCCATGGCCAAGGAATTCGCCGCGTCCGGTGCCTCGGTGGCGCTGCTGGCGCGCAAGGCCGACGTACTGGCGACCGCCAAGGCGGAAGTGCAGAAGGCCGCCGGCAAGTCGAACGGCCGCTTCGAGGCCTATTCCTGCGACGTCAGCAAGGCGCAGCCGATCGCCGACACGATCAAGAAGGTGCAGGCCGATCTCGGTAAGGTCGATATCCTGGTGAACAACGCCGGCATCAGCCACGCCAAGCCGTTCGACACGGTGACCGACGAGGATTGGCAGGGCGACCTCGACCTCAAGCTGTTCGCCGCGATCCGTCTCACGCGCGCGGTGCTGCCGGGCATGCGCGAGCGCAAGTGGGGCCGCATCGTCAACGTGCTGAACATCGGCGCCAAGGCGCCGGGCGCCGACTCGACGCCGACGTCGGTCAGCCGCGCCGCCGGCCTGGCGCTGACCAAGGCACTGTCCAAGGAGAACGCGCCGCACAACGTGCTGGTCAACGCCATGCTGGTCGGTCTGATCGACAGCGACCAGTGGGTGCGCCGTCACAAGAACGCCGGCAAGGGCGAGAGCTACGAGCAGTTCATCGCCAACATGGCCAAGGGCCGCATCCCGATCGGCCGCATGGGCAAGGCCGAGGAGTTCGCCCGCATGGCGTGCTTCCTCTGCTCCGATGCCGGCTCGTTCATCACCGGCGTCGCGATCAACGTCGATGGCGGCGCGAGCCCCGTGGTGTGAGTGTTTCCTCCCCTTCGCGGAGTCCGCGAAGGGGAGGTGTCGTCGTCATACGACGACGGAGGGCCGCAGTCGTGCATCGCTGCGTAACCCCTCCGTCAGCGTAGGACGCTGACACCTCCCCATGAATGGGGAGGAGGTTTTGATGCCGCCCCGCCGGCGTGACGTTCCACTGCCGGCACCAGCTCTTCGGTCGTATTCGACCCAGGTCCCGACGTCCCACGTCGGATCGAAGATGTCGGCTTGATCATCGACTGGCCGCGCGCGCAGGCGATGCCAGAACTCGTCGGGATCTAGGCCGCCCTTGCCGGCGTGGCCGACGTCGTTCAGCTGCTCGCCGAAATGGAAGAAGAAGATCACCGGCAGGATGTGCCCGCTCATCGGATTGATCGGATGCATGCGCGGTCGAGACCAGCAGCTCGCCGCGCGCGCTGGTGTCGGCGAAGATGACGTGCGTCGAATCGTGCGGCGTGCCGAAGCCGGCATTGAGCGCCTCGGGGTGTCCCGGGAATGGATAGCCATTCGTCTTGTCGAAATCCCACAGCGCCTTGCCGAAGCAGTTCTGCGGCAGCCTGCCCAGAGCCTCGTAGCGCGCGACCAGCGCCGGGTCGGCCTTGTCGCCGACATAGGGTCGGATCCACACGCCAGGATCGATGCCCTCGGTCGAGCGGCTGAGCACGCTGTCGAAATTCTTGCGCCACATGTCGGCAGTGGCCCAGGCGAGATCGCCCGACGCCGCCTCGACGAGATCGGTCAGATAGTCGGCCTCGATGTCGAGGGCGCGCGCGTATTCAGCACGCGCTTCAGCTTCTCGTGATCGAGCGTGCCGTCGACCAGCGCCATGATGGCGAGATACTTCAGCCCTTCCTCGGCGACCGTGCGATCCTTCAGGATGGCGACGAGGTCGGTGGGCGACACTGCCGGCAGCGTGCCGATATCGGTGAGGTCGGGCCGCCGCAGGAGATAACGGGCAGCGGCGAGAATGCTCGCGGTGTCGGCATGACTGAGCGGCCGGCCGCCGGCCAGCGCGATCTGGCGCATGGCGCCCAGGATGGCATCGGAATGACGACGGTCGATCGCCCGCATGACCGGCAGCCTAGCCGGCTTTGGCCTTCAATACGTAGTTCGAATCGAACTCGTCGAGCCGGGGATAGGAGAGGGTGGGCGCCGTGGCCAGCCCCAGCACGCGCTCGCGATAGCGCGCCAGATGGGCGGCGCGTTCTTCCGCGCCGATACGCACCGGCGCGTGCACCAGGAACGGCTCGATCGCCGTGAACCCTGTGAAGGCCAGCATGCCGTGGTTGATCGGGAACAGGATGTCGCCGATCGGTCCGTTCAGCCCGTGCGCCGAATACATCGAGGCCGGCCCGCCGACGGTGAGCGCACATCGCCCGCTTTCCGGCGAAGACGCCGCGGTCGTACCACTTGCCGCCGCCATAGATGCGGCCGCCTGAGACGAAGACGCGGTCGACCCAGCCCTTGAGGATCGCCGGCAGGCCGAACCACCACGGCGGGAATTGCAGGATCAGCGCGTCGCACCAGAAGAGCTTGTCCATCTCCGCCCGCAGGTCGGGGGCGAAGCCGTCCTGCTGGGCGGCGTGCGCCTCCTCGCTCTGCTGGCGGAAGTAGGCGCCGTCGGCGACGGTCGTGAAATTGCGCCGGTCCGACACCGGATTGAAGTCCATGGCGTAGAGGTCGGAGACGACGACATCGTGCCCGGCCTCCGTCAGCGCGGTCGAGCCTGCGCGGTGCATCGCTCCATTGAACTCTGCGGCTCGGGATGGGCGTGAAGATGAGCAGCAAGGCGGCGGCCATACCTCGAGCGGTTCGAGAATGCTGACGTAGTTGGCGACGGCGGCGCCCATGTTGGCTGCGCCGCCGACCTTGGCCGGGCGGCTGCAGGCCGCTGCTGGGTGCCCGGAAAACTTCATCAACGTCGGCGTGCATCGAGACGCCGGTGGCGCCTGGCCCTTGGCCTTGGGAGGCCGCCAGGGCCGTCGCGCTCGACCCAGCCTTCGTGGATCGCCTTCTCGCCTTCGCCCGGCGCGGTCAGGCCCATCGCCTCGTACTCGATCAGCTCGGCCGAGGTGAAGCAGTCGTGGCTCTCGACGAAGGAGAGATCGAGCAGGTCGAGCTTGGCCGACTGCAGCGCCTTCTTCCAGGCGAGTGCGGGTCCCTCGAACTTGATGATGTCGCGCTTGCTCATCGGCAGGAAGTCGTTGACGTGCTCGGCGGCGCGGAAGGCGATCGCCTGCTTGAGCCCGAGCGCCGTGCCGACGTCGGCCAGCACCACGGCGGCGGCGCCGTCGGTGACCGGCGAGCAGTCGGTACGCTTCAGCGGTCCGGCGACGAAAGGGTTCTTGTCCGACGGCGTGCGGCAGAACTCGTAGGCGAACTCCTTCTGGAAATGAGCGAAGGGATTTTTGGCGCCGTTCTTGTGCGCCTTGACCGCGATCTTGGCGAGCGCGTCAGACTTGTCGCCGTAGCGCTGAAAGTAGGCCGAGGTGATCTTGCCGAAGATCCCGGCGAAGCCCGCCTCGATGTTGGCCTCCTCGGCGACGTACGACGCCTTGATCAGCACCTCGCCGGCCTGGGCGGAGTTCAGTTCGGTCATCTTCTCGACGCCGACCACCAGCACGAAGCGCGCCTTGCCGGCGGCCAGGGTGTTGAGGCCCATATGGATGGCGGCCGAGCCGGTGGCGCAGGCGTTCTCGACCCGGGTGCTGGGCTTGAAGCGCAGGTCGGGATGGGTTTGCAGGGGCAGTGAGGAATGGAATTCCTGGCGGACGAAGCCGCCGTTCATGTTGCCGACATAGATGACGTCGATGTCCCTGGGCTCGATGCCGGCATGGGCGATCGCCTCGCTGGCTGCCTTCACGATCAGCGATTCGCTGGTCTCGTTGTCGAGCTTGCCGAACTTGCCGTGGGACCAACCGACGATGCAGGCCGTCATGGGGATACTCCTTCTTCCGTGCACATACACTTATATGAGGCCGGCGGCGGGGCAAGGTGCCCAGGGCGACGGTCGGGCGACATTTGCTCATGGTAGGGCTTCCGAGTTCGCCGCCACCGCCCTAATTCCGCCCACCCGGCGTCGTTTGTTATAAGGGTCATCGAGGTTTCATGTCCGATCCCGCCCAGCAGCCCCCATCCCAGAGCGAGCCGTCGCGTCCGCGCTGGCCCCTGATTCTGGGCAGTCTGGTGGCCGGCTTCCTGCTGATCGCCGTCGGCCTGGGATTGGGCTGGTACCTGTTCTATCGGCCGATCGTGAATGTCGCGGTCCAGCTGCCCGCCCCGCCGCCGCCGCCCGCGCCGCCGGGTCCCGACCAGGCGCAACTCAAGGCGCTGGAAGACCAGATCGACAAGCAGAAGGCGGCCAACAAGCAGATCGAGGACCAGATCGCGGCCCTGAAGGACCGGCTGCGCGCCGACGTCTGTACGGCCCGCGATCCGCAGGGCAAGTCGGCGCCGGCTCAGACTCCGATCCCGTCCACGCCGCCTGCCGAGCGCAAAATCTAGGCGATCGCCTCAGGCCTCGGCCTGATGAGCGTGCCGGCGCGTCGCTCGACCAACGATCTCGCGTCGACATGCTCGGGGTGACACCGGGTCGGCGCAGTGTCCCTGTTTCTTCATCGGGCGATTTCAGGCCTGCATCACGCGGTCCTTGCTCCTGACGGTCCGCCGCTCCAATCTGTCGGCTGAGAAAAACGGGGGATGAAGAGACACGTGAGTCCGTCTCGCTGGCGACTGCTGGGACGTACGGGGGGCATTGCCGTGGCCGGGCTGGTCGCGGCCTGCGACCGTGCGGTCATTCTTCATCCCAAGGGTCCGATCGCCGACGCCGAGCGTGGCCTGCTGTTCGATGCCTTCTCGGTGATGATGCTGGTCATCGTGCCGGTGATCGTCATGGCCATCCTGTTCGCCTGGCGCTACCGCGCGCGCGGCGGTGCGGTCTATTCGCCGAAATGGGACGAGTCGACGAAGCTCGACGCCATCGTCTGGGCGATCCCGGCGCTGATCGTCCTCGCCGTCGCCGTCCTGGTGTGGCGCAGCACGCACCGTCTCGATCCCTACAAGCCGATCGCCTCGACCGTGGCGCCGCTCGAAATCCAGGTGGTGGCGCAGGACTGGAAGTGGCTGTTCATCTATCCCGAGCAGGGCATCGCCGTGGTGAACCAGATGGCGATCCCGAGCGGCCGGCCGGTCAGCCTGCGCATCACCTCGGATACGGTGATGAATTCGTTCTACGTACCGGCCCTGGCGGGGCAGATCTACGCCATGGCCGGCATGCAGACCCGCCTGCAGATGCTGGCCGACGCGCCGGGCCGCTTCGTCGGCCGCAACACGCAGTACAGCGGCGGCGGCTTCTCCGACCAGCATTTCGAAGTGCTGGCGATGAACCAGGCGGACTTCGACGGCTGGGTCGCGCGCGCACGCCAGGCCACGGCGCGGCTCGACGCGCCGGCCTATGCCCGCCTCGCCGAGCGCAGCCGGCGCAATCCGGTGACCTTCTACGCCGCGGTCGAGCCGGGGCTCTTCGAGAGCATCATCGGCCGCTACAACGGCCCTCACCATGTTCACGGCGCGGCGACGCCTGCGGCCGCCCCGGCGCCGGCCCGGAGATAGAGCGATGTTCGGCAGACTGACGATCGAGGCCCTGCCGCTGTACAGCGCGATCGCCGCCGGCGGCGCCGCGGTGACGGTGGGCGGGGCGCTTCTGGTGTTCATCGTCATCACCTGGCTGCGCGGCTGGAAGATCCTGTGGACCGAGTGGCTGACCAGCGTCGACCACAAGCGCATCGGCATCATGTACATCGTGCTGGCGCTGATCATGCTGCTGCGCGGCTTCGTCGACGCGCTGATGATGCGCGCCCAGCAGGCGATGGCGCTCAACTCCGACGGCTACCTGCCGCCCGAGCATTTCGACCAGATCTTCAGTTCGCACGGCACGATCATGATCTTCTTCATGGCGATGCCGTTCATGACCGGCCTGATCAACCTGATCGTGCCCGTTCCTCAATTCGCTGAGTCTTTGGCTGAGCGCCGCCGGCGCCGGCCTCGTCATGGTCTCGCTGGTCATCGGCAAGTTCTCGACCGCGGGCTGGACCGGCTACCCGCCCTATTCGGGCACCCAGTACAGCCCCGGCGTCGGTGTCGATTACTGGATCTGGGCGCTGCTGATCAGCGGCGTCGGCTCGACACTGTCGGGCATCAATTTCGTCGTCACCATCGTCAAGCGCCGCGCCCCGGGCATGACGTGGATGCGGCTCACTCCGTTCACCTGGACCGCGCTCTGCTCGAGCGTGCTCATGGTGTTTGCCTTCCCCGCGCTCACCGTGGCGTGCGCCCTGCTGGCCCTCGACCGCCTGTTCGGCATGCACTTCTTCACGAACGAGGCGGGCGGCAACATGATGAACTACATCAACCTGTTCTGGATCTGGGGCCACCCGGAAGTCTACATCCTGATCCTGCCCGCCTTCGGCATCTTCTCGGAGGTGGTGGCGACCTTCTCGCGCAAGCCGCTGTTCGGCTACAAGTCGCTGGTCTACGCCACGGCCGTGATCGCGCTGCTGTCGTTCACGGTGTGGCTGCACCATTTCTTCACCATGGGCTCGAGCGCCAGCGTCAACGCCTTCTTCGGCATCACCACCATGGTGATCGCGGTGCCGACCGGCGTGAAGGTGTTCAACTGGCTGCTCACCATGTTCCGCGGCCGCATCACCTTCCATCCGTCGATGCTGTGGACGCTGGGCTTCATCGTGACCTTCGTGATCGGCGGCATGACCGGCGTGCTGCTCGCGATGCCGCCGGCGGACTTCCTGCTGCACAACACGACCTTCCTGGTCGCGCACTTCCACAACATGATCATCCCCGGCGTGCTGTTCGGCTATCTCGCGGGATACATGTACTGGTTCCCCAAGGCGTTCGGCTTCAGGCTCAACCAGCCGTGGGGCGCCGGCGCCTTCTGGTGCTGGATGATCGGCTTCTATCTCGCCTTCATGCCGCTCTATGCGCTCGGTCTGATGGGCATGCCGCGGCGCATGGAGCACTACAACGAGCCGGCCTGGCAGCCGTGGCTGCTGCTCGCGTCGGGCGGCGCGGTGCTGATCCTGATCGGCATCGCCTGCCTGGTGATGCAGCTCGTCGTCAGCATCCGCGATCGTAAGAAGGCCGCCGATACGACCGGCGATCCGTGGGACGGCCGCACGCTCGAATGGGCGACCTCCTCGCCGCCGCCGCCGTACAATTTCGCGGTGCTGCCCGAGGTGCGCGACCGCGAGCCGCTGCTCGACCTCAAGGAGCGCGGCGTCGCCAATGCCCGGCCCGCCGCCTACGAGGACATCGTGCTGCCGAAGAACTCGCCGGTCGGCGCGCTGATGGGCGGCTTCGCCTTCGTGTTCGGCTTCGCCATGATCTGGTGGATCTGGTGGGCGGCGGCGCTGTGTGGGCTCGCCATGTGGGCGCTGATGATCTGGCGCTCGTCGGACGACGAGTCGGATACGGTGATTCCGGCGGCCGAGGTGGCCCGCCTCGATGGCGCCCGCCTCGCGGCCATGCGCGGTTCGGGAGCGCGGGCATGAGCCTTCATTCGGCGACGGCGCATAACCGGGAGATCGAAGAGGCCGCCGAGCAGCGGGCAATGGGCTTCTGGCTCTACCTGATGAGCGACGCCGTGATCTTCGCCCTGCTGTTCATGACCTACGGCATCATGGTCGGGAACACCGCCGGCGGGCCGGCGGGCAAGGCGCTGTTCAACCTCAACAACGCCGCGATCGAGACCGCGTTGCTGCTGATCAGCAGCACGACGTTCGGTTTCGCCTCGATCGCCGCCCGCCAGGGCGAGCGCCAGGGTGCTCAGGGCGCGGTGCTGGGCTGGCTGGCGCTGACCTTCGTGCTGGGGGCCGGCTTCGTGTTCCTCGAGATCCGCGAGTTCGCCGGCATGATCGCGGCCGGCGCCGGGCCGCAGCGCAGCGGGTTCCTGTCGGCGTTCTTCACCCTGGTTGGCACGCACGGCCTGCACGTTTCGACCGGCCTGGTCTGGATTTTGATCATGGCCGGACAGGTCGCGACCAAGGGGCTGACCTTTCCGGTGACGTCGCGGCTGTTCCGGCTCGGCCTGTTCTGGCACTTCCTCGACATTGCCTGGGTCGGCATTTTTTCCGTGGTCTACCTGCCGGGGTTGCTGTGATGGGACATCCCGACCGCCGCTCCTACATCGTGGGCTTCGTCCTCGCCGTCGTGCTGACGGCCATCCCGTTCGGCCTGGTCGCCACTCACGCGCTGTCGCCGGCCGCCACGATCTGGACGATCCTGGTGACCGCGGTACTGCAGATCCTGGTGCATCTGCGCTGGTTCCTGCACATCGACTTCTCCACCACGCCGAAGGAAAACCTGCTGGCGCTCGCCTTCACGGCGGTGCTGCTGTTCCTGATGGTGGGCGGCAGCTTCTGGATCATGGTCGACCTGCACACCCGCATGGCGCTGTGAGGTTTTAGTTTACGCAGTCCTTGCGGGCGTCGGCCGGGATCGGATCGCCCGGCATTTCCAGGCGGCAGTGATAGTCGAACGCGGCGCGGTAGGGCGTGGGAATTCGGGCGCGGGCCTGGATCGGCACGATGAAGCGGCCGTTGCGCTCCATGTGCTGATTGCCGTAGCCGATGTTGCCGCCGTCGGGAAAATTCAGGTCGAGAAAAGGCTGGCCGCTCGCGGCGACGAACTCGATGGCCAGCACCGCGCCCGCGATGCATTCGAAGCGCGGGCCCCTCTTCAGGCTGGCGCTCTCGGTGTTCTTCTCCTTGCCGCGCGCCACCGTCCAGTACGTCATGGCGCCGGCCCGCCAGCTCTCGGCCGTGAAGCTGCCGCAGGAGTAGCCGGTCTTTGCCGAAGGAGCGCTGCCCTGAGCCCACGCCGCGACCGTGAAGAGCGCAAGCACGACGACGAGGAGAACTCTCACTTCGGCATCGCCTCCAGGGCCTTCCTGGCCTCGGCGTCGTTCTGCGCCGCCGCCTGCTGCAGCCAGCTCTTCGCTTTGACCGCATCGGCGGAGAGACCGGCGCCACCCTTGGCGAGCAGCAGGCCGAACTTGCGCTGCGCCTCGGCGTTGCCGGCGAGCGCTGCCCGCTCGTACCAGTCGGCGGCGCGCGCGGCGTCGGGGGTGAAGCCTGCCCGGGGCGGCGTCGCCAGCGGATCGTAGAAGGCGCCGACCTCGAGCTGCGCCAGGACGTTGCCGGCCTCGGCGGCGCGGCGCCACACCAGGAACGCCGCCGTGAGATCGCCGCTCTGGGCGAACTCCTTGCCCTTGGCGAGCATCGCCTCGGGCGTGGGCTTGCCGGCGAGATAGTCGTTCACCGTGTCGCGCACGGATTTCTTCGGCGGTTCGGCGGCGGTCTGCGGCGGCTTGGTCTCGGCGGGAGGCGCCATTGCGATCTGGTCGCCGGCTTTCGGGGCAAGATAGGTGCGATAGCCCCAGTAGCCGGCGCCGGCCAGCACCAGCACGACCGCGGCGGCGATCAGCCAGCCCGCGCCGCTCTTCGGTTCGACCGGTGGCGGCTCGCGCTGGGCGCGCAGGTCGGGGGCGGGCTGGAATGGCGGCGGCAGGGGGGCCTCGACCGGCGCGGGCGGTTCCTCCAGCGGCGGCAACTTGATGACGCGCTTCAGCCGTACCGTGTCGTCGGTCGGCCGGCTCGCCGGATCGGCGGCGCCCGAGGTCAGCATGGCGGGCCATGCCACGACCGTCGTGCCGACCACGCCGATGTCGGGTTCCTTGACGCGCAGGCGCACCGTGGCGACGCCGGCCAGGCGGTCGCAGATCTCGGGCCCGAGCTCGAACTCCAGCGCGTTACCGACGCGCTGCACGCGCGCGGGCTGCAGCCAGGTCTCGGTACGCCGCCAGCCGTCGTCGGCGAGGTGCGACTCGGGACCCTGCTGGCGCTGGATCGACAGCGTCAGCCCTTCGGGCGACGCATCGAGCTCGGTGAGGCGAAGCGTGGCGTGGCCGGGATCGGCCAGCGGCAGGACGGACGCGCGGACAGCCATCGTGCGCCGTCAGGCCGGAACCGCGCGCAGGATGGCGCCGAGGCGTTCGTTCTGCTCGGCGGTGATCTCGCGGCCGCCTTCGTAGCCGACATTGTCCATGGCGAGCTGCAGGAAAGCCCGCATCCAGTCCTTGCAATAGTCGGCGTACATCGCGCCCGGCTCCTCGCCGAGCTGCGGCGCGCCGTTGGGCGCGGGCGGATTCTCGAAGACGCGCCGAGCCGGTGCGTGCGGCGGCAGGCCGGGCCGCTGCTCGACCGGCAGGCGGTCGAAGCCCAGCGCGCTGACATAGCCGTTCAGCGCAGCGGCGGCGCTGCGCACCTGACGCTCGGCGATGTCCTCCCACTTGGCGTTGGCGGCGTTCTCGAGCGCGCGAACCTCGAGCGACAGCTGGTCGATCAGCTTCAGGCGATGGGCGCCGACCACCAGTTCGTCGATCAGCCAACCGAGATGCTGGCGGTCAACGCCGAAATGCGACAGTGCCTTGTCGTCGGCGCCGATCCTGCGCATGTTTTCCAGCCAGTATTCGGCGGCCTCGCGCGCGAAGCGCTCGGCGCGGTCCTCCAGCACGCCCGACGGCGGCGCGGGACGGCCGGCCTCCTCGCCGAAGACGTCGGCGAAGATGGCGCCGAGATCGACCGAGGCGCCGGTCGAGGATTGCGCCGGGGCGGCGGTCTTGGCGCGCTTGGCCTCGTTGTCCTCGCCCGAGCGGGCGGTGGCGATCCGGAAATAGATGTCGCGGAGCGCGCTGTCGCGGATCTGCAGGGCGGCAACCAGCTCGCCGAACAGCTGATGCTGGATGCAGCTCGCCAGGCCGCGCAGCACGGTGTGCACGAGGTCGCGCTTCTTGGCGCGGGCGTCGCCGTCGGCCGCCGAGTGGAAGCCGGCGAGCCGGTCGACCAGGCGGCGGACCTGGACCTCGAGCTGGCCGCGCACCTGGGCGCGCTTGATCGCGGGATCGCAGACCGGGATCAGGTTGCGCACCAGCCAGGAGACGCCGCCGTCGTTGGCGCGGAAGGCCTCGTCCCAGGCCCTGGCGGGATCCGCAAAATGCCGGCGTACGTCGAGATTTTCGACGAAGTGGCTGCGCAGCTCGACGGCGCGGGCGGCGAAGGCCTGGGCGACGCCGGTCTCGCGGCCGTCGCGGTAGTCCATCAGGCGCTCGTCGATCACCGTCGGATTGCGCAGCCAGTAGGTGTTGTCGAACGACCGGCCGTTCCAGTTGGTCGGCCATTCGCCGCGGAAATTGTTGACCAGCGAGTTGCCGAGCCGCGCGCTCCAGCGCAGCCGGCGCGATTCCTCGGTCTCGCCGGCCTTCTGCTCGAACTCGCGGTCCATCTTGGTCAGCACCAGGAACAGCGCATTCTTCTGCTTGGCGCGGTCGGCCGGCGTGGCGCCGATCGTCTGGTCGATCCAGGCGCCCATCATGTCCGAGAGGTCGCGGACCTCCTGGTTGCCGTCGGGGATGCAGAGCAGAATGGCGCTCAGCTCGCGCTCGGCGGAGTAGCGCTGGAAGAGATAGGCGACCTTGCCGCGCAGCAGCAGCTCGCGCAGCGGGTTGGCGCCCTCGGCGACGCCCTTGGCCTTGGCGACGTCTTCGAGGTTCGCGAGCTTGAGCCGCGAGCGCGCGCCGGGGAAATCGAGCAGGTCGGTGTGGTCGAAGAAGTCCCACGGCTTCTCGGCGATGGCCACCGAGAGTTCGGCGGTCAGGGCGCAGACCAGCGAGCGCGGCAGGCGGGCATCGGGCGAGGCGCGTCGGTCGGCCTGGCGCGGCCGCACCAGCAGGGTGTCGGAATCGTCGGCGCCCAGCTTGTCGAGCGTCAGCACGTCGATGATGCTCTTCTCGCGCGGGATCAGCGCTTCCATGCCGAGCAGGGCTTCGGGCGCGAAGGCGAGCTTCTCCAGCCCATCATAGAGCGTGAGATAGAGCTCGGTGAAGGGCTCGAAGTCGTACCACAGGACCGACCACAGGCGGGCGCGGTCGCGGCCGCTCAGCCGCGGCGCCAGCTCGATCGCCTCGCGCCAGTAATCGGCGCGCAGCTCGGCGGTGACGCCGGCGAAGAAGGTGTCGAAATATTCGATCAGGTCGAGCACGTCGTCGGCGTCGAGGTCGCCCGGCGGGGTCGGCAGCGCCTTGGCGCGCAGTTCGGCCAGGCGCTTGCGGATCGCCTCGCCGTCGGGCCGCTCGAACGCCGCCTTCTGGTGGTCGAAGTCGAGCAGGAACGAGTTGCCGAGGATCTTCACGATGTCGGTCTGCGTCAGCAGACGCACGCGCACCGGGAAGTCGGTCGAGACGTCCGACAGGCCGAGGCCGAAGCGCGTCACCAGGCCGGTCGACTCGCGATTGCCCGGCGGGTTGATCTCGCGCAGGAAGTCGTAGGTACTGTCGGCGAAGCGCGCCTGCAGCGGCCGGCCGTCGCGGCTGGCCAGGATCGAGACGAGGTAGGACTTGCCGGCCTGGCTGGGGCCGAACACACCGACGCACATGCGCCGGCGGGCGGCGCGGGCGAGCTTGCGGCTCTGGTTGCGAACCTTCTGCAGCTCGCTGACCAGCGACGGCGCCTGCTGCGCCACGGTCGGCGACTGCTGGGCGGCGCCCTTCAGCCAGGCGACGCCCTCGCTCGCGGCGACGGCGAGCGCCTCGCAATCCTGGGCCAGTTTCAGATCGACGGTGTCCATGACCGGGTCAGCCTGTCTTGAGCATGCCGGTGTCGAGCCAGTAGCCCTCTCGACGCGGCAGGGTTTGCAGTCGGAGCGTCAGGCGGTCGAGCGCCACGGCGCGACCGTCGCGGTTGGTGACCTGGCGCAGGCGGAAGCGCTCGACGTCGCCCGAGTCCTTGTCCTTGGGCTTGACCCGCGCCAGGGCGATGCGGAACGGCACCTCGCGCGCGTGGCGCTCGGCATATTCGGGCTTGGCGAATTCCAGCGCATAGAGCCGGGCCGCCGGCCAGCGCACGAGATCGAGCTGGCGGGCGCCGAGCCACATGGGTCCGCGGAACTCGAAGGCGACCTCGGGCAGCTCGTATTCGCGGTTGTCGAGATCGACGTCGCTGTAGACGAGGTCTTCCTTCTGCAGCCGGCCGCCACCGTCGAGCTTGCCGATGAACTTGGCGATCGAGCGCGAGCGCAGCAGGTCGGAGCGGAAGGAGAAATCCGGCAACTGCGACTGGGCGAGTGCGGCGATCATGGCGCCGACGGCGACCGTGGTCTTGGGATCCTCGACCCTGAGGCGCGCGTCGCGGAACGGATACCAGGCGCCGACGCGATATTCGTGCAGCGCGATCACCCGCTCGGGCGGCAGCGGCAGCAGCTCCATCAGCAGCGCGCGGATGCCGGGCAGGCGCGACGGCCGGCCCGAAAGCAACAGCACATCGCAGTCGTAGGCGTGCACGATCTCGGCGAGCGGGGCCAGCACGCGGCCCATCTCGGCGCGCACCGTCTTGTCGAGCGCCGGCAGGTCGACCGGGAACACGGTGGCGCGCAGGTCGAAGTCCCGGGCGCCGCGCTTGCGGGCGGCTTCGTTGACGAACTGCACGACCTCGGCCGAGGGCTTGGCGCCGCCCGGGAAGAAGGAGTCGTAGGTACGGGGCTCGTCCGACACCGTGCCCGAGGCGGGATCGTAGGCCTCGGCGGCGCGCATGAATTCCAGCGCGATCGGATGGGCGATCTGCAGCGCGAACTGCTGGCGCAGATTGCGCTGGATCACGTCCTCGCCGCCGCGGTCGCCACCCACCAGCTCGGCCATCAGGTCGGCCGGATTGGCGATGCCGGCGGTGCGCAGCGCCGCCTCGATCGGCGGCAGGACATGGCCCTGCACGACGCGCAACAGGATGTCGTCGCCGGCGACGCTGAAGCCCTCGCGGAAGCGCTGCTCGGGGAACAGCGTCACCGACGTGCCGGCGCCTTCCAGGCGATAGGAATTGACGATCAGGTCGGTGGTGCCGCCGCCGACATCGATGCTGGCGATCTTGAGCGTGCCGTCGCCGGTCTGGCCGCGCGGCTTGCGCGCGATCTGGAAGAAACGACGGGCATCGCCGCCGAAATTGCGCGCCACCTCGGTGTAGAGATAGACGAGCTGCGTGCACGAGGCCTCGTCCCAGTCGGTCAGCACGCGCGGGGCGGGGGCGGCGGCATCGTCGAGCTTCCAGCCCATCATCATCCAGACGAGGTCGCGCGCGGCCTCGGCGCGCTTGCGGAAGATCAGGCGCTCGGCGAGCGGCATGCCGGTCGGCAGGGTGAGCACGATGCGGCGCAGCCGCCGCGGCATCTCGGCATGGGCGCGCCGTCCGCGCTGCTGTGGCGAGTTCATCAGGGTCAGCGCCTGCAGCAGGATCTCGGTCAGCGAGAAGGTCATGATCGAGGAGCGCGAATAGAGCGGCTCGAACACCGGCAGGTGGTCGGCCGAGTCGGCCTCGGGCTCGACCAGGTGCAGCGGCTCGCCCTTCTGGTTGATCAGCTGCGCCATCGGCCCGGCGGCGGCCGGCATCGCCGTCTGGTCCTGGGCGTAGGCGACGTTGAAGCGCCATTCGCGCTGCTGCGGCTCCTCGTCCCACAGATAGCGCTTGGGGCTCGACATGCCGGTATTGCCCTCGGTGCCGCGGCGGCGGGCGGCGAGCCGCGTCGCCTCGGGTCCGACGCGGGTCATGGTCGGCCACACGAAGGCGTCGGCGCGGCCGCCCAGCCGCGACAGGTGGTTCTTGCCGAACCAGGCCTGGGCGAATTCCACGCGCGATTCGAACGGCCGGGCGTGCACGCTCTCGGGATGCGAGAGGTCGCGCAGCGCCAGCTCGTAGGAATCGTTGAGGTTGACGCCGAGATCGCCCGCCGCCTCGATCAGCAGGCCGCAGGTCCGCGAGTTGCCGACGTCGAGCACGAGGTCGACCTCGATCGCGCCGCGGCCCGGCCGCTCGGCGTCGCCGACCAGCTTGATCGGCGGGAAGTGGATCACCTGGGCGAGCAGGCCGAGGAAGGCGAGGTAGCGTGCGCTCGCCTCCTGCGGCTTCTGCTTGATATCGTTCTCGATCTCCTCGACCGTGGCGCGCGGATGGATCTCGCGGAAAAGCTCCTCGAGCCACTGGTTCATCCAGCCCTGGCGCAGCAGCCAGTGATTGGCGCGCTGCTGGGGGGCGAGCGCGAACAGCGCGCCGGCGGTGACGTCCTTGGAGGAAGGCGCCAGATAGGCGCGGCCCTCGGCCTCGGGGATCAGGCCGGTGTCGAACGCCAGCACCGCGCGATAGCGATTGCCCTGCTCGTCCCGGAAGCCCTCGCCGTAGCGCGCCTCGAGGTCGACGACGCGAATGCGCGCCCAGTCGGCCGGGCCCTCGCGGAACTGGTTGTTGGGCCGCACCTGCAGGAACGGCACCGGCACCCACTTGTCGAGGAACGGCGCCAGCGCGTCCTTGGCGGTGACGACGAGGTTGGGCTCGGCGGCGCGACGGCGGCCGGCCTCGACCACCTCGTACTGGCCGTGCGCCTCGTCGAAGTCGAGCTGTACCAGGTCGTCGACCGATTCGGCCGACTTGGCGTCGTGGAAGCCCCATTCGCGCACGCGCAGCTTCGTGGCGTCGAAGCCGAAATCGAGGAACTGGATCCCCGACCGCGCGATCAGCGTCGTCGGACTGGGATAGCTCGGCAGGCGGGCAAGGTCGCTCATGTCACCTGGATGTTGCTGGGTTTCAGTCTAGGCAGTCAGCGGCCGATCTGCACGTTGTAGCTGCGCTGGTCGCCGGGCTGGCTGCCCTTGCATTGTGCCGTGCCGTCGGCGCCGACCTCGCAGTTCACCGTGTTGCGCGCGTAGGTCTTGCCGTCGGTGCATTTCGGATTGGCCTTCTCTTCGATCACCAGCTTGCCCGAATCCCAGCGCGCCTCGGCCGGGGCCTCGCAGGTGGCGCCGTTCTTCTGCACGAAGCTCACCTTGCCCTTGCCCTTGTCGTCGAGCGTGTAGTTCGGGCGGATGTCGTTCTCGCCGGTCGCGGTGGCGAGCCCGGTGCGCGAGCGCCAGTCGCCTTTCAGGAATCCGAGGTCCTGCTTCTGCCTGGCCTCGGGCGGCACGACCATCGGCTTGGGCTCGTCTTTCTGCGCTTCTTTCGGCCCATCCTTGGGCCCGTCCTTCACGCCGTCCTTCTGGTTCTCGCTCTTGTCCGGCCCCTTGAGCTGACCCTTGTCGTCCGGCTTCGGGCCGTTCTTGCCGTCGGGTGCGGTGGCGACGTTCGCGTCGGGGCCGGCGCCGCGCTCGATCGGCTTGTCGGTCTGCTTGCCCTCGACCGACCCAACGATCACGCCGCCGGGGACGACGATGCCCACGGCGCAATCGCCGCCGCGCTGCGCAATCTCGTCGGTCAGGCGGGCGAGTTCGAGGCGTAGCCGTTCGTTGTCGCGGCGCAGCGTGTCGAAGCGTGCCTGCTGCAGCTCGGCCGGCTGGCGCACCGACAGGCCGAGTGCCGCATCGCGCGCCTCGGCCTCGAGGCGGCCCTCGATGTGCGGCAGGTAGGGTCGGACCAGCCACGCCAGGAACGCCAGCAGCAGCAGAAGGAGCGCGGCCAGCAGCAACCATTGCCACCACGCCGTGCGTGCGCCCGGCATTGCCATCGCCGCGGCCGGCGCCGAGGCCATCACCGCCTCGGGCGGCGGCGCGAATCTGGGCGGCAGGCCCTGCGGCGACGGTACCGGCGCGGTGGCCAGGAACACGCCGGGCAGGGTCGCGTCGGCGGCGAAGCCCCAGAAGGTCATCACCGGACGGCCGTCGACCACATGCAGCGTTTCCTCGCCGGGTGCGCTCAAGGCGTGGCGCAGCAGGCGGGCGAAGTTGCGTTCGGCGCCCGACTTCTCCGGCGCTTCCATCTGGTCGGCCAGCCGCGCCATGTCGGCGTGCAGGCGCTGCACCTTGTCGAGCAACTGGGCGCGCTCGGCCTCGCCGAGATCGGCCAGCCGACGCGCCTCGCCGTCGAACGGCGCGTACCAGTCGATGCGCCGGCCCGACGGGTCGACCTCCGGCACCGCCAGCAGGTCGGCGTGCTCGCGGCTCAGGCGCTGGGCGATCGCCGCGCGCAACTGGCCCGCGGCGCGCCATACCGGATCGCCCGCGGCGCCGAGCGCGCGGTAGCGCTGCAGCGGTTCACTGGAGAGAAGGGGGCCCGCAGCCATTGTCAGTTCCTAGCGTCCGGTCCGGGGGCAGGACATGTTGTAGGTCCAGCGGGTTCCCCACTGTTCCCCTGTTACGATGACTTCGACCGAATAATCCCCGGCCACCGGGTTCCAGTCGAAGCCGAAGCCGCCGCGGCCCGAACGCGGCCCGTGGGTGCCGGCGATCTGCCGGCCGCGATAGATCACTCTTATATCGTCCGGCTTGACGTAGAGATTGTAGTTGATCGCCACGAAGCCCGGCTTGTCGCCGAGATAGTGCTTGTTGCGCGTGACGCCCTCGCCGCCCGAGTCGCCCGACCAGTCGCAGGGCAGCAGGCCGGGCGGCGGCCGGTTGACCGGCGGTGCCGAGGCCTGGGGGGCGGGCGGTGGCGGCGGCGCCTCGACGGGCTTGGGCGGCGGCGGCGGGGCCACGACCTTGGGCGGCTCGACCGGCTTGCACTGGTCGAGCTTCTTCTTGAGGTCGTCCTGCAGCGACGCGAGTTCGGCGTGCAGCTTCCTTTCGTCGGCCTGTGCCTCGTCGAGCGAAGTCTTGAGCAGCGGCGTCGGGTCCTCCGGCGGCTCGGGCGCGGGCGGCGCCGGCGTCTCCAGGGTGGCGACATTTACGTCCGGATCGACCGGCGCGCAGGCGCGCAGCAGCCACGAGGTCAGCAACAGCAGAAGAAGCAGCAGCAGACCGAACAGCAGCGCGCTCAGGAAACGCGACCAGCCGAGCCGGGCCGGCGCCAATACCGCCGGTGCGCTCGCCAGGGTCGCGGCCGGGGCGGGCGGCGCCACCCGCGGAACTGCGGGCGGCAGGAAGCCTTGCAGACTTGCAGCGGCATCGGCCTCGTAGCCCCAGGCCACGATCACCGGTTCGCCGCCGACGGCATAGAGGAAGTCGTCGGACGGCCGGCGCGTGGCAAGCAGCAGGGAGCGGCCGATCAGGCGCGCCTCGTCGCTCGAGGTCGAAGCTTCGAGTTGGCTGCCGAGGCCACGGATCGCCTCCAGCCGGCCCTCGGCCTTGGTCAGCAGGTCGGAGCGCTCGCTGTCGCTCAGCTCGCCGAAGCGACGAACCTGTCCGTCGCGCTGCGCGTACCAGTCGATGCCGTCGCCGCTCTCGCGCAATTGCGGATCGGCGAGGATCTCGGCGGTCTCGGGTCCGAGGCGGCGGCGGATCACCGCCAGAAGTTGGCCCGCCACAGCGTGCAGCGGCTCGCCGCGCACGCCCAGCGGCCGCACACCGAGTCTTGTCGTGACCAGAAGAGTGGGCCGTTCGCCCATTCAGATACGCCGCATCATCCCGGCGCCCATTATCGCCGCCCGATTCCGGCTTGTTTATGTCGTATTCGCCGGCCGCGCAGGACTCACAGGGAGTGCAATTTTCCCTTGGATATCAGCGACTTGGCCTAGATCTCCATGCGGCTGCCCAGCTCGACCACGCGGTTGGTCGGCAGGCCGAAGAAGTCGCCGGCGCTGGAGGCGAGGCGCGCCAGCGCCAGGAACAGTTTTTCCTGCCAGCGCGGCAGCAGCGGCTTCTCGGCGGCGACGAAGCTGGTGCGGCCGATGAAGTAGGACGTGCGCATCGGGTCGACCGGCACGCCGCGATCGGCGAGCGGCGCAAGGTCGCGTGGTACGTCGGGCTGTTCCATGAAGCCGTAGCGCAACAGGACATGATGCACGCCCTTGCCGAGATGCTTCACTTCGGCCCGCGCGTTGGGCGGCACATAGGGCTCGTCGGGCACCTGCACGGTGAGCAGCACGACCTGCTCGTGCAGCACCTCGTTGTGCTTGAGATTGTGCAGCAGGCAGTTCGGCGCGTTGCCCGAGAAGGCCGTGAGATAGACCGCCGTGCCTTGCGGACGATGGACGCGCGACGGCGTGATGCTGGCCAGCAGCTGCTCCATCGGCAGCGCGTTCTCGTTCTCGCGCGCCGCTACCGCCGTGCGGCCGCGCATCCAGGTCCACATCGCGGTGAAGATCAGGACCGCGAGCGCCAGCGGCACCCAGCCGCCCTGCACGAACTTCAGCATGTTGGATGCCATCAGGGTCGCGTCCACCGCCATGAAGCCGCCCAGCACCAGCAGCGACAGCGGCCAGCCCCACTTCCAGACGCGCACCGCCATGGCGAACACCAGCACGGTGGTGACCAGCATGGTGCCGGTCACGGCGATGCCGTAGGCTGCGGCGAGGTTGGTCGACGACTTGAACGCCAGCACCAGCGCGACCACGCCGGCGAGCTGCAGCCAGTTCACCGCCGGCACGTAGATCTGGCCGTACTCGCTGGCCGAGGTGTGCTGCACGCGAATGCGCGGGCTGAGGCCCAGCAGCGCAGCCTGCTGCGCCATCGAGAAGGCGCCGGAGATCGTGGCCTGCGAGGCGATCACCGTCGCCACCGTCGCCAGCACGACCAGCGGATAAAGAAGCCAGCCCGGCGCCAGAAGGAAGAACGGATTTTCCAGCGCGCTCGCTTCGCTGAGCAGCAGCGCCCCTTGGCCATAGTAGTTCGCCAGCAGCGCCGGCAGCACGATGATCAGCCAGGCGAATCGGATCGGCTTGCGCCCGAAATGGCCCATGTCGGCGTAGAGCGCCTCGGCGCCGGTGACGGCCAGTGTGACGGCGCCCAGCGCCATGAAGGCCACGAACTTGTGACGGATCGCGAACTGCACCGCCTCGTGCGGCGACAGCGCGATCAGCACTTCCGGCCGATCGACGATCTGGCGAACGCCCAGCACGAACAGGGCGGCGAACCAGATCACCATGATCGGCCCGAACCAGCGTCCGATACCGGCGGTGCCGAAGCGCTGCACGGCGAACAGCGCGATCAGCACCCCCAGGGCGATCGGCACGACCATCGGCTCGAAGGCCGGCGTGGCGACGTTCAGTCCCTCGACGGCGCTCAGCACCGAGATCGCCGGCGTCAGAAGGCAGTCGCCGTAGAAGAGAGCCGCACCCGCCATACCGAGCGTCAGATAGACCGCGCGGTTGCGTGCCGAGATCTCGGAGCGTCGTGACACCAGTGCCATCAGGGCGAGCACGCCGCCCTCGCCGCGGTTGTCGGCGCGCATCACGACCGCGACATATTTCAGGGTGACGACGACGATCAGCGCCCAGGTGATCAACGACAGGATGCCGAGTACATCCTCGTGTACCGGCTTCAGGCCGGTATAGTCGCTGAAGCATTCCTTCATCGTGTAGAGCGGGCTGGTGCCGATGTCGCCGAACACCACGCCCAAAGCGGCGAGGGTGAGAGTCGACGTACGGCTGCTGCTTCTGTGATTGGCGACTGCGTCCACGGACATGCCGACCTGGGCCTCGATCCCTGCCGGACAACGCCCCGGCGAAGCGCGCGGGTATTGCGCCGCCAGCCCGCAGGGTCAATCGGTTTCAGGACGTTATCGCGAATTCCTATGGGATTCCTATACGGCGAGCCCCCGTGCGTGGGCGGCGGATCAAAAGCCCAGGTTGCCGCGGAGCAGTTGAAATAGCCCGTCCACGACACCGGAATCGCCGTGGAAGTGCAGGAAAACGAAGACCCGTACCGTCACGACCAGAAGGGCCAGCAGCGCCAGGCAAAGAATTGTTGCGGCGGTCGCTCCGGCCCGCCCGAGAGCGGGGGAGGCGGGCGCGCGTTCAACCGGCATGAGGGTCGGGGGAGCTACGGTCATGGTCACTGCTCCGGCACGGGATGGCCGGTAGCGCTGGCGGTGCGCGCGACCGGCGCGCATCCGAAATAGATCCGGCAGCGAATCGGTTGGGGACTGGCGGCGCCGATCTCGGCATGAAGTTCAGGTTGGGTCGCCTTGGGCGAACGGGCTTTGCTGGCCGGCTCACCTTCGACGGCGGTGACTCCCGGCAGGACGAGCAGGGCGAGCAGGACCGTCTTGGCGGACATCGACATCGGTTCGAACTCCTCTCGCCGCTCTATCTAGAAGCGGCGGCGTAGGGTTTCGAGACGGATGAAGGCGGCTCCTTGTAGGCCCCGCATAGCCGATTTGTCGTCGGCCATGCGGGGCAGGGGAGCGTCAGAACGTCTTTGAGATTGAGAAGATGACGCGGCTTGCGCAGTTCTGTGTGCCGCCGCAGTCCTGGACGGCGATGTCGGTGCCGGTATAGGCGGCGGTGAGATCGAAGCCGTAGACGGTGGCGGTCAGGCCGACCTGCCAGTCCCAGTAGTTGTTGTTGGGAATGCCGTAGTTGAGGTTTCGCTCGACGTACTGGGTTCCGATGGTGCCGAACAGCTTGAAGGAGACGTTGTCGTTGACCTTGATGAAGGACAGCGGCAC
>JBGAIW010000014.1:0-62488 GCA_044225265.1 Reyranella sp.
GGCCAGCATCCTCGACATGGTCGAGGCCGAGGATCTCGAACTGGCGACCGACCTGATGACGCCCTACGCGCACTGGATCACGCCGACCTTCGTGCCGAAGCGCTTCGATACCTGGTTCTACCTGGCCGAGGCGCCGGAGGATCAGCTCGCGCTGCACGACGGCTCGGAGTCGACCGACTCGGTGTGGATCGGCGCGCAGCAGGCGATCGACGAGGCGAAGGCCGGCAAGCGCACGCTGGTGCATGCCACGACCAAGAACCTCGAACTGCTGGCCGAGGGCGGCACGGTGACCGGCGCGCTGAGCCAGGCGACCGAGCGCAAGATCGTCACCGTCCAGCCCTGGGTCGAGGTGCGCGACGGCAAGAAGTTCCTGCACATTCCCGAGGGCGCCGGGTACCGCAATCTGGTGCGGGAAATGCCCCCGCAGGCGCCTCCGCAGGGCGGAAGGTAGTTCCGTTTGCCCGCGTCGGGCCGGCGCGCTAAGACCGGCTGAACGGGCGTTCATTGGGTTCTGGAGGAAGGCAAGATGGTCGGAATCGTTGCTTACGGCGCTTATGTCCCGCGCCTGCGCCTCAACCGGCAGGCCGTCTATGACGCCAACAAGTGGTTCGCCGCCGGCCTGCGCGGCCTCGCCAAGGGCGAGCGCTCGATGGCCAACTGGGACGAGGATTCGATCACCATGGCGGTCGAGGCGGCGCGCGACTGCCTGACGAGCCACAAGCCCGAGGACGTCCGGAACCTGTACTTCGCATCGACCACGCATCCCTTCAAGGATCGCCAGAACGCCGGCGTTATCGGCACGGCGCTGTCGATCGAACAGAACCTCTCGGCGTCGGATGTCGCGGGCTCGCTGAAGGCCGGCACCTCGGCGCTAATGGCCGGTCTCAACGCCTCCCGGGACGGCGCACCGTCTCTCGTTGCCGCCGCCGACAAGCGCCTGGCGCGCGTCGCGTCGGCCAACGAACTCAACTACGGCGACGGCGCCGCGGCGCTGCTTTGCGGCACCGAAAACGTGATCGCCAAGCTGATCGGACATCACTCGGTGTCGATGGACTTCGTCGATCACTTCCGCGGCGACGAGAGCGACTTCGATTACGGCTGGGAAGAGCGCTGGATCCGCGACGAGGGCTACTCGAAGATCGTGCCGCCCGTGATCAAGGCCGGCCTCGCGACCGCCAAGCTCAAGGGCAGCGACATCACTCACTTCATCATGCCGAGCCCGATGCCGGCGGTGCCCAAGCAGATGGCCAAGATCTGCGGCGTCGCCGAAGGCGCGGTGCGCGACCTGCTGGGCGCCAATCTCGGCGACACCGGCTGCGCCCATGCGCTGGTCATGCTGGTCGATGCGCTGGAGACGGCGAAGGCGGGCGACAAGATCATGATCGTGGCCTTCGGCCAGGGCGTCGACGTGCTGGTGTTCGAGGTCACGGCCGAGAACGCCAAGCTGCCGAAGCGCCGCGGCGTGTCGGGCTGGCTGGCGCGCCGGAAGGAAGAGAAGAACTACATGAAGTTCCTCGCCTTCAACGAGATGCTGCCGATCGACAAGGGCATGCGCGCGGAGTTCGACAAGAAGACCGCGCTGTCCGTCCTGTGGCGCAAGCGCGACATGATCTACGGACTGGTCGGCGGCAAGTGCAAGGTGTGCGGCACGGTGCAGTTCCCGCGCAGCCAGGTCTGCGTCAATCCGAACTGTCATGCGATCGACAGCCAGGAGCCGCATCGCATGTCCGGGCTGGAGGCGAACGTGATGTCGTTCACCGCCGATTCGCTGACCTACTCGCCGGATCCGCCGGCCTACTACGGCATGATCACCTTCCCCGAGGGCGGACGCTTCATGGCCGACTTCACCGACAGCGACAAGGAACAGGTCAAGGTCGGCGGCAAGATGCGCATGACCTTCCGCATCCGCGACAACGACATCATGCGCGGCGGCTTCAAGAGGTACTTCTGGAAGGCCGCTCCGGCTTAGTCATCCACCGTCAAAAGGCGTAGAATTCCACTCTCTCTACCCAAGGAGTCCAGCATGGCACGGGGTATCAAGGACAAGGTCGCAATTCTGGGAATGGGCTGCTCGAAGTTCGGCGAGCGCTGGGACAGCGGCGCCGAAGAGCTGATGCTCGAGGCCTACAAGGAGGCGATCGCCGACGCCGGCATCGATCCCAAGCAGCTCAATGCCGCCTGGTTTTCGACCGCGATCGACGAGGTTCACGTCGGCAAGTCGGGCATCCCGATGTCGACGACGCTGCGCCTGCCCAACATCCCGGTGACGCATGTCGAGAACATGTGCGCTTCGGGCACCGAGGCCTTCCGTGGCGCCTGCTATGCCGTCGCCTCCGGCGCGGCCGACATCGCCATCGCGCTGGGTGTCGAGAAGCTCAAGGACACCGGCTACGGCGGTCTGCCGGGTGGCCGCGGCGGCCCGCTGCAGGCGCTGTGGAGCGCCAACGGCACGGCGCCGGGCAACTTCGCCCAACTCGCCACCGCCTATATGGCCGCGCACGGCGTGTCGGCCGAGGACCTCAAGAAGGCGATCGGCCACGTGTCGTGGAAGAGCCACCAGAACGGCGCCAAGAACCCGAAGGCGCATCTGCAGAAGGCCGTCGAGATGGAGACCATTCTCAACGCGCCGATGATCTCCAGCCCGCTCGGCCTGTTCGACTGCTGCGGCGTGTCGGACGGCGCGGCCGCGGCGATCGTCACCACGCCCGAGATAGCCAAGGCGATGGGCAAGCAGAACATCGTCTCGGTGAAGGCGCTGCAGCTCTCGGTCTCGAACGGCTCGGAGTCGGGCCACAACTCGTGGGACGGCAGCTACTTCCACACCACCCGCATCGCCTCGAAGAAGGCCTATGAAGAGGCCGGCATCAAGGACCCGCGCAAGGAAGTCTCGATGTTCGAGGTGCACGACTGCTTCTCGGTGACCGAGCTGGTGACCATGGAAGACCTGCACATTTCCAAGCCGGGCGAGGGCTGGAAGGACGTGCT
Organism: Reyranella sp.; assembly: GCA_044225265.1. Lineage (GTDB taxonomy): Bacteria > Pseudomonadota > Alphaproteobacteria > Reyranellales > Reyranellaceae > Reyranella. The sequence continues at coordinate 2,986 of JBGAIW010000014.1, forward strand.
CAACGGCTTCTACGATGCCGACGGCACCATCCCCTGCCAGATCGACGGCGGCTTGAAGTGCTTCGGCCACCCGATCGGCGCTTCGGGCCTGCGCATGCTCTACGAGATGTACCTGCAGTTCCAGGGCCGGGCTGGCGCGCGCCAGCTCAAGGACCCGAAGATCGGCATGACGCACAATCTCGGCGGCGCGCCGCGCGAGAACGTGTCGAGCGTCGCCATCGTCGGCCGCTACGAGTAATTCGACGAACCAAAGACCCTCTCTCCGGGCGACCGGAGGGAGGGTTTTTTACGTCAGGGAAGGGAGGAGAGGGGCATGCAGCTCGACAAGAAGCTCATCGGTCACAAGTTCAACGCCTTCACGACCACGGTCGAGGCAGGCAAGATCCGTCTGTTCTGCAAGGCCATCGGCGAAGAGAACCCGATCTACGTCGACGAGGCCGCAGCCAAGGCCGCCGGCTACCGCGCGATCCCTGCGCCGCCGACCTATCTCACCGCCGTCACCAACGACGATCCCGACAAGGGCGGGCTGCTGCGCCTGCTCAACGTCGATATCGGCCTGATCCTGCATGGTGAGCAGCACTACGAGTATCTCGCGCCGGTGCATGTCGGCGACAGGATCACCTGCCAGCAGAAGGTGGTCGACATCTACGACAAGAAGGGCGGCGCGCTCTGGTTCGTGGTCAGCGAGACCGAGCTCAAGGACCAGTCCGGCAAGCCGGTAGCCAAGGCCAAGGGCATCACCGTCGTGCGCAATCCCGACGCCGCGAAGAAGTGAGGGAGGAAATCATGGCAACCGTCACTGCCCCGAAATTCGCCGACGTGAAGGTCGGCGACGTCATCAAGCCGATCGTGCTGCCGCCGATCAGCCGCCATCAGCTCGCCCTCTATTGCGGCGGCTCGGGCGATCACAATCCGATCCACGTCGACATCGATTTCGCCAAGAAGTTCGGTTTCAAGGACGTCTTCGCGCACGGCATGCTGTCGATGGCCTTTCTCGGCCGCATCGTCACTTCGTATGTGCCGCAAGCCCAGGTCCGCAAGCTCGGTACGCGCTTCACCTCGATCACCTGGGTGGGCGACGTGATCACCGTCAGCGGCAAAGTCACCGGCAAGCGCGAGGAAAACGGCCAGAAGCTGGTCGACCTCGAGGTCAAGTGCACCAACCAGAACGGCCAGGACACGCTACAGGGCGACGCCACTGTGGCATTGAACTAGGCGCGCCGAACTAGACGCGGGCTTCAAAGAGAGGACAGGACAATGGGTCAGATGGACGGCAAGGTGGCGATCGTCACCGGTTCGGGACGTGGCATCGGCAAGGAGATCGCGCTGCGTCTGGTGCGCGACGGCGCCAAGGTGGTGATCAACGACATCGACGACGCCCCCGCCAAGGAGACGGTCGAGGAGATCATCAAGATGGGCGGCAAGGCGGTTGCCTGCAACGGCGACGTCGCCAAGCCCGACTTCGGCGACCGCATCGTCAAGACGGCGGTGGACGCCTTCGGCGACTGCCATGTCGTGGTGAACAATGCCGGCTACACGTGGGACTCGGTGATCCAGAAGATGACCGACGAGCAGTGGTACGCAATCCTCGACGTTCACCTGACCGCGCCGTTTCGCGTCCTGCGCGCGTTTCAGCAGCATTTCCGCCAGGCCGTCGAGAAGGAGCGTTCCGAGGGCAAGCGTGTCGTGCGCAAGGTCGTGAACATTTCCTCGACCTCGGGCGTGAACGGCAATGCCGGCCAGTCGAACTACTCGGCGGGCAAGGCAGGCATCATCGGCCTGACCAAGACGCTGGCCAAGGAGTTCGGCCGCTACGACGTCACGGTCAACGCCGTTGCGTTCGGCTACATCCAGACCCGCCTGACGAAGCCGCTCGCGCAAGGCGAGGACGGCGAGATCGAAGTCCAGGGCCGCAAGGTCAAGATCGGCGTCCAGGGCGGCCGCATCGCCGCCATGAACCAGATGATTCCGCTCGGCCGCGGTGGCCTGCCCACCGAGGCGGCGGGCTCGGTCTACCTGTTCTGCAGCCCCGACAGCGACTACGTGTCGGGCCAGTGCCTGGTGGTCAATGGCGGGCTATAGCCGCTGAGCGCAGATAGATTGTCGTAAAGTGGCAAAGCCCCGCACTCTCAGGTGCGGGGCTTCTGCATTGAGGGGCCGGCGCCACGCGGCTGTACCGTCTCGCATTATCCGTGATAGTCCAACGGCGATGCGGCTCTTCATGGAAACCAGTCACGAATCCGACTGGGCGCGCGGCCAGTGGCGGGGCCTTGCCGGAACCTGGCAGCAGGCCGGCCATGTCGAGCTCGTGTCCTCCATGGCCGACGCCGACACCGTCCTGATCACCCTGGCGGACTGCAAGGCGCCCTATCCCGACACGATCGCCGCCGTGGCCCGCTCGGGTGCCTATGCCGAGCATCCCGACAAATGCTTCGTGTTCGATACCCAGGACACGCCGCTCGGTCTCTTCCCCGGGCTCTACTGCTCGCTGCGCCGCTTGCTGTTCAGCCCGTCGCGCCACCGCACCAGCTGCTACATGCAGTCTTTCAATGAATTCATCGGGCCGGCGGACGCGGCGCCAGACTTCCGCTATCTCTTCACATTCCAGGGCAACCTGACCTCGAAGACACGTGGACAGCTGTTCGCGGCGAATTACGGTCGCGACGACGTGCTGATCGAGCGCACGCAGCCCTTCTGGACAGATACCGGCGGCCATCGCGCCTTCAAACAGCAATATGCCCGGAAGATCCTGCAGAGTCGCTACGTGCTCTGCCCGCGCGGCATCGGCACCTCGACGTTCCGGTTGTTCGAGACCATGCAGAGCGGCCGGGTGCCGGTGATCCTGTCCGACGCCTGGGTGCCACCGGCCGGGATCGACTGGGACGCCTTCAGCCTGCGAGTGCGTGAGCGCGATCTCGGGCGGCTGCCGGCGATCTGTCAGGAGGCGCTACCGCGCTGGGACGCCATGGCCGGGGAGGCGCGACGGGTCTGGGAACAATGGTTCAGCCCGGCGGGCATGGGCAAGCTGGTGCGCTCGAGCATCGAGGACATCCGGCGGACGCGGCGGTTCGGCGAAGGCTTCTACCGGCTCGGCTGGCCGCTGCGCCGCTCGCTGGCGAATTTCCGCCAAACCGCCGCGCGTGCGGTTTCGAAGCTGCGTCGACGCTCCTAACGCAGCCGGTCGAGCTTGCCGGTCTCCAGCGGCTGGGCCATCAGGATCCAGAAACGTCGCAGCAGTCTCAGGAACTGGTGGCGCTTGGGCATGAAGGGCTGCTCGGTGTGGGCTCGCATCCAGGCGTAGAAATACATGCGCCAGTTCCGAAAGCGGGGCGTGCCCATCAGGTGGCGCCAGTGGGCATCCTCGACGACAAGGCTCTGCAGAATGCGCGAGTTGTTGTACTCGGTCGGGTACTTGATGAAGTAGCGGTGCTCGTGACTGTAGGTGCCGCCGGTCCATCGCGTCGTGCCAGTCGAAGGCCGGAGCGAATACATCAAATAGGGGAAGAAGCTCACGTGGCGCAGCAGCCCGAGCTCGCCGAAGCGGAATTTTATGAACGATTCGAGATTCCAGTTCGGCCGTCCCAGAGCCTTCATGCGGTTGGCGAGGGCTACGGGATCGGCAAAGACATCGCGCGCCACGTCGAGGAATGGCTTGAAGAAGCGCTTCGGCACCATGATGTGGCGGTCGGTGAAGCCGTTGTAGCGCTCGCCGTCGGGCACGTAGACGTGCTCGGGAGAGAACAGCTCCAGGCCGGGGTGCCGCATCGGCCACATGAAGTCCGAGCGGGTGATGATCAGCCAGTCATAGGCCTCGAGGGCACCTGTCTCCTCGAATTTTCGCCGCAGGAATTCACGGAAGAACACCAGGATTCCCGCGCTGCCGGGATGCTGCAGCGTCGGATGCTTGATGCCGCCCAGCCACTGGTCGCGCAGCTCGAGCAGGACCCGCCAGTCGCGACCCCCGGCATACTCGTCGAAGGCCACGGTCCAATCGTCGGGCTCCTTGTATTGCCAGATGTACCTGGCCGTGTCGTAGAACGGGTTGCGCGTCTCGCGCGCGTTGTCGCCGATGCAGAGGGCGAGGTCGGCGCCCAGCCGGTCGAGGAAGTTCTCCTTGAACAGCGGGAAGGTCAGCTCATGGGCGCGCGTCTCGGCGAGAACGACGATCAGAACTTTCGCGGACATCGGCGCCGGACTCCTTGCACCGTCACGCTGCCTGCATTTGCGGGGCCATTCAAGCCCGCGCCAGCGTGGCCCAGCGCCCCGGCGTGACTCCAAATCTCGCCGCAAAGTGCCGGGTGAGGTGACTCTGGTCGGCGAACCCCGTCGCGGCCGCGGCTTCGGCGGACTTCACGCCCTCGGCAATCAGTTTCTGCGCCTCGAGAAGCCGACGCCCGATCTGATAGCGGTGAGGGGACGTGCCGTGCACGGCTCGAAAATGCCGTGCCAGGGCGAACCGGTCGAGGCCGCAAAGCCGCTCCAGTTCCTCGGAGGCGACAGTGCGATGCGCTTCGGCATCGAGGAAGTCGCGGGCCAGCGTGACAGCGCGCCGTGCTGCAGGCCCCGGCCGCGGCCGTCGACCGTCGCTGCGGGCAGCCAGCCGATCGGCCAGCCGTCCGACGATGGCGTCCTGCGCCAGCGGCTCGAGCGGGCGCGGGAAATCACCGAAGGCCTCGCCCAGCAACCCGGCGAGCACGGGGTCCTCGGTCACGACCTCGGGCACGAAAGGCGGCGGGGCGCCCTCGAGAGCCGCGCTGACGGCGCCAGGATCGACATAGAGCATGCGATAGGCGAAGCCGCGCTCTACTCCGGCATGGCCGTCATGGGCTTCGTCGGGATGGATAATCATGACCTGGCCGGCCTGGCTGGTGCGCAGGCTGCCGCGGTAGTGGAAGGACTGGGCGCCCCAGATCGTCAGGCCCACCGCATAGGTTTCGTGCCGGTGCAGATCGTAGGCGTGACCGCCAAAGCGGGCGCTGAGACGCTGCAGGCCAGCCTTGGGCTGGTCGAAGCGAATCCGGTCCGGGGAAGCGATGGCGGGCTGCACGATCGTTCAAGATTTGAGCCGCCGGGGATGCGATATCAAGCCCATGATCTATGAAACCAAGACGGCGCTGGTCCTGCGTCGGGACCTCGCGCCGTGGCAAGTCGCCAATGTCGCGGCTTTTCTCGCCGGCGGGCTGGCGGCCACGGAGAGCCTTCTCAAGGGAGAACCTTACGTGGATGGAACGGGGCGGGCCTACAGCGCGCTGATCCGCGAGCCGATCTTCGTCTTTGGCGCCACGCTCGATGAACTGCGGCGCACCCATGCGCGGGCGCTGACGCGCGAACTCAAGCCCGCGATCTACATCGAAGAGATGTTCAAGACCACCAACGATTCCGACAATCGTGCGGCCTTTGCCGCGGCGCCGCCCGATGCGCTCAATCTGGTCGGACTAGGCCTGCATGCCCCGCGCAAGACCGTCGACAAGATCACCGGCGGTCTGAAGTTCTTCTAGCGGATGCGATCGACCGCGCCGGTATCGATCGGCTGCAGCAGCAGGACGAAGAAACGGCGGACCATGCGCAGGAAGCGGAGGCGGGCGGGGAGCTCGTACCGCTCGGCGCCGGTCCGCATCAGGCAATAGGCATACATGCGCCAGTTGAAGAAGCGCCGCCAGCCGATCAGATGGCGCCAATCGCCGGGTTCGACGACCAATGCCTGGAGGGCGATCGAGCTGGTGTATTCCCGGCGGTACTTGATGAACGCCCTGAGCTGGGCGTTGTAGTCGCCTTCCGACCATCGCGTGTGGCCGTCCGGCGCGCGCACCAGGTACATGAAATAGGGCGAGAAGCGCACGTGCTTCAGCAAGCCGGTCTCGGCTAGGTGGAATTTGAGGAAGGCCTCGGTGCTCCAGGCCCGGTTGCGCGCCTTCAGTCGGCGGGCGAGATCTTCGGGCCGCTCGAAGATGTCGCGCGTCAGGTCGAGCACCTCGCGGATGTATCTCGCCGGCACCAGCATGTGCCGGTCGGTGAAGCCGCCCCAGCGCTCGCCATCGGGTACCCAGATGTACTCGGGCGAGAGCAGATCGAGGCCCGGATGCGCAATCGGATACATCATGTCCGAGCGGGTGATGAGGAACCAGTCGTACCGGTCGAGTATGCCGGCCGCCTCCATCTGGCGGCGCAGGAACTCGCGGAACACGATCAGAATATGCCCGGCGCCCGGCCATTGATGCACCGGGTCTTTGACGCCGCCCATCCAGCCGTCGGGAATTTCCAGCAGGCAGCGCCAATCGCGGCCCTCCGCCAACTCGTCGAGCGCCGCCGACCAGTCTTCGGCCTCGTCCATCCTCGACTCAGGGAACTTCCAGACATACCTGGCGTGATCGTAGAAGGGGTTGGGCGTCTCGCGCGGGCCGTCGCCGACGCACAGTGCGAGATCGGCGCCGAGCCGATCGAGCAGGTTCTGCTTGAAGGCGCCGAATGTGACTTCGTGTGCCCGGGTCTCGGCCAGCACGACGACCAGCACACGATTGGTCATGCGCCGCTCACGCGACGAACAGCCGGGCGCCGGTGGGCAGGGTACGGGCGGAGTCGAGCGCCTCCATGGTGGCTCGGTAGCCGACCTCGATGGCGGCGTCGAAGCTGGTCCAGTCGAGCAGGTCGTAGCTGGTCATCGGCGGCACGATCAGCAGATCGGCGGCGGCGCGGTCCTCCATCGCCCGTGCGGCGCTGGCGACGAGCGCCGAGCGCAGCAGGATGCGCACGATCGACGGGATCGGCAGTGTCTCCTTGCGCTTCCAGACCAGGCGTCGGAAGAATTCCCAGGCCGACCACGAATCATCGACCCCGGCGCCTGCGCCGGCCGACAGCGCGCCGCCGGTGTCGATGTCGATGCCGATGGTCGTGCCGCGCCCCAGTCGCCGCATCGGGCGCACCGGGAAATTGTCGATCACGCCGCCGTCGACATGGACGTTTCCGGCATCGTTGAAGGGCGGCAGCACGCCAGGCAGCGAGACCGAGGCGCGCAGCCAGCGCCACAGCCGGCCGGTGGTGTGGCTGTCGGCGGTCGAGGTCGTGAGATTTCCGGTGATGCAGTAGAAGGGCAGGATCAGGTCCTCGATGTCCTTCTCGCCGAAGGCGGCGCGCAGCAGGCGCGTCACCCGCCGGCCGCTGAACATCGACACGAAAGGGAAGGTGTAGTCGCTGAGCGGATTGGCCTCGACGAAGGCCCGCCGGAAGCGCTCGTGCATTTCCTCGTCGCTCCAGCGCGCGGCGACGGCAGCGGCGACGATCGCGCCCATGCTGGTCCCGCCGGTCAGGTCGACGGGCACGCCCGATGCCCGCAGCGCCTTGATCGCGCCGATATGCGTGAAGGAACGCGCGCCGCCGCCCGCCATCACCACACCCACCGCATGGCCGGTGATCAGGCGCGCCAGCCGATCGAAATCCGACGGCAGGTCGAGCCGCACGTGATGGTGCTGGCCGTAGGAGCCGCCGGCCAGTAGCGGCGCCGTCGAGCCGGAGGACGGGTCATGGCCCTCGTGCAGCAGGACCAGCTCGCGACGGCGGTGGAAGATGGCGCCGGGCGGCATGCTCTCGATCTCGAACGGCACACGGGTCGGCTGGTCGTTGTCGGCGTTGCGCACCACCACCAGGCAGTCGGCCTGGCGCAGGCAGAGCTGGGTCCAGGGCGTCAGGGTGGCGTCGGCGCGGTACAGGACGAAGGCCGAATCCATCTCGCAGCGCGCAAACCAGTCGGGCTCGCGGCGTTGCGATTCCGGCCCCAGCATCTGGACCTGGTCGCCGATGCGGCCCAGCGCCGCCGACAGCAGCACCGCGAAGCGGGCAGAGGGGACATCGGGCCCCGTGGGCAGCAGGGCGAAGGTACGCGGCTGGCGCCGCCGCTTGGCCGGTCCCATGGCATTGCGCAACGCGACGTTGCGCATCAGAGCCGGCAGAACCTCCGGGTGGTGAGTGGTGAGCGAATCGAAACTCGAGCGCGAGAGTCGCCAAACCTCGCTGTCGCGCAGCGCCGCTACGCTGCGCGTACGCATGGTGTGCGACAGCAGCGACATTTCTCCGACGATGTTGCCGGGTGTGATCTCGGCGATCAGGCTGGGCTCCTCCGGCGCATCGCCCTCGTCGTGGCGAAACACGCCGAGGCAACCGCTGGCGACGACGAAGACCGCGTCGGCGTTCTCGCCCTGGTGGAACAGCGGCGTGCCGCCCGGCAGGTTCAACAGGGTCATCTCGCGTTCGATCGCCGCCATGCTGGCGGCGTCGAGATCCGAGAATAGCGGCGCACGCTGCAGCGCCCGCCACAGCCGCAGCCGCGCGGGATCCGCGATCGTCGGCGCCGTGACGTCAGCCACGGTCGAAGCGCACCGTGGCCTCAGCCACCGGTCATGCCCTTGAGCGCCCAGCCGATCGTCTGATCGGCGCGGGCCCACACCATTTCCCGCCACTTGGCGCCGGCGGGGAAGAAGCGCTCCTTCATGTCGGCCTTGAGGGTGCGGGCGAGAGTCGACGTCAGGTCGCCGCGCTGATGCAGCCAGTTGTCCGCGCGCACCGCGTTCAGCACTTCCGGCACCGAGTAGGTACCGTACTCGATGGCGATCGGAGTCACCGCGGCGTCGGGCAGTTCCTGGGGGAAGCAGTCGGTCATGACGCCGACGACGATCGCCGAGGTCGAAGTGCCGCCCTCCGGCGACGTCATTTCGTCGCCGTACCAGGCCTTGGCGCGCGCGAACGACTTGGCTGTGGGAGGAACGGCGCAGATCAGCTCGCCGTGGCCAAACGGCCCGAGACCGGTGTGAAAGTCGATCACCGCAACCTCGCGGGCTCGGCCCAGCTCCGCGCGGGCGATCGCGCGGAGGGTGCGGTTGCTCCAGCCCGGCCGGCTGCCGCCGTAGAAGATGCCGTCAGGGTGGCTGTACTGGCCACCGGTGATGGCGCCCTGCAACGCGAACGCGCCGTTCTGCTGGGCGTAGGCGTCGAGCACGCGCTGCGCCTCGGCCAGACCCGCTTCGTCCCAGCTCTTCGGCAGGAGAGCGTGGGCCAGCGCGGCATAGCCGTCGTTCTTCGGATAGGCCTTGTCGTGGTCGACGAAATTGCGATTGAGATCGACGTTGTCCTCGGTCACCCGGCGCGTCCAGGCGAAGCCGTAGGGGTTGATCGCATGCAGGATCAGCGCGCCGGTGTCCCTCGGCAGCTTCGCCGCCCCGCCGGTGCGCAGCCATGCGATCTGAGCGCCCGAGCCGCAATGGCCCTCGACGCCGTGCGTGCTTGAAATCAGCACCAGCATGTTCCTGGCGTCGGCCGACCCGAAACGCGCGGTATCGAGGTAGAGCGCCTCGCCGTTGGGGCCCCGGGCGTGCGGATTGTGCCAGGAACGGATCGCGCCGCCGGCCTCGGCGGCCGCGCCACAGAACTTGGTCCGCGCTTCGGCGTAGCTCTCGGAAAAGCACTCTGGAATCGAAATCATCTTTCCTCCCGGTGGCATGCTAGCATGAACGCCGCATGGGGTTCTTCACGTTGGAATCGGCACAGGCCCAGGTGTCGCCGGGCGGCAATTTCGGCCCCTGGATCTGGGAACTGAGACTCAGGATCGAGCAGGTGTCAGCCGAGGCCGTTCGCGTTCGCCTGCCGTACAGCGACCATGTGGCCCGGCCGGGCGGGGTGGTGATCGGCCAGGCCATGATGGCGATGTCGGACACGATCATGGTGCTGGCGATCTGCGAGAAACTCGGCCGATTCGCCACACTGGCGACGATCTCGCAGACCACGAACTTCATGCGCGCCGCGGTTCAACGTGACGTTATCGGCGTCGCCCGTGTCGGCAAGACCGGACGAACCGTCGCCTTCGGCGAAGTCGAGCTCTTCGTCGAGGGCTCGGACGAGCCGATCGCCCAGGTGATCTCGTCGTTCGCAGTCCTGCCCGACGGCGCCGGCGCCTTCAATCGCGCCGACCAGCGATAGGCAGCCCGATCAGGAGTCGTACTTCAGCAGCGCCTCGACCGGCACCGGCAGCTTCTTGCGGCCTTCGAGGAAGGTCAGTTCGATGATGCAGGCCGCCGCCGGCACGACCGCACCGACCTGCTCGAGCAGGGTGACGGCGGCAGCCATGGTGCCGCCGGTCGCGAGCAGGTCGTCGACCAGAACCACCCGTCTGCCCTTGTCGACGGCGTCGGCCTGGATCTCGATCGTGTCCGTGCCGTACTCGAGCGCATAGGTGTGGCGCACGGTGATGCCGGGCAGCTTGCCCTTCTTGCGCAGCATGACGAAGCCGGTGCCCAGCGCCACCGCGAGCGGCGCCGCCAGCAGGAAGCCGCGCGATTCGATGCCCGCCAGCACGTCGGGCTTGTAGGCCTTCACCGTCTCGGCCATCTGCTCGATGGTGGCGTGCCAGGCCTTGGGATGCGCCAGCAGGGTGGAGATGTCGTAGAACAGGATGCCGGGCTTGGGAAAATCCGGGATCGAGCGAATGTGCTTCTTGAGATCGATCTGGTCGGCCATGTCGGGTCGTGTCCTCACTGATAAGCTGGCGGCGGTACGAAGCTGCGGTATTCCTTCTCGAGCAGCTTGGCGAACTCGATGCAGGTGTAGTCGTCGTACTGGCGGCCGATGATCTGAACGCCGATCGGCAGTCCGTCCCTGGTCTGGCCGATCGGAGCGGCGGACGCAGGCAGCAAGGTGACGCCGGCATAGCCCGCCCAGAAAATCTGGTCGACCACCGGCACCTTCTTGTTGTTGACGACGATGGTGCGCAAATGGCGCAGGCCGGTCTGGTCGTGCGGGAATGCGGCCGTCACCGCGACCGGACAGAGCATCAGGTCGTAGTCCTCGAAGAAAGCGTCCCATGCCAGCCGCATGCGGTGGCGCCTTTCGTTCAGCCGCAGCCAGGTGCGGTGCGACAAGGTGTTACCGCGCTGCATTTGGGCGAAGTAGCTCCTGTCGTCGTCGGGCAGGGCGGCGACGTCGCGAAGCGCGGCGTTATAGGCCTCGTCAGGAATGCGTGCCGATGTCGCCGCGCGCAGCAGCCGGACATAGACGTCGTTCAGTTCGGCGGTGTCGAATGCGGGCCGAGCCGTGTCGCTGACCTTCGCCCTCTTCCTGCCGAGGAAGTCGGCGAGCTTCTGGATCTCGTCCTGCACCGACTGGTCGACCTCGGCATTGGGATCGGAGAGCAGCACCGCGACCTTGTAGTCGCGCAGCTTCTTCTTGCGCGCCTTGGGCAGGCTGAGCGTCCAGCCGCGGCCGTCAATTGCGTCCGGACCGGCCATGACGCTCATGGCGATCTCGAGATCCTCGGCGCCGCGGGCCAACGGTCCGACGACGCCGATATCGCCGCTGGTTGAGACGGCACCGCCGAGCGAGTGGCCCTTGGGCGACACGACGCCCCAAGTGGGCTTGTGGCCGTACACGCCGCAATAATGCGCGGGATTGCGGATAGAGGCGCCGATGTCGCTGCCGGCCTCGATACCGGTCAATCCGGCAGCAAGGGCGGCACCCGAGCCGCCCGACGAGCCGCCGGGCGTGCGCGAGAGGTCCCAGGGATTGTTGGTCGAGCCATAGACCTCGTTGTAGCTCTGCCAGTCGGCCAGATTCAGCGGCACGTTTGTCTTGCCGAACAGGGTGACGCCGGCATCGATCATGCGCTGCGCGACCAGTGAATTCTTCTCCGCCCTGTGGCTTCTGAAGGCCGGGTCGCCCCAGGTCGTCGCATAGCCGGCGACGTCGAACGATTCCTTGATCGTCATCGGCACGCCGTGCAGGGGGCCCAGCTTCTTGCCGGCCTTGACCGCCTTGTCGGCCGCCTTGGCGCGCTTTCGCGCACCCTCGATGTCGGAGGCGATGACTGCGTTCAGTTCCGGGTTATAGGCCTCGACCCTTTTCACATAGAGATCGAGCAATTCGAGGCAACCGATCTTCTTCTTCCGGATCGCAGAAGCGAGTTGCTTGGCGGTGCGGAAGGGCAGGGCGAGCGATTTTGACATGTTCCTGCCGTAGCATATTGTTCCCGCCTCGGTGAAGAAGACTGGTGGGAAGAAACCGGCGTGACAAAACTGCCCGCCTCCTACATGCGATATGCCCTGCCGCTGGGTACTTCGTTCTTCATGACCTTCATCGTGTCGGGCGTAGCGACCTGGCGTGTTCTCGGCCTGTCGATCGGCATGATCGAAACCTGGATGACGTCCTGGATGGTTTCCTGGGCCGTCGCTTTCCCGACCATGTTCGTGATGCTGCCGCGAGTACGGCGCTGGCTGAGCTGCTTCATCGAGGAAGCCTGACGGTGGCCGAACTGGCGTGCGGCAATCTTTTCACCGCGGTCGCCGGGGAAGCCCGCGATGAGCGGGTCGATCTGCTTGCACAATCGTCGGGAACGCGCATCGAGCGCATCGTATCGACCGGTCAGGCGAGTCCACCGGGCTTCTGGTACGACCAGCCGGAAGACGAATTCGTCGTGCTGTTGAGTGGCGCTGCCCGGTTGCGTCTCGAGGCCGGCAACCGGCTGCTCGACCTGAAGCCGGGCGACTGGATCGACATTCCCGCCCGCTGCCGCCATCGCGTCGACGCGACGCAAGCCGACCCGCCGACAGTGTGGCTGGTCGTGCATCGCAGGCGCCCTTAGCGCGGCCGGGGTTTCACCCGCGCCGTCGCCTCGGCGATCAGCGGATCGTCCGGCCAGTAGTGCTTGGGATAGCGGCCTTTGAGCTCGGCCTTCACGTCCCGGTAGCCGGTCTGCCAGAAGCTCGCGAGGTCGCGTGTCACCTGCACCGGCCGCCGAGCCGGCGACAGAAGGTGGATCGTCACCGGCACCTTGCCGCCGGCGATGCGCGGCGTGTCGACCAGTCCGAACATTTCCTGCAGGCGCACCGACAGGGTGGGCTCCGCGGGATTGGCGTAATCGACCGGAATGCGCGAACCGCTCGGCACCTCGATATGGGACGGCGCGAGCCGGTCGAGCTCGCGCTGCTTGTCCCACGGCACCAGCGCCCGCAACGCCGCGCCGAGATCGATGCGCGACAAGTGGCTGCGCCGCGACGCGTCGTTCAGGAAGGGGGCCAGCCAGTCGCCGAGGCCGGCGAGCAACGCAGCGTCGGACAGGTCGGGCCAGCTCGCGTCGTGGTGGCGCAGGAAGGCCGCGCGCTGGCGCCAACCCTGCAATTCGTCGCTCCAGGGCAGGCAGGCCAGTCCCATCTGCCGCACGCCCTCGATCATCGCCGCCCTGAGCTTCTCGGGATCAGGACGGGAGAGCGGCTTGTCGTCCAGCACCAGCGCCCCCAGACGGCGTTGCCGCCGCGCCAGTACGGCGCCGTCCTGGGCATTCCAGCGCAACACCTCCTCGTCGGCGACGCGGTCGGCATAGGCCTCTTCGATGCCGCCCGGCGTGATCGGCGCGGCGAGAAAGACGCGGGCGTCCTGGCCGGAGCCTTCTAGATCGGCGACGACCAGGAACTCTTCGTTGGCCAGCGCATCGCCTTCGGGCAGCGCGACGCCGCGGCCTCCCGACAGCAGGTAGCGTCCGGCCGAACCCGGCCGGCGGCGGCCGATGCGATCGGGATAGGCAAGTGCCAGCAGTTCACCCGTCATCGACACGTCGGGAGTTCCCGAGTCTCCTCGTGGCGTGAGCCGACGGGCCATCTCCGCGATCTGACGCGGTGCCTTGCCGGCCAGCGCGAGATCGACCCGGTGACGCTGGTCGACGTCGCGCTGGCCGGGCGGCAGGCGCAGAAAGTCTCGCTCGCTCAGGATGGCGGCCAGCAGCGCGGCAACCCTGCCCTGGCCCAGGTCACGGCCTTTCAGGATCAGGTGCGCGAGACGCGGATGCTGACCGAGCCGGACCATGGCGCGGCCATGCGGCGTGATCGCGCTGGCGGCGTCGATGGCTCCGAGATCGCGCAGCAGCGCCCGCGCCGTGGCGAGCGATGCCGGAGGCGGCGGTGTGAGCCACGGCAAGGCGGCGCCGTCGGTGCCCCAGGCGGCCAGTTCGAGCGCCAGCGGTGCAAGGTCGGCATCGAGGATTTCCGGCGGCGTGAACGGCAGCAGTCCGCGTTGAGCTTCCTCGGTCCACAGCCGGTAACACACGCCTGGCTCCAGGCGACCGGCGCGGCCCCGCCTCTGGTCGGCCGAGGCCTGGCTGACCCGCACCGTCTCCAGGCGCGTCATGCCCGAACGCGGCGAGAAGCGCGGCACGCGCATCTGTCCGCCGTCGACCACGATGCGTACGCCTTCGATGGTCAAGCTGGTTTCGGCGATCGAAGTCGCCAGCACCACCTTGCGGCGGCCGGCGGGAGAGGGCGCGATGGCACGATCCTGTTCGGTGGGGGAGAGGTCGCCATAGAGCGGGGCGATATCGACGTTCGGGCCGGCGTCGCGCAGCGCCTCCTCGACCCGGCGGATTTCGGCGACGCCCGGAAGAAACACCAGCGCGCTGCCGCTTTCCTCGCCGAGCGCACGGCGCACCACCGACGCCACATTGCCCTCGAGTCGTCCGGCCGGCTCGCGTTCGAGGTAGCGCGTGTCGACCGGAAACATCCGTCCGGCGGAGTCGACGACCGGCGCGCCGCCCAGGCGCTCGGCCACAGGACCCGGGTCGAGCGTTGCCGACATGGCGATCACTCTCAGATCCTCGCGCAAGGCGGTCTGCGCCTCGCGCACCAGGGCGAACGAAAGGTCGGCTTCCAGGCCGCGCTCGTGCAGCTCGTCGAAGATCACGCAACCGATGCCTTCCAGCGACGGATCGTCCTGCAGCAACCGCAGGAACAGCCCGTCGGTCACGACTTCGATGCGGGTGCGCGGGCCGACCCTGGTGTCGAGCCGCACGCGATAGCCCACGGTCTCGCCGGCCGATTCGCCAAGGCTCTGTGCCATGCGTCGCGCCGCCGCCCGGGCCGCCAGTCGCCGCGGTTCCTGCATGACGATCTTGGCGGTGCCGAGCCACGGCGCGTCGAGCAGCGCGAGCGGCACGCGCGTCGTCTTGCCGGCCCCCGGCGGCGCCACGAGCACTGCGGCGTTGTGCGCGTCGAGGGCCGCCTTCAGGCGCGGCAGGGCTTCGTCGACTGGCAGCGAATCCATGGGCAGCGGGTCCATCCGCGGCGCTTATAGCCTATGATCTCCGACAAGACCGGAGGAAACGCCGTGCTGAAACTGACCTTCTGCCTGCGGCGCCTGCCGGCGCTGAGCCACGCCGAGTTTTGCGACTATTGGCTGAACAAGCATGGTCCGCTGGTTCGCCGCCTGCAGCCGGCCCTGGGTATGGCGCGCTACGTCCAGGTCCATCGCCTCGACGAAGCGCTCGAGGAGGCATTGGGCGGCGGCATGCGCAAGGTCCGCGGTGCGCCGGCATCCTATGACGGGGTCGCCGAGTTGTGGTGGGAGTCTGAAGAGGCACTCCGCGGCGGCGGTCGCACCAAGGAAGGCCGCGAGGCCGGCCGGCTGCTGCTCGAGGACGAAATGCGTTTCATCGACCTCGGGAAGTCACCGCTTTGGCTCAATCGTGAGGAGGAGATATATCCCGGCGGTGCTAAGGTGTCCCCATGAAGCGCAGGACCTCGAGACGCCAGTTTCTCGCCACCGGGACCGCCCTGGGATTTGCGCCGGCATTGTCCGCGATGGCGCAGTCGGCGGAAAAGTATCCGACCCGTCCGATAAAAATGGTGGTCGGCTATTCGCCGGGCGGCGGCAATGACCTGATCGCGCGCATCGTGGCGACCCGCCTGCAGGGAAAACTCGGTCAACCGGTAATCGTGGAGAACAAGCCCGGTGCTCAGTCGATCGTCGCCGCCGAAATGGTCGCAAAGGCGCCGCCCGATGGATACACGCTGCTCGTCGCTCCGAGCGGGCCGCTGACGATCAATCCGGCGGTGTATGCCAAGCTGCCCTACGATCCGGTCAAGGATTTCGCGCCGCTGTCGCTGCTGGCGGAGTTTCCGCTGCTGCTGATCGTCGGCGGCGAGCAGCCGGTAAAATCGGTGAAAGAGCTGGTCGAGTATGGCCGCGCCAACCCGAAGCTTGCCAACTACGCCTCCAGCGCCACGCCGTTCCAGCTTGCCGCCGAGCTGTTCAACCAGCGTACCGATTCGAAGTTCCAGCACATCCCCTTCCGCGGCAGCGGCGACATGGCCCAGGCCGTGATGTCCGGCCAGGTGCTGATGGCCTTTGCCGATTCAGCGCCGATCGCCGGACCGCTGAAAGCCGGCAAGCTGCGCGCCCTCGGAATCACCACCGCCCGCCGTCCACCGGACTTTCCCGACGTTCCGACCATGGCCGAGAGCGGCGTCAGCGACATGGAGATATCGTTGTGGACTGGACTGGTGGCTCCCGTGGGCACATCTGCCGAGATTCAGGCGATGCTGCAGGATGCCGTCGTCGACACCCTGGAGATGCCGGCGGTCAAGGAGGCGATGGATGCGATCTCCGTCGACGCCCGCGGTACGTCGAGCAAGGAATTCGCCGAGCTGATCGTTCGCGACATCGCCCGCTGGAAGGCGGTGGCGGCGAAGGCCAATATCAAGATCGAATGAGCGCGCCATGGACAGCAATGAGGCCCGGCACTCGGCGGCGCACTACTTCCTCGAAGGCCTGAACGAGATCGGCTTCGACTACCTGTTCTGCAATTTCGGCACCGATCACGCGCCGCTGATCGAGGCGATGGCTTCGTTCCGGAAGGCCGGGCGCAAGATGCCGGCCACCATTCTGTGTCCGCACGAGAACACCGCCGTGCACATGGCGGCGGGCTATGCCATCGCGACAGGAAGAGGGCAGGGCGTGATGGTCCATGTCGATGCCGGCACGGCGAACTCGGCGATGGCGCTGCACAATCTCTGCCGCGCCCGTATCCCGGTGATGCTGATGGCCGGCAAGGCGCCGTTCACCACGCGCGGCGAGCTGCTGGGCACACGCGACACCTACGTTCACTTCGTCCAGGAGCCGTTCGATCAGGCGTCTGTCGTGCGGCCATACACCAAGTGGGAATACAACCTGCCGTCCGGCGTGATCGCCAAGGAGGCGCTGCGTCGGGCCCACACGGTGATGGAGAGCGATCCCAAAGGGCCGGTCTATCTCACCTTTCCGCGCGAGACCCTGACCGAGACGTTCGGCGAAGGCGCGATCCGATCCTATCCGGCCGAGCGCTTCGGGGCGGTCGGCGCACGCGGCGTCGATGCCGCCTCTGTCGAGGCGATCGCCGACCGGCTGCTGGCGGCCGAGCGGCCGCTTCTGATCACCGCCTATGCCGGCCGCAACCGGGCGACGCCTGCGCTGCTGGACGAGCTGGCGCGCTTCGCCGGCATCCAGGTGGTCGAATTCAATCCGCTCCATGTGAACCTGCCTCACGACAGTCCTTGTCACGGCGGCTTCGCCCCGGCCAAGGCGCTGGCCGAGGCGGACGTCGGGCTGATGGTCGATGTCGACGTGCCGTGGATTCCGTCCGACATGCCGGATGATCCGTCGACCTGGTGGGCACAGATCGACATCGATGCCGAAAAGCGCAATTTCCCGATGTGGACCTTCCCGGGGAATCTGCGCCTGCAGGGCGACAGCCACCGCGTGTTGTCCGATTTGCTGGCGGTGCTGAAGACGAAGGCCGGTGCGGAATTCCGGCAACGGGCAGCGGCACGCGTGGCGCGGTTCGCCGAGGCCGGCAAGGTGCGGCGCGAACAGGCCGCCAAAGCCGCCGCCAACCGCGGCGCGCCCGGCCAGATCAACCCGCACTATCTCTGTGCGGCCCTCGCGAAGGCGCTGGGGCCCGACGACATCGTGCTCAACGAGGCGATCCGCAACGGTCCGGTCGTATTCGCCCAGATGCCGCGCACACGGCCCGGTACGCTGGTCGGCTTGGCAGGTGGCGGCCTCGGCTTCTCGGGCGGCATGGCATTGGGCCTGAAGCTCGCGGAACCCGGGCGGACGGTCGTGCAGGTCGTCGGCGACGGGACATTCTATTTCTCCAACCCGCAATCGAGCCTCGCCGTCGGCAAGCAGTACAGGTTGCCGGTCCTGACGGTGGTGCTCGACAACACCGGTTGGGCCGCGGTCAAGGAAGCGACGCTGCGGGTTTACCCGGACGGCGAGGCCAAGGCCGCCGCCGACTACGGTGCGACCCTGGCGCCCGACATGGACTTCGCCAAGGTCGCGGAGGCGGCCGGCGCCCATGGCGAACTGGTCGCGGATCCCGATGCCGTCGAGGACGCCGTTGCACGCTGCCTCGCGGCACTGCACTCCGGTCGTTCGGCGGTGCTGCACGCCAAAGTCACGAGGCTCTGAACCATGTCCCTTTCCGTCGAGGCCCTCGACCATCTCGTGATGAACGTGAAGGACGTCGAGATGGCGGCCGCCTGGTACGAGCGCGTGCTGGGCATGAAGCGCGTCGTCACCGAGCCGCGCCCAGGCGCCAGGGTCACATCGATGCATTTCGGCCGTCAGAAGATCAACCTGCGGCCCGAGTGGGCGACGCAGAAGCAATGGTTCACCGGCCGGGCGATCGCGCCGGGCAGCAACGATCTCTGTTTCCTCACCAAATCTACGCCGCAGCAAGTCGCCGATCATTTCGGGAGTTGCGGCGTCGCCATCGAGGAGGGGCCCGGCGAGAAGCAGGGCGCGATGGGCGTGATCGTCTCGGTCTATTGCCGCGATCCCGACGGCAACCTGATCGAGGTCTCGTCCTACAAGTAGTTCAGCACCCGCCCGCCAACAGTTCGATCGTCTCGATTACGCCGGTCGGGTCGGCGACTCCCTTGCCGGCGATGTCGAAGGCGCAACCATGCGCCACCGAGGCGAACAGCACCGGCACCCCGATCGTCATGGCCGAGGCGCGCAGCGGCGAGATCAGCTTGATCGGGATGTGCCCTTGGTCGTGGAACATCGCGAGATAGACATCGTGCTTGCGTTGACTGAGCAGCAGGTCGGCGCCGACCGGTCCGTCCGCGGCGATGCCGCGCTTCCTCAGCTCGGCCACTGCGGGCTTGGTGACGCGCTCGTCGTCGTCGCCGAACAGTCCGTCCTCGCCGGCGTGCGGATTGATGCCGAATACGCCGATCCGTGGAGGATTTTCGCCGAGCCGCTTCGCGGTCGCGACGATCGCATCGGCCGCCGCGATCACCAGCTCCGGCGACAGGCGGGCGAGGGCGGCGCCGACCGACTCATGCAGTGTCGCGTGCACGATTTTCAGGCCCCTGGCCGTCAGCATCATGAAGGCTCGCTCGCGCGGCGTGCCGGTGACGTCGGCGACCAGTCCGGGATAGCCGCTGAAGGAGATACCGGCGCGATTGACCGCGGTCTCCGAGTGCGGGCAGCCGATCACGGCATCGACCTTGCCGGCGAGTGCCAGCTTCACGGCCTCTGTCGCGTAGTCGACGGTGGCCTTGCCGGCGCGCGGGTCGAGCGTACCCGGCGCAAATGCGGCTTCCTCCAGTGCAGGGGCATCGATGAAGGCCGGCGTATCGACCTTCAGCCGCTCGGCGGTCTTCTCGATGACATGCGCGTCGCCCACCAGCAATGGACGCACATTGCCTTTGGTCGCGGTGGCGGCCTTGATCGCGACCTCGGGTCCGATGCCGTTGGGATCCCCCAGAGCGATGGCAATTCTCATGATCGGAGGGCGCGCACGCCTAGAATGGAATCGCGACCAGCGTGTCGAAGCGGCCGCCATCGCACACGGCGATCCGCTCGGTGAAGCGCAGGGTGCCTTGTCCGCTGGCCTTTACCTTGTCGCGGTAGCAGCCGGTGGCGAACACATCCATCCGGCCATCGTGCATGATGCGCACGATCAGGAACGGCGTCTCGACGTCGGCGGTACCGCCCGATTCGTCCAGGATCACCGGCAGGCCCACGATGTGGCGGTAGCGCTGGCGTTCGTAGATGTTGGCCTTGCGCAACGCCGAAACGCGGTCTTCGAGCATGCCGCGCGAATCGGCATAGATCAGGCCGGCCTCAAGTCCCTGCGCGACATTGTCGGCGGTCGTCACCTTGTAGAGACAGGGGTCGTGAAAGAACCCCGGCCACTCCTCGAATTTCTCGTTGTCGATGGCTCGCGCATAGGCGGCGTTCAATTCGACCAGGCGGGAGACGTCCATCAGTAGCCCATCCGCTCGCGATAGGCTTTCCAGAAGCCGCGAACGGAGGCCTCGGTGGCGCGCGTTGCCTGGCTTTCGGTGGTGGCGCCTCCCATCTCGATCACCGACACTTCATCGCCGGCCGCGGTGATGCCGCGCTGCACGAAGCCGCCGACACAGCCGTCCTCCATCGAAACGAAGCCGGCCGGGCCGACCAGATTCTGCTGCTTCAGCCTCCGGCGCGTCATTTCCGGCGGGTCGTCTTCGAAGCCGAAATAGGTCCAGCGGATCTCCATTCTGTCGGGACCGAGCGGCACGACCTGGCGCACCGCGAGACAATTGTGGATCTGCTGCAGGATCAGCGCCGGGAACACCGACAGAATCTGGAGCTGGATGCGGTCGCCGAACTCCTCGACAGTATCGAGGAGCGTCGGATCGGCCAGCTTGTAGTCCTTGTTCTCGCTGCGGATGCCCTGGTCGCGATAGGCCGTGCTCTGGGCGTCGTCGGCCTTGTCGATCGTGTAGCTCGCGTGGTGGCCGCCGTCGGGGCTGACCAGGACACCGCCGCCCTGGGTCAGGCGGGTGATGCGGAAGGTGCCGAAAAACAGATGGAGCAGGGATGCGTGGTAGGTGTCCTTGACGTTCTCGACATAGAGCTTCCAGTTGTTGGGCAGCGCCTGCACGAAGCGGCCCATCACCTTGATCGGTCGGTTCAGCACGCGCCTCACGCGACCCAGGATTTCCGCCCCGAGATACTGTTCGATCGGTGGTGTTTCGTCCGACAGGGTGGCGAACACCATGCCGCCCAGCGTCGTGGTCCTGAGCTTGCGCGGCCCATAGCGGTCGCGCTGGAAATCCTTCGGCATTCCCCCTACGCCGTTGATGCCCTTTTCGAAGGCGATCCCGCGCAGGTTGCCGCAGAGATCGTAACTCCAGGCATGATAGATGCACTTGAACTGGTTCTCGACCTTGCCGCCGTCGTCGAAGGCGATCAGCGCGCCGCGATGGGCGCAGCGGTTCTCGAAGCAATTGATGGCGCCGTCGACGTCTCGCACCACGATGACGGGCATCGCCCCCACGACGTTGGTGCGGTAATCGCCTTTCTCGGGAATGTCGGCTTCGAGGCAGACGAAGTTCCAGGTCGGGCCTTCGAACAGGCGCTCCAGTTCGCGCCGGTAGTTGGCCTCGTCCTGGTAGACCCAGTACGGTACCCGGGCCACCGAGTCGTCGGGCCACACGCCGATCTGCTGATGAGTGTCCATGGCGACCTCGCTATTCGAGCGTGACGTTGGCGGACTTGATGACATCGCGCCAGCGCGCTTCCTCTTCCCTGATGAAGGCGGCTGTGGCGGCGGTTCCCCGGCCGACCGGTTCGGCGCCCTGCTCCAGGAATTTGGCGCGTACGTCCGGCAGTTTCAGCGCGGCGGCCGAGTCGTCGTTGATCTTCTGCACGACCGACTCGGGTGTGCCGGGTGGTGCGACTATTGCGAACCATGCGCTGGCAATCAGGTTGGGCAGGCCGATCTCCGCTGCATCGGGAGTGTCGGGCGAGACAGGGCTGCGGCCGCGGGCGGTGACC
Organism: Reyranella sp.; assembly: GCA_044225265.1. Taxonomy (GTDB): domain Bacteria; phylum Pseudomonadota; class Alphaproteobacteria; order Reyranellales; family Reyranellaceae; genus Reyranella. Next base: position 24,601 of record JBGAIW010000014.1, read on the forward strand.
CCGAGGAACTTCACCTGTCCCGCCTTCTGGAAGCGCAGCGCCGCCGAGATGTTGCCGAAGAAGACGTCGACGCGGCCGGCCGTGATGTCCAGCAGCGCCGGCCCTTCGCCCTTGTAAGGGACGTGCACGAGCTTTACGCCGGCTTGCGTCGCGAACATCTCCGCGGTCAGGTGCGATGTCGATCCATTGCCCTGGCTCGCATAGGTCACTTTGCCGGGATTGGCCTTGGCGTAGGCAATGAACTCCTGCGCCGTCCCGGGCGGCAGATCGGCACGTGCGGTGATTACGTTGGTCGACAGCGCCAGCACGGTGATCGGCACGAATTTCGACCAGTCGTACGGCAGGGTCCTGTAGAGGTTATGATTGATCGACAGCGGTCCCGGCGGACTGCACAGCAGGGTGTAGCCGTCGCCATCCGACCGGTAGGCGATCTCGGCGCCGACATTGCCGCCCGCGCCCGGCTTGTTGTCGACGATGACCGGCTGGTTCCAGGCCGACGAAAGTTTCTCGCCGAGGATGCGGCATAGCGTGTCGTTCGAGCCGCCGGCAGGGAAGGGCACGACGATCCGCACCGGCTTTTGCGGCCAGGCGACTGTTTGGGCATGGGTCGCCCCGGGCAGTGACAAAAGCAACGCCGCAGCCAGGCGCAAAACTCTTTTCATTGTGGGCGTCTCCTCGCCTTATGTTAGCGCCAACCCAAGGTAGGCGACATGTCCGCGCCCGCATTTACCCGCCTCAGGCGGCCTCTCCCTCCGCTACGCGAGGCCATCACCTTGGCCTATCGAAGGCCGGAGCCGGAGTGCCTGCCGCCATTGCTGGCGCAGGCCCGCCTGCCGCAGGCGACCCGCGACCGGGCACGGGCGCTCGCCGAGCAGCTGGTCGGGCGCCTGCGCGCCAAGGGCCATGGCGGCGGCGTCGAAGGGCTGATCCATGAATATACGCTGTCGAGCCAGGAGGGCGTGGCATTGATGTGCCTCGCCGAGGCACTGCTGCGCATTCCCGATGACGAGACGCGCGATGCGCTGATCCGCGACAAGATCGGTGGCGGCGATTGGCAGGCCCACCTCGGCCATAGCCGCTCTCTGTTCGTCAACGCCGCGACATGGGGCTTGCTGGTCACGGGCAAGCTGGCCGCCACCCACAGCGAGCGCGGTCTCTCGGCGGCGCTCGCTCGCCTGGTCGCCAGGGGCGGGGAGCCGCTGATTCGTCACGGCGTCAATCTCGCCATGCGCCTGATGGGCGAGCAGTTCGTATCGGGACAGACGATCGAGGAGGCCCTGGCCAACGGCGAGGCAATGGAAGCCAAGGGATTCCGCTATTCCTTCGACATGCTCGGTGAGGCAGCGGTCACTGCCGGGCAGGCCGCGAAGTATCTCGCCGACTACCGCCACGCCATCGACGCTATCGGCAAGGCCTCCGGCGGACGCGGCGTTCAGGACGGGCCGGGCATCTCGGTGAAGCTCTCGGCGCTGCATCCGCGTTATAGCCGTAGTCAGATCGAGAGGGTCCACGCCGAGCTCTATCCGCGGCTCAAGCAACTTGCCGTGCAGGCCTGCAGTTACGGCATCGGCCTGAACATCGATGCCGAGGAGGCCGATCGGCTCGATCTGTCGCTCGATTTGCTCGAGCGGCTTTGCTTCGAGCCGGAACTGGCGGGATGGAACGGCATCGGCTTCGTGGTCCAGGCCTATCAGAAGCGCTGCCCTTTCGTGATCGACTGGCTGGTCGATCTCGCCCGGCGCAGCGGGCATCGGTTGATGGTACGCCTGGTGAAGGGCGCTTACTGGGACGGCGAGATCAAGCGCGCCCAACTCGACGGCCTGTCGGGCTTCCCGGTCTTCACGCGCAAGATCCACACCGATGTTTCGTATGTCGCCTGCGCACGGAAGCTGCTGGCCGCAACCGAACACGTCTATCCCCAGTTCGCGACCCACAATGCGCTGACGCTGGCCACGATCCATGCCCTGGCGCCGGGCTACCGGCCCGGCCTCTATGAATTCCAGTGCCTGCATGGCATGGGCGAAGGGCTCTACGAAGAGGTCGTCGGGACGGAGAAGCTCGATCGTCCGTGCCGCATCTACGCGCCGGTCGGCACGCACGAAACCCTGCTGGCCTATCTGGTGCGCCGGCTTCTCGAGAACGGCGCCAACAGCTCGTTCGTGCACCAGTTGGCCGACCCGGACTACCCGATCGATCGCCTGCTCGCCGATCCGGTCGAAATCGCGTCCGGCCTGTTGCCGGTCGGCTCCCCGCACCCGCGTATCGCCCTGCCGCGTGACCTGTTCGCGCCGGTACGGCCGAATTCGAAGGGCACCGATCTTAGCGACGAACATGTGCTGGCCGAAATCGACCGCGCCCTCAGCCATGATCGTACCGTGACATGGCGAGCCCGTCCGTTGCTGGGCGACGGACGCCGCGACGGCCCCGTGCACGAGGTGCGGAATCCCGCCGACCGTCGCGACGTCGTCGGCAGCGTCGCGGAGGCCGGTGCCGATATGGTCGACGCCGCGGCGGCGCATGGCCGGGTGTGGCAGGCGCCGCCGGAACAGCGTGCGGCGGTTCTGATGCGCGCGGCCGACCGCCTCGAAGAGCGCATGCCGCAACTCGTCGGGCTGATCGTGCGCGAGGCCGGCAAGACCCTCGCCAACGCCTATGGCGAGTTGCGCGAGGCGGTCGATTTCATGCGCTACTACGCGAGTCGGATCCGGGACTGGAGCAACGACACGCACAAGCCGCTGGGCCTGGTCGCCTGCATCAGCCCATGGAACTTTCCAGCCTCGATATTTGCGGGCCAGGTCGCAGCGTCGTTGGCCGCGGGAAACGGTGTGATCGCCAAGCCGGCCGAGGAGACTCCCCTGATTGCCGACCAGGTCGTGCAGGAACTGGTTGCGGCAGGGCTGCCGCACGGCGTGCTGCAGTTGCTGCCGGGCGATGGGGAGATCGGTGCGCGACTTGTTGCGCACCGCTCGATCGCCGGAGTCGTGTTCACCGGTTCGACCGAGGCGGCGCGCTCGATTCAACGCACTCTGGCGCTGCGATTGGGCAGCGACGGCAGGCCGATTCCACTGATCGCCGAGACCGGCGGCCAGAATGCCCTGGTTGCCGATTCGACTGCGCTGCCGGAGCAACTCGTCAACGATGTGATGACCTCGGCCTTCGACTCGGCCGGACAGCGCTGTTCGGCGTTGCGGGTGCTCTGCCTCCAGGAGGACATCGCCGACAAGGTCCTGCGCATGCTCAAGGAGGCGATGGCCGAACTCACCATCGGCGATCCTTCGCGCCTCTCGGTCGACGTCGGGCCGGTCATCTCCGAGGAGGCGCGAGGGCGGTTGGAGGCGCATGTCGACCGAATGCGTGTCACCGGCCACACGATCCATCGCCTCGCCCTGCCGGAAGCAGCGGCGCCTGGCGTATTCGTGCCTCCGACGCTGATCGAGGTCTCGTCCGTGACGGAACTGCGCCACGAGGTCTTCGGCCCCGTATTGCACGTGCTGCGCTATGCGCGCGAGCATCTCGAGGAGGTGATCCGTCAGGTCAATGCCACCGGCTATGGACTGACTTTCGGCGTCCACAGCCGCATCGACGAGACGATCGAGCAGGCGATCGCGGCCAGCGCGGCAGGCAATCTGTACGTCAACCGCACCGTCATCGGCGCCGTCGTCGGGGTGCAGCCATTCGGCGGACATGGACTGTCGGGGACGGGCCCGAAGGCGGGTGGGCCACTTTATCTGCTGCGCTTGCTCGCTGAGCGCCCGGCCGGTGCCATCCCGGCCGAGCAGGAACTTCCGGGTCCGGTGGGCGAGCGCAATGTCTACAAGATGCGGGCCAAGGGGGCGGTGCTGTGTCTGTCAGGGGATGGCGCGGAGCAGTCATGCCAGGAAGCGGTAGTGAGGGCCTCGGGCAATCGGCTCGCCCGGGACGAGGGGGAGGCGGACTTGGCGGCCGTGCTTTTCGCCGGACCTCCGGACGAACTGCTGATACTGCAACAGAGGCTGGCCGGGCGTGAGGGGCCGGTCGTGCCGATATTCGTAGCTCCTTATCCGGTCGATTTATTGCCGGGCGAAGCGTCGCTCAGCGTCAACACTGCGGCGGCCGGCGGCAATGCCAGCCTCATGACCATCGGCTGAAGCGCCTAGTAGAAACCGTATTTTGTCGGTTGCTTGGTTTCCATGACGCACAGGAAGCGTTCGGGCTGGATCTGATCCTTCCGCTTGGCCTCGCAACCGTCATAGGTATAGGGGCCGCCGTAGACGCCGGGGCCGCCCGCGATCACGGTATAGGGCAGCTCAAGGTACCAACCCGGCCCGGCCCAGGCCACACTCGGGCCCTTGCTGCAGCCCGCCAGCGTCGCCGACAGGAGGGCCGCCGCAATCACCAACTTCCGCGCCATGTTTCTCCCCAAACCAACGCTGGAGCCAAAGTACGGCATGGGGCGCGCGCCTTCAATGGCGCGGCCCGGCTTCGCGGGATGGGCAGTCGGTTCGGGAAGGTGGTAACCGGGGCTGTCGCCCGGCTCTACGTGGCCCGGGCAGCTCGCTCAGGAACCACTTCGCCTCTTGCATCCCCTCGGGTAATGTCGGAAATCCTGAATTGAGAGGGGAGAGGGACCGCATCAGGGCGGTCTGTCTGCGCGTGACCTGAATGGATTTGCCGGAGAAGCAGGGACTTTACGACCCGCGCAACGAGCACGACTCGTGCGGAGTCGGATTCGTGGCCAATATCAAGGGCCACAAGTCCCACGATATCGTCCGTCAGGGACTGCAGATTCTGGTCAATCTCGACCATCGTGGCGCTGTCGGCGCCGACCCGCTGGTCGGCGACGGCGCCGGCTGCATGATTCAGATTCCCGACGCCCTGTTGCGCGACTGGGCCAATAAGACCGGCCTCGATCTGCCGCCGCCCGGCCACTACGCCGTGGCCATGTGCTTCATGCCGCAGGACGAGAAGGCCCGAGCCTTCGCCACCAAGCGGCTGGAGCACTTCATCAAGGTCGAGAAGCAGAGACTGGTCGGCTGGCGCGACGTCCCGACCGACGTCACCGGCCTCGGCAAGGCAGTGATCGAGCGCATGCCGGTGATCCGCCAGGCCATCGTGGCGCGCGGACCCAAGGTTGCCGACCAGGATGCCTTCGAGCGCAAGATCCTGACCATCCGCAAGCAGACCCAGAATCCGCTCGCCGAGCTCGAGAAGAAGCACAAGCTGCCCGGTCTGGCGCAGCTCTATATGCCGTCCTTCTCGTCGCGAACGGTGGTCTACAAGGGGCTCCTGTTGGCGCCTCAAGTCGAGAGCTTTTACGCCGACCTGCGCAACCCGCTGACCCAGTCGGCGCTCTGCCTCGTCCACCAGCGCTTCTCGACCAATACCTTCCCGTCGTGGAAGCTCGCGCATCCCTACCGCTTCATCGCGCACAACGGCGAGATCAACACCGTCCGCGGCAACGTGAACTGGATGTACGCGCGCCGGCGCATGATGGAGTCCGACCTGATCGGCGCCGACCTCGACAAGATGTGGCCGATCATCCCGCATGGCCAGTCCGACACCGCCTGTGTCGACAACGCGCTCGAGCTGCTGGTCGCCGGCGGCTACTCGCTCAGCCACGCTATGATGATGCTGATCCCGGAGGCGTGGGCCGGCAATCCGCTGATGGATGCCAAGCGCAAGGCCTTCTACGAGTTCCACGCGGCGCTGATGGAGCCGTGGGACGGCCCGGCCTCGATCGCCTTCACCGACGGCCGCCAGATCGGCGCCACGCTCGACCGTAACGGCCTGCGCCCGGCGCGCTTCCTGGTCACCGACGACGACCTGGTCGTCATGGCGTCGGAATCCGGCGTGCTGCCGATCCCGGACGAAAAGATCGTGCGCAAGTGGCGCCTGCAGCCCGGCAAGATGCTGCTGATCGACCTCGAACAGGGCCGCATCGTCGAGGATGACGAGCTGAAGCGTACCCTCGCCGAAGCCGAGCCCTACGAAGAGTGGCTGAAGGACACGCAGCACAAACTCGAAGAGCTGTCGGAGATCCCCGACGCGCCGGCGCCGGCGCCCTCGAACGCGACCCGAGCACGCTGCTCGATCGCCAGCAGGCCTTCGGCTACACCCAGGAGGACATCCAGTTCTTCCTCGAGCCGATGAGCAAGGACGGCGACGATCCGGTCGGCTCGATGGGCACCGACACGCCGATTGCCGTGCTCAGCAAGAAGCCGAAGCTGCTCTTCAATTACTTCAAGCAGAATTTCGCGCAGGTCACCAACCCGCCGATCGATCCGATCCGCGAGGAGCTGGTGATGTCACTGGTCTCGATGATCGGTCCGCGCCCGAACTTGCTCGGCCGCCACGCCGGCACGCACAAGCGACTGGAAGTGAGCCAGCCCGTCCTCACCAACGCCGAGCTGGAGAAGATCCGCTCGATCGAGGAACTGCTCGACGGGGCATTCCGTACCGCCACGATCGACACGTCCTGGCCGGCGTCGGAAGGTGCGGCCGGCCTCGAAAAGGCGCTCGACCGCGTCTGCTCCGAGGCGACGGACGCGGTGCTGGCCGATCGCAACATCCTTATCCTGTCGGATCGGGCGGTGTCGGCCGAGCGCATCCCGATCCCCGCGCTTCTCGCGACCGCGGCCGTGCATCATCACCTGATCCGTCGCGGGCTCCGCACCCAGACCGGCCTGGTGGTCGAGTCGGGCGAGGTGCGCGAGGTCCATCACTTCTGCTGTCTGGCCGGCTATGGCGCCGAGGCGATCAATCCGTATCTCGCCTTCGAGACCCTCGAGGCGCTGCGGGTCCAGAATGGACTGCCGCTGAAGGCCTATGAGGTTCAGAAGAATTACATCAAGGCGGTCGGCAAGGGCCTGCTGAAGGTGATGTCCAAGATGGGCATCTCGACCTACCAGTCTTATTGCGGTGCGCAGATCTTCGACGCGGTCGGCCTGCACTCGGGCTTTGTCGAAAAGTATTTCACCGGTACCGCCACCACGATCGAGGGGGCCGGCTGGAAGGAAATCGCCGAGGAGACGGTGCGTCGCCACCGCGACGCCTACGGCGACAACCCGATCTACCGCTCGATGCTGGATCCGGGCGGCGACTACGCCTTCCGGCTGCGCGGCGAGGACCATGCCTGGACGCCGCAGAGCGTCTCCAAGCTGCAGCATGCCGTGCGTGGCAACGTGGCGTCCGAGTACAAGGCATTCGCCGAGTCGATCAACGAGCAGAGCGAGCGGCTGCTGACTATTCGCGGTCTGATGCAGTTCAAGTTCGCCGATCAGCCGATTCCGGTCGCCGAGGTCGAACCGGCCGCCAGCATCGTCAAGCGTTTCGCCACGGGCGCGATGAGCTTCGGCTCGATCAGCCGCGAGGCGCACACCACCTTGGCGATCGCCATGAACCGGATCGGCGGCAAGTCGAACACTGGCGAGGGTGGCGAGGAAGCGGATCGCTTCAAGCCGCTGCCCAACGGTGATTCGATGCGGTCGGCCATCAAGCAGGTCGCCTCGGGCCGCTTCGGCGTCACCGCCGAGTACCTGGTCAACGCCGACGATCTGCAGATCAAGATGGCGCAGGGCGCCAAGCCGGGCGAGGGCGGTCAGCTTCCCGGCCACAAGGTCGACGAGAACATCGCCCGCGTGCGCCGCTCGACGCCCGGCGTCGGCCTGATCTCGCCGCCGCCGCACCACGACATCTATTCGATCGAGGATCTGGCGCAGCTGATCCACGATCTGAAGAACGCCAACCCCAAGGCCCGCGTCTCGGTGAAGCTGGTGTCCGAAGTGGGTGTCGGCACGGTCGCTGCCGGCGTTTCGAAGGCGCGCGCCGATCACGTCACGATTTCGGGCTTCGAGGGCGGCACTGGCGCATCGCCGTTGACCTCGCTGACCCATGCCGGCTCGCCTTGGGAAATCGGCCTCGCCGAGACCCAGCAGACGCTGGTGCTGAACGGCCTGCGTGGCCGCATTGCCGTGCAGGTCGACGGCGGCCTGCGCACCGGTCGCGACGTGGCGATCGGCGCACTGCTTGGAGCCGACGAGTTCGGCTTCGCAACTGCGCCGCTCATCGCCGCGGGCTGCATCATGATGCGCAAGTGCCACCTCAATACCTGTCCGGTGGGTGTGGCGACGCAGGATCCCGTGCTGCGCAAGCGCTTCACTGGCCAGCCCGAGCACGTGATCAATTACTTTTTCTTCGTTGCCGAGGAACTGCGCGAGATCATGGCGCGGCTGGGCTTCCGCACGCTCAATGAGATGATCGGCCGGGTCGACAGGCTCGACATGGGCAAGGCAATCGATCACTGGAAGGCGGGCGGCGTCGATCTCTCCAAGCTGCTGTATCAGACGCCGGTCAAGGAAGGGGTGGCGATCTGGAACAACGAGCGCCAGGACCACGGACTCGACAAGGCGCTGGACCACAAGCTCATTGCTGCAGCGCAGCCCGCCATCGACAAGGGCCTGCCCGTCCAGGTCGATCTGCCGATCACCAACGTCAACCGCACCGTCGGCGCCATGTTGTCGGGCGAGGTCGCCAGGAAGTACGGCCATGCCGGCCTGCCCGAGGACACGATCTCGGTTCGCCTCACCGGTACTGCCGGCCAGAGTTTCGGTGCCTTCCTGGCGCGCGGCGTCTCGATCGAACTGACCGGCGACGGCAACGACTATGTCGGCAAAGGGCTGTCGGGTGGCCGTGTCGTCGTGCGCCAGCCCAAAGGCAGCAAGCGCGACCCGCTGCAGAACATAATCGTCGGCAACACTGTTCTTTACGGAGCCATCGCCGGCGAAGCCTACTTCCAGGGCGTCGCGGGCGAGCGCTTCGCCGTGCGCAACTCGGGCGCGGTCTGCGTTGTCGAGGGCACCGGCGATCACGGCTGCGAGTACATGACGGGCGGCGTGGTGGTCGTGCTGGGCGACACTGGCCGCAATTTCGCGGCCGGCATGTCGGGCGGCATTGCCTACGTCTACGACCCGAAGGCGCGCTTCAAGGACCTGTGCAACCCTGCGATGGTCGAACTCGAGGCGGTGGCCGGCGCTTCCGATGCCAAGGCCGACGATCCGGGGCGCCCGCACCAGCGTTCGGTGAGCGTCGAGGACAACGGCATGGGTGACGTGCTGGGCTTTGACGCCGAGCGGGTGCGCATCCTGGTCGAGCGTCACTTGCTGCATACGGGCAGCGCTCGGGCGCGCGAACTGCTCGACGACTGGGACAATGCGGTGAAGAGCTTCGTCAAGGTCATGCCGAAGGATTACAAGCGCGCGCTGCTGCAGGCGCGCGAGAGGGCAGCCGCCAAGGCTGTGGCGGCAGAGTAGTCATGGGTCTTCCGACAGGTTTTCTCGAAATCGAGCGTCAGGACCGGCCGTATGAAAAGGTCGACAAGCGCCTGAAGCACTGGAAGGAGTTCGTCCTGCCGCTGCCGCCCGCCGAGGTGAGCAAGCAGGGCGCGCGCTGCATGGATTGCGGTATCCCGTTCTGTCACAACGGCTGCCCGGTCAACAATCTGATCCCGGACTGGAACGAGTTGGTGCGGCGCGACCGCTGGCAGGCGGCGCTGGACGTTCTGCACTCGACCAACAATTTCCCGGAATTCACCGGTCGTATCTGCCCGGCGCCGTGCGAGGCGTCGTGCACACTGAACATCGACGACAATCCTGTAACCATCAAATCGATCGAATGCTCGATCGTCGACCGCGGCTGGCAGGAAGGCTGGATCCAGCCCTTCATGCCCTCGCGCAAGACCGCCAAGCGGGTCGCCGTCGTCGGCTCCGGCCCGGCCGGCATGGCCTGCGCCCAGCAATTGGCCCGCGCCGGCCACTCGGTGACGCTGTTCGAGAAGGCCGATCGCATCGGCGGCCTGCTGCGCTATGGCATTCCGGACTTCAAGATGGAGAAGCATCTCATCGACCGCCGCATGAGGCAGATGGAGGCCGAGGGCGTCGAGTTCCGCACCGGTGTCGAAGTCGGCGCGACCCTCTCTATCAAGTCGCTGCTCGAGGGTTATGACGCGGTCGCCCTGACCGGCGGCGCCGAATTGCCGCGAAACCTCGAAGTGCCGGGCCGCGAACTGGACGGCATCCATTACGCCATGGATTTCCTGGTGCAGCAGAACAAGCGTGTCGCCGGTGACGACGAAGCACGCGCTGCGCCGCGCGGCACGCTCAGCGCCAAGGGCAAGCACGTCGTGGTGATCGGCGGTGGCGACACCGGTTCGGACTGCGTCGGTACGTCGAACCGTCAGGGTGCGGCCTCTGTGACCCAGCTCGAAGTCATGCCGAGGCCGCCCGAGAAAGAGAACAAGGCCCTGACCTGGCCGGATTGGCCCCTGAAGATGCGCACCTCGTCGAGTCACGAGGAGGGGGCCGAGCGCGACTTCGCCGTGCTGACCAAGAAGGCTGTCGGAAAGGACGGCAAGCTCGCCGGCCTCGAATGCGTGCGGGTGGTCTTCGACAAGGGCCAGATGAAGGAGGTCGAGGGCAGCAAGTTCGAGCTCAAGGCCGATCTCGTGCTGCTGGCGATGGGTTTCCTCGGTCCGCGCAAGCCCGGCATGGTCGAGCAGTCAGCCGTCATGCTCGATCCACGCGGCAACGTGTTGGCCAACACCGTCGACTACAAGACTTCGGTGCCACGCCTGTTCGCCGCCGGCGACATGCGTCGCGGGCAGTCGCTGGTGGTGTGGGCGATCCGCGAGGGTCGCCAATGCGCGCGGGCCATCGACGAAGCGCTGATGGGCAGCACGACGCTTCCGCGATAGGGCCGCCCTTTTTCGGCCGGGGCGGTGCTGCCGGCGCCGTTCGCGAGACGAACCGCATCTGAAAGTGAACGGTTCAATTTGGAGAAGAGCTGCATTACTCTGCAACCGCCGGATAGCCGTGGGGGCCTGTCGGCGCGAGTGGGACTGTAATGAAGCTGTTGCTGATCCAGGGCGCCAATATGGAGTACCTGGGACGCCGCCAACCCGAGTTGTACGGCACGACGACGGCCAAGGAGCTGGACGCGCTGCTGCGCCGGCGTGCCCGCGAGCTCGGAGTCACCCTGGATATCCTCTACACCAACACCGAAGGCGAGGCGGTGTCGGCGATTTACAAGGGCGAGCGCGCCGGGGTCGACGGTATTCTGTTCAATCCGGCGGGCTTCCTGCACGCCGGCCATGCGCTGCGCGATTGTTTGGCGTCGGTGAAGGTGCCGTCGATCGAGATTCACATGACCAACATCGAAAAGCGTGGCCGCCGTTCGCTGACCGCGGAATCCGCCGTGGGCATGATCGCGGGCTTCGGAGTGGACTCCTACGTGCTGGCGCTGGAAGCGATCGTGTCGCGGCTCGCTGGGGCCTAGCCTTTCGCCGCCCAGGCGGCGGTTGCCAGTGTGGCCGGCGCGAACTCGCCGAATTTCCAGTCGAAGGCAAGGGCGTCGCGCCGCCTGAAGCCGCGCTCGACGGCGAAGCGCCACAGGCGCTGCGCTCCGACGGGCATCGCACCCCCGGGCGACCAGTCGATCGTGACGAGGCCCTGTAGATGCAGAAGTTCGCCAGACGTGAAGTCGATGAACAGCAGGCCGGCGCGGGGGTCGCCCAGTAGGTTGCCCAGGGTGTTGAAGAAGCGGTTGCCACGAAAATCGGGGATGCGCAGCTCGTCGCCGTGGATACCCACGAAGCCGGGTCGCCCGCCCCGATGCGATACGTCCAGACCGCCGGACGTCAGGCCTTCGCGGGAACGGCTGGCGACGAAGAAGGTGTCGGCGCCGGCGATCAGCCGTTGCGCCGCAGGGTCGAGCGATGCGATCGATTCCGTGGCGGCGGGCGCAGTCGCGCGTGGCTCGGGATGTCGTGTCTGGATGTACTGGGCGCAATTGCCAAAGCTCTGTGACACGTTGACGATGAATTCGCTCGATCCGACGGAGTGAACGATGCCGTTGGCGCGGTTGCGCCGTCGGTTGGTGAAGTCGAGGCCCAGCAACCCGACGGGGGCACCTTCGAGGAGTCCGGCGGCAGCCGGATCGTCGTTGCCGGGACGCGCGGCGATCATGAGGGTCGTGGCATCCGGAGATTGCACGAAGCCCGGTGCGCCGCTCACGAGCGAGGCAACCGGCCAGCCCCGACTGTCCGCCGTTGCCATGAAGAGGTGGGGAAGGCCGGCGAAGAATTCTCGGTGCTGATCGGGCATGAAGGGGCGGATGCCGGTTCCCGGACTGCTCTGCTGTGCCAATACCTGTGCGGCGAGTTCGTCGGCGTGGAAGGGACAGGGGGAAGGAGCGGGCGCGGTCATGACGTTCAAGATAGGACGGCCGATGCCATCGTCCCATCGCGGGTCCGGCTGAAATAATCTCTCGGCAGCCGGCGCAATTCTCGTGCGCTAATGGCAGCCATGATCGAGATCGCACCGCTCGCCGACTCCGACCGTGCCGTCTGGCAAGTCCTTGCCACCGGCTACAACGACTTCTACGAGACGGTGTGGCCGCCGGACACTTATGACCGCGTCTGGCGTCGTCTGCAGGCCGGCGAAGGCGTGCACGCCCTCGGTGCCCGTCTCGACGGGAGGCTGGTCGGCATTGCGCATTACCTGCTTCATGCCAACGTCTGGCGAGACGACGTTTGCTACCTGCAGGATCTGTTCACCGACGAGTCGGTGCGCGGCCAAGGCGTGGCGCGCGCGTTGATCGACGCGGTCGCGGTGCAAGCCCGTCGGCGCGGCGCGTCGCGCTACTACTGGCAGACCAGACAGGACAATGCGCGGGCGCGGGCGCTTTACGACAAGGTCGCGGTGTTCCGCGGCTTCATCCGATACGACTATTCCCTGGATTAGCGGGCGCGGAATTCAGTCCGGAGTCGTCCCGAAGCGGCGCTGCCAGAACTCGCGGCTGCGCCGTTCCCCGATGTCGCAGCCCAACTCGTAGTCCGGTCGGACGAACTTGGTATAGTCGTCATCGTTGCGCCGGCGCGGCCCGTTGGGTTGCTGGGCACTCTGGGCGAGCCGTACGCCGTCACGCAGAAGGTCGCCGGCATAGTCGATATCCGAACGTGGCCCCCAATCCGGTGCCAGGTTCGCGACTTCCTGCAACAGCTTCTTGCGAACGGCGCGTGGAAAGTCGTCGAAGTTTCGGGCGACTTCGACGAACGAGCGCGGCCCGCCGGTCACGCAATGCAGGTAATACTTGTCGAGGTCGATCTCATTGGGAAAGCCGAACGGATTGGGCCGGTCGTTCATGATCGGCAGGCCGTTGATGACGATGCGTTCCTTCAGCACTTCGTGGCGCATGTCGGTGACCAGCATGCCGTCGTTGTTGGATCCGTCGCCAGAGACGTCCAGTACCTTGCGCTCGGTGACATAGGGCGCGCGAACGAAGAGAGGGATGGCATAGCGCATGGCGCCGCTGATCGAGGTCCGGCGCGCAATCGAGATCGGCGCATCGTTGAGGCGCGTCGCGAAGGCTTCGATAGCTGCCTCGCTGTCCAGCAGGGTCCAGTCGATCAGCAGTTTCTGCATCCACGAGTCGGACCATTCGAAGTAGGCGACGGCGACGCGGCCGTTGGCGCCACCCAGGATGGCCTTGACGATCTCGCGGTCGCGGAACGCCTGGACGTACCCCTGACGTTGCAGACGCGCCTCTTCGGGATCGATGCTGCCGGAGATGTCGATCGCAAGCGCCAGGACGAGATCGACTTCCTTGCGCTCCTGTGCGGCGGCCGGCGCGATGGCGAGCAAAAGGGCAATCAGGCAGGCGAAAACACGCATGTCACGTTCTCCGCGTCGGACGCTGTACGCTTCGCAAAAACCATACCGCCGCGCGGAAGCTCCGGCCAGCCTTGCACTGGACGGCGAGCGCAATCGGCCGCTAGCCTTGTGAAAAGGACCCGGGAGGACGATTTGGATCTGGCCCTCAGCCCGCAGGACGAGGCGTTTCGCGACGAGGTGCGCGGGTTTCTCGACCAGAATTTGACCGAGGATCTGCGTGAAGCCGGCCGCAAGACTGCCGGGGTCTTTGCCGAGTTCGAGGCCGGGCAACGTTGGCACAAGACCCTGGCGAAGCGCGGCTGGTCGGCGCCGAGTTGGCCCAAGGAGTATGGCGGAACCGGCTGGGACGCCACGCAGCGCTACATTTTTGCCCGCGAATGCATCGCAGCTGATGCACCGCGAATCTTCGCCATGGGCCTGCGCATGGTAGGTCCGGTGATCATGAAGTTCGGCACGCCCGAGCAGAAGGCAAAGTACCTGCCTCGCATCGTCGCCGGCGACATCGTGTTCTGCCAAGGCTACTCGGAACCGGGCTCGGGCTCCGATCTTGCCAGCCTGAAGACGCGCGCGGTGAAAGACGGCGAAGACTACGTCATCAACGGCACCAAGATCTGGACCACCGGCGCCCACGTCGCCGATCACATGTTTTGCCTGGTGCGCACTGCGGCCGATGGCAAGCCCCAGGATGGCATTTCATTCGTGCTGATCGACTCGATGAAGACGCCTGGCCTCAGCGTGAAGCCGATCGTCACCCTGGCCGGCGACCATGAAGTCAATCAGGTGTTCTTTGACAACGTCCGGACGCCGATCGCCAATCGCATCGGGCCGGAGAATGCCGGATGGACCGTGGCCAAGTATCTGCTCGAGTTCGAACGTGGCGGCGATGCCTATACACCCAACCTGCACGCTCGCCTGGAGGACGTCCGGCGCATCGCGCGTGAAGAGGCTGCCGACGGCGCCGGCCGGCTGATCGCCGAACGTGGCTTTGCCGAGCGGTTGGCCGAGGCGGAGATGGAGATCCAAGCCCTGGAAATGATCGAACTGCAGGTCTTGTCCGACCTCAGCAAGGGCCGGAACCCGGGCACTGTGTCGTCTTCCATGAAGATCCGTGGCAGCGAGACCTTGCAGAAGATCGATCATCTCGGGGTCGAGGCGTTGGCCTGGTACGCCGCACCCTTCGAGCCGGAGGCCCGTCTGCTGGGCCACAATGAGCCTACGGTGGTGCCGGAGGCGGGACTGACCGCGATGCCGCTCTATCTCAACAACCGCGCCTCGACGATTTATGCCGGTTCCAACGAAATTCAGCGCAACATCATCGCCAAGGCAGCCTTGGGGCTCTAGGCCCTCCTGAGGGGGCGTGGCCCCGGGGGAATGCCGTCGAGGTGGAATTGGGCTGCCTTCCTCGGCATACCTGATTCATTAAGGCTGCATTTGCGGCCGGATTGATCGCCAGGTCGCCATTGACCAGATGCTTTTGGTACGATTCAGCTTTATTGTTGCATCTAAAGTGCAGGTAAACGTGGATTTATTGCAACCCACCATTGGCCGAACTTTCGCGGCCCACGCCGAACGCGATCCTGCGGCGATCGCGATTGTGAGCCCTGGGCTGAGGCCGCTGACGTTCGGCGATTTGGCACGTCAGATCGAGCGCATTGGTGCGCAACTTCGTGCGGCGGGAATCGGCGCGTCTTCGCGCGTGGGCGTCGCACTACCGCGCGGACCCGAAGCGGCACTGGTCAGCCTTGCCGTGTCGGCGACGGCGACCATGCTGCCGATAAATCCCAATCTGGCGACAGCCGATCTCAAGACCGAGGTCGAGCTCACCAAGATCGATGCGCTGATCGTGCCGCGGGCCGACGAGCCGCTATCGTGGGCAGCCCGATCTTCCGGTCTCTTCGAGGTGACGCGAGCGACGACTTCTTTCGCAGAGATCGCCCTGAGTCAGCGTTCCGACGTTGTTCGCAAGCAGCCTGCCGGCGTGGTCGGCGAGAAGTCGGTGAGCGTAATCTTCCGGACTTCCGGCACGACAGGTTCCGCCAAGCGTGTGCAGGTGACGCACCAAAATCTGATCGAGATGGCGCGCAAGATGCAGCGCTGGCTGAAGCTCAGTCCTTCCGATCGATCGACCTGCATCCTGCCGATTTATTACAATGCTGGCTTCAAGGCGACCCTGCTGGTGCCGCTGCTGATCGGCTGCAGCGTGGCGATGCCCGCCACGACCAATCCGCAAGAGTTCGATCAGTGGGTCGACGAATTGCGCCCGACGTGGCTGACCGCCGCCCCCGCCTTCCTGCAGGCGGTGCTCGACAAGATGAGAATGCGCGAAGGCGCTCCACTGAAGCACTCGCTGCGCTTCGTGCTGTCGACAGCCTCCTATCTCGCCGAGGCCGTGCGGATCGACCTGCAGGCGACGCTCGGCGTCCCGGTGGCCGAGTTCTACGGGCTCTGCGAGGCCGGCATGATGACGGCGCCGGCAATTCCGCCGGAGAAGCTGAAGCCGGGCAGCGTTGGCCGCCCGCCCCAGGGCGAGCTCGCGATCCGGGGCGACAACGGCAAGTTTCTGCCCGCGGGACAGACCGGTCAGGTCGTGCTGACCGGCCCCAGCGTGACGCCGGGTTACCTCTATGAGATCACCGACACGCCGAGCGGACTCGAGGACGGCTGGCTCGCGACCGGAGATCTCGGCGTAATCGATGCGGAGGGTTACCTGACCATCGTCGGTCGGACCAAGGAGATCATCAATCGTGGCGGCGAGAAGATCTCGCCTTACGACGTCGAGAAGGCGTTGTTACAGCATCCGGCGGTACGAGAGGCGGCGGCATTCGGCGTGCCGCATCCGCGACTGGGCGAGAATGTTGCTTCGGCGGTGGTGCTGCACGCCGGCAAGCAGGCGACATCGTCTGAACTTATCGACTTCATCTACGATCGGCTGGCGCCGTTCCAGATGCCGCGTCACGTGCACGTGCTGGAGAAATTTCCGGTCGGCGTCACCGGCAAGATCTCGCGGCCACAGCTTGGCGCCATGTTCGCCGACCACGTGCGCCATATCGCGCCGCCCGAGCAGCCGCTGCAGATCCAGATCGCGGAGATCTGGCGAAAGTTCCTCAAGCGCGACGATATCGGCATCGACGACGATTTCTTCGAAATCGGCGGTGATTCACTGCAGGCAACCGAGATGCTGCTCGAACTCGAGACCGTTACCGGCCTCACCGTCGCACCCTCGGAGATCCGTGCGCAACTCACGATCCGCCAGCTCGCCCAGGCGCTGGTGCGGGTTGCCGCCAGTGATCAATTGATGACCCGGGTAAAGGAGGGCCACGGTACGCCGCTCTTCCTCTGTCATGGCGACTTCGACGGCTGGGGGCTCTATGCCCGCCGCCTGGTCGAACTGCTGCGCCACGACGGGCCGGTCTATCTGCTTCATTCCAATCTCGATGCCGCGGCTGGCGTCACGTCGGTCGAGGAGATGGCCCGGCGCTATGTTCCGAACCTGCTTGCTGCTTGGCCGCATGGTGCCTTCAAGCTCGCCGGCTACTGCCATGGTGGTCTGGCGGCATGGGAAATGGCGCGCCAGCTCGGCCAGATCGGCAGAACCGTCGAGAGCGTGATGCTGATCGATACATTTTCGATCAATGCACGCCCGACCGTGCGCTTGCTCGCGGGCCTCGTGAAGTCTGTCGAGAAGGTGGTTCCGGCGGAAATGGCCACCCGCCTGCACGATCACGCGATGCCGAGCCTATGGTCGCTGACGCGTCGGCTGATGCATGGCGATCGCGACATCCTTCAGCGAATCGCGCGGCGCTTTCATGGGGCGCCGGCTACGGAGGGGGAGGCCGAGCAGTCCGGTCCATCATTGCGCTGGGCTTATTATCAAGCGATGTCCAATTACCTGCCGCCGCGCATCGACACCGACGTCGTCTGCGTGCTGAGTGACGAGTATTCGACGAAGCCGGAGTTCGCTCCGGGTGTGTGGCGTCGGCTGGCGCGCCACCTTGCCAGCGAGCAGGTGCCCGGTCTGCACAACACCTGCATCACGAGCCATGTCGTCGACCTCGCGGCCACGCTCAATCGATACCTCGCGCCGGTTTGACGCGCGGTTGAACCGCATCCGAGGCTGCGCACGAGGCAGGTCTTGTAACTGCCTGAAAAAGCGCCACATATAAAAAGCGATGAACGACCCCTATGCCATCCTCGGTGTAGCCAAATCGGCGTCGGCGGATGACATCCGCAAGGCGTACCGCAAGCTCGCCAAGAAATATCACCCGGATCTCAATCCAGGCGACAAGGCGGCCGAAGCCAGGTTCAAGGATATCGGCCAAGCCAACGACCTTCTGTCCGACCCTGAAAAGCGCCGTCGCTTCGACGCCGGTGAAATCGACGCCAGCGGGCAGGAGATGCCGCCACGCGGCTTCTATCGTGACGCGGCGGGCGGGCCCGAGGGCCAAAAGTATCGCCGTGGCGGCGGGGCGGAGTCGTTCGTCGACATGGGCGACGTCTTTTCCGAGATGTTCGGGGCGCGTCGCGGCGGTGGCTTCGACGGGGCGGGGTTCGATGGCGGCGGCTTCGACATGTCCGGCCTGCCGCTCAGCTATTCGCTCTCCGTGCCGTTTCTGGTGGCGGCGCGCGGCGGCAAGCAGCGCGTCACCCTGCCGGATGGGCGGACCCTCGATATCGATATTCCCGAGGGCACCACCGACGGCCAGACCTTGCGGCTGAAAGGCCAGGGCATGCCGGGCCGCGAAGGCAAGCCGGCGGGTGACGCCTATGTCGAGATTCGCGTCCAGCCGCATGCCTTCTTCGAGCCGCGGGACAACGACATCCATGTCGAATTGCCCGTGACGCTTTCCGAGGCCGTCCTGGGCGGCAAGGTCAAGGTGCCGACGGTCGGCGGTCCCGTGATGTTGAACGTTCCGCCCGGTTCCAACACCGGCAGCAGCCTCAGGCTCAAAGGGCGCGGCTTGCTCGATCGCAAATCCGGCCAGCGCGGCGATCAGTACGTCAAACTCAAGGTCGTTCTCCCCGAGGCGCCGGACGAGAAACTCAAGGAGTTTCTACAGGGCTGGGAGATCGGTCGCGAGCATGACCCGCGCAAGGGCATGGAGCCGTTCGTATGACCACGCTCGCCGAACTGCTGGGAGCCCACAGCGGCCTGACCACGCTGCGTGTCGAACGATGGGTGGCGCGCGGCCTGCTGCGCCCGACGCCGGGTGGGTCCGAAAGCTGGAGTTTCGAGCAAGTCGACATCGCGCGTGTGCGCCTGCTTGCCGAACTGGGCGACGATCTCGGGCTCGACGACGACACGATCGAGGCGGTGATCGGCCTGATCGACCAGGTCCATACGCTGCGCGGCCAGATCGACCTGCTGGCACGCGCCATCGCGGACCAGCCTGCCGATTCGCGCGCAGCGATCGCGGCCTCCCTGCAGCGGCTGTCGCGACGCTGATCTAGATCCCGTCGCGCCCCAGGGCGCGCACCTCATCGAGGCGCTTGCGAATCTTCTCCTGACCGGCGGTGCCGACGCTGCCGACGATCGTGTCGCGCACCGGCGAGAAGCCGACGAAGCCCAGGATGTTGCGCTTCAGGTTCTTCAGTCCGTGCGCGCGGAAATACCAGCGATAGACGACGGCGGGCATTCCCATGGTGACGATCACGCGTGCCGTGCGCCCTTTCAGATGCATGATCGGAAAGCCGTTCGGTCTGTTGGTGAAAGCGAACCCCGGGCGCAGCGTCTGCTCGAAGAAGGCCTTTAGCACCGCCGGGACGTCGCCCAGCCACAACGGAAACACCACCACAAGGTGATCGGCGCGTTCAATCTGCGCCTGAACCTCGGCGATGGCGGCCGGTGCCTTGCCTTTCTCGAATTCGGCCTGCGACTGCAGGAAGCCGAAGTCGAGCGCCGCCACGTCGATGCGTTCAACCTTGCGTCCGGCGCCACGCGCGCCTTCGGCATAGGCTTCGGCCAGTGCATGGCACAGCCCCTTGCTCCCGCGATCGGGATGGCCGTTGAGGATCAGGATGGAACGGGCAGCCTTCGACATGTCGCATTGTCGCGCCGCGAACCAGATGCCGCCTTGAGATAGATCAGGGGCGGATTCCGGGGAAAGCGTCGGCGCCGCCTCAGCGGTTCAACGCCCTCCAGACCTTCTGCGCCGTGATCGGCAGGTCGATGTGGCGCACGCCGTCGGCTCGCAGCGCATCGAGAACGGCGTTGCCATAGGCAGCGAGCGCGCCGTTGGTCGGCAGTTCGCCCACACCCTTGAAGCCCAGCATGTTGTTGGGCGAGGGCGTGACGATGGTCTCGACCGTGAAGTTCGGCAGGTCTTCGGCGCGCGGCAGGGCATAGTCCATCAGCGTGCCGGTCAGCAACTGTCCGGTCTCCTCATCGTAGATCGCTTCTTCCATCGCGGCATTGCCCAGCCCGTGCGCAATGCCGCCATGGATTTGGCCGTCGAGCAGGCGCGGATTGACCACGACACCGGCGTCGCTGACCGAGGTCAGGCGGTCGATGCGCACCGCACCCGTTTCCGGATCGATCTCGACCTCGCAGACCATGACACCCGTCGGAAACGACTCGATCTTGTCGGCGAACACGGCGTCGCCCTCGAAGGGCTTGTGTTGGGCGAGCTCGAGCAGGCCGATGCGCCGGTCGGTGCCGACCACTTCGAAGCTGCCGTCCTTGAACACGATGTCGGCAGGCGAGGTCTCCAGCCGTTCGGCGGCAAGATCGCGGCCGCGCTGGATCACCACGTCGGCGGCACGCTTGAGCGTCGTGCCGCTGATGATGGTTGAGGACGAGCCGCCAGTGCCGCCGCCATGGGGGATGGTCTGGGTGTCGCCCTGGCGAATCTCGATCTGGTCGACCGGGACACCCAGCGCTTGCGACAGGACCTGCGCGAACACCGTCTCGTGGCCTTGGCCCTGGCTCTGCGTGCCGGCAAAGGCGACCAGTCCCTTGGGCGTGACCTGCACCACCGAATGCTCGTCCGCGATGCCGCCGGTGCCGTGCAGGTGGCAGGACAGGCCGATGCCGCGGCGCAGCCCTCTCTTTTCGCTGGCTGCGCGCCGGGCCGGGAAGCCCGCTTCGTCGGCTGCCTTCAGCGCCTGCTCGAACAGGCGAGGGCAGTCGGCGGCGTCGTAGGTATAGCCGCTCGCCGCCTTGTAGGGCATGTCGGCCACGGTGAGCAGGTTCAGCCGCCGCAGGTCGGCGGGCGAACGCTTCGTCTCGTGCGCGGCGATGTCGATCAGCCGCTCGAGCAGGAACAGCGCCTCCGGCTTGCCGGCACCGCGAATGGCGTCTACCGGCACTGTGTTGGTGAAGGCGCAGTCGAACTCGATGTCGATGGCAGGCAGGCGATAGAGGCCCGAGATCACCTTGGCGAGGCCGGTTGTCGGGATCGATGGCGCGAACATCGAGAGATAGGCGCCGAAATTGGCCTGAGCCCGCACGCGCAAGCCGATGAACCGGCCGCCGGCATCGAGTGCCAATTCGGCCGAGGCGACGAGATCGCGCGAATGGCTGTCCGACAGAGCGTGCTCGGCGCGCTCAGCACTCCAGCGCAGGCCGTGCTTCAGCTTGCGCGTCGCCCAGGCGATCAGGCTCGACTCGGCGGAGATCGGATATTTCGGTCCGAAGCCGCCGCCGACATCCTGCGTGATCAGCCGCAGCTTGTCCTTGGCGAGATTGAGCACGCGCTCGCACATCAGTCGGTGCGGGATCTGAACGCCCTGCGAGCTGAGCGTCACGGTCGCGATGTCGCTCGCCGCTTCCCAGCTCGACCACGCCGCGCGCGTTTCCAGGTAGTGTACAATCTGGCGGGGCGAGCGGATCGATAGCGAACTGACATGGACTGCCTTGGCGAAGGCGGCATCCGTAGCGGCGGCATCGCCTCGCTGCCAATGGCACATCAGGTTTCCCGCGACCCCGTCATGGACCAGCGGCGCACCGGGCGCCAGCGCCTGCGCCACCGTCACGACGGCCGGCAGCTCCTCGTAGTCGATGGTCAGCAGCTCGGCCGCATCGCGTGCCTGCTCGAGCGTGCCGGCCACGACCATGGCCACGATATCTCCGACATGGCGCACCTTCCCGACGGCCATCGGCAGATGGGCGGGCTCGCGGTGCCGGTTGCCGGCAGGGTCCTTGATCTCGCTGATGCAGGGCAGGTGACCCAGCCCGTCGGCCGCTGTGTCCTCGGAGGTGAGGATCGCGATCACGCCGGGAGCGGCGCCGGCGGCTTCCTTGTCTATCCCGGCGATCCGCGCATGCGCGTGCGGCGAGCGCACGAACAGTACGTGGGCGGCGTCGGCTGGAGCGGTGTTGTCGGTGTAACGGCCGCGCCCGGTCAGGAATCTCTGGTCTTCGCGCCGGCCGACCGGCTGGCCAACGCTCACGCCGCCATCACGTCGTTGATGATCTTCAGCGCCGCGTCGATATCTGCGCGGTTGACGTCGAGATGCGTCACGGCGCGGATGCGCGTCGAACTGCCCGCGCTGGTGCCCATGCCGACTCCACGCTCGTTGCAGGCGGCGACGAACTGCGCGCCGGTCATTCCGGGCTTCTTGATCTCGAAGAAGACGAGGTTGGTTGCCATCTTGGCGACCTCGCACTCGAGGCCCTTGATGTTGGCGAGGCCGGTTGCGAGGTGCTGGGCGTTGTCGTGGTCCTCGGCGAGGCGGTCCCAGTTGTGCTCCAGCGCATAAAGCGCGGCCGCGGCTATCACGCCCGACTGGCGCATCGAGCCGCCCAGCATCTGCTTCTGGCGCCAGGCCTCCTTGATGAAGTCCTTGGAGCCCGCCAGCGAGGCGCCCACCGGGGCTCCGAGACCCTTGGTGTAGTCGAGCCACAGCGAGTCGGTGCAGGCGGCATAGTCCCTGGCCTTGGTGCCGGACTTGACGGCCGCGTTGCACAGCCGTGCACCGTCCATATGGACGGCGAGGCCGGCGTCGTGGGCAACCTTCGAAACGCCACGCAGCGTCTCGATCGGCCAAACGGTGCCGAAGCCGCCATTAGAAGTATTCTCGACCGAGACCAGGCGCGAGCGCGGCGCGTTGCGGCTGTTCGGATCACGCAGCGCAGCCTTCACCTGGTCGGCGGTGAATACGCCGTTGGGCCCGTCGAGCATGCGGATCATGACGCCCGAGTTGGCGGCGGTGCCGCCGGTCTCGGCGTTGATGATATGGGCCGTCTTGTCGGCGATCACCTCGTCACCGAGGCGGCAATGGACGCGGATGGCGGCCTGGTTGCACATCGTGCCGCTCGGCATGAAGACCGCGTCCTCCTTGCCGAGGATCTCGCAGATCCGATCGCGCAACCGGTTGGTCGTGGGGTCCTCGTACTTCTGTTCGTCGCCCACTTCGGCTTCGGCCATGGCTTTCCGCATGCCGGGCGAGGGCCTGGTCTTGGTGTCGCTGTAGAGATCGATGAAGCGATTATGCATGGCGTGGCCTGTACTCCTGCGCCACCATAGCGGCAATTGGGGAGGCGAGGAAACATGAGCCAGTTTGCGGCCCAGACCGCACCTTCGGTAATACCGCAGGAGCTGCTGTACGGTGTGGAGGGCGCGATTGCGGTCATTACGCTGAACGCCCCGCAGCGCATGAACACCATTTCAGGCCCGATGCTGCGCCAACTCACCGACGCGCTGGTCAAGGCCAATGAGGACCGCGAGGTTCGGGTGGTGATCCTGACCGGCACCGGCCGCGCCTTCTGCGCCGGGCTCAATCTCGAGGCACAGAGCAAGGGCACCGACAATCTCTCCGTCGGCTCGGGTGCGACGCCGACCAATATCGATCTGCGCAACACGCCGCCGCCGGTCCTGCATGCCATGGACAAGCCGGTGATCGCCGCGCTGAACGGCTCGGCGGCGGGCTACGGTCTCGATCTGGCGCTGGGAGCCGACATCAGGGTGATGGCGCAGTCGGCAAAGCTGGCGGCGTCCTATGCCAAGCGCGGCGTGCTGCCGGAGTCCGGCGGCACCTGGTACCTGCCGCGCATGCTGGGCTGGGCCAGGGCATCCGAGCTCATCTTCACCGGCCGCACCCTGGCTGCCGACCAGTCGCTGGAGATCGGCCTGGTCAACAAGGTGGTGCCTGACGCCGAAGTGATGGGCGCGGCCCGCGCGCTGGCCCTGGAGATCGCCGCCAACGCGCCGCTCGCTATCCAGGCCGCCAAGCGCATGATGCGCATGGCCTGGAACGAACCGTTCAACGAGCACGTCCACCATGTCTTTCTGCAGCTTCTGCCGTTGATGCAGACCGAGGACATGAAGGAAGGTATCAAGGCCTTCCTGGAGAAGCGCGATCCGCGGTTCAAGGGGCGGTGACATGAAGTTCACCTGGTTCCACCTGATGCCCTGGCCGCACATGCCGGACGATTTCCGGCAGAAGCACCGCTCGGTCTGGGTCGACTTGCCGAACAGGATGTACGAGCCCGAGCTCGGTCACATTGCCTATCACCAGTATCTCGACCAGCTCGAGTACGCGGAGAAAGTGGGCTTCGACGGCATCGGCGTGAACGAGCATCACGCCAACGCCTACGGGCTGATGCCGTCGCCCAACATCATGGCCGCGACGCTGACGCGCCGGACGTCGAAGTCGGCGCTGGTCGTGCTCGGTAACTCGATCGCGCTCTACAATCCGCCGCTGCGCGTCGCCGAGGAGTTCGCGATGCTCGACGTATTGTCGGGCGGGCGGCTGATAGCCGGCTTCCCGGTCGGCACCTCGATGGATACCAACTATGCCTACGGTACGATCCCCGCACTGACCCGCGAGAAGTATTCCGAGGCGCACGACCTCATCAAACGGGCCTGGTCGGCCGACGAGCCGTTCGCCTTCAACGGCCGCTATACCAAGCTGCGCTACGTCAATTGCTGGCCCAAGCCGCTGCAGAGGCCGCTGCCGGTGTTCATTCCGGGCGGTGGCTCGGTCGAGACCTACGACTTCTGTATCGACAACACCTACTCGTATTCCTACCTCAGCTACTCCGGTTACCTGCGCGCCAAGATGCTGATGGAGGGTTACTGGAAGCGGGTGGCGGAGCGGAAGGTCGACGAGTCGCCCTATCGTGCGGGCTTCGCCCAGGTCATCTGCGTCGCCGACACCGATGAAGAGGCCGAGCGCCTCTACTGGCCGCATGTCAGCTACTTCTACAATCGCTGCCTGCACGTCTACCCGGGCTTCGCCGATGCGCCCGGCTACCGCACTATCAAGACCATCCAGACCGGAGCGCTGTCGCAGTTCGCGCCGGGATCGGGCCGTGACTATCCCAACATGAGCTGGAAGGACCTCACCGAGGGTCGCTACATCGTCGCCGGCTCGCCCGAGACGGTGCGCCAGCAGATGGAAGAGCTGATCAAGACCTTGCGGGTCGGCAACGTCTTTTGCCTGCTCCATATCGGCAACATGCCGGACGACAAGGTGCGCCACTCCACCAAGCTGTTTGCGGAGAAGGTGATGCCCCACCTGCGCAACCTGTGGCCCGATTGGAAGAACCACGATGACCGCTTCTGGTGTCATCCCATGCACGAGCCCGTGCCGACGCGGGTGGCGGCGGAATGAAATCGCGCTTTCTCACGTTGAAGGCCCCACCGGCCAAGGTCGAGACCGTCGAGGCTGGCAAAGGTCGCGACTTGCTGTTCCTTCATGGCGCCGGCGGCCACATGCCGAATGATCCGCTGCTCGCAGCCCTGGCGACCAAGTTCCACGTCGTGGCGCCGCTGCTGCCGGGCTACGGCCGCTCGGAAGGCGAGGATGGGCTGCGTGACATGCTCGATGTCACCCTGCACGCGCTCGATGTAATGGAGCGGCTGAAACTGAAGAAGCCGATCGTGGTCGGCCATTCGATGGGCGGCATGATTGCAGCGGAGATGGCCGCGATCGCCCATACCGAGATCGACAAGCTCTGTCTGCTCGCACCGGCCGGCCTGTGGCTCGACGAGCATCCGATCGAGGACATCTTCGCCAAGTTGCCCTTCGAGCTGCCGCCGCTGCTGTTCCATGACGCCGACAAGGGACGTGCGATCCTGACGGCCGGCATGGGCGACATGGGCGATCTCGAGTTCCTGAAGCAATTCCTGGTCATGAACGCCCGTCGGCTCGGCATGGCGGGCAAGATCCTGTTCCCGATCCCCGACCGCGGGTTGGCCCAGCGCCTGCATCGCATCACCGCGAAAACGCTGATCGTCTGGGGACGCGAGGACGTGCTTATTCCGCCGGTCTATGGCGATGCCTTCAGGAGGGCGATTTCCGGTTCCAAACTGGTTAGGATCGCTCAGGCGGGGCATG
This sequence comes from Reyranella sp., assembly GCA_044225265.1. Lineage (GTDB taxonomy): Bacteria > Pseudomonadota > Alphaproteobacteria > Reyranellales > Reyranellaceae > Reyranella. The sequence goes on from JBGAIW010000014.1 coordinate 50,583, forward strand.
CCGTCGGCCAGGAGAAGCCGAACGCCGTGCTGAAGGCAATCCGCGACTTCTTCTGAGGCGGAGGCGGGAAAGATGAAAAAGACGGCAATCTGGGTGGCGCTGGGACTGGCCACCCTGGGAGCGGGCGTCGCCTGGGCGCAAACGGCAGTCTACAGCCTGAGCGGCATGGGCACCGGAGTTCCCGGCTCCTCCAAGTGCGCGACCTACCAGATCATCGTCGACGTCACGATCGACGGCAAAGCCGTCAAGGGCTCCTTCAAGCAGCAGGGCCGTCCCGAACGAGCTTTTGCCACAACTCTCGACGACAAGGGCACGTTCAAGACCAAGGCCGAGGTCGGCGAAGGCAACGTCATGGACGTGTCCGGCGTCATTTCGGCAGGGGACAACCGGATCTTTCTCGACGGCTACTGCAAGTTCGAAGGGAAGCTGAATCGGATCCAGTGAGCAAGACCGATGACGGGCGCACGGACCGCAGCACACAGGGAGACGAGCAAGATGACGAAGACGACGATCGCCGTTGGCCTCATGGGCGCGCTCCTGATCGCGACGGCGGCCCAGGCCGAGCCGGTCATGTATACGTGGACCGGGCCCGGCACCAATACGCAGGGCTCCACCAAGTGTCCGGGCTACAAGATGACCATCGACATCACGGTTGACGGCGACAAGGTGAGCGGTCGCTTCCAGCAGGAAGGCCGTCCGGAGCGGAAGTTCGAGACGACTCGCAACGCCCAGGGCGTGATCAAGACAAAGGCCGAGCTCGGTCAGGGCAACACGATCGAGGTGCTGGGCACGATCAACGACAAGGTGCAGAAGCTCTTGCTCGACGGCTACTGCAAGTTCGACGCCTCCAAGTTGACCAAGAAGTAGTCATTCCATCACGATCGCGACCCTGCCCGTGACCTTGCGCTCGAGCAGGGCGCGCATCGCCTCGGTCGCCTGGTCGAGGCGGAAGGTGCGGTCGACATGCGGCTTGCACCGGCCGTCCTCGCACCAGCTGCGGATGCGTTCCATCAGTGCGAAGGTGCGGTCGGCCTCCTCGAAGCGCGCGTCATGCGGGCTCCAGCCGACATAGTAGCCGTAGTTGAAACCCATCACGGCGATCGACTTCACCAGCAGTATGTTGGCCGGGATTTGCGGGATCGTACCGCCGGCGAACCCGATCGGGCAGATTCGGCCCTCGACCGCCATGCAGCGCAGTGACTGGGCGAAGACGTCGCCGCCCACCGGATCGTAGACCCGGTCGACGCCGCGTCCATTGGTCAGCTCAAGGACCTCGTCGCGAAAGTCGCCGGCGGCATAGTCGATCACATGATGGGCGCCGCAGGCCTTCGCGAAGGCCGTCTTGCGCGCCCCGCCGGCGGTCGCGATCACCGTGGCGCCCAGCACCTTGCCGATCTCGACGGCGGCCATTCCGACACCGCCCGCTGCGGCATGGACCAGCAGGGTCTGGCCCTTCTGCACGTCGAGTACGTGCGGCCAGGTCAGCGCTCCGGCCGAGGTCGGATAGGAGATCGCGAGCTGGATCGCCTCGACGAAGCCGACGTTGTTCGGCTTGGGAAAGACGTTGACCTCGTGGGCCACGGCTTCCTCGGCCAGCCCACCCCAGTCGAGCACCGCCACGACCTCGTCGCCGACCCTGACCCGCTTGCAGGCCGCGTCTGCCTCGATCACCACGCCACTCACTTCCGTGCCGGGCGCGAAGGGAAACGGAGGCCGCCTCTGGTACTTGCCTGCGATCACCAGGGTCGTGGCGAAGCTCACGCCGGTGGCGCGCACGGCGATGCGCACCTGCCCGGACTTGAGCGACGGCCGTGGGGCGTCCTCGAGCTTGAGGTCTTCGGGGCCGCCCCACTGGCGGCAGATCATCGCTTTCATGACGTCCTTCTAGGATGAAGCCGGACCCGCGAACAGCAGCAGATTGCCGTCGGGATCGCGCACGATGAAGTCGCGTGCGCCCCAGGGCTGCTGCTTCAGCGTCTGGTTGCAGTCCGCCTCGGCGGCGTGGAACTCGTCGTACAGGGCCTTCAACTCGGCAGCGCTGTCCACCGTGACCGACGCGGCCAGCAGGCTCTCGCGTTCGCGGACGTCGCCCACGAACACCGGCTCGCAGACCATGCGGAGATTGAGCCGCGCCGCGCCGCGTTTCACTTGCCCGTAAAAGGGCGGCTCGCCGTAGACGAACACGGTCTCGAAGCCCAGCGTGCCGTAGTAGGTGCAGGCCGCCCTGATATCGGCGACGAAGAGCTGGGCCTCGATCGAAGTCGGTTCGGGACGGGCAGGGGGTCTGGAAGTGATTGCAGACATGGCTTGCACTCCTGATTTGAGCGCCTGCCAGCTCTCGAATCCCGATTGGCGGGCCACCAACTCCTGGGCGTCGCCGAGCTTGAACGCGCGGTCGAGGATCTGACGGTCGGTCAGATCCTTGAAGCGCGGCAGCACGGCGCGGATTTGTGCCGCCACCGGATGGTAGCGCTCGCGATGCCAGCGCAGATAGAGCTTGGCCTGCTTCCGGAGATTTTCGAGATTCGGCATGGGCGCGTGGGCGAGGTTCTGGTTCGTAGGTGGGCATAGCCCCTTCGGCCTCGGCCGATGCGCCCTACTGCAACGGTGCAAGCATGATGCCGTGCCGCGCGCCCGTCAATCGGGGCGGCTCACTCCTTCCATGGCCCGAACGGCGGCATGTCCTTGCTGGGCTTCAGCGGAAACTCCGGCTTGCGCTTCTCGAAGAACGACTTGATGCCTTCCTGTGCGTCGGCCGAGGCCGCGAGGTAGCCCACGCAAGCGACGTCGAGCGTCACGGCGTCGATCGGATCCTCAGCGCCCCACATGTTCCACATCAGCTGCCGGTTGACCGCGGCGGCGACCGACGAGGAGTTGCGGTCGGCGAACTTCCTCGCGAGTGCCTGCGCTGCCGGCAGCAGTTCCTCCGGCGCGTGGATCGAGCGCACGAGGCCACCTTTGAGCGCCTCGTCGGCGCCGAACAGCTCGGCGGTCATCACCCATTCCTGGGCTTGCTGCATGCCGACAAGGCGCGGCAGGTACCAGCTCGAGCCCGCTTCCATCGCCATGCCGCGCTTGTTGAACACGAAGCCGATGCGGGCGGCCGTCGACATCATGCGGATGTCCATCGGCAGGCACATCGTGATGCCGACGCCGACGGCTGCGCCATTGATCGCCGCCACGATCGGCTTCAGGCAATTGTGGATCGCAAGCGTGATCGATTCCCTGGGATCGCGCTTCACGGGCTTGCTGCCGTCGTTCCAGATCTTGAACGCTTCGCTGCCGCCGGAGATGTCGGCGCCGGCGCAGAAGGCGCGGCCCGCGCCCGTGATGACGATCGCGCGGATCTCGTCGTTGGTGTTCGCCGACGTGAAAAAGTCGATCAACTCGCGGCTCATCGTCTGATTGAAGGCGTTGAGCTTGTCGGGCCGGTTGAGCGTCACCGTCATGACGCCGCCCTGCAGATCGGTGAGCAAGGTTTCGTAGGCCATGGGTTGATTCTTCCTCCTGCTCATTTCCGCCACGCAATACCGAATGTCGTTGCGCGACTGCTTGGTTTACGAAACCATCGCCGCAACCGACGCAATTCGCAATCCCGGAGGAAGTCCATGTCGTTCGTAATCAAGACCGTCGAAGACGGCGTGATGAAGATCGTGCTCAACCGTCCCGACGCCATGAACGCACTCAATCGCGACATGATGCAGGGCTTCAATGACGCGCTGGAAGAGGCGGCGGGTAGCCGCTCGGTCGGCTGCGTCGTGGTGCGCGGCGCCGGCGACAAGGCGTTCTGTGCCGGCGGCGACGTGAAGTCGATGGCGGCCGGCCGCGACCAGGACAAGACCTACGAGGACAAGGTGCACGACATCCGCATCCGCATGCGCGTGTCCGAGCTGCTGCACGAAATGGGCAAGCCGACCATCGCCATGGTCAACGGCGTCGCCGCGGGCGCGGGGCTCTCGATCGCGCTGGCCGCCGACATGCGCTTCGCCGGCAAGTCGGCGCGCATGACCACGGCGTTTGCCAAGGTCGGCTTCTCGGGCGACTTCGGCTCGCATTATTTTCTGCACAAGCTGGTCGGCACCGCCAAAGCGCGCGAGCTCTACTTCACCGCCGAGATCCTGAACGCCGAGCAGATCGAGAAGCTCGGGCTGGCGAACCGCGTCGTCGACGACGCCAATCTCGACGCGGAGACGATGGCCTTCGCCAAGAAGCTCGCGGCCGGCCCGCGGGTGGCCTGGTGGCACGTCAAGAAGAACATGAAGGTTGCAGAGGAGGGCACGCTCTCCGAGGCGCTCGACTCGGAGGCGGCGCGTATGATCCGCACCGGCGAGACCGAGGACCACAAGGAAGCCGCCCGCGCCTTCGTCGAGAAGCGTGCGCCCAACTTCAAGGGCTTCTGATTCGGGCTGCCGCATGAAGCTTTCCTTCAGCAACGGTTCGCCGTTCGCCCGCAAGGTGCGGGTGGTGCTGGCGGAGATGGGGCTCGACTACGAGTCGGACGTGGCCGACGCCTTGCGTCCGCTGTCCGGCGAGCTCGGGCCGACCTTGTCGATCCCCGTCCTGCAGGACGGGCCGCACAAGCTCTGGGAGTCGGATCTCATCATCGACTACCTGCTGCGGACCTATCCCGAAGCCGCGGCGCGGTCGGCGGGCATGCCGAAGCTCGCGCCTTGGCTGGCGCGGCCCGACCGGCACTGGCACGACATGACCGTGCTGGCGACGATCACGACCTGCGCCTCGAGCATCGTCAATCTGCGCCTGATGGCGTCGGATGGCATCACGCCCGACAATTCCGACTATCTGGCGCGCCAGAGAGTCCGCGTCGAGCGCTGCCTGGACTGGCTGGACGGCAAGGCGAGCGAGGAGGGCTTCGCGCCGGGCTGGTTTTCCATCATGGACATCGCCTTCATCTGCCCGATGGCCTTCGCCGACGCGCGCGGCATTCTGGCGTGGCGCGGCCGGCGCAGGCTCGACGCGTTGTTCGACCGGCACGGCGAACGGCCATCGCTCAAGGCGACGCCGATCAACGCCGTGCCGCCGTTGAAGTCGCGTTACACCGTGCGTCGCGAACCGGCGACATAGTCGACGAGACGCCGCAACGCCCCGGCGATGCCATTGGGCATTGCAACCATCGCGCCGATCAGTAGCACCGCGTAGAGCAGGGCAGACAGGCCCTTGCCGAGTGGTGCCACGACGTCGGGAAAGAATTTCAGGAACACCGCCCCCAGCAGCGCGCCGCCGAGCGAGTGCATGCCGCCGACCACCAGGCCGAACAGCATCTGGACCGACAACGCGAAATTGTAGGCGTTGGGTCCGACATAGCCGTACTGGAAGGCGGCAAGGCAGCCGGCCAGCGCGAGATAGCCGCCGGCCAGGCCCGACGCGACGCTGCGCACATGCACCACCGGGATGCCCTGGGCCGCGGCGGCCAGCTCGTCGTCGCGCACCGCCTTCAGCGCGCGGCCGGAGCGGCTCCTCAGGATATTGTCGGCCAGCAGCAGGCCAGCGCCGAGCAGCACCAGCGCCAGCAGGAAGACCCAGCGGTCGGGACTGAAGCCGAACGGCGCCGGCGGTGCGTCGAGATAGAGGCCGCGCACGCCGCCGGTGATGTGCTCGATCGGCGGCCAGCGCAGAAACTGTGGGAAGGCGATGGCGAGTGCGTAGCTCACCAGCGCCTGGGTCCAGATGCTGAGGCCCGAGGCGACCCGGCCGAGCCCATAACCCGCCGCATAGCCGATGAACGGCGCCAGGATCAGGCCGAGATAGCCGGGGCCACCAGCCTGGGCGGCCACGATGGCCGCCGTGTAGCCGCCCATGCCGTAGAGCGCCGCCTGGGCGAAGGAAAACTGTCCGCTCACACCGCACAGCAGCACCAGCCCGATCAGCGCGATCGCCCAGATGATCGCCTGGGCGAAGCGGAAGACGGTGAAGTCCGGGAAGCAGAATGAGAGCGCGGCCGCCGCCACGAACCCGATGGCCGAAGCGGTCCGCATGGGACTACCATAGGTTAAAACACGGAGGAGCGCGATGAAGCTCAGGCAGTGCGTGTTCGTCTGCAAGGATCTCGAGAGCTCCCGCGAGGAGCTGTGCGACGTTCTCGGCATCGAGGTCGCGTTCCGCGATCCCGGCGTCGCCAAATGGGGCCTGGTCAACGTCGTCTGTCCGACCGGCCATGACTTCCTCGAGATCGTCTCGCCCTTCCAGCAGGGCACGTCGGCCGGCCGCTACATCGAGCGGCGCAAGGGTGACGGCGGTTACATGGTGATTCTGCAGGTCGCGGACGCGGTCGCCGAGCGCAAGCGCGTTACCGGTCTCGGAGTGCGCGCGGTGGCGCAGAAGGATCTGCCGGAATACCAGTACACGCACTTCCATCCGTCCGACACGTCGGGCGTACTGCTGTCGCTCGACCAGACCATCGCGCCGGCGGGCACCGATCCGAAGCTGTGGTGGCCGCCGGCCGAGAAGGGTTGGCTGAAGCATGCGAAGTCCGACGTCACCAACGGCCTGGCCGGCGTCGAGATCCAGTCCGACGATCCCGACGCCACGGCGGAGAAGTGGTCGAAGATCCTGAACCGTCCGGTCGAGGGCGACATCATCCGCCTCGACGACGACGGCGAGATCCGCTTCGTGCCGATCGCCGACGGAAGAGGCCCCGGCATCTCGGCATTCGACGTCAGGGTGGTCGATCGCGAGCGCGTGCTGGCCGCCGCCAAGAAGCGGCACAAGCAGAACGGCCCGGCTCAGATCGAGGTCTGCGGCTGCCGCATCAACCTGGTGTAGACGCCGCCGTCGCGCCGCCGGTCGCGGCCGAGCAGGAACAGCAGGATCGCGAAGTTAGCCGCGTTGAAGGCGAGGCCGGTGGCGAACGCTGTCGCGTAGCTGGTCGTCAGGTCGAAGATCAGCCCGGCGCCCCAGCCGCCGACCGCCATGCCCAGGGTGCCCCCGAACAGCACCGCGGGGATGCGCCAGTTGGCCTCCTGCAGGGAGTAATGTGCGCGCACCACGATCACGTAGGCCGGCACCAGGCCCGCTTGGCCGAAGCCGAATGCCACGGCTACGACAAACAGCGCGTGGCCGTCCTGGATCAGGGCGAAGCCGGTCAGCGCCGTCATCTGGGCGAGGGACGCCCAGACCAGGGTCTGCAGACCTCCGATGCGGTCGCACAGCCAGCCCCAGAACTGGCGGGCGAAGAATGCGGTAGCCAGCAGCACCGAGAGCATCGCCGCGCCATGTTGCGCCGAGAAGCCGAGATCGCCGCAATAGGCCACGACGTGGTTGATCGGCATCGCCATCGGAATGCAACAGAACAGGATTGCGGTCGCCAGCAGCACCATCGCGAGGTTGGGGTTGAGCCCAAGCACCGTGCCGTTGCGCTCGCTCGCCTTGGTCGTCGTGGCCGATGCGGCTGCGGCCACCGGCGGCGCGCGCAGGAACAAGAGAGCCAGCGTCACGACGGCGAGGGTCAGGAACACGCCATAGAACATCATGGTGTGGCGCCAGCCGATGCCGTCGACCGAGAAGGTGATCAGGGTTGGCCACAGCGCGCCCGCCACCGACTGGCCGGACGAGATCAGCGCCACCGCCGAGCCGCGCCGCCGTTCGAACCAGCGGCTGACATAGGTGAGTAGCGGCGTGAACATGAAGGCATTGCCGAACAGGCCCATCAAAAGGAAGTGGCCGGAATAGAGCTCCCACAGCCCGCCCGAGCCGGCGAGCAGCAGGCCGGCGCCGCTCATGATGCCACCGAAGATCACGATCGGCCGGATGCCGAGCCGGCCCATCAGCCAGCCCGCGACGATGCCGCCGCCCGAAGCGCCGAGATAGACCAAGGCTGCCGCCGCCGCCGCGCCGGCACGGTCGGTCTGCAACTCGGCGGCGATGGTCTTCATCGAGACCACCGAGATCAGCGGGCCGCCGTAGGAAATGGTGAGGATGGTGACGGCGGCCACGGCAATGCGCCACGCGGCTTTCCCGTCCAACTCCTCCCTGTCTTCCTTCATACTCCCACTATACGGGAGCGCCCCTCTTCTCGGGAACAATCGCCCGGAAGGGATTGTGCTTGCGGCCGACCAGGAAAAGCAGCACTGCAACATTAGCGATGTTGAAGACCATGCCGATATCGAAGGCCGGGCCGTAGCTCGCATACCGGTCGAACAGCCAGCCCGGCGCCCAGCCGCCGGTCGCCATGCCGAGGAAGCCCGCGAACATCACAGTCGGCACCCGCCAGGTGCACTCCTGGATCGTGTAGCACTCGCGGATCACCAGCACGTACGACGGCAGCAGGCCGGACAGCCCGACCCCGAACACCGCCGAGACGAAGAACAGCAGCATCTGGTCGGTGGTCGCCATGTAGCCCAGCAGACCCGTGGCCTGGACCAGAGACGAGTAGAGAAGGGTCTGCCAGCCGCCGACCTTGTCGGCCAGCCAGCCCCAGAACTGGCGGGCGAAGAAGGCGACACCCAGTAGCACCGACAGCATTACTGCGCCGGTCTGCGAGGCGAAGCCGAGATCGCCGCAATAGGCCACGACATGGTTCATCGGCATCGCCATCGGCACGCAGCAGCAGAACACGGCGAGCATCAGCAGGGCCATGAGCACGTTCGGCGGCAGACCGAGCGTCGTCTCGCTCGTGGTGACGTTGACCCTGGCCGAGGCGCCCTTGGCCGGCGGTGCGACCGGCGCGGGCTTGAGGAACAGCAATGCCAGGACTGTCACCGAGGCGAAGATGAAGATCGCGAAGACCTGCATGGTCGAGCGCCAACCCAGCGAATCGACGCCCCATTGCAGCAGCGGCGGGAACAGCGCGCCGGCCACGGCCTGGCCGGACGAAATGAGCGCCACCGCCGAGCCGCGGCGCTTCTCGAACCACAGACTCACATAGGTGAGCAGGGGCGAGCCGACGCAACTCACGCCCAGGAGCCCGGCCAGCACGCCGAAACCGACATAGAGGCCGATCAGGCCACCGAACGAGGCCAGCGCCACGCCGACCCCCATCATCAGCGCGCCGAACAGCACGATCCGCCGCACGCCGATCCTCCCGGCGAGCCAGCCCGCCAGGATGCCGCCGAACGCCGAGCCGATATAGGAGGAGGCGACCACGCCCGCGACCGCCGAGCGCACCGAGTCGAGCTCGGCCGTGATCGGCTTCATGGCGACCACCACGGCGAGAGGGGCGGCAAAGCCGATCGAGCTGGCGGCCAGCGCTGCCGACGCTACGACCCAGGCGGCACGGCTGTCGATCAGAGGGTTGGGGGAAGACGCGCTCATAGGACTCGGGCCTCGCGCGCCAGCCGTCCGACCAGATCGACCGAGAGATGCTCGGCGAGCCGGGCGTGGGCCTGCCGCCAGGAGGCGAGCGTGGTCTCCAGCCGTCGCGCGCCTTTTTCGGTCAGCCACACCATCCGCTTGCGCTGGTCGGCCTCGACCACCGCGATCTCCACCAGTCCCTCGGCTTCGAGCGTGCGCAAGGTGCGCGACAGGGTGGATTGATCCAGCCCCAGGCGCTGGGCGAGGGCGCTGACCGTGTCGTCGTCGGCCGTGGCGATCTCGGCCATTAGGCCGAACTGCGACAGCGATACGCCGGACTTTTCCATCTCGCTCTCGAGGAACTGTGTGACCCGCCGCGCCGTCTGGCGCAGGTTCCAGCCGGCGCAGGTCTCCAGCGCCTTGCGGGCGTCGGAGCGCAGGGTCTTCGGGGATTGCGTTCGCCTGATCATGGTTATATGTATCTACATTAAATGTAGATACATGCAAGAGGTATGGGCATGAAACCTCTCCTGATCGTCGGCAGCTACCTGTCGCCCTACGTGCGCAAGGTGCTGGTCTGCCTCGAGGCCAAGGGCATTCCCTACGAGGTCGACCATTTCGCGCCGTTCTACGGCGACGACCGCTTCTCCAAACTGAGCCCGCTGCGCCGCATTCCGGTCCTGGTCGATGGCGACCTGGTGCTGACCGATTCCAGTGTGATCTGCGAATACCTCGACGAACTGAAGCCGGAGCCCGCGCTCTATCCCGAGGCGATCAGGGATCGCGCCCGCGCGCGCTGGCTGGAGGAATTCGCCGACACCCGCATGGGCGACGTGCTGATCTGGCGCTACTTCAACCAGATCGCGATCAAGCCCGCGGTATGGGGCGAGAAGGGCGATCGCGCGCTCACCGAGAAGACGCTCACCGAGGAAGTGCCGACGGTGCTCGACTATCTCGAGAGCGAGGCGCCCCCCGAGAATGGAAGTGGGGACGGGTTCAAGTTCGGCAGGCTCTCGCTCGCCGATATCGCGCCGGCCTGCTTTTTCCGAACCGTCGGATTCGTGCGCTTCCAGATCGATCCCACGCGCTGGCCGAGGACGGCGGGCTGGATGGCCCGCACCCTCGCGACCGCGCCGTTCCGGAAGCTGGCGAAGATCGAGGACGCCATCCTGCGCGTGCCGCCCACCGAGCAGCGCGCCGCGCTGATCGCCCTCGGCGCGCCGGTCGCCCGGGAGACCTACGCCGCCGCTTCACCCCGGCGTGGCGTAATGCCAATCTGACCGCAAGCTCCCCGATTGTGGGGCAGGAGACAGGGATGCCGACCTTGGACTGGGGCGCGGGGCGCAAGCTCAACTGGCGCGAGGAGGGCAGCGGGCCCGCGCTGGTGCTGGTGCACGGCTCGCCTGCGGATGGCCGCGCCTGGAACCGGGTCGCGCCCTTCCTCAAGGATCGCTTCCGCCTCGTCATGCCGGACCTGCCGGGCTACGGCGCGTCCGATCCGGTACCCGACGCTCCCGAGGGCCGGTCGGCACTGATGGGCACGGCGCTTGCCCGGTTGATCGAACACGTTGGACCGGCCGCGGTTACGGGCCATTCCTATGGTGGACTGGTGGCGCTCGAGGCCACGCTTCAGGTCAAACCGGGCACCGTGACCCGCCTCACGGTGCTCGAGCCGATGTTCATGTGCGGCCTAAAGCTGGTGGACGACCCGACGCTCGCGCCGGTGCGCGCCTTCTTCGAATCCTATGTCGACCGGGTCGATGCCGGTGAGCCTGACGCGGTGGGCGCGATGATCGACTACTGGTTCGGCAAGGGTGCCTTCACGCGCCTGCCCGATCCGGTGCGTGGCTACCTCAATCTCAACGCGCCCCGGAACGTGCTCGACGTGCGTTCGAGCTTCGCCGCCCACATGACCGCCGAGCAACTCGGCGCGCTGAAGATGCCGGTGCTCATGGTCTGGGGCGACAGGAGCCCGGAAGTGATCCCCGCGATGGGCCGCGCGCTGAAGAAGCTGGTGTCCGGCGCGCGAGTCGAGGCGATCGCCGGCGGCAACCACGGCATGCTCGACTTCCATCCCGAGGCCGTCGCCAGGTACGCCGCCGGCTGACGCCCGTGCGCCGCATCCCGTCCTTCGTCTACGGACACGTCCTCGGCGCGCTGGCGACCGGCGCGATCGGCGGCGCCTTCCTCGACCTCACGGCGGTGATGGTGTTCGGCAGCGTCGCCGCGGCCGCGGCGGTGGTGAGCGCCCTGGTCTGCTGGTGGTGGCCGAAATTCGACGCGCCCGCGTGGAAGATCTGGCTGGTCGCTACCGTTGCCAATCCGGTCCTGATCGCCGGCGTGGTGTGGAGCCTGCTCAACATTGACTGCTACACCGGCGAGCTGAATGGCTGGGATTGCCTGTTCTCGGACGTCGGCTGGGTCTGCGCCCTCGGCACCCTGCCGTCGCCGGTCGTCGGCCTGATCGCGCGCCAGTTCCGGCCCCGGTGGCGCGCGCCCGGCTAGGCCGCGATCGCCTTCGCGAGCCGGCCTTTGATCATGGCCTCGGCCTCGCTGACGATGCGTTCGACCAGTTCCTTGCAGGTCGGGATGTCGTTGATCAGGCCCATGCAGGTCCCGGCCGACCACACGCCGTGCTCGAGGTCGCCGGTCTCGTAGAC
>JBGAIW010000151.1:0-8359 GCA_044225265.1 Reyranella sp.
CGGCGAGAACCTGCGGGACCATTATTCGCCGCGGGTTAAGTTCGCGATCACCGCGCGCAACGCCACCTTCAACGACAATGCCCGCGGCTGGCGGCTGGCCCGGGAGGCGATGAAGTACGCGCTGTGGGGCGAGGGTTTCCTCGCCTCGACCGCGGTGCCGATCCGCATGTATTTCCGCACGCGGCCGGGCCTCGAGACGCCGGATGCCACGATCTCCATCGCGCCCTTCCTCTACGAGCGGGTCGGGCACGAGCGAAGGATCTCGGCCAGGCGCGGCATCACCATGAACGTGAACGTGCTGCGCTCGGAGAGCACCGGTTCGATCCACATCAAGTCGGCCGATCCCGCCGAGCCGCCGGCGATCCGCTTCAATTTCCTGTCGGCCCGTGCCGACCGCGAAGGCGTTCTGGCGGCGATCCGCAAGGGGCGCGAGCTGATGGCGACGTCGCCGCTCAAGGAGATGACCGGCGAGGAGATCGCCCCGGGCGCGCACCTCACCTCCGACGAGGAGATCCTCGAGTGGGTGCGCAACAACGCCGAGACCACCTATCACCCGGTCGGCACCTGCAAGATGGGCAACGATCCGATGGCGGTGGTCGATCCGGAGCTCCGGGTCCACGGCATCGAGGGCCTGCGCGTCGCCGACGCCTCGATCATGCCGACCCTGACCAGCGGCAACACCAATGCGCCCTGCATCATGATCGGCGAGAAATGCGCCGCGATGGTTCTGGCCGCCGCCGGTCCGGAGCGCCGGGCGGCCTGAGCGGCAGACGAACTCCCCCGGCCGGCCTATGATGGATGGCACGGCGGGGAGGCCAACATGAAGATCCTGAAGAACGTGCTGAGCGAGGCGCCGCTTGCCTGGCTGCTGGTCGCCGTGCCGGTGACGGCCTGGGTCCATCATTCCCGCCCTGAAAATCCCCTGCTCGGATTCATCCTCGCCTGCGTGGCGATCGTTCCCCTCGCCGGCCTGCTGGGCCTCGCCACGGAAAAGCTCGCCGCCCGCACCGGCGACGCGATCGGCGGTTTCCTCAACGCCACCCTGGGCAACGCCGCCGAACTGATCATCGCGCTTGTGGCCCTGCGCGCCGGCATGCTCGACGTCGTCAAGGCGTCGATCACCGGCTCGATCATCGGCAATCTCCTGCTGGTGATGGGGGCCGCCTTCCTGGCCGGCGGCCTGCGCCATCCGGTGCAGACCTTCGCCACCCTCGGCGCGCGCGCGCAGATCGGCATGATGGCGCTGGCGGCCATGGCCATCCTGATTCCCTCGATCGTCGCCGTGATCGGCGGCGGCAAGTTCGTGAGCCAGTCGGTGACCTTCAGCGTCGTCGTGTCGGTCATCCTGCTCGCGGTCTACCTGCTGAGCCTGGTGTTCTCGCTCGGCACTCATGTGCAGCTGTTCCAGGGCGAGGCGAGCGCAGGCCACGGCGAGGCGCACGGCGCCAGCTGGTCGATGTCGATGGCCGTCGGCGTCATGGTCGTCGCCACCCTGCTGATCGTCTGGATGAGCGAGATCCTGGTGGCCACGGTGGAGCACGCCTCGAGGTCGCTCGGCCTGACCAACCTGTTCGTCGGCGTCGTCATCGTCGCGGTCGTGGGAAATGCCGCCGAGCACAGCACCGCAGTCCTGATGGCCATGCGCAACCGCATGGAAATCGCGATCAACATCGCGGTCGGCAGCACGACCCAGATCGCGTTGCTGGTGGCGCCGATCCTGGTGCTGCTGAGCCTCGCGATCGCGCCGGCGCCGCTCAGCTTCGCCTTCTCCGGCGTCGAGGTCTTCCTGGTGCTGATGTCGACGTTCGTCGCCTCGATCCTGCTGGTCGAGGGAAAATCGACCTGGTTCACCGGGGTGCAGCTGCTCGCGGTCTACCTGGTGATGGCGATCACCGTGTTCGGCGTGCCGGGCAAGAGCTGATCGGATTTTCAACGGCGCCCGCGAACGACAAGGGCCGCCAAGGGTCGGAGGAAACGGCATGGGTGCGCGGACGGGCGCGCAGTTCCTGGAGGGACTGCGCAAGACCAGACGGGAGATCTGGGTCGACGGCGAGCGGGTCGACGACGTCACCGTCCATCCCAAACTGGCCGGCGGCGCCCGGAGCCTGGCCAAAATCTTCGACCGCCAGCACCGCTTTGCGGCGGAGTGCCTGTACGAGAATCCCGAAACCGGCGGGTCGACCAACGTCAGCCACATGCTGCCACGGTCGAAGGACGAGCTGTGGCGGCGCCACGCGGGACTCGTGCGGTTGTCGGAAGGCTCGATGGGCATCATGGGCCGCACCCCCGACTACATGAACATGAAATTCGCCGCCTTCGCGTCTGCGCCGAACGTGTGGGCCGGCGCCGACGGACGCAACGAGCGCGGCGCCCGCAACATCGTGAACTACCAGCGCTTCCTGGCGCGCGGCGATGTCTCGCTGACCCACACCATCATCCAGCCCACCGTCGACAAGCGCACCGACGCCCGCCTCGTCGGCAACAAGGTCTCGGTGCGCAAGGTCGGCGAGACGAAGGACGGCATCGTCGTGCGGGGCGCCCGCGTGCTGGCCACCCTCGCCCCCTATGCCGACGAGCAGACGGTCTATCCCGGCCAGCCCATTCCGCCGGATGCGACGGACTATGCCGTGGCCTTCGCGGTCCCGCTCGACACGCCGGGGCTGAAATTCCTGTGCCGGGACTCGGCCGCGGCGCCGGGCGCCGACCCGTTCGACAAGCCGCTGTCGACGCGCTTCGACGAACAGGACGCAGTCTGCCTGTTCGACGACGTCGTCGTGCCGTGGGACCGCGTGTTCATCGACGGCGACGTGAAGATCTACAATTCGATGCGCGACACCGGCTATGCCGCCAACATGGTCACGCATGCCGCCATCCGGGCGCACACCAAGCTGGAATTCGCCTACGGGCTGGCGACGCGGATGGCCGAGCTGATCGGCGATCATGCGCCGGCGACCGTCGAGATGCTGGGCGAAATCGCCTGCTATGCGCGCCTGACCGCCAACGCGGTGGAACTATCATTGGAGCAGGCGGAGGAGCGAAGCGACGGCTACTGGTTCCCCAGCAGCGCCGTACTCGAGCCGATCCGGGCGATCCTGCCGAGCTGGATGCCGCGGGTGGCGGAGATCATCACCCTGATCGGGAGTCACAATCTGCTGGCCACGCCCAGCCGTGCGCAGCTCGACGATCCGGCCCTCAGGCCGCTGCTCGACGAGATGCTGCACGGCGCCGACGGCGCCTCGGCCGAGGAGCGCGCCCAGGTCTTCCGGCTGGCGTGGGATTTCGTCGGGTCTTCGCTGGCCGGCCGCGGCTTCCTGTACGAGCGATTCTACCTGACCTCGGGGCCGCGGATCCGGCAGCTGCTGCACCAGCGCCTCTACGACCGCACGCGCTCGCAGGCGCTGCTCGCCGACATGCTGTCGCGCCCTCGCGATGCCCTGAGTTGACCGCGGCCCTCCTGCAGGGCTGACATCGTCCCTCGCCAGCTGCCGCGAGGGACACATGGCCGACAAGGATCCGCAACAGCGCTACCGCACGAACCTGCAGGGCGAAGTCGACAGCGCGGCGGTCTACGGCGCGCTGGCCGAGAGCGAGAAAGACCCGAACCTCGCCGAGGTCTTTCGCCGCCTCGCCGCCGTCGAGCAGGCGCACGGCGCGTTCTGGCAAAGCCGCCTCGGCAAGGGCACGACGCCCGCACCCTCGGCACGGGCGCGCGTGCTGGCCTGGATGGCGCGGCGCTTCGGGGCGGGCTTCGTCATTCCCGCGGTGGCGGCGACCGAGGCGCGCGACCGGACCGACTACGACAATCAGCCCGAGGCCCGCGCCAGGGGCCTGCCGATGGACGAACGCAGCCACGCGCGCATCATGGCAGCCGTCGCGGGTCCCGGCGGCCTGCCCGGTCCGACCCTGGCGCTGCTCGAAGGCCGCCATCGCGGCGGCGGCAATTCGCTGCGTGCCGCGGTTCTGGGTGCCAACGACGGCCTGGTCTCGAACCTCAGCCTGGTGATGGGCGTGGCGGGCGCGGTGCAGTCGGAAAAGACCCTGCTGCTCACCGGCCTCGCGGGGCTCGTGGCCGGCGCCTGCTCGATGGCGATGGGCGAATGGCTGTCGGTCACCAGCTCGCGCGAACTCTACGCCAGCCAGATCGCTACCGAGGCCGAGGAACTGCGCCAGGTCCCCGACGAGGAGAAAGAGGAGCTGGTGCTGATCTATCGCTCCAAGGGCATCGACGAGGCGCAGGCCCGGGCCCTGGCCGACCGGCTGCTGAGCGACACGGACACCGCGCTCGACACGCTCGCGCGCGAGGAACTCGGCATCGATCCCGACGAGCTGGGCGGTTCGGCCTGGCACGCCGCGGCCTGGTCGTTCTTCCTGTTCTCGCTGGGCGCGATCGTGCCGGTGGCGCCGTTCTTCGCGCTGGCCGGGACGACGGCGCTCGCCACCAGCGTGGCGGCGAGCGGTCTTGCCCTGATGCTGATCGGCGCCGGCACCAGCCTGTTCACCGGCCGGTCCGCGCTCTTCTCGGCGCTGCGCCAGCTCGCGATCGGCCTGGCGGCGGCGGCGGTGACCTACGCGGCCGGCGCCGCAGTCGGCGTGAGTCTCGGCTAGCCTTCTCCGCCCGGCGCCGTGCCCCCGTTGTTGCGCCGCCCGCGCCGCCGCCGAATACTGCGCGCCGCGAACGAATGCTCGTAACCAGCGCTCATGGAGGAGAAGCCGATGTCATTCTACCGAGGCATGACCTGCGAGAACGTGACGATCAAGGGTGACAAGGGAACGCCGATCACGGCCTACGTCGCCAAGCCCGCCGGTCCGGGCAAGTTCCCCGGCGTCGTGCTGATCCATCACCTGCCGGGCTGGAGCGAGCTCTACATCGAGACCACCCGCCGCTTCGCCCATCACGGCTACATGGCGATCTGCGCCAACCTCTACCAGCGCGAGCAGGGCGGCGGCAGCGACGGCAATCCCGACGACGTCGCGGCCAAGGTGCGCGCCGACGGCGGCATCGCCGACTCCCAGATGGTCGGCGACACCGCGGCGGCCGTGGCATGGATGCGCGCGCAACCCGAGAACAACGGCAAGGTCGGCCTGTTCGGCTCCTGCTCGGGCGGCCGGCATGCCTTCATCTATGCCTGCCAGAAGAAGGACGTCGATGCCTGCGTCGACCTGTGGGGCGGCAGGGTCGTGATGGGCAAGGAGGAGCTCAACGCCAAGACGCCGGTGGCGCCGATCGACATGACCAAGGACCTGTCCTGCCCGCTGCTCGGCCTGTTCGGCAACGAAGACCGCGCACCCAGCCCCGAGCAGGTCAACCAGCACGAGGCCGAACTCAAGCGGCTCGGCAAGAACTACGAGTTCCACCGCTACGACGGCGCCGGCCACGGCTTCTTCTACTGGCACCGGCCGCTCTATCGGGTCGAGCAGGCGATGGACGGCTGGAGCAAGGTGTTCGCGTTCTTCGGCAAGCACCTGGCCAAATAGGAGACCATCTCCATGTGCACCTCGATCGTCGAGATCACCGAGGCCGAAGGCATGGCCAAGCGCGGCGACGAATGGTTCCCGCTCACGCAGGCCGTGGTCGCCTACGACCACGCGCGCCACGCCCCGCTGGGCGACGTGATCACGCTCGACTTCTTCAACAAGGACCTCGATGTCGGCGCACGCGCCGGAGTCGAGATCACGCTGGAATCGGCCAAGGCGCTGCGGGCGGCGCTCGACCGCGCCATCGCCGCCGCCGAATTCGAGGAAGCCGAAGTGCGCGGAAAGGGAGCGCCGCTCGGTCTGTCGAAGGCGGCGTAAACCCTGCAGTCCTGTGACGATACCGATGCGGCGCACGCTGCATCAAATTGTCATCATTGATCGCTTGAACCGGCGCCGCCCGAAGCCCAGTCTTCGGGCGGCCGTTGCGCGTGCCAGCGGCCGAACGATTCGAAAATGGAGAATGGGAGAACGGATCCCGACGGGGAGGGAATGCGCCGGCCATTGTGCAATGGAGGAAACCATGGGCGATTCACCGACGACTGACTGGACCGAGACGATCGTGCGGCAGACGGGCTCTTCGACGGCCCACATTGCCGAGTGCCAGAAGATGGCGCTGCATCAGCAGCAGGAACTGCTGCAGGACTCCCAGCAACGCATGGTGGCCTGGACGAAGCGCCGCCAGCAGGCCCTCGAGACCGGGCTCGATGCCCTCTCGCGCATGTCGTCCTGCAAGTCGCCGATCGAGATGATGGCGATCTGCAGCGACTGGATGTCGGGCAGCTTCGGCCGCGTCCTCGCCGATCTCGAGGAAGCGCAGGCCCATGCGGTCAAGATGACCGGGCAAATGCAGCATGCCTCGAAGACGCTGTTCGAGCACACCGAGGCGGCGGCGCAGCCGGTCAACGAACGGCATCTGCCGGTCGTCACCGGCCGGCCGCAGACTCCCGGCGGCCTGCGCGAGGCCGCGGAGTAGCCGCCCGAACGTTCATCGCCAGAGCGCGAAGCACAGACCTGTGCCTGTCCCGGCCGGCGTGCGGTAGCCGGGGCAGTAGCACACCCAGTCGAGCGCGAGCGCTTCGAGGGCGCCGGCCGCGCAGATCCAGTTGCGGATCTCCGAGTTTCCCGACTCCAGCCGTTCTCGCGGCAGGGCCTGCAGCGCCGCGGCGTCCTTTTTCTCGAGCGCGCGGATCACCTCGCGGTCGAGTTGCTCGTCGACGGTGAAGTGGCTGAGGCCGCCCGACGCCAGGATGCCGACGCGCAGCGACCCGGCAAAGCTCTCCACCGCCGCGCGGATCGCCCGGCCGAGCCGATAGCAGCGCCGCGGCGAGGGCTGGTTGGGCGGGTAATAGGTATTGAGGAAGACCGGCACGATCGGGATCGTGGTCCCGCGCAGGATGCGCTTGTGCACGAACCCGAAGGCGTGGCCTTCGCCCTGCCCCTCCGGCAGCGCGTTGGCGCAGGCGACGTCGAACTCGGCGTCGATCAGCTCCCGGACGAGATGCTCGGCGAGGCCGGCATGCACCGGATAGTGGCGCGTCTCGCGCTCCTCGTTGTAGCGGGCCGAGGCGCGCCGCGCCCATTCGGGACGCCGCAGGTCTCCGGCGCCGAGATTGCCGTCGCGGTTGGGCACGTTGGCGATCGTGGCGCCGCGATAGACCAGCACGCTCGACATGTGGTCGTCGTGATAGAGCTCCTTCTGGTCGTCGCCGACCACGACCAGGGCATCGAGCTCCGCACCCGCCAGCGCCTCGTGCAGGCGATCCATCGCGGCCATCGCCTCGCCGTGACGCTGCACCATCCTGTCGAAGGCGATCTCGGCCGAGATCGCAGCCGGCGCCACCGCGAGCAATTCGTCGTAGGTCGCGGGCCGTCCGTCCGTGTGCCGATGCGCGCGGTGCCGGTCGAGCTCGATGAAGCGCGGCCAGTCCTCGACCGCCATGTTGAGCATGGGCGTGTGCGAGGTGCCGACGCCCAGGACGATGTCGGCCATGTCGGACCTCCCTGGCGCCGCACCGTAGCATGTCCGGGCCGCCGTCGGAGGCGGCTCGCCGGCGCCCTGCATCGCGAAAAGTGCGGCTATTGGCGCTTGTTCGGCGCGGATGACGGGGGCCCGCGGGGGTAGCTACGGCGGCCTCCCGCCGCTAAAACGTGGGCCCAGAACGACACCCGCAAATACCCCGAAGGGCTCGCGCAAATGGCATCGAAGACCGTCCTCATCGACCGGCATCCCGGCCGCTCCACGCAGACGATCGGTATCGCGCGGGTCCTCGGCACCGATCCCGACCTGATCCACGAGCCGTCGGTCGGCGTCGTCGGCACCAAGGGCGACAGCCAGTGCTATATCGGCGTCATGGCCAAGGTCGAGGCGATCCACGAGCGCCTGAAGGCTCGCATCGGCACCGACCAGGGCCAGCTCAAGATGCGCCTGGTCCAGCCCGAATACACGATCGCCACCTCCGACGGCATCCGCAACGGCACGCGCGAGATGCGCTACTCGCTGATCGGCCGCGAGGTCACCAACGACGCGCTGTGCGAGCACCTGAGCGCCACGGGTCTCGCCGGCACGATCGCCGTCGTGGCCTGCGACAAGCCGCCGGTCGGCACGCTCGCCGCCCTGCTCGAGCACAACCAGCCCGCCATCATCATGTCGGACGGCTCGATCCATCCCGGCCACGATCCCAAGACCGGCGAGACGATCGATCTCGTGACGGCATACCAGGTCGCCGGTCATCCCGACGCGGAGTATCGCCACCACATCGCCTGCCATGCCTGCCCGGGCTACGGCTCGTGCGGCGGCATGTTCACCTACAACACCATGCAGACCTTCATCGGCGTGGTCGGCATGCAGCCGCTGCACATGGTGGCGCCGCCGTCCGACGATCCG
>JBGAIW010000152.1:0-8184 GCA_044225265.1 Reyranella sp.
AACTGCGCGGTGTCGGCCACGATGATGCGGCAGGCCATGATATCGGCGAGCTGCTCGAACGACACGTTCTTCTGCTGCATCTTGCGCCAGATCGAATAGGGCGTCTTCTCGCGGCCGGAGACCTGCGCGTCGAGCCCGCCCTCCTTCAGCGTGCGCGTGAGCTCGGCCTCGATCTGCGGGACGATCTCCTCGCCCTTTTCCTTGAGGTAGCCGAGCCGCGCCAGGACCGACGCGCGGCCGTCGGGATTGAGCTCGGCGAAGGCCAGCTCCTCGAGCTCGCGCTTCACCCGTTCCATGCCGATGCGCGAGGCGAGCGGCGCGTAGAGGTCCATGGTCTCGCGCGCGATGCGGCGGCGGCGCGCCGGCTCCTTGATGTGATGGAGCGTGCGCATGTTGTGCAGGCGGTCGGCGAGCTTCACCAGCAGCACGCGGATGTCCGACGACATGGCGAGCACCAGCTTGCGCAGGTTCTCGGCTTCCTTGGTGCTCTCCGACTGGACCTCGAGCCGCGACAGCTTGGTGACGCCATCGACCAGGCGGGCGATGTCCTCGCCGAACATGCCCGAGATCTCCTCGCGCGTGGCGTCGGTGTCCTCGATCGTGTCGTGCAGCAGGCCGGTGACGATCGACGAGGTGTCGAGCTTCATCTCGGCCAGGATGCCGGCGACCTCGACGGGATGGGAGAAATACGGGTCGCCCGAGGCGCGCAGCTGGCTGCCGTGCTTCTTCAGGCCATACACGTAGGCGCGGTTCAGCACGTCCTCGTCCGCTTCCGGATGATAGGACTGCACGCGCTCGACGAGTTCAAACTGACGAATCATGACAATCGCCCATTATATGGGGACGATTGCGTTCACTCCACGCTGAATGCGCGAATGGCAGGGCTGCTGCGCCCTGCCCCCGTGCCGTTGTCGGGGCGACGTTACCTACTCGGTAACGTCGTCTTCCTCGGCCATCGGCAGGGCCTTCGGCTGGGCGGCTTCCGCGCCGCCCTGGGCCAGCGCCGCCGCCAGCTCCTGCTCGAGCTCGGCCATCTCGTTGACCTCTTCGGGCTTGTCGATGTCGGCATGCTTCTGCATGCCCGAGATCAGCGAGTCCTTGAGCTGGGCCTGGTCGAGCTTCTGCTCGGCGATCTCGCGCAGCGCCACCACCGGGTTCTTGTCGCGGTCGCGGTCGAGCGTGATCTGCGCACCGGCCGAGATGTCGCGCGCGCGCTGCGCGGCGTACATCACGAGCTCGAAACGGTTCGGCACCTGAACAATGCAGTCTTCGACGGTGACACGCGCCATATGAACCTCTGAGGGCGAAGCCTCTGATTTCCCGGGAGCGGCGGGTTATACGCGCTGCACCGCCGAAAACAACCCTTTTTGCCTCTGACCCCTCCGGCCCTTCGGGCCACCTCCCCATATGAATGGGGAGGAAATTCCTAGAGCCGCTCGATCGGCTGGTCGGGCGGCAGGGCAGCGACCAGGTCGGCGATGGCGGCGCCGGTGACGGGGTGGCGCCAAGTGGGCGCCAGGTCGGCCAGGGGGCGCACCACGAAGGCCCGGCCGGCCAGGCGGGGATGCGGCAGGGTCGCCCGCCGTTCTCCTCCGGGGGCGATTTTCCCTTGATAATCAAGCAGATCCAGATCGATCAGCCGGGCGGCATTGGGCACGCTGCGGACCCGGCCGAAGGCCTCCTCGACCTCGTGCAGGGCGGCCAGAAGCCGGTCGGCCGGCCAGTCCGAGGCCAGTTCGGCCACCGCGTTCACGAACCAGGGCTGGTCGGAGGCCGGCACCGGCGCCGTCCGGTACCACGGCGACAGGCGGAGGACATGCGGCCCGCGCCGGTCCAGGTCGGCCAGGGCGGCCTCCAAGGTGGCCTTGGGCGAGCCATGCCGGGGGTGGGGCAGGTTTGCCCCTAACCCGATGTAGATGCTGCCGGAACCGGCCTTTTCCACCGCTATGGCCTCCAACGCCTTGTAATCAATGACATAAAGACCTAAACTTAACCTGCTGTAGGAGGGGTGTGGGTTACTTAACTCCTACGGCTCAATAAATTGTTTCGCTCCCTCTGCGTATATTCACCAAAAGGATAATCGCCATGAAAGGCAACTTTTACGACAACGAGCGTGTCGCGCTCTTCATCGACGGCGCCAACCTCTACTCGGCCGCCCGCGCGCTCGGATTCGACATCGACTATCGCCGCCTGCTGAAGGTCTTCCGCGAGAAGGGCCGGCTGGTGCGCGCCTACTATTATACGGCGCTGGTCGAGGACCAGGAGTATTCGCCGATCCGGCCGCTGATCGATTGGCTGGACTACAACGGCTACACCATGGTCACCAAGCCGACCAAGGAATTCACCGACGCCATGGGCCGCCGCAAGATCAAGGGCAACATGGACATCGAGCTGGCCATCGACGTGCTCGAGATGGCCGAGCATCTGGACCATGTGATCCTGTTCTCCGGCGACGGCGACTTCCGCCGCCTGGTCGAGGCCGTCCAGCGCCGCGGCCTGCGCGTCTCGGTGGTCAGCACGATCAAGTCCTCGCCGCCGATGGTGGCCGACGAGCTGCGCCGCCAGGCCGACGACTTCATCGAGCTCACCGAGCTCGCGCCGCTGATCGCGCGCAACCCGTCGGAGCGCGCGCCGCGTCCGGCCGTGCCGAACGGCGACCTCGGCGACGACGCGCCGTCCGAACAGCTGCTGCGCACGGCCTGACAGCTTTAGCTGTCATCCTGAGCGCCAGCGAAGGATCTCACGCTGGCCAAGGTGTCTCTGGTCGAGCCCCTAGGTCCTTCGCTACGCTCAGGACGACAAATCCATGCCTGAGCGTTTCAAAGAGCCGCCGCTCGACTGCCCGCTTTGCCCGAGGCTCGTGGCGTTCCGCAACGAGCTTCGCGGCAAGTATCCCGAGAACTGGCACAACGCGCCCGTCCGCTCGTTCGGCGAGCTCGATGCGCGGCTGCTGATCGTCGGGCTGGCGCCCGGCATGAAGGGCGCCAACCGCACCGGCCGGCCCTTCACCGGCGACTATGCCGGCGACCTGCTCTACGCGACCCTGGCGAAGTACGGCTTCTCCGAAGGCACCTTCAGGGCCGACCCGAAGGACGGGCTGAGGCTGCTCGATGCGCGCATCGCCAATGCCGTGCGATGCCTGCCGCCGGAGAACAAGCCCGAGCCCGCCGAGTTCACCCAATGCCGGCCCTTCATCCAGGCCGAGCTCGCGGCGATGCCGAAGCTGAAGACCATCCTGGCGCTCGGCAAGGGCGCGCACGACCAGGTGCTGCGCGCGCTGGCGGTGAAGCCCGCCGGCAAGTATCCGTTCATCCACGCGCGCCTGCACGCCCTGCCAGGCGGCGTCACGCTCGCCGACAGCTATCACTGCTCGCGCTACAACACGAACACCGGCCGGCTGACCACCACGATGTTCCACGACGTGTTCGACAAGATCCGCGAAACCCTCGGCGGCTGATGCGCCTGTTCTTCAACAAGGCGCTGCTCGACACCGCGCGCGACTACTACGCGCAACCGCACCGCGGGTATCACGACACCGGCCATTTCGACGAGCTGATCGCGCTCGCGCGCCTCTACACGCCCGACCTCAACGAAGCCGAGCAACTCGCCCTGCTCTTCCATGACGCGGTCTACGTGCCGGGCGCCGCGGGCGGCGAGAACGAACGCCGGTCGGCCGAGCTGATGCGCACCTGCGCCGCTCGACTGGGGATCGTGGGCGTCGATCTCGACCGCGCCACGCGCATCGTCGAGGCGACCCGCCACGCTGCCCCGCCGCCGGCCGAAGCCGCGCGGGTCTGCGACCTCGACCTGTGGCGGCTCGCGGCGCCGTGGGAGCAGTTCCAGCGCCACGCGCTCGGCATCCGCCACGAATACCTGCCCCTCCATGCCGACGAAGCGGCGTTCTGGACGGCCCGCAAGGCGTTCTATGCGGCGATGCTGAAGAAGCCGCACATTTTCGCGACAGACTATTTCCGCCAGCACTTCGAGGCGGCGGCGCGGGCGAACCTGAGCCGGGCGCTGGTCTCGTAGTCGTTCGGCGACTGGAAGGCCTCACCCTGAGAAGCGTTGCGCGCCTCCTCAGGATGACGTGGCTTCTCTAGCCGAGCGCGGCTTCGACCGCCTTCGTCACTTCGGGCGCCGACGGCGCGACGCGGCTGCCGAAGGTTTCCAGCAGCGCGCCGTCCTTGCCGATCAGGTACTTGTGGAAGTTCCACTTGGGCGTCGCAGCCTCGCCGACCTGGCCCGCGATCCAGCGGTAAAGCCCATGCGCGTCGGCGCCGATCACCTTTTCCTTCGACGTCATCGGGAAGGTGACGCCGAAAGAGGTCTCGCAGAATTTGGCGATCTCGCCCTCGCTCTTGGGCTCCTGGGCGCCGAAGTCGTTGCACGGCACGCCGAGCACGACCAGCCCCTTCGATCCGTAGGTTTCGTGCAGCTTCTGCAGGTCGCCGTATTGCGGCGTCAGCCCGCAGAACGACGCGACGTTGACCATCAGCACGGGCTTGCCGGCGAAATCCTTCATCGGCAGCTTCCTGCCGTCGATCGTCTTGAACTCGAAATCGTGCGCCGATGCCATGTTTTTCTCTCCCGAGGCTGTCCTCATCCTGAGGAGCGAGCGTAGCGAGCGTCTCGAAGGATGGGAACGAGCACCTCGTCTGCTGCCTCCCCCTTCGAGACGCGGTCCTTCGGACCGCTCCTCAGGGTGAGGTTCTACTCCTCGTCATCGTAGCGCTGTTCCAGCCACGGATCGCCGTAATTGTGGTAGCCGCGCACTTCCCAGAAGCCCGGCTTGTCGAGCACCGAGAATTCGACGCGCTTGATCCACTTGGCGCTCTTCCAGAAATAGAGCTTGGGGATGACGACGCGCAGCGGCCCGCCATGCTCGCGGCTGATCGGCTCGCCCTGCCAGCTCCAGGCCAGCAGCACGTCGTCGGCCGCGAAGTCCGCCAGCGGCACGTTGGTCGTGTAGGTGTCGTAGGAGTGGAAGATGACGTGCCTGGCGTCGGCCCTGGGCTTCACCAGCTCGATCAGGGTGCGCGCCGAGACGCCTTCCCACTTGTTGTCGTAGCGCGACCACGCGGTGACGCAGTGGATGTCGGTGTTCAGGGCCGTCTTCGGCAGGTCGGTGAACTCGCCCCACTTCAGCTGCACGGGATTCTCGACCGCGCCGTCGACGAACAGCCGCCAGGCATGGGTCGGGATCTCGGGCTGGATGCCGAGATCGAGCACCGGCCAGTTCTCGACCCGGCGCTGGCCCGGCGGCAGCCGCTCGCCGTGCGCCGCCGTCCTGCCGGTCAGCAGGCGGCCCTCCTCGGCCCATTTCTGCTTGCTGTCCAACAGCTTGCTCTTGAGCCGGCCGAACAGCGTGACGTCGTCGTCTGACATGGGATATGCGC
Source organism: Reyranella sp. (assembly GCA_044225265.1). Classification (GTDB taxonomy): domain Bacteria; phylum Pseudomonadota; class Alphaproteobacteria; order Reyranellales; family Reyranellaceae; genus Reyranella. Next base: position 5,397 of record JBGAIW010000152.1, read on the forward strand.
GCCTGCAGGTTGTGACGGGCCCTCGCCGTGCTACCGTTTCTTTGCGAAACCGGGAGGCAGCAAGATGGCGATCTTCAAACTCGGCGACCAAGGCAACGGGGTCAAGAGCTTGCAGCAGGCCCTGGAGAAGGCGGGCTTCAGTCCCGGCAACCCCGACGGGTCGTTCGGGCCGGGCACCCAGGCCGCCGTGATCGCCTTCCAGAAGAGCGAGGGACTGGTGCCCGACGGCGTCGCCGGCCTGCGCACCCAGGCGGCGCTCAAGATGATCAAGGTGGCGAAGCTGCCCGACATCACCGCGACCGTGACCGTCGAGAAGGTCGCGCGGTGCTTTCCCGGCACCAGCCTCGGCAACATCAAGGCCCACCTGCCGAACGTCCTGGCGGCCCTGAAGGCCGACGGCATCGGCGACCGGCAGATGGTGCTGATGGCGCTCGGCACGATCCGCGCCGAGACCGCGCAATTCGTGCCGATCGACGAGGGCGTGTCGCGCTTCAACACCTCGCCGAACGGCCATCCCTTCGACCTCTACGACAATCGCAGCGATCTCGGTAACCGCGCCGAGCCGGACGGCGCGTCGTACAAGGGCCGCGGCTTCATCCAGCTCACCGGCCGTTCCAACTACCGGCGGATCGGCCGCAAGATCGGCGTCGGCCTGGAGGCCGGCCCCGACCTCGCCAACGACTCGAAGGTGGCGGGCAAGATCCTCTCGACCTTCCTCTCGGCGGTCGAGATCGAGATCAAGACGGCCCTCGCCGCCGACGACCTCGCGACCGCCCGCCGGCTGGTCAATGGCGGCTCGCACGGCCTCGACGAGTTCACGCGCACCTTCCGGGCGGCCGAGATCGAGTTCCCGGCGTAGACTGAAGCACGACCTCACCCTGAGGAGACCGCGAAGCGGTCGTCTCGAAGGGTGGGAACACACACCTTGTCTGTTGCCCATCCTTCGAGACGCCGTGCTCCGCACGGCTCCTCAGGATGAGGAATATCGCTTGATCGAAAGGCGCGTCAGATCGAACGGCCCGCCTTTTCCCAGTACGGGGCGCGGAGCTTGCGCTTGAAGATCTTGCCCGAATCCTCGCGCGGCAGGGCGTCGATGAACTCGACCACCCTGGGCACCTTGTAGCGCGCGAGGTGGCCGGCGAGATACTGCCGCACGGCCGACGCATCGATCGGCGCGGCGGCGGCGTTCGGATCCCGGGCCGGCTCGACATAGGCGCAGATCTGCTCGCCGAACTCCTCGTCGGGGATGCCGAACACCGCGCAATCGCGCACGCCCGGCATCTGGATCAGCACCGATTCGATCTCGGCGGGATAGATGTTCACGCCGCCGGAGATGATCATGTCGCGCTTGCGGTCGCACAGATAGACGAAGCCGTCGGGGTCGACGTAGCCGACGTCGCCCACCGTCACCAGGTCGCCCAGCGCGATCTCGCGGCGCTTGGCGTCGTCGTTGTTGTAGGTGAAGTCCGAGAGCAGCGGCCCGCGCAGGTAGATCTCGCCGACCTCGCCCTGCTTCACGTCCTGGCCCCGGTCGTCGACGATGCGCATGACGGCGCCCTCGACCACCCGGCCGACCGTGCCCGGCTTGCGCAGCGCGTCGGCCGAATTGTGCCAGACCACGACGCCGGTCTCGGTGGCGCCGTAGTACTCGTTGATCACCGGCCCCCACCATTCGATCATCTGGCGCTTCACCGCCGGCGCACAGGGCGCCGCGCCGTGGGTGACCCAGCGCAGCGAGGACAGATCGTAGTTCCGCTTCACCGCGTCGGGCAGGCGCAGCAGGCGCACGAACATGGTCGGCACGATGTGCATGTGGCTGACCCGGTGGCGGGCGATCAGGCGCAGCATGTCCTCGGCGTCGAAGCGCGGCTGCAGCACGATGTTCAATCCGAGCCGCGCGCTGCCCATGCCGTAGGCGGCGGGCGCGGAGTGATACATCGGCCCGTTCATCAGCACGACGATCGAGCCGTCTGCGACCAGCCCCCAGTACTTGCCGACCTCCTCGGCCGCCCTGGCCTGCAGGACGGGGTCGGACGGCTTGCGGCGCACGCCCTTGGGCCGACCGGTGGTGCCGGAGGTGTAGATCATGCTGCCGCGCGAGGCCTTGGGCGGCTGGCTGTTGGGCGCGCTGCGGGCGACGAAGGCGTCCCAGCTCTCGACGCCCTCGGGGATGGCGCATCGCTCCGGCGGCAGCCCGTAGGCCGCGGCGATCTCGGGCGGCGTCGCCACCGCGAGCACCTTCACGTCCGCCGGAATGCCGCTCCGGATCTGCGCCAGCAGGTCGGCATGGATCACCAGCGCCCTGGCCCGGCAGTCGGTCAGGATGTAGCCCGCCTCCTCCGGCGTGAAATGCCAGTTGATCGGCACGGCGTAGGCGCCGAGCTGTCCGGCCGCCATGTTGAGCTCGAAGGTGGCGAAGTCGTTGCGCACCATCAGCGCCACGCTGTCGTCCTCGCCGATCCCGATCGCCGCCAGCCCGCCCGCGCCGCGTGCGGCATTGGCCTGGATCTCGGGCCAGCTGCGGAAACGCTCCCCCGACGTGACGCCGGCCGTCACACCGCGCTGGTTGCCCGGGTTCATCGCTTCTTCCCTTTCGCCGCAACCCGGCCCGACGCGTCGAATTTGGCGCCCGAGCCCTTCAGCATCGTGAGACCGAGGAAGTAGGCCAACGACCTGTAGTCCGGCCCATGTCCCAGCATGCCGGCCCGGTGCAGCATGACGATGCCGTGCATGCCGGCCCACATCGTGTAGCCGAACAGCTTGGGATCGACATTCATGGCGCCCGCGG
>JBGAIW010000153.1:0-8185 GCA_044225265.1 Reyranella sp.
CCGCTCGCCGCCCGACAGCGTACCGACCGGCTGGCCGGGATCGCGGATGTCGATGCCCATGCGGCGCATCTCCTCGCGCGTGACGCGGTCGATCATCGGCCAGTCCATGCGCTTGAACGGGCCCCAGCCGACCAGCGGCTCGCGCCCGGCGAAGAAGTTGCGCGCCACGCTCATCAGCGGCACCGTCGCGAGGTCCTGGTAGACGGTGGCGATGCCGCGGTCCAGCGCATCGCGCGGCGAAGAGAACGCGACCGGCTGGTCCTGCAGCCGAATCTCGCCCTGGGTCGGGCCGTGCACGCCGGACAGGATCTTGATCAGCGTCGACTTGCCGGCGCCGTTGTCGCCCAGCAGGCAATGCACTTCGCCCGGCTGCACCGCAAACGACACGCCGTTCAGCGCGATCACCGTGCCGAAGAACTTGCTGACATCGCGCAGTTCCATCAGGGGCGCCATCAGCGGGTCTCCTGCGCCTTCTTGCGGATGTAGTCGTTGAACAGCACGGCGGCCAGCAGCATGATTCCCATGAAGGCCTTGAACCAGTCGGTGTCGATGCCGGTGTAGAAGATGCCCATCTGCACGATGCCGAAGATGAGCGCACCGAACATCGCGCCGATCGCCGAGCCGTAGCCGCCGGTCAGCAGCGTGCCGCCGATCACCACCGCGATGATGGCCTCGAACTCCTTCTGCAGGCCGCGCGAGGTGTCGGCCGACCCGACGCTGAGCACCTGGATCGCGGCGAACAGAGTCGCGGCGCAGGCGGACAGGACGAACAGGCGGATCTTCACCTTGGCCACCGGCACGCCGACATTGCGCGCCGCGTTGGCGTCGCCGCCGACGGTGAAGATCCAGTTGCCGAAGCGGGTCTTGAGCAGGATCCAGGTGGCGAGCGCGGAAAGGCCCACCCACCACAGGATCGAGACCGGGATGCCCTGCACCGCCGGCAGGCCGTCCGGGCGCTTCTCCATCAGGCCGGCGTCGGCGAGCCAGGCGAGGAAGCCGCCGCCGAACTGGCCGCTGAACAGCGGCGCCAGCCAGTCGCCTTCGGTCAGCTCCTTGATGCCGGGAATCTGCGTGCGACCGGTGATGAGGCGGGTGAGGCCGAGGGTGACGCCGCGCAGGATGAACAGCGACGCCAGCGTGACGATGAAGGACGGCAGGCCGGTCTTCACCACCAGCCAGCCGTTGACATAGCCGACGACGATGGCCGCCGCGAACGCCACCAGGATGGACAGCCAGATCGGCCAGCCATACTGCGTCGACAGGATGGCGATGATGACGCCGGCGAAGGCGATCATCGAGCCGAGCGACAAGTCGAACTCGCCGCCGATCATCAGCAGTGCGACCGCAACGGCGAGGATGCCGAGCTGGGCGGAGACTTCGAGGAAATTGACCACGCCGCGGGCGCTGAACAGGCCGCTGTCGCCGGCGAAGATGAGGAAGAACAGCAGGATGAAGACGCAGCCGGCGGCAGAGCCCAGTTCGGGCCGGCGCATGGCCTGGCGCGCGAAGCCGATCTCGCGCACCCGCTCGTCGCGACTCTTGCCGTGTTGCTCGCTAACCGCCATCAGCGGTGGTCCCTCACTGCGGCCTGGACATGATACAGCAAAAAAGCCGCCGGGGCCGACCCTGTGGACGGCCGGCCCCGGCGCCGCGCGAGGTTTATCGGACGCCCTGCTTGGCGAGCTCGATGACCGAGCCCGCTTCCGCCTTGCCCACGAAACCGGGGCCGGTCGGATAGTCGGCGATCGGCGCCAGCTTGTAGCGCTTCAACAGGTCGAACGCGACCACGGGGATATAGCCCATCAGATACTGCTGGGCGTCGATGCCCCACTCCATCTTGCCGTCCACCACCGCCTTGAGGATGGTCGGCGACAGGTCGAAGGTGCCGGTCTTGACCTTGCCGGTGAGGCCGGCTTCGTCGATCGCGGCAAGCGCCGGGTCGGCGCCGGCCGAACCGACGGTCAGCACGAACTGGGTGTCGGGATTCTTGGCCAGGAAGGCGGCGATGCGGCCCTTCATCTCGGTCGGGTCCATCACGCCCTGCAGCACCGGCACTTCGGCGCCGAGGCCGTCGGCGAAACCGCGGCAGCGGTCGTCGAGGCTGACGTTGCCGACTTCGTGGTTGGCGCACACCGCCTTGGAGAGGCCGAGGGCTTTCACCTTCTGGCCCGCCGAGACGCCGGCGTCATACTCGGACTGGCCCATGAACAGCAACGCGCCCAGCTTGCGCGACAGCTCGGAGCCGCCGGAGTCGATGACGATCACGGGAATGCCGGACTTTACCGCGCTCTCGACCAGCGGGCTGAGCGCGCCTTCGTCCGGGATCGAAACCACGAGGCCATCCGGCTTGGAGGCGATCGCCGCGTCGAGCAGCTTCTGCATCGCCGGCATGTCGAACGTCTCGGGCGCGAGATACTCGGCCTTGACACCCATGGTCTTGGCGGCGTCATCCATGCCGTGCTTCACCACCGACCAATACTGGTCGGCGGCCTGGCCGTGGGTCACGAAGACCACGCGCGTCTGGTCGGCCCAGCTCGCTCCCGCCGCCAGCACCGGCGCGATCGCGCAAGCCGCCGCCAGCATCATCCACTTACGCAGCAATCTCATTCTTCCCTCCTGTCTCGCCTTCGTTGACCCGTCGCGCGCGCCGCATGAGGCGCAGCGCCGTGCACGCGGGTGTTGGTGGAGGATGTCCGATGAAGGTGCCGTTGCTCGCAGAAACGCGCAGACGCCAAAACGCCGGCTCGACCCTGCCTCCCCCACTCTTTGCTTTCTGGCTCCCAGCCTAATCATGGTAGCCCGGCCCCTTTTGGCCGGAAGAGCGCAACTTGATGGGATTCCTTCAATCGCTGCAACGCAGCGTCAGGTCGCGTCGGCCAGCACCAGGTCGGCGCCCTTCTCGCCCACCATGATCGCCGGCGCATTGGTGTTGCCGGAAGTGACGGTGGGAAAGATCGACGCGTCGATCACGCGCAATCCCGCGAGGCCATGCACCTTCAAGCGATGATCGACGACGTTGTCGGCGGCATCCGGCCCCATGCGGCAGGTGCTGACCGGATGAAAGACCGAATAGCTGCGCGCGCGCATGTCGGCGATGCAGGCCTCGTCGCTGTCGACCGGCGTGCCGGGCTTCAGCTCCTCGGCAATGATGGATGCCATGCTCGGCGTTTGTGCCAGGCGACGCAGGAAGCGCGCGCCGGCCAGCAACTCCTCGACATCGTGATTGGTCGAGAGATAGTTGGGATGGATCGCCGGCGCCTCGTGAGCATTCGCCGAGCGGATCTGCAGATGCCCGCGGCTGGTCGGCCGGCACGGCGAGACGCTGAGAATGAAGCCGGGATAGGGATCGGTGCCGGTCAGCTTGCGCACGCCGGGCGCCGCCTTCTCGTAGGTGAGCGGCGAGAAGTAGAGCTGGATGTCGGGCCGCGGCGACTCCGGCCGCGCGCGGAAGAAGCCGCCGCCCTGGTTGACGCTGAGCGACAGCGGGCCCTTGCGCGTCAGCACGTACTGCATGCCGACCAGCAGCTTGCCCCACCAGGGGTGCAGCGTGTTGTTGAGGCTCGGCACCCTGGAACGATAGACGTAGTCGAAGCAGAGATGGTCCTGCAGGTTGCGCCCGACCGCCGGGCTCTCGTGCACCACCTCGATGCCGCTCGATCGCAACACATCGGCCGGACCGACGCCGGACAGCTGCAGCAGCTGCGGCGAGTTGATCGAGCCGCCGGCGAGGATGACTTCCCGTCCCGCGCGCGCCTCGCGCCGATGTCCGCCCTGCTCGTAGGCGATGCCGACCGCACGCTTGCCCTCGAACAGGATGCGGGTCGCCAGCGCGCCGGTCTCGACGCGCAGGTTCGGCCGCTTCTGCGCCGGCCAGAGGTAGGCGCGCGACGCCGACATGCGCAGGCCGCGATGCGTGGTGATCTGGTAGACGCCGATGCCCTCGATGGTCTCGCCGTTGAGGTCGGGATTGAATTTGAGTCCCGCCTCCTGCCCCGCCTTCACCCACTGGTGGGTCAGCGGATGCACCGCGCGCTCGATGGTATCGACATGCAGCGGCCCGCCGGCGCCGTGCCAGTCGCTGGCGCCGAGCGCGTGATCCTCCATGCGCTTGTAGAGCGGCAGCACGTCGCTCCAGCTCCAGCCGGGATTGCCCAGCGCCGCCCAGTCGTCGTAGTCGCCGGCCTGGCCGCGCGAATAGACCATGGCGTTGATCGAGCTCGAGCCGCCCAGTACCTTGCCGCGCGGGAAATAGTTGGTGCGGTTGTCGAGCCCGGGGATCGGCTCCGACTGGTACATCCAGTTGAGCTCGGGATTGTAGTAGCTCTTGCCGTAGCCGATCGGCACCTGGACCCAGAACCGCCGGTCGCTCGGCCCCGCCTCCAGCAGCAGCACGCGGTAGCGCCCGTTCGCCGTCAGCCGGTTGGCCAGCACGCAGCCGGCGGATCCGGCGCCGACGACGATGTAGTCGTATTCGCTCACCGAGAATTCCCCACCACACAAGAGACCCCTTCCCCCCTTGCGGGGGAAGGATGCGGAGCCTTAGCGAGCGTGAGCGAGCTTAGGCGCAGCTGGATGGGGGGTAGCGCGGCGAGAGCCGCGCGCGCTCGAAAGAGCGCAATTGTCGACGCCGCAGCGGCGGCACCCCCCATCCCAATCTTCCCCCACAAGGGGGGAAGGGGTTGATCGTGCGTCTCCCCCATATCGTCACGCATCAGCTACGACATCTAAGCCCCGTACCCGATGATGCCCTTCACTTCCAGGAAGTCGTGGATGCCCCAGTCGGCGTATTCGCGGCCGTTGCCGGACTGCTTGTAGCCGCCGAACGGCGCGAAGGTGTCCCAGGCGGGGTAGTTGATCTTCACCTGCCCGGCGCGCAGCTGCCGCGCCACGCGCCGCGCATGCTCGATGTCCTTGGACTCGACATTCGCCGACAACCCATAGACCGTATCGTTGGCGATCTCGATCGCCTGCTCCTCGCTGTCGTACGGCATGATCGCCAGCACCGGGCCAAAGATCTCCTCGCGCGCGATGGTCATGCTGGGCTCGACGTCGCCGAACACCGTCGGGCGCACATAGTAGCCCCGGTTGAGGCCCTCCGGCCGGCCGGTGCCGCCGGTGACCAGCGTCGCGCCTTCCTTGATGCCGGATTCGATCAGCGCCTGGATCTTGTTGAACTGCGCCTCGCTCACCACCGGACCGAGATTTGTGCCCTCGGCCTTCGGGTCGCCGACCTTGTGCGCCTCCGCGGTCTTCCTGGCGATGCCGAGCGCATCGGCCTGCAGCGCGCGCGGCACCAGCATGCGGGTCGGCGCGTTGCACGACTGGCCGCTGTTGCTGAAGCAGCCCTGCACGCCCTTGGTCACCGCCCAGGCAAGGTCGGCGTCACCCAGGATGATGTTGGGCGACTTGCCGCCCAGCTCCTGGCTGACCCGCTTCACGGTGTCCGCCGCCGACTTGGCGACCAGGATGCCGGCGCGGGTCGAGCCGGTGAAGGACATCATGTCGATGCCTGGATGCGCCGACATCACCGCGCCGACCGACGGGCCGTCGCCGTTGATCATGTTGTAGACGCCGGCCGGCACGCCGGCAGCATGCATGATCTCGGAGAAGATGACGCCGGTGATCGGCGCGATCTCGCTCGGCTTCAGGATCATGGTGCAGCCGGCGGCGATGGCCGGCGCGACCTTGCAGGCGATCTGGTTCAGCGGCCAGTTCCACGGCGTGATCAGGCCGACCACGCCGATGCCCTCGCGCACGATGCGCGTGGTCCCGCGCTGGTCCTCGAACGCGAACGCCTCGAGCGCCTTCAGGGTCGATTCGAGGTGGGCGAGGCCTGCCGCCGCCTGGCTGTCCAACGCCATGCCGATCGGCGCGCCCATCTCGGTGGACACCGCCTGGGCGATGTCCTGCATGCGCGCGCGGTAGCCCTCGACGATGCGTCGCAGCAGGGCGACGCGCTCGGCCTTGCTGGTCTGCGAGAACTTGGCGAAGGCCGCCCGCGCCGCCGCCACCGCACGGTCGACGTCCGCCGCCGAGCCGATGGAGATCTTGGCAAAAGCCTCCTCGGTCGCAGGGTTGACGACGTCAAGGGTGCGCGGGGTCGCCGGATCCACCCAGGCGCCGTTGATGTAGAATTTCAAATGATTGGACATGAATGCCTCTGGCTCTTGCGGAATTGTCACGGAGATTAGCGAAACTCGGCGGGACGCGATAGCATGCCCGCCAACTGCCGTTTTCCTTTGTCTCATGGAGCCGACGCGTGAAAATCAAGAGCCTGGAAACCTTCGCCACGCCCAATGTGGCGTTCGTGCGGGTGACCGCCGAGGACGGGGTGCAAGGCTGGGGCCAAGTGTCGCCCTACAATGCCGACATCACCGCCCAGGTGTTCCACCGCCAGGTGGCGCGCTGGGCGATCGGCGCCGACAGCGACGATATCGCAGCCCTGACCGACTCAATTCCTGAGCGGGAGCACAAGTTTCCCGGCTCCTACCTGATGCGCGCCTTGTGCGGGCTCGACACCGCTTTGTGGGACCTCAAGGGCAAGCGCGCCGGCAAGAGCGTGTGCGAGCTCCTCGGCGGCAAGCCGCGCCCCTTCCCGGTCTACGCTTCCAGCATGAAACGCGGCGAGATCACGCCCAAGGAGGAAGCGGCGCGCTTCGTCAAGCTGCGCGATGCGCACGGCTACACCGCCTTCAAGTTCCGTGTCGGCAAGGAATGCGGCCACGACGAGGACGAGTGGCCCGGCCGCACCGACGAGATCGTGCCGCTGATCCGCAAGACCCTCGGCCCCGACGCGCGGCTGCTGGTCGACGGCAACAGCGCCTACACGCCGAAGAAGGCGATCCAGGTGGGCCGCTTCCTCGAGGACCACGGCATCTGCCACTTCGAGGAGCCGTGCCCGTACTGGGAGTATGGCTGGACCAAGCAGGTGACCGACGCGCTCAACCTCGATGTCACCGGCGGTGAGCAGGATTGCGACCTCGCGCTGTGGCGCTTCGCCATCGAGATGCGCGCGGTCGACGTGGTGCAGCCGGACGTGTGCTATCTCGGCGGCATCAACCGTACCCTGAAGGTGGTGCAGATGGCGAAGCAGGCCGGCCTGCCGGTCACGCCGCACGCCGCCAACCAGTCGATGGTGACGGTGTTCACGCTGCACCTGATGGGCGCGATCGAGAACGCCGGCCCCTACGTCGAATTCTCGATCGAGGGCGCCGACTACTATCCGTGGGACAGCGGACTCTACGAGCCCGCCCTCATTGCGCGCGACGGCAAGGTGCAGATCCCCGACGGCCCCGGCTGGGGCGTCGAGCTCAGCAAGCAGTGGCTGGACAAGGCGAACTACCAGAAGAGCGGAGCCTAGCTACAGCGACTTCAGATACTCGACGATCGCCCACCGCTCGTCGTCGCTGAGGCCCTTGCCATAGTCGTGTCCCTGGTTGCCGTTTCCGTTGGCATTCGCGGGATCGACCGTGAAGGTGCCATTTGCGAACGGCGACTGGTCGGTCGCGTAGCCGACATTCTTCGCATCGAACACGCGGCTGCCGACCTTGAAGCTGGTGACGCGCTCCGCTGGCGGCTTCATCAGCTCCCACAGGTTCGGCACCGAGCCGTTGTGAAGGTATGGCGCGGTCGCCCAGATCCCCTCCAGCACGCGCGACTCATAGGCCGCTTCATCGCCGGCCGCGGCCGGCTTGTACATATCGTTGAGCCGGCTCTCGATCTTGTCCTTCAACCGTTTCAGCAGCACTGGCTCGAGAACATCGTCGGCATCGCGACCCGGCAGAAGGGTCTCGAGGTCCTTGTGGATGGCGCGCCACACGCCGCTCTTCTCGCGCGACAGCGGCGGCGGGAAGGCCGCGTCCATGACGCTTCCGAGAACGGACTTGGCGAGAATGTCGCTGATCGCCGCCGGATTCCTGAACCGCCGCAGCGATGGCGGCCGCACCAGCGCGCCCTTGTAGATGCCGGGATCGCCCTGACGCCGCGCGTGATTCGCTGCCCGCGGGTCGGTGTCGACCGCGACGACCGGGGTGATCCAGGCGTCTGGCGCTTCCGCTGAATCCCGCTTGGCGTGGCATTCACCGCAGTGCTGGCCGAACAGAACCTTGCCCTTTGCCGCAAGCTGCGGATCGAGGTCGAACGGCCAGGCCGGCGGCCGCAACTTGACGATCGCCTCCTCGAGCGT
>JBGAIW010000154.1:0-8045 GCA_044225265.1 Reyranella sp.
ACCGGCTTCGCGATCTCGGTCGTGGGCTATCGCGGCGCCAACCTTGCGCTCGGCACCGAGGCATTCCTTGCCGCGGCGGAGACGCTGTTCTGGAGCCAACTGCTTCAGACGCTGCTGCTCGGCGCCTGGCTGCTGTGGCGCACGCCGTCGGTCGTGCTGGGCGCGCTGCGGCAGTGGCGGCTGTCGATGTTCGCCGGCGGCGCCGGCGCGGCAGCCTCGCTCGCCAACGTGACGGCGCTGGCGCTGGAACCGGCGTCGCATGTGCGCACGCTGATCCTGATCGAGGTGGTGTTCACCTACATCGTCTCGATGCGGGTCTTTCGCGAAGCGATCAGCCGGCGCGAGCTGGCCGGAATTGCACTGGTTGTTTTGGGCGTCGGCGCGATTGTCGCCACGTCGGGCTGAGGTCAGGATAGGAACATGACAACATTCGCTTACGTCGGCAGCTACACCACGCCGGGCCGCAACGGCCACGGCAACGGCATCAACGTCTACAAGGTCGATGCGCGCACCGGCGCGTTCCGGCACGTCCAGCACCTGGGCGGGCTCGAGAACCCGTCGTTCCTCGCGATCGACCGCACGCGGCGCTTCCTCTACTCGGTGCACGGCGATCGCAGCGAGGCCACGGCCTACGCCATCGACCCGCGCACGGGACACCTGCGCATCATCAACCGGCAGTCGACCGGCGGCTACAACGTCATCCATCTCGACTTCGACAAGACCGGCCGCTTCCTGTTCACGAGCAACTACGGCACCGACTCGATCGCGGTGCTGCCGATCGCCAATGACGGCTCGCTGCGTCCCTACTCGACGCTCACGACGGTCGCCGGCAAGATCGGCCCGCACCGGCAGGAGCAGAACAACATCCGGCCGCACCACAATCCGCTCGACCGCGAGGGCAAGCACTTCTTCCTGCCGTGCAAGGGCGGCGACGTGGTGATCGCCTACCGCCTCGACCGCAAGCGCGGCGTCGCCGTCGAGGCCGCCCGCGTCACGTCGCGGCCTGGCGCCGGTCCGCGCCACATCGACTTCCATCCCGGGAAGCCGTTCGCCTACGTGATCAACGAGCTCGACTCGACGATCACGACCTATCGCAAATCGGGACCGGTGCTGGCGCCCTTGCAGACGATCCCGTCCTGTCCCGACGGCTTCACCGGCTACAGCACCGGTGCCGAGATCTGGGTCGGCCGCGCCGGACGCCACGTTTATGTCACCAACCGGGGCCACGACAGCATCGGCGTGTTCGCGATAAATCCTTCCAGGGGAACGCTGTCGCCGAAGCAATGGGTTCCGACTCACGGCAGTGTGCCGCGTTTCTTTGCTTTCGACCGGGCAGAGCGTTTCCTCTATGTCGCCAACCAGGGCGGCGACACGATCTTCGCCTACAAGGTCGGCCGCGACGGCAAGCTGTCACCGACCCGTATCAAGGTCGCGGTCGGCAGTCCCGCCTGCATCGTCTTCAGTCGAGGAGCCCCTTCATGAGTGCCAGCAACTACGGTTTCGAAACCCTCTCGGTCCACGCCGGCGCCGCGCCCGATCCCGCGACCGGCGCCCGGGCGCAGCCGATCTACCAGACCACGGCCTACGTCTTCGAGGACGCCGACCACGCCGCGGCGCTGTTCAACCTGCAGACCGTGGGCTTCATCTATTCGCGGCTCACCAACCCGACCAATGCGGCGCTGGAAACCCGCATCGCCACCCTCGAAGGCGGCCGCGGCTGCACTGTCGCCTCGTCGGGTCACGCCGCGCAGGTGCTGGCGCTGTTCCCGCTGATGAGCCCGGGCAGCGAAGTCGTCGCGGCTTCCCGTCTCTATGGCGGCTCGCTGCAGCAGATGCGCAACACCTATCCGAAGTTCGGATGGAAGGCGAACATCGTCGACGCCGACCAGCCGGACAATTTCAAGCGCGCGGTGACGGACAAGACCAAGGCGTTCTTCATCGAGAGTCTCGCCAATCCCGGCGGCGTGGTGAGCGACATCGAGGCGATCGCGCGCATCGCCGAGGATGCCGGCGTGCCGCTGATCGTCGACAACACCATGGCGACGCCCTTCCTCTGCAAGCCGATCGATCACGGCGCCACCATCGTGCTGCACTCGACGACCAAGTTCCTGAGCGGCACCGGCACGTCGATGGGCGGCGCGATCGTCGATTCCGGCAAGTTCGACTGGAGCAAGGGCGGAAAATTCCCGAGCCTTGCCGGCCCGGAACCCGCCTATCACGGCCTGAACTTCCACGAGACGTTCGGCGACATGGCCTACACCTTCCATTGCCACGCCGTCGGCCTGCGCGATCTCGGACCGAGCCAGGCGCCGTTCAACGCCTGGATCACGATGCTCGGCATCGAAACGCTCGGCCTGCGCATGGAGCGGCACTGCGCCAATGCCCAGAAGGTGGCGCAGCATCTCGAGAAGCACCCGGCGGTCGCCTGGGTGAACTATGCCGGCCTGCCGTCGAACAAATACCATTCGCTGGCGCGGAAATACCTGCCGCGCGGCGCCGGCTCGATCTTCACCTTCGGCGTCAGGGGCGGCTACGAGACCGGCATCAAGCTGGTCGACAGCGTCGAGCTGTTCAGCCACGTCGCCAACATCGGCGATGCCAAGAGCCTGATCATCCATCCGGCCTCGACCACTCACCGCCAGCTCACCGACGAGCAGCGCGTGGCGGCGGGTGCCGGCCCCGACGTGATTCGCCTGTCGATCGGCATCGAAACTGTTGACGACATCATTGCCGATCTGGATCAAGCTTTGGCAAAGGCGACGGCGAAATAGCCGTGTGAGGACCGGATGCTGAGCAAGGCCGACAACGAGAACCTGACCCGCAGCGGCAAGGGCACGCCGATGGGCGAGTTGCTGCGCCGCTTCTGGCAACCCGCCCTGCTCTCGGCCGAACTGCCCGAGCGCGACGGGCCGCCCAAGAAGATCAGGATCCTCGGTGAGGACTTGCTCGCCTTCCGCGACAGCAACGGCCGGATCGGTGTCGTCGAGCCGCACTGCCCGCATCGCGGCGCCAATCTCTACTTCGGGCGCAACGAGGAGTGCGGGCTGCGCTGCGCCTATCACGGCTGGAAGTTCGACGTCGACGGCAACTGCGTCGACCTCCCGACCTCGCCGCCGGAATCGTCCTACAAGGACACGATCAAGCTGCTCGCCTATCCGGTGCGCGAATGGGCCGACATGATCTGGGTCTACATGGGCCCGCGCGAAGGCATGCCCGAGCTGCCGCAGCTCGAGGTCGGGCTGGTGCCGCCGGGCAGCCGCTACGTCACCAAGAAATGGCAGGACTGCAACTGGGTGCAGAGCCTCGAGGGCGCGATCGACACTTCGCACTTCTCGTTCCTGCACATGGTGCTGACCAAGGACGCCGAGGCAGCCCGCGCTGCGATGGCCAAGGCCGCGATCGCCGACCAGACGACGCAGAACGACCGCATCCGCTGGGTGCAGAACGACCCGCGGCCGAAATTCCAGGTCAACGGCCACGAGGCCGGGCTGGTGATCGGGGGCGCGCGCAAGACCGACGGACCGGATCTCTACTGGCGCATCGCGCAGTTCCTGATGCCCAACCACGCCTACACGCCGACGGCGTTCCCGGGCGAGATCTACTACGGCCAGAGCTGGGTGCCGGTCGATGACACCTCGTGCTGGATCTACACCTACAGTTGGCAGCCCGAGCGGCCGTTCACCAATTCGGAGCGCGCCAAGTTCGACGGCGGCTTCAACGTGCACGCCGAGGTCGACGCCAACTACCTGCCGCTGCGCAACCTGCGCAACGACTACCTGATCGACCGCAAGGTGCAGAAGCACGACACCTTCACCGGCATCGTCGGCGTCAGCGAGCAGGACGCCGCGATCCAGGACAGCCAGGGTCCGGTCCAGGACCGCGCGCGCGAGCATCTCGGGCCGACCGACGTGGGCATCGTCGAGTTCCGCAAGCTGCTGACCGGAGCCGCCCGTGCGGTCGCGGCCGGCCAGACACCCAGGGCGCTGCAGAATCCCGGCCGCTACGCCGTGCGCTCGGGCGGCTGGGTCGCCTCGCCCGACAAGGATCTCGGCGCCGTCATGACCGAACGCTTCGGCCATCGCGACGGCTATGTCGGCAAGCAATACGGCCTCGGCGACTAGGCCGGGTCACCTGGCCGTCCGGACGAAGAACAAGAAACGGGAGCGAAACGAATGCTGAGCAAGGCCGACAACGAGCTGCTGACGCGCAGCGGCAAGGGCACGGCGATGGGCGATCTGCTGCGCCGCTTCTGGATGCCGGCACTGCTGTCGGAGGAACTGCCCGAGCGCGACGGGCCGCCCCGCAAGATCAGGGTGACGGGCGAGAACCTGCTCGCCTTTCGCGACAGCAACGGCCGGATCGGCATCGTCGAGCCGCACTGCCCGCACCGCGGCGCCAATCTCTATTTCGGGCGCAACGAGGAGTGCGGGCTGCGCTGCTCCTATCACGGCTGGAAATTCGACGTCGACGGCAACTGCGTCGACCTCCCGACCTCGCCGCCGGAATCGTCCTACAAGGACACGATCAAGCTGCTCGCCTATCCGGTGCGCGAATGGGCCGACATCGTCTGGGTCTACATGGGCCCGCGCGAAGGCATGCCCGAGCTGCCGCAACTCGAGCTCGGCCTCGTGCCGGCGGGCCATCGCTACGTCTCCAAGAAATGGCAGGACTGCAACTGGGTACAGAGCCTCGAAGGCGCGATCGACACCGCCCACTTCTCGTTCCTGCACAAGATCCCGAGCAGCGACGAGAAGAAGAAGATGGAGATCTTCCGCAGCACCTCGGCGATCGGCGCCGGCTCGGAGCTCGAGAACCGCATCCGCTGGGTGATGGACGATCCGCGCCCGCGCTTCTCGATCCTGGGCCACGAGACGGGGCTGGCGATCGGCGCCGCGCGCAAGACCGACAGCACCGACAAGTACTGGCGCATCTCGCAGTTCCTGATGCCCAACCACGCGCTGGTGCCGGTCGCTTTCCCGGGCGACGTCTATCACGGCCAGTGCTGGGTGCCGGTCGACGACACTTCGTGCTGGATCTACACCTACAGCTGGCTGCCCGACCGGCCGTTCACCAATTCCGAGCGCGAGAAATACGCCACCGGCCTCAGCCTGCATGCCGAGACCGACGACGCCTACGTGCCGGTGCGCAACATCCGCAACGACTACCTGCTCGACCGCGAGAAGCAGAAGACCGAGAGCTTCACCGGCATCACGGGCGTGAGCGACCAGGACGCCGCGATCCAGGACAGCCAGGGCCCGATCCAGGACCGCACGCGCGAGCATCTCGGGCCGACCGACGTGGGCATCGTCGAATTCCGCAAGATGGTGATGGCCGCGGCCCGCGCGCTGCAGTCCGGCACGCCGCCGAAATCGGCACAGGCGGCGAAGAAATATGCTGTCCGTGCCGGCGGCTGGATGTCGCGCGCCGAGACCGATTTCGCCGACGTCATGACCGAGCGTTTCGGCCATCGGCACGGATACATCGGCGCGGAGTACGGCTTCGGAGAATAGTTTTACCAAGCCCGCCCGCTGCACTATCGTTGCCGGCGATTGGGATTGGGGAGACTACGCAGTGACCGTCAAGATCTATGGACCCACGGCCTCGCGCGCCGCGCGTGCGCTCTGGATCGTGCATGAACTCGGCATTCCGTTCGAGCACGTGGCATTGGAGATGAAGGACCTCAAGGGACCGGAGTTCCTCGCGGTCAATCCGAACGGCAAGGTCCCGGCGATGGTCGACGGCGACTTCAAGCTGTTCGAATCGATGGCGATCAATCTCTACCTCGCCGCCAAGTACAACAAGAACGGCTTCTGGCCCGCCTCGCTCGAGGATCAGGCGCGCTGCCAGCAGTGGAGCTTCTGGGGGATGACGGAGGTCGAAAAGCCGCTGCTCACCATCCTGATGGACATGTTCATGACCGCGCCGGACAAGCGCAAGCCCGACGCCGTCGCCGAGGCCCAGAAGGCGCTGCCGCGGCCGCTGGCGGTGCTGAACGCCGCGCTGCAGGGCCGCGATTATCTGCTCGGGTCGACCTTCACCGTCGCCGACCTCAACCTCGCCTCGGTGATGAGCTGGGCCAAGCCGATCAAGTTCGACTTCGGCCCCTACCCGAATGCCGGGGCATGGCTGGACCGCTGCCTGGCCCGTCCGGCCTACAAGGCCGCGCGCGCCACCAAGTAGGAGCGGCCGGACAGAACGGCTATTCGGCGGGTGCCGGCTGTGCGACGGCCGGCACGCCTTCCTTGCGGTCGCCGTTCGGCAGCAGCAAAGCCACGACCGCGATGACCGCCGAAAGGCCGGCCAGGCTCGCGAACAGAAGGTCGAGGCTGCCGGTTTCCTTGCGCACCCAGGCGATCGCCATGATGGCGAGCGGGCTGGCGCCGAACGCCACGACGAACTTCGCGCCGAAGCCCAGTCCGTGATAGCGGCTGGGCGTGTAGCGCGCGATCAGGATGTTCTCGACCGGTCCCGTCGCCGAACTCAGCACCGCCGACAGGATCGCACCGGCCAGCGCCAGCGGCCAGTTGCCGGCCGCGAGACCGAGCATCGCCAGGATCTGCAGCGCGGAGGCAACGACGTAGGTCGCCTTCAGCGGATAGCGGTCGATGATGCGCCGCCCGAGGGCATACTGCGCCAGGCCGGAGAAGGCGTAGATCGCCGAGGTCGCGAGCCCAATTAGCAGCACGTTGGCGCCGAGATGCTCCTCGAACACGAGGGCCGCTCCGAACATCACGGCCTGCCAGAGCACGCCTTCCAGCGCCATGGTGACCGAGAGCACCGAGAAGACGCGCCAGAAATCGGCCCGGCCGACGCCGAAGCCGGGCGTCGCGGGCATTGGCCGGTCGCCGACCCGGCCGCGCCGCATTTCCACGATCAGCACGAAGCCCAGCGCCACGCAGACCAGGCCGGGCACGATGAAGGCCGCGCGCCACGAAATCAGGGTGATCAGCACGCCCGGCACGATGCCGTAGAGCGCGAGCCCGATGCTGCCGAACAGGCCGTTCACGCCCATCGCGTGGCCCTGTTCCCTTGCCGTGCGGATCACCCAGCCGATCCCGACCGAATGGTAGAAGGCGCCGAACGAGCCGATGCCGGCCAGAGCGAGCATCAACGCCGTGGTGTCGCCGGCCGGGACCAGGCCGCAGGCGATCGACGACAGGCCCATCCCGATGAACATGACGACCATCATGGCCGGCGCGCCGAAGCGGTCGCTCAGCCAGCCCGCCGGCAGCGACACGACGCCCAGCAGGACCGTGGCCGGCGCGTAGAGCTTCAGGAGGTCTTCGGCCGGCAGCTTCCACTCGACGGCGAGGGTGAGCACGATCACCGCGTAGAACGCGGTCATCAGGTGCATCAGCCCGTGCCCGGTCGACGAGTAGATCAGGACTCGCCGGGACAGCTCGGGGGACTGGTCGGAAGATTGGTTCATGACGGACGCGTGTATCGGACCTCGGGACCGGCCGGGCAAGGCCGCTTGCGGCATCACAGCCATTCGCGCTAAACGGACCCGCTCCGGTCGGGGCGTAGCGCAGCCTGGTAGCGCATCAGTCTGGGGGACTGGGGGTCGCAGGTTCAAATCCTGTCGCCCCGACCAACTCACTTCTCCCCCTCTTCACATTGCGAGACGATGAACGCCCGCCGCGCGCTCGTTTTCATTTTCTGCACCGTGGCGCTCGACGTGCTGGCGCTGGGCTTCATGATCCCGGTCCTGCCCAAGCTCATCCTGGGCTTCGAGGGCGGCGACACCGCCGCGGCAGCCCAGGCGATGGGCGTGTTCGCCACCGTCTGGGGCCTGATGCAGTTCCTGTTCTCGCCGCTGCTCGGCGCGCTGTCGGACCGCTACGGCCGGCGGCCGGTCATCCTGATCTCGTGCCTGGGGCTCGGGCTCGACTACCTGTTCATGGCGATCGCGCCTTCGCTCGCCCTGCTGTTCGTCGGCCGGGTGATCTCGGGCATCACCTCCGCCACCATCGGGACGGCCTTCGCCTACATCGCCGACGTCACGCCCGAGGACGGCCGCGCCAAGGCATTCGGCACGGTAGGTG
>JBGAIW010000155.1:0-7996 GCA_044225265.1 Reyranella sp.
CGCGTCGATCAGGCCGGCCGCCTGCCATTTACGTGCGTAGTGCTCGGCGATCACGATGACAGTGTTTACCGCTTCGGGACGGGCATCAAGACAGATAGGTCGCGGACACGCCGCCGTCGACGATCAGCGTGTGGCCGTTGACGTAGGCCGCGGCGGGCGAGGCGAGGAAGAGCGCCGCACCCGCGATCTCCGACGGGTCGCCCCAGCGCTTGGCCGGGCTGCGCTGGCGCTGGCGTTCGCCCATCGGCGAGGCGACGAGCTGTTCGTTGGTCTCGGTGGCGAAGAAGCCGGGCGACAGGGCATTGGCCGTGACGCCGGTCGCGCCGAACTCGGCCGCGAGCGCGCGCGCGAGCGACGTGAGGCCGCTCTTGGCCGTCGCGTAGGACGAGGCGTTGGGCACGGCGAGGTCGGCCACGATCGAGGTCACGAGGATCAGCCGCCCCCACTTGCGCTCGATCATCCCCGGCACGAGCTGGTGCACCAGCGCGTGGGCGGCGACGAGGTCGACATCGACCAGCCGCGCGAAAGCGTCCGGCTCGATATCGAGGAAGGGCCGCCGGTCGCGCTCACCGACATTGTGGACCAGGATGTCGATCGTCCCCGCGCGTCCGATCTCGGCTTGCATGGCCGCGCGATCGGCCATGTCGAAGGCGAGCGCCCCGGCCGTGCGGCCCGCGGCCGCCAGCTCGGCCAGCCGAGGCGCCAGCCGGCTGCGGTCGCGGCCGTGCAGCAGCACGCGCGCGCCCGCTTCGGCGAGGCCCTTGGCGATCTCCCAGCCGAGGCCGCGGCCGGAGCCGGTGATCAGGGCGGTGCGGCCGTCGAGGCGGAATTTGTCCGGAAAGGTCGACATCGCTGCGGACTTAGCTTTGTATGGGCGAATGCTGCAACTGCCGAAAGTCATTGGTCATCGCGGGGCCGCCGCCTACGCGCCTGAAAACACCCTCGACTCGTTCCGCGAGGCGCGCCGCCGCGGCGCCACCTGGGTCGAGATCGACGTCAAGCTGACGTCGGATTCCGTCCCGATCCTGATGCACGATGCTTCCCTGAAGCGGACCACCGGGGTCGACCGTCTGGTTGCCGAGACGCGCGCCGCGGATCTGCCCAAGAGCGTGCCGACCTTCGAGGCGGCCATCGCCTGCTTCCAGGAGCTGGGGGTGGGCTGCAACGTCGAGATCAAGCCCTGCGAGGGCCGCGCCGCCGAAACCGCCCGGATCACGGTCGAGACGCTGCGCCGCTGCTGGCCCAAACAGCTGCCGGCGCCGCTGCTGTCGAGCTTCGTCGATGTTTCCCTGGCGACGGCGCTGGCCGTGGCGCCGGAGTTCGACCGGGCGATCCTGCTGGGCGAGATCGGCGACGACTGGCTTTCCCGCACCCAGGCGGTGGCGGCCAAAGGGGTCAATACCAACGGCAAGAAGCTGACGGCGCCGCGTGCCGTCGAGATCCGCAAGGCCGGCTATGCGCTGAGCGTCTACACGATCAACGAGGGCGACGTGGCCCAGGCCCTGGTCGGGATGGGCGTGGATTGCGTCATCACGGACGCGCCGGACGTGATTCTGAAGGCTCTTGCCTGAGCGCGGCAATTAAAGGGTTGCGTTCGCGGTGCAGTATTGGTGGACTGTAACGGGACTGAAATATAAACGACACATCGCAGTCTCGCGTCCCGCCGATACAGGTCGGGGCTTTCAAGGGAGGTATTTTCGAATGTCACGTATGCTGCTGTCGTCCGTCGCCGCCGTCGCCATGCTGGCGAGCGTGCAGGGCGCGTCCGCACAGACCGAGATCCAGTGGTGGCACGCCATGGGCGGCAACCTCGGCGACACGGTCAACGAGATCGCGGCCGGCTTCAACAAGACCCAATCCGAATACAAGGTCGTGCCGGTCTACAAGGGCTCGTACACCGAGACCCTGACCGCCGCCGTCGCGGCGTTCCGCGCCAAGCAGGGCCCGCACATCGTGCAGGTCTTCGAGGTCGGCACCGCCAACATGATGGCCGCCAAGGGCGCGGTCTATCCGATCTACCAGCTGATGGCCGACGCCAAGGAGCCGTTCGATCCCAAGGCCTTCATCGGCCCGGTCTACGGCTACTACTCGACGACCGACGGCAAGCTGCTGTCGATGCCGTTCAACTCTTCGACGCCGGTGCTCTACTGGAACAAGGAGCTGATGACCAAGGCCGGCCTCGACCCGAACAAGCCGCCGACAACCTGGGCCGAGATGGGCGAGATGACCAAGAAGGGCATCGCCGCCGGCGCCAAGTGCGGCTTCACCCCGCAGTGGCAGACCTGGACGATGATCGAGAACTACGGCGCCTGGCACGACCTGCCGTTCGCCACCAAGGCCAACGGCTTCGGCGGCACCGACATCGAGCTGAAGTTCAACGACCCCGCGCACGTGAAGTTCATCCAGATGCTCGCCGACTGGGGCAAGGACAAGCGGTTCGTCTACGGCGGCCGTGAGGGCAAGTCGACGGCGCTGTTCACCGCCGGCGACTGCATGTTCCACATCGCCTCGTCGGGCAGCGCCGCGGCCATCGACAAGGCGCTGGGCCAGGGCAAGGTCGGCATCGGCATGATGCCGTACTCGCCGGAAGTCCGCGCCAAGCCGCAGAACTCGATCATCGGCGGCGCCACCCTGTGGGTGCTGCAAGGCCGCCCGAAGGCCGAATATATCGGCGTCGCCAAGTTCATGACCTACCTGTCCAGCACCCCGGTGCAGGCCAAGTGGCACCAGGACACGGGCTACGTGCCGATCACGCTGGCCGCCGCCAAGGCGACCGAGGACGCGGGCTTCTACAAGAAGTTCCCGGGCCGCGACGTCGCCGTGAAGCAGCTGACGCTCAACCCGCCGACGGACAACTCGAAGGGCCTGCGTATCGGCAACTTCGTGCAGATCCGCGACATCGAGGACGAGGAGCTGGAGTCGGTGTGGTCGGGCAAGAAGGACGCGAAGGCCGCGCTCGACGAGTCGGTGAAGCGCGGCAACGAACTGCTGCGCAAGTTCGAAGCCGCCAACAAGTAGGCTGAGAAGGGCCCTTCCCGGGAGGGGAGGGCCCTTTTCGTTTTCATGGAAAAGCGAGTCACCTTCAACGACCGCCTGCTGCCATACCTGCTGCTCGCGCCGCAGATGGTGATCACGCTGGTCTTCTTCTTCTGGCCGTCCGCCCAGGCGATGTGGCAGTCGCTCGTCACCGAGGACGCGTTCGGCGGCAACACCAAGTTCGTCTGGTTCCAGAATTTCGCCAGCCTGCTGAGCGATCCGAATTATTACGATTCCGTGCGCCTGACGGTGATGTTCAGCGCCCTGGTCTCCGCCATCGGCCTCGCGATCTCGCTCCTGCTGGCCGTCATGGCCGATCGCGTCATCCGCGGCTCGTCCGTCTACAAGGCCATCCTGGTGTGGCCCTATGCCGTCGCCCCCGCCGTCGCGGGCGTGCTGTTCGGCTTCCTGTTCAATCCCTCGGTCGGCATCGTCGCCTGGCTGCTCCAGCACGTCGGCATCGAGTTCAACTACGTCATCAACGGCAACCAGGCGCTGCTGCTGATCGTGTTCGCCTCGGTGTGGAGCCAGGTGAGCTACAATTTCCTGTTCTTCCTCGCGGGCCTCCAGTCGATCCCGAAGTCGCTGATCGAAGCCGCCGCCATCGACGGCGCGGGCCCCGGCCGCCGCTTCTGGGACATCGCCTTCCCGCTGCTCTCGCCGACCGGCTTCTTCCTGCTGGTGATCAACGTGATCTACTCCTTCGTCGGCACGTTCGGCGTGGTGGCCTCGCTCACCCAGGGCGGCCCCGGCCAGGCGACCAACATCCTGGTCTACAAGGTGTTCAACGACGGCTTCCGCGGTCAGGACCTCGGCGGCTCGTCGGCCCAGTCGGTCATCCTGATCATCGCGCTGGTGTTGCTGACGATCATCCAGTTCCGCTTCATCGAGCGCCGGGTGCATTACTGATGGTCGAGAACCGTCCCTGGCTGACGGCGTTCAGCCACTTCGTGCTGGTCATCGGCGTGATCGTCATCGCCTTCCCGTTGTGGATGACCTTCGTCGCCTCGACACACGACCAGACGACGATGCTGCAGTCGCCCATCCCGCTGTGGCCGGGCAGCCACATGCTCGAGAACTACCGGCTGGTGCTGACCGAGGGCTACAACAACCGTCCGGGCAGCGTGCCGCTCTACATCACGCTGACCAACAGCATGGTGATGGCGCTGGGCGTGGCGCTCGGCAAGATCGCCATCTCGATCATCGCGGCCTTCGCGATCGTCTACTTCCGCTTCCCGTTCCGCATGGCCTTCTTCTGGGCGATCTTCGTCACGCTGATGCTGCCGGTCGAGGTCCGCATCGTGCCGACCTACGGCGTGGTCGCGAACCTCGGCATGCTGGACTCCTATCCCGGCCTGATCATCCCGCTGATCGCCTCGGCGACCGCGACCTTCCTGTTCCGGCAGTTCTTCCTGTCGGTGCCGGACGAGCTGGCGGAGGCCGCACGCGTCGACGGCGCCTCGCCGATGCGCTTCTTCTGGGACATCCTGCTGCCGATGAGCCGGACCTCGATCGCCGCGCTGTTCGTCATCCAGTTCATCTACGGCTGGAACCAGTATCTCTGGCCGTTGCTGATCACCACCAAGGAAAGCTTCTACACCGTCGTCATGACGGTCTCCCGCCAGGCCAACGTGGTCGACACGGTGCCGGCGTGGAACCTGCTGATGGCGATGGCGATGCTCGCCATGCTGCCCCCGGTGCTGGTCGTCGTTTTCATGCAGCGCCAGTTCGTGCGCGGCCTCGTCGAGACGGAGAAGTAAGGCCATGGCGCAAGTTCACCTGCGCGGCGTCAAGAAAACCTACGACAACAAGGTCGCGGTCATTCACGGCATCGACATGGAGATCGCCGACGGCGAGTTCATCGTCATCGTCGGACCGTCCGGCTGCGGCAAGTCCACCTTGCTCCGCATGGTCGCCGGCCTGGAGAAGATCACCGGCGGCCAGGTCGCGATCGGCGACCGCGTGGTCAACGACCTGGAACCCAAGGATCGCGACATCGCGATGGTGTTCCAGAACTACGCGCTCTATCCGCACATGAGCGTGTACGAGAACATGGCGTACGGCCTGAAGATCCAGAAGCTGTCGAAGGCCGACATCGATGCCCGCGTCCAGAAGGCCGCCAAGATCCTCGAGCTCGGCCAGTTGCTCCAGCGCAAGCCGCGCCAGCTCTCGGGCGGCCAGCGCCAGCGCGTCGCCATGGGCCGCGCCATCGTGCGCGAGCCGGCGGTCTTCCTGTTCGACGAGCCGCTCTCCAACCTCGACGCCAAGCTGCGCGTGCAGATGCGGCTCGAGATCAAGCGCCTCCAGCGCGAGCTCGCCGTGACCTCGATCTACGTCACCCACGACCAGGTCGAGGCGATGACGCTGGCCGACCGGCTGATCGTGATGAACGCGGGCGTCGCCGACCAGATCGGCACGCCGATGGACGTCTACGACAAGCCGGCTTCGGTGTTCGTCGCGGGCTTCATCGGCTCGCCGGCCATGAACTTCCTCGCGGGCAAGGTGCTCGACGGCCGCCAGTCGGTCGAGCTCACGGGCCTCGGCAATGCCAAGATCGTCCTGCCGCTCGCCGGGCAGACCTCGGCCGCGGCCGGTACGGCGGTGACGGTGGGCCTGCGCCCCGAGCACCTGACGCCGTTCGCCAACGGCCCGCTCGAATTCGAGATCGAGATGGCCGAGCCCCTGGGCGCCGACACGCTGCTGCATGGCCGATTCGGCGGCGCGCGCGAGATGGTGACCATCCGCCAATCCGGCCACGTGATCGCCAAGCCGGGCGAGAAGCGGCGCTTCAACGTCGAGGCGCGCAACCTCCATCTGTTCGACCCGACGAGCGGCAAGCGCCTCGCCGACGGCTGATCTAGCGGTGCGGTTTCTGGCGGTAATGATCCGCCAGCGCGTCGTTGCCGAAATCTGACGACAGATCGCGCCACACCGGATGGACGTGGGTGGCGTTGTTCTGCGTGTTGTCGTGCTCGATCAGGGTGACCGGCCCGGGCACGCGCATGCGTCGTCAGGTCGAGTTGCGGCCGTACTTCAGGCTGCACCCATAGGGCCGCGTCGAGGCCTCGGCGACCTGCTGGCCCGCCAGTACCTTGTCGAGCGCGACGCGCACATACTGCGTGGCCTTGGGGATGTCGTCGACGTTCGCGGACGGGATCGAATCGATGCCGCCCTTGTAGACCAGCATGCCGTTCTTATCGATCACATACATATGCGGCGTGACCGTCGCCCCGTAGGCGCGCGCGATCTTGCTTTGCGGGTCGAGCAGCACGGCGGCGGGCGCCGCCTTGTTCGCGGCCACCAGTTCGTTGGCCTGGCTCGCGGTCACGAAGCCCTGCTCGCCGGGCGCCGAAGAGGCGACGGTGAGCCACACCACGCCCCTGGCGGCGGCCTCGCGCTGCTGCGTCTGCATGTTGGCCGAGCGGTAGTGCTTGCCGACATACGGGCAGTCGTGATTCGTCGTCTCGAGCACCACGACCTTGCCCTTGAGGTCGGCGAGCGACCAGCTCTTGCCGTTGCTGTCGGTGGCGATGAAGGCGGGCGCGGCCTTGCCGAGATCGGCCGAGGCGAAGGCGGCGGCCGGCGCGAGGGCGAGAGGAACGGTGCTCAGCAGCAGAGAGCGACGCTTCATGAGAGCCTCCTATTTGGCGGTCAGTTGCGCGACGATGCTCGCTTCGGTCAGGACTTGCGGCAGGATCCTGGGCTTGTCGGCGCCGGGTGCCCAGTAAAGATAAAGTGGGACGCCGGCCCGGCCCAATTCCTTCAGCAGGGCGGTGATCTCGGGATCGCGGTTGGTCCAGTCGCCCTTGAGTTTCACGGTTCCGGTCTGTTCAAAGGCGCGCCGGGTGCCCGGCGTTTCGAGTGCGACCCGCTCGTTCACCAGACAGGTGATGCACCAGGCCGCCGTGAAGTCGACGAACACCGGCTTGCCGGCCGCCGCCGCTTCCGTCATGCGCGCGCGCGAAAAACGCTCCCAGCCCTCGAACGAGACGCCGGCCGCCTTGCCACCGGCTTCGGCCGAGGCCGAAGCGGCGGTCGCCGGTCCGTCGCTGATCTTGACCACGGCCCCCAGCGCCAGCAGGACCGCCAGCGCCGCCACGCCGCGCCGCATCCACGTCGCGGGCGTCGCGGGGCCGCCGATCCGCAGCAGCCAGATCGCGAACGCAATCAGGATCATGCCGCCCAGCGCATAGAGCACGCCGTCGGGGCCGGTCTGCTGGGTCAGCACCCAGATCATCCAGACGGCAGAGGCGAACATCGGGAAGGCGAGGAGCTGGCGCAGCCGGTCCATCCACGCGCCGGGACGCGGCATCAGCCGTTGCAGCGCGGGCGTGAGCGACAGCGCGAGATAGGGCAGGGCGAGGCCAAGGCCCATCGCCAGCAGCACGGCCACGGTCTGCGGCGCGGGCTGGCTCAACGCAAAGCCCAGCGCCGCCGCCATGAACGGCGCCGTGCAGGGCGTGGCCACGATCACGGCGAGCACGCCGGTGAAGAACGCGCCGGTCGCGCCGCTCTTCGCCGTCAGGTCCTGGCCGACGCCGGTGAAGCCGCCCGAGATCTCGAAGACGCCGGCGAGATTGAGGCCGACCACGAAGAAAAGATAGGCGACCAGCAGCGAGAAGATCGGCGACTGGAACTGGAAGCCCCAGCTCACCTCGCCGACGGAGGCACGGATCGCCAGGATCGCCGCGGCCATCGCGGCGAAGGAGACGAGGACGCCCGCGGTATAGGCGATGCCGTCGCGCCGCATCTCTGCCCGCGCATGGCCCGCCAGCCGCGCGAAGGCAGCCGCCTTCATTGCCAGCACCGGGAAGACGCACGGCATCAGGTTCAGGATCAGTCCGCCCACCAGTGCGAACAGCAGCGCCTGCACGAACGACAGCGGCTCCTCGTTGCTCGCGGAGACCGATGCGGCGCTGGGCACGAATGCCGGATCGAGCCTGGCGGCGATGTCGAACGC
>JBGAIW010000015.1:0-58666 GCA_044225265.1 Reyranella sp.
CGGATGAGCCTCACGGCTTCGGGCGATGCCGAAGTCCGGTGCGGCTCGAGAGTCGGCGCTGCCGGGACGGCAGCGTCGCGTCAGATCAGGGTCGGAGGACCGCGCGGTCGAGAGGGCCCGTCGCGGACGGCGAGGGCGAGGCGCTGCTCGGCCGGCAGCGATGGCGCCAGCGCCGTCGCGATCGGCGGCAAGGCGATGAAATCAGCGGTGGGCGCGATCAGGGCCGGCGCCTGGGCGAGGCCGAGGCAGCAATCGTGCTTGTCGGACGACTTCGCGGGCGTGGCGTCGGACTTGCCGTCGGCATCGGCGACCGCCGAATTGCAGAACATCGACCACAGCGCCGACGGATTGCCGTCGCGCATCGACGCGGCGTGGGCGAGCGGCTGCAGGAAATTGAGCGTGACGGCAAACAGCGCGGCCATCAGGGCCAGCGCGCGCACTCCGGAGGGAGGTTTGCCGATCATCATGAGAATTATGTGCAGTCGGCGTGAGGAACGGAAGCGCCAACTTGACGCGCTCCACCGCCGGGGCCGGGGAGGAAATCCCGTCCTGCGAGGAGAAGCAGCGTCATTCAGTGGCTCGTCTTGGGCATGGCGCCCATGGCATTGACGGTGAAGACGACGTCGATCGAGCCTGCCTTCTCAAAGACGAGCGTCACCGGGACCTTGGCGCCTTCCTTGAACGGCTCCTTTAGTTGCATGAACATCACGTGATAGCCGCCCGGCTGGAGCATGACCGAGCCGCCAGCGGGAATTTCAAGGCCCTTCTCGAGTTCGCGCATGCGCATCACCGATCCGTCCATCTTCATTTCATGGATTTCGGTCTTGGCGGAAGCGGTGCTGCGGGCCGAGACGAGCCGGTCGGCTGTCGTGCCCTTGTTGACGATCTTGAGATAGCCGCCGGCGGTTGGCGCAGTTGGCGCAGTGGCGCGCGTCCAGGGCTGCTCGATCTCGAGGTTGCCGACCTTGTAGTTCTGCGCCCAGGCCGGCTGGGCCCAGACGGGCAGGACAATGATGGCGGAAGCGAGCAGGGTGGCGGCGAAGCGACGGGTGGGCATCTTGATCCTCCTTGAGGTGCTGCGCGCGCATATGCGTCCGACACGGCGGCCGGCATATGACGCGGTGTCGCGGTGCGGCGTCACACTGCCGTCCAGCCTCCGTCCACGACGAGTTCCGCTCCTGTGACATAGGAAGACTCGTCGCTCGCCAGGAACAGGATCGCATTGGCGACCTCGTCGACCTCGCCGGCGCGGCCCATCGGCACGCCCTTCAGCGTCTTGGCACGGGTCGCGGGATCGGCGGTGCGGCCGGAGGTGCGCATCGGCGGCATCAGGCCGGGATGCACCGAGTTCACGCGGATGCCGTCCCGTCCGTGCTGCGCGGCGCCGGCCTTGGTGATCAGGCGCACCGCGCCCTTGGAGGCGTTGTAGCCGACATGGATGTAGCCCTGGCCGACGATGCCGGAGATCGAGGACAGGTTGATCACCGAGCCTTTGCGGCCGCCCTTCTTCATGGCGGCGATGCCGTGCTTCATGCCGAGGAACACGCCGGTCGAGTTGATGCCCATCAGCCGGTTCCAGGCGGCGGTGTCGTAGAGGTCCTGCTCGGCCGAGCCCGAGATGCCGGCATTGTTGACCAGCACGTCGAGGCCGCCATGCTCGGCGACCACCGAGTCGACGACCTTCTTCCAGTTGGCCTCGTCGGTGACGTCGAGATGGCGGTAGGACGCCTTGCCGCCGGCCTTGTTGATCCCGGCCACGACTTCCTCGCCTTCCTTGTCGAGCACGTCAGCCACGATCACCGCCTTGGCGCCTTCGCGGGCGAACAGCCGGGCGGTCGCCGCCCCCATGCCGCCGGCCGCACCGGTGACCAGCGCGACCTTGTCCTTCATGCGCATCGTTTCCTCCTCTTCAGATTCCGCCTCCCCATTCTCATGGGGAGGTGCCGCCGTCACACGGCGGCGGAGGGGTCGGTATTCTCGTCTATTCTGCACGGTGCGGTCACCGCCTGGCCTGAGCGCGAGGCGCTCAGGCCAGCTTCATCCCGATGATGCCGGCCGTGATCAGGGCGATCGAGACGACGCGCATGGTCGAGGCCTGGTCGCCGAACAGCAGGATGCCGACCACGAAGGCGCCGACCGCGCCGATGCCGGTCCATACCGCGTACGCCGTGCCCATCGGAATGCTGCGCTGCGCCATCATCAGCAGCGCGCCGCTCGCGGTCATGGTCACGATCGCGAACACGATCCACCAGACCTGGAGGCCGTCGGGTCCGTAGCCCTTCTTGAGGCCGAGTGGCCAGCCGATCTCGAAAAGTCCTGCCGCAACCAGATAGGCCCAGGCCATCTTTGTCTCCTCTTGGCGCCGGAGGCCGCCGCTCCGTTGACGGCGGCGTTCCGGCCTGTTCAGATGAAGAATTGCACGCATCTTGCAACATAGCGAGGGCGGCCACGGGGAAGGCTCAAACGAGGGATTGGTTATGAAAGAGCGCGAGCTGCGAGGACTGATCGACAAGGTGAAGACCGGCCGCATGTCGCGGCGCGGCTTCGTGAAGCGCATGGCGGCGGTCGGCCTGACCGCGCCGATGGCGACCCAGCTGCTGGCCTACTCGGGCGTGGCTATGGCGCAGGCCAAGGCGCCGCCGTACAAGCCGACCAAGCGCGGCGGCGGCGGCGTGCTGAAGGTGCTGTGGTGGCAGGGCCCGACTCTGCTCAACCCGCATTTCGCGGTCGGCACGAAGGACCAGGACGGATCCCGTCTCTTCTACGAGCCGCTCGCCGGCTGGGACCCCGACGGCAACCTCAAGCCGGTGCTGGCGGCGTCGATCCCGAGCCGCGAGGACGGCACGCTCGCGGCCGACGGCAAGTCGGTGACGTGGAAGCTGAAGCAGGGCGTGAAGTGGCACGACGGCAAGCCGTTCACCGCCGACGACGTGGTGTTCAACTGGGAGTACGCGAAGGATCCGGCGACCGCCGCGACGACCAGCGCCACCTACAAGGACGTCAAGGTCGAAAAGGTCGACGACTACACCGTGAAGGTGATCTTCGAGAAGCCGACGCCGTTCTGGGCCCTGGCCTTCGTCGGCACGCAGGGCATGATCATTCCCAAGCACCTGTTCGGCGACTACACCGGCGCCAAGTCGCGCGAGGCGCCGACCAACCTCAAGCCGGTCGGCACCGGCCCGTACATGTTCAAGGACTTCAAGCCGGGCGACATCGTCTCCGGCACGATCAACACCAACTACCACCAGGCCAACAAGCCGTATTTCGACGCGATCGAGATGAAGGGCGGCGGCGATGCGGTGTCGGCGGCGCGCGCGGTTCTGCAGACCGGCGAGTATGACTTCGCCTGGAACATGCAGGTCGAGGACGAAATCCTGCTGCGCCTCGAGAAGGACGGCAAGGGCCGCACCGTAGTCTCGCCTGGCGGCAACATCGAGCACATCCAGCTCAACACCACCGACCCGTGGACCGAGATCGACGGCGAGCGTTCCAAGCTCGGCACCAAGCACCCGACCCTGCAGTACCCCGAGGTGCGGCAGGCGCTCTCTATGCTGGTCGACAAAGCCTCGGTCGAGAAGTTCATCTACGGCCGCACCGGCATCGCCACGGCGAACTTCGTCAACAATCCGGAGAAGTTCCGCTCCAAGAACACCAAGTACGAGTTCAACATCGAGAAGGCCAATGACATCCTGGAGAAGGCCGGCTGGAAGAAGGGTTCCGACGGCATTCGCGCCAAGGACGGCAAGAAGCTGAAGTTCGTCTACCAGACCTCGATCAACCAGCCGCGCCAGAAGAATCAGGCGATCGTCAAGCAGGCCTGCCAGAAGGCCGGCATCGACATCGAGGTCAAGGCGGTGACGGCGTCGGTGTTCTTCTCGTCCGACGTGGCGAATCCGGACACCTACACCAAGTTCTACTGCGACCTGCAGATGTATACGACGACCATGACCCAGCCCGATCCCGAGCTGTTCATGAAGCAGTTCCTGTCGGAAGAAGCCGCGACCAAGGCCAACAAGTGGCAGGGCCGCAACATCACGCGCTGGCAGAGCAAGGAATACGACGACAACTTCAAGGCCGCGGTCGACGAGCTCGACCCGGTCAAGCGTGCCGCGCTGTTCATCAAGGCCAACGACCTGGCGGTCAACAATTACGTGGTGATCCCCGTTGTGGCCCGTCCGCAGGTGCAGGCTGTCTCCAGCAAACTCGTGTGTTGGATGAGCGGCTGGGACAACAACACCTGGGACCTCCAGGACTGGTACAAGGAAGGCTGAGCCGTAAAAAAGGTGACATCCCGGGCGAATCGGCAGCCGCCGGGCTCGGGATGTCACGATTCTTGCTCTGGGCCTCGTAGATGAGCCGCCAGTACGTCATTCGCCGCATCCTGCTGATGATCCCGAGCATATTCGGGATCAGCGTCGTGCTGTTCAGCGTGCTGGCGCTGGCGCCCGGCGATCCGTTCGCCGAACTGGCCGCCAATCCGGCCATTCCGCCCGAAGTGGCGGCCAATCTGCGCGCCAAGTTCGGCCTCGATGACCCGGTATGGATGCGCTACGGCCACTGGCTGCTCGCCATGCTGCAGGGCGACTGGGGATTCTCCTTCGCCAGCCGCATCAACGTCGAGACCCTGATCCTGCAGCGTCTGCCGACGACCCTGATCGTGATCGGCGCCGCCCAGACCCTGGCCATCCTGGTCGCCCTGCCGGTCGGAGTGCTGGCCGGCACGCGGCCCTATTCGATCTTCGACCAGGTCGCCAACACGCTGGCCTTCGTCGGCTTCTCGCTGCCGACCTTCTTCACCGGCCTGCTGCTGATCCTGCTGTTCTCGGTGAAGCTCGAGTGGCTGCCGATGGTCTACCGCGCCGACCTGAACACGACCGGCTGGCAGTGGGTGTGGGAGCAGATTCGCCAGTCGATCATGCCGGTGGTGGTGCTGGGTCTCTTCCAGGGCGCCTCGCTGGTGCGCTACGTGCGCTCGGCGGTGCTCGACGTGGTGCGGCTCGACTACGTCACCACCGCGCGCTCCAAGGGCATCGGCGAACGGGCGGTGACGCTGCGCCACATCGTGCGCACGGCGCTGATCCCGGTCGTCACCCTGATCGCCCTGCAGCTGCCGATCGTGTTCGGCGGCGCGCTGGTCACCGAGCAGATTTTCCGGGTGCCCGGCATCGGCTCGCTGCTGATCTCGGCCATGCTCGCCAACGACACGCCGGTCGTGATGGCCGTGACCTTCGTGCTGTCCTGCCTCGTCGTCCTCTTCAACTTTTTTGCCGATATCCTGTATGGCTGGCTCGACCCCCGCATCTCTTATCGCTGACCAGGCGACCGGCGGCGCCGTCGTCATCCCGGCTCCGAGCGTGGCGCGTTCCAAGGCGCGCTTCTCGCCGGGCCGCGAGGCATGGCGCCGCTTCCGCCGGCACAGGCTCGCGATCGCCAGTTCGGCCATCCTGGGCGTGATCGTGTTCGCCGTGCTGATCGGGCCGTTCCTGTGGACCCTGCCGATCAACGAGATCGACTTCTCGGCCAAGCTCGAAGGCCCGTCCTGGGCGCATCCGCTCGGCACCGACGATCTCGGCCAGGACGTGCTGGCCCGCCTGCTCTATGGCGGGCGCATCTCGCTGGCGGTCGGACTGTGCGCCATGCTGGTCGCCTGCACGGTGGGCGTGCTGATCGGCGCCATCGCCGGCATGTCGCGCGGCGCGGTCGACGCCTTCCTGATGTGGCTGGCTGATCTCTTCCTGTCGCTGCCGACGCTGCCGCTGCTGCTGCTGATCATCTACCTGTTCCGCGACAGCCTTAAGGGCGTGTTCGGGCCCGAGGGCGGCGTGTTCGTGGTGATCGTGGGCGTGATCGGCGGCCTGCGCTGGATGCAGGTGGCACGACTGGTACGCGCACAAATCCTGTCGATCCGCGAGAAGGAATTCATCGAGGCCGCCCGCGCGCTCGGTGCCTCGCCGATCCGCCAGGTCGTGCGTCACATCCTGCCCAACGCGCTGGGGCCGGTGATCGTGGCCGCGACCATCGACGTCGCCGCCGCCATCATCCAGGAATCGACCCTGTCCTTCCTTGGGCTGGGATTCCCCCCCGACATCCCGACCTGGGGCCGCGTGCTGTTCGACGCCAAGGACACGATCGACATCGCGCCGCATTGGGCGCTGTTCGCCGGCGCCGCCATCTTTCTCACGGTGCTGACCATCAACTTCATCGGTGACGGCTTGCGCGACGCGCTCGATCCGCGGCGCGTGCTGTGATGCCCGACGCCCTCGACAACAACCTGAACAGCAACACGCTGCTCGACATCCGGGGCCTCAAGACCTGGTTCAAGACCGACGACGGCATGGTGCGCGCCGTCGACGGCGTCGACCTGCACATCGACCGCGGCGAAACGCTGGGTGTGGTGGGCGAATCGGGCTGCGGCAAGACGGTGACGGCGCGCTCGGTGCTGAAGCTGATCGACATGCCGCCGGGACGCTTCGAGGCCGGCGAGATCCTGTGGCAGGGGCGCAACCTGATCCCGCTCGGCCCGGACGAGATGGACAAGATCCGTGCCCGCGAGATCGCGATCATCTTCCAGGAGCCGATGACCTCGCTCAACCCGGTCTACACGGTCGGCTACCAGATCGCCGAGGTGCTGCGCCAGCACGAGAACCTGTCCGCCAAGCAGGCGATGGAGGGCGCGGCCGAGATGCTGCGCCTGGTCAATATCCCCAATCCGGCCAAGCGGGTGCACGACTATCCGCACCAGTTTTCCGGCGGCATGCGCCAGCGCGTGATGATCGCCATGGCGATGTCGTGCAAGCCCCAGCTGCTCATCGCCGACGAGCCGACGACCGCCCTCGACGTCACCATCCAGGCGCAGATCCTGGAGTTGATGCAGGAGATGAAGGACAAGCTCGGCATGTCGATCATGCTGATCACCCACGCCATGGGCGTGGTCGCCGAGACCTGTCAGCGGGTGGTCGTGATGTATGCCGGCAAGGTGGTCGAGGAGGCGCCGGTCGAGGCGCTGTTCGGCGATCCCCGCCATCCCTACACCCAGGGCCTGATCCGCTCGATCCCGCGCGTCGACCGCGCCGCCGAACGGCGGCGGCTGGAGGCCATTCCCGGTTCGGTGCCGAGCCTGCTGTCGCCGCCGCCGGGCTGCCGCTTCGCCGCGCGCTGCAAGTTCGCGACGGATATCTGCACCAAGGCGATGCCGCCCCTCAAGGAGGTGGCGCTCGGGCATTACGTGAGGTGCGTGCTGTGAGTACCGGGACCGCCGCGCCGACGGGCCATCCGCTGCTCTCGGTCAAGGACCTGCGCAAGCACTTCGCGGTCAAGGGCGGGGTGTTCGCCCGCGAGGTCGAGCGCGTGCATGCCGTCGACGGCGTCAGCTTCGACATCGGCCAGGGCGAGACGCTGGGGCTGGTGGGCGAGTCGGGCTGCGGCAAGTCGACGACCGGCCGCTGCATCCTGCGCCTGATCGAGCCGAGCTCGGGCGAGGTCACGTTCAAGGGCGCCGACGTGCGCCAGATGAGCGGCGAGACGCTGCGCGCGCTGCGCCGCGACATGCAGATCATCTTCCAGGATCCGTACGCCTCGCTCAATCCGCGCCTCACGGTGGCGGCGATCATCGGCGAGGCGCTGCAGATCCACAATCTCGCGAAGACGCGGCGCGAGATGGAGGAGCGGGTGGTGCAGCTGCTCGAGACGGTCGGGCTGCAGCCCGACCACATGAGCCGCTTCCCGCACGAGTTCTCCGGCGGCCAGCGCCAGCGCATCGGCATCGCCCGCGCGCTCGCGGTCGAGCCCAAGCTGGTGGTCTGCGACGAGCCGGTCTCGGCGCTCGACGTGTCGATCCAGGCGCAGGTGATCAACCTGCTCGAGGACCTGCAGGAGAAGTTCGGGCTGACCTACCTGTTCATCGCCCACGACCTCAGCGTGGTCGAGCACATCTCGACCCGCATCGCGGTGATGTACCTGGGACGCGTGGTCGAGATCGCGCCGGCGCGCGACCTCTACGACACGCCGATCCATCCCTACAGCGAGGCGCTGCTCTCGGCGGTGCCGATCCCCGACCCGACGGTCAAGCGCAAGCGCATCATGCTGCAGGGCGACGTGCCCAATCCGATCCGCCCGCCCTCGGGCTGCCACTTCCATACCCGCTGTCCGATCGCGCGGCCCGACTGCGCGCAGAAGTCACCGGAGCTTGTCGAGAAGCGGCCCGGGCACTGGGCGGCGTGCCACTACCGGGATTAGGCGCGGTGCGCGCCTAGTTCCCGAGCTTCCAGCCCACTTCCTTGGCCACTTCCTCGAAGAAGTCGACGTCGTAGGCGCGTTCAGGTTCGGCGCGCACGCGCTTGTCGATGACGTGCGCGTCGTCGCCGACCAGGATGCGCCAGCGGTCGGCCTTGACGCCGTCGAGGATGATCGTGGCGGCCTGCGCGGCGGTGGTCGGCGCCAGCTCGAGGAAGCGCCGGGCGCGTTCCTGGGCGACCTTGGCCACGTCGGCGTCGCTCATCTTGCTGGTGTCGGCGCCGGTCGAGGCGATGCGGGCGCGAACCATGTCGATCTGCTGCTTGCTCATCGTGTCCGCCTGCGAGCCGGCCTGGACCTTGAACGAGTTCGACACGATCGAGGTGCCGATATGGCCCGGCATCACCACCGAGCATTTGATGTGCGGGGCGTTGACGCGGAGATCGGTCTGCAGCGCCTCGCTGAAGCCCTTCACCGCGAACTTGGCGGCGCCGTAGGCGGTCTGCGGGATGTGCGCACCGACCGAGGCCCAGAAGCCGTTGACGCTGGAGGTGTTGATGATGTGGCCGCGGTCGGCCTTCATCAGCATCGGCAGGAAGGTGCGCACGCCGTAGTAGACGCCCAGCCAGCAGATGTTGAAGGTCCGCTCCCATTCCTGGCGCGAGTTGGCGAACATGCTGCCGCCGCCGCCGATGCCGGCGTTGTTGAACAGCAGGTGGATGCGGTCGGTGTCGTGCTGCTGCGCCACTTCCAGGGCGAAGCGCTTGAGGTCGTCCTCGTTAGAGACGTCGGCGATGTGGGTGGTGATGCGCAGGCCCTGCGGCAGCTTCTCGACCTCGCACAGCCGCTTGGTCTCGGCCATGTTGACCGCCGAAACGTCGCACATGGCGATGGAGCAGCCCTCGGCGACGAGCTGGCGGGCGAGTTCGCGGCCCATGCCGGTGCCGCCGCCGGTGATGACCGCGAGGCGGCCTGCGAGATCCTTCATGGTGCGCTCCTCCACATCTTGATTCTTTCTGAACTGTGCGGTGCCCGCGCTTCGGCCCTACGGGCCTGCAGCGCTACACACCGCCCGGCGCTCTGCGGAGCAGAGCGCCATGGTACCCGCTGCCGGACTCGAACCGGCACGGCCTTGCGGCCTCAGGATTTTAAGTCCTGTATGTCTACCAATTCCATCAAGCGGGCCCGACCGGCGGAACTGTATCAGCGCGTGAAGCCGCCGATCATTCCTTCTTCGACCCAGCTTCGTAATCGGCCGGCCGCTTGCGCAGGTGCTGCGTCGGCACCGACATGGGGCACGAGGCTCTCGCACAGTTCGGGAAAGGCCTGGCCCTCGATCATGGCGGCCAGCATCGCAGCTTCGTCCGGTTCGAGCGAGCGGAAATGGCTGGTCCGCTCGGGCCGCCAGATCACCCAGTTGGTGGGGCCGGCGCCGGCCGTGACCTCAAGATTGCCCGGCTCTACCTCCTCGCGGCGCTGCCAGGCCTGCGGGACCTCGTGGCTGAACGTCAGTTGGCGCAGTGAGCGCAGGGGGGTGAAGCGCAATTCCTCCCAGGCCTCGGGCGGCAAGGCCATCAGGTCGGCGGCCTGGATCGGGGAGTCGTCCGGCGCATCGAACGCCTCGCCCAGCGCCCATTCGAAGCGCGCCATTTCGGCGGCGGCCGGCGATCCGGAATAGGGCGTCGTGCCGGCAAGAAAGTCGCCGAGCCGGGCGCCGAACCAGCGCACCGAAGGATGGTGCGAGGGATGGGCGGCGATATAGGCGCGCGCCATGTGGTCGAAATCGGCGGGGCCCGCAATCGCCATCAGGCCGGGATAGTCGTTGGTCAGTACCTCGATGAGGCGCAGCGCATAGGCGTCGCGGTAGACGCCGAGCAGCGTATGACGATCGGCCTTGCGGGTGTCGCGCACCGCGCCGGCGAAGCCGTCGCCCGCCTGCAGCAGATAATCCTGAAAGGCGCGCTGCAGGTCAGCCAAAGAGCCTGCGTTCGAGACGACGCTCATGCCGCCTTCCGCGCCACCTCGGCCGCGATGCCGCGAGCGACGTCGAGTTCGGCCAGCAGCTCGGCATAGGGCGGGATGTCGGCATCGCGCTCGATCATGGTCGGCACGTCGGGGAACAGCCGCACGGCTTCAGCGTAGAGCTCCCACACGCCGGGCACGATCGGATGGTCGTGCGTATCGATGATGTGCGTGCCGTTGTGGGTGTGACCGGCGAGATGGAACTGCCGCACTCGCTCCCCTGGCATGCCACGCAGGAAGGCCAGCGCGTCGAACTCGTGGTTGAAGGCGCTGACGAACACGTTGTTGACGTCGAGCAGGATGTCGCAGTCGGCACGGCGCGACAGTTCGGCGATGAACTCCCATTCGCTGAGCTCGGAGGCGGCGTAGGTCACGTAGCTGGATACGTTCTCGAGCACCAGGCGGCGGCCGAGGAAGTCCTGCACGCGCTTGACGCGTTCGGCGACATGGTCGAGCGCCTCCTCGGTGTAGGGCAGCGGCAGCAGGTCGTGCATGTTGGTGCCGCGCAGGCCGGTGAAGCAGAGATGGTCGCTGACCCAGAGTGGCTGCACGCGATCGGCCAGCGTCTTCAGATCGCCGAGATAGCGCTCGTCGAGCGGGTCGATCGAGCCGATCGACAGCGACACACCGTGCAGCGCCATCGGGTAGTCGCGGCGGATGCGCTCGAGCCAGTAGACCGGGTTGCCGCCCGGCACCATGTAGTTCTCCGAAAGCGCCTCGAACCAGCTCACCTTGCCGGGGCTGGCGGCGATCTCCTCATAGTGCTCGGGCCTGAGGCCCAGCCCGAAGTCGATGTCGGCCATTCGTCGATCTTAGTCCAAATGCAAGACGGGCGCCCGATCGTCCCGGACGCCCGTATCTCACATACGCAGCCGGTGCCGCGTTTGTTACATCACCTTGCCGCCCTTGGCCGTGCACTCCAGCGAGTTGCCGGTTTCCGCCCAGCCCTGGCCCTTGCAGGCGTTCTGGCCCTTGCACGAATTGGCGGTGCTCTTGCAGGCGCCCTGACCCTTGCAGGCGTTGGTGCCGCCGCACTTGATGCCGTCGGCATGCGCGGCCGTTGCGAACGTGCCGGCGGCGAAGATCGCTGCAGCCGTCGCGATGAGAGTGCGCTTGGTCATGATCAGCTCCCTGGTCGATCACGCAATCGGCCGGTCGGCCGTGCGGCAGGCGAAGCCTGCTCCCGACATACGGGGAAGCCTCGGCCGCCGATCAGCGCGGCCGCTCAAACTATCTTGAAGCGTGCGCGATGATCCGCCGGTCGAGCGCGTGCGTAGGTCCGCGAAACGGCAAGGTCAGAGAACCTTGCCGCCCTTGGACGTGCATTCCTGGGGGCTGCTCACTTCGGTCCAGCCCTGCGCCTTGCACGAGTTCTGGCCCTTGCAGGAGGAGGAGGCGGTCTTGCAGGCGCTCGTGCCCTTGCACGAGTTGACGCCGGCGCACTTGACGTTGCTCTCCGCCGATACGGGCACCGCCGCGCCGCCCATGGCGAACAGGGCTGCCGCCGAGGCGGCAATGAGGGCGCGCTTGTTCATGCTCTACTCCTTGACCGGATCCGGCACCGAGGATGCCCTTCCTGCGGGCCGCCGGGAAGTCATCGCTTGGCGATGGATTGTGAACGAACGATCACCGGCCCGTGAGGGCATTCGCGAGGGTGCGTCTACCGGAACCGTCCGGGCGACAGGGCCCGCTCCGTGACCCCCAGCCCCGCGATGTCGGACGGCAGACCCTTGCCGAGCGCCAGGTCGGCAGCGAGCCGCCCTGCGGCTGCGCCGGTCTGTATGCCATAGCCGCCCTGTCCGGCCAGCCAGAAGAAGCCGGGGACGGCGTCATAGCCCACCACCAGGTTCTTGTCGGGCACGAAGCTTCGCAGGCCCGCCCACTTGTTCTTGATGCGACTGATCTTCAGCGTCATCCCGGTCTCGATGCGGTCGACCGCGACGGCAATATCCATTTCCTCGGGCTGGGCATCGCAGGGCGGCGACGGCGTCTCGTCCGCCGGCGAGCCGAGGAACTGGCCGACCTCGGGCTTCACGTACCAGGTTTCGTCGAAGTCGATGACCATCGGCATCTTGTCGAGCGCAAGGCCCGCCGGCGCGTCGAAGGTGAAGGCCGTGCGCCGCTTGGGAACCAGTCCGACCGGCTTGGCGCCGGCCAGGCCGGCCACGACGTCGGCCCAGGCGCCGGCCGCGTTGACGATGTTGGCGGCGGCGATCGTCTCGCCGTCCGCCAGACGGATCATCCAGCGGCCGTCCTTGCGATCGAAGGCCGTCACTTCGGCGTTGAGCCGCAGCAGCGCGCCCGAAGCGCGCGCGCCCTTCAGGAAGCCGGCATGGATCGCCGCCACATCCATGTCCTCGGCCAACTCATGGATCGCGCCGCCGGCACAGGCTTCGGGCTTCAGCAGGGGCTGCAGCGCCAGGACTTCCTCGGGCGTGCGCCAGCAGACGCTCGGCACCAGGCGGGCATATTCGGCGGCGGCCTTCTGCAGCGCCTCGGTCTGCTCGGCGCGGCCGGCGATCAGGGCGCCGCGCGGGGTCAGCAGCGGGTGATCTGTGAAGCCCTGGGGCGGCTTGCGATAGAAGTGGCCGGTCGCGACGGTGATGGCGCGGATCTCGGCGCTGCCGTAGGTCTCCGAGTGCAGCGCCGCCGAACGGCCGGTCGTGTGATAGGCCGCGACGTGCTCGCGTTCGAGGATGACCACGCGGGCTTTTGGCGCGAGATGGTAGGCGGCGGAGACCCCGGCGATGCCGGCGCCGACAACGGCGAAATCGAATTCCTGCATGGCGTCACATTGCAGGCTGATCGGCCGGGCGGCAATATCGACGAATGTTCCCCGTCTCCGACTCGGTGTTCCAGTGGTACGACCTTGGAGCCACGTTCTTCTGGGGAATGAGCGGCGCCATGCTGGCGGCGCGCAAGGGCTGCGACATCGTCGGCATCTTCATCATCGCCATGGTCTCGGCGACCGGCGGCGGCCTGATCCGCGACGGACTGTTCCTGCCGGGCTGGGCGGCGCCCAAGTTGATCCAGACGCCGGATTACCTCGTCACCGTGACCGTCGTGACCGCGATCGTGCTGGCGTTCGGCGGCTGGCTGCGCCGGCAGAGCTGGCTACCCCACACTCTGGCGCTGGCCGACGCGCTGGGCATCGGCGCCTACGGTGTCGTCGGCATGCACCTGGCGGTCCAGGCCGGCATCCCGATGATCGGCGCCATGCTGATCGGCTTCGTCAACGCCGTGGGCGGCGGCGTGCTGCGCGACCTGCTGCTGAACCAGCGGCCGGAACTGCTGCAGCCCAGCGTCTGGATGGGCCTGGCCTCGGTCATGGGCTGCCTGCTGTTCGGCATCCTCCTGAAACTCGACGTGCCTGGTGCCTGGGCCGGCGCGGTGGCGGCTTTTGCCGCTTTCTCGATCCGCCTGCTGGCGCTGCGTTTCAACTGGCGGTCCCGGGCGTTGCGCGCCTTCGAGGAGGATTGGCGGCCGGGCGGCGGGCCGGGTAAATCGGGACCATGAATCTCGCCCATCTGCTGCTTGGCGCGGCCCAGGAATTCGGCGGCTTCCCCGCGCTCGCCCTCGGCGACAAGTCGATCAGCGACTATCGCGAACTGTGGCGCAAGGTGTCGGTGATGAGCATGCATCTGCGCACGCGCTTCGGGTTGGCGCGCGGCGATCGGGTCGCGTTCGCCATGACCAACTGCCCGGAATCGATCGAGGTCATGTACGCGATCTGGCATGCCGGCCTCTGCGCGGTGCCGATGAACGCCAAGCTGCACGCCAAGGAATTCGCCTTCATCCTCGCCAATTCCGGCGCGAAGCTCTGCTTCGTCACGCCGGACCTGCTGACGACCATCGGCGAGGCGGCAAAGGAAGCGCCGGAGCTGAAGGAGATCGTCGATACCACGACCCGCAGCTTCACCTTCATGGCAGTAGGCGATCCCGCCATGATGGTCGACTGCGAGCCGACCGATCCGGCCTGGCTGTTCTACACATCGGGCACGACGGGACGGCCCAAGGGCGCCGTGCTCAGCCATCGCAACCTGCTGACGATGACGCTCAACTACTATGCCGATGTCGACCGGCCGGCCGCCGGCGGCTCGATCGTGCATGCCGCGCCGATCAGCCATGGCTCGGGCCTGTGGAACTTCCCGATGCTGGCACGCGGCTCGGTGCAGGTCTTTCCCGAGAGTGGGCACTACGACGTGCCCGAGACGGTCGGGCTGATGAACCGCTGGCCCGACTGCAGCATCTTCCTCGCACCGACCATGGTGAAGCGCCTGATCGAGCATGGCAGCGTGAGTGACCTCAGGCCCGGCGCGCTGCGCCTGATCACCTATGGCGGCGCGCCGATGTACGTCAGCGATCTCAAGCGCGCCATGGACCTGCTCGGCGATCGTGCGCTGTGCCAGCTCTACGGCCAGGGCGAGAGCCCGATGACGATCACGCACCTCTCGCGCGAGGTCCATGCCGAGCGCAACCATCCGCGCTGGGAACAGCGGCTGGCCTCGGCGGGGATCGCCGACACCTGCGTCGAAGTGCGGGTGGTCGACGAGGCGGGCAAGCGCGTGCCGACCGGCGAGGTCGGCGAGATCGTGGTCAAGGGCGATACCGTGATGTCCGGCTACTGGAACAATTCCGACGCCACGGCCAAGTCGCTGCGCGACGGCTGGCTGTGGACCGGCGATGTCGGCGCCTTCGACGAGGATGGCTTCCTGACCCTGAAGGACCGCTCGAAGGACATGATCATCTCCGGCGGCTCCAACATCTATCCGCGCGAGATCGAGGACGTTCTGAACCTGCATCCGGGCGTCGCGGAGTGCTCGGTGGTCGGCCGGCCGCATCCGGAGTGGGGCGAGGAAGTCGTGGCCTTCGTCGTCTCGCGGCCCGGCGCGGCGCCGAGCGCCGCCGAGCTCGACAAGCTCTGCCTCGACAACATCGCCCGCTTCAAGCGGCCGAAGGACTACAAGTTCATCGATGCCTTGCCGAAGAACAACTACGGCAAGATCCTGAAGACCGAACTCAGGACCAAGCTCTGATCATCATGGCGCGCCGTCCTTGATTTCGGTGACCAGATAGACCTGCTCGAGCCGGTCTGTCGGGCCGAATAGCAACTCCAGACGCTTGAGCGTCGTCTGTCCACGGCGCGGACCGGCCGACGCGAACTGCCAGGTGTATTGCCGCGTGCCGGACCGGGCGACGCTGGGATAGATGCCCTGGCCTCCCGGCGTGCCGAACAGATTCAGCACGTCGCCGGCGCTGGTGCGGCCCCGGGTCAGCGCTCCGACCTTGGCTTCGTCGAAGTCGGTCGCGTCTTCGCCGAAGCTGCTCGAGAAGTTGTAGGCGATGAGCTTGCCGTTCCAGAAGGCGAGGTCGAGCAGGCGGATGCGGGCCGTCGCCTGATCGCCGAGCGAGACCATGGTGGCGCGCGTGAAGGAATAGCGCAGGCGCTCGATGCTGCCCTTTACCGTCGCGCGCCTCAGCCCGTCGGGCCGGGGCTTGAGCGCTTCGAAATTGTCGAGCGTGGGGACGTTGCCCGGTTCCTCGTTGCGTTCGGCCGGTTCGCCGAAGGCGGCGACGATCTCGGCCGGCGTCGTGGAGCCAAGCAGCAGCGCGCCCTGCGGCGGGCGGGCGAAGTCGCGGCCCTCCGTGCTGCAGGCGCCGGCGAAGAGGGCAAGCGCTAGCGCCGTCAGAACGGTGCGTCGACGGCCTGCTTCAATTGGGTGGGGAGAATGAGCTAACGTCGCGGGCAAGCTGGCAGAAAATCCAGGAGGATCTCCCCATGGGTAGCATGATCGACTTCAAGCGTCCCGACGGTTCGACCTGCAAGGGCTATCTTTCAGAGGCAGGGAAGGGAAAGCCGGGAATCATCGTGCTCCAGGAATGGTGGGGGCTGAACGACCAGATCAAGGGCGTTGCCGACCGCTTTGCCGCCGCCGGCTACAATGCGCTGGCGCCCGATCTCTACAAGGGCCGCGTGACGCAGAAGCCCGACGAGGCCAACCACATGATGAGCGGCCTCGACTTCGTCGGCGCGTCGGACCAGGACATCGCCGGCGCGGTGAAGCATGTCGCCGCGCTCAGCCGCAAGGTCGGCGTGATGGGCTACTGCATGGGCGGCGCGCTCACCATCGCGGCCGCGGCGCGTGTGCCCGGTATCGCCTGCGGTGTGCCGTTCTACGGCGTGCCGCCGGCGGCACTGGCCGATCCGGCGAAGATCGCGATCCCGATGCAGGGCCACTTCGCCAACAAGGACGATTGGTGCACGCCCGAGGTCGTGAACGCGTTCGAGAAGGCGATGACTGCCGGAGGAAACAAGCCGGAGGTCTTCCGCTACGACGCCGCCCACGCCTTCGCCAACGAGAAGAGTCCGGCCTACGACCCGGCGGCGGCCAGGCAGGCATGGGAACGCATGATGGCGTTCCTCGGCAAGCACCTCTGAGGTGACCGCGAGACCGGCCCTCGGCCTCGCCATCGTCGGGCTCGGCGCCTCGCTGGCGCCGCTCGACATCGCGGTCAATGTCGCCCTGCCGGCGATCACCGCCCACTTCCGCCTGGCACTCGGCGACGTGCAGTGGCTGGTGATCTGCTACGTGCTGGTCTACGGCTCGCTGATGCTGGTCTGCGGCAAGCTGGGCGATCTGTTCGGCCACCGCCTGATCTTCCGCACCGGATTGCTGGTCTCGGCGGTGGGCTGCGCGGCCTGCGCGCTGGCGCCGAGCTGGCCGCTGTTCCTGTGGGCGAGGGCCGGCCAGGGTGTCGGCACGGCCCTGGCGATCTCGTGCACGACGGCGCTCGCGGTCTCGCTCTATCCGCCGGCGCAGCGGTTGCGCGCCCTGGCGTTGTTCTCGATGACGGTATCGCTCGCCTCCGCGGTTGGGCCGTTCCTGGGCGGCATCCTGGTCGAGCTGTGGGGCTGGCCCGCGGTCTACTGGGTGCGCGTGCCGATCGCGCTCGGCACACTCGCACTCTCGGGGATGCTGCCGGCGCCGCAAGCCGACAAGCGCCCCTTCGACTTCGCAGGCGGCGCGCTCGTGGCGGCGATCATGAGCTGCTTCCTGCTGGCCCTGGTGACGGCGCAACGTCCGGAAGTCTCGCTCTGGCTGTCGGCGGCCCTGCTGGCGTTCTCGCTGCTCCTGCTCGCCTGGTATGTCGTGCGCAGCCGCACCGTCCACGAGGCGATCATCCGGCCCGGGCTGTTCGCCGATCTCGCCTTCACGATTCCCAATGTGATGAACTGGTGGGCGAGCCTCGCGGCCTTCGCCATCCTGCTGCTGAC
This sequence comes from Reyranella sp., assembly GCA_044225265.1. Lineage (GTDB taxonomy): Bacteria > Pseudomonadota > Alphaproteobacteria > Reyranellales > Reyranellaceae > Reyranella. The sequence goes on from JBGAIW010000015.1 coordinate 17,531, forward strand.
GCCGTACTACCTGGTGAACGTCCTGAAACTGTCGGCGTTCTTCGCGGGCCTGGTGCTGGCCTCGGCTTTCGTCGCCGCGCTGGCCGGCGCCCCATTGTCGGCCTGGCTGGTGCCGCGTCTCGGCCGGCGGCAGACCGCGTTCTGCGGCGTCGCCGTGATCGGCCTCGCGCTGCTGCCGCTCGGACTTACCGGGGCGTCGACGCCGCTCGTCGTGGTGGCGCTGCTGCTCGCCTTCGAAGGCTTGGGCATGGGGCTCCTGGCGGTCGCCTATACCGACCTCGTGGTCGGCACGCTGTCCGAACAGGATCGCGGCATTGCGGGAAGCCTCGCCCTGCTGACCCGCACCATGGGCAATGTCAGCGGCGCCGCCGTGCTGACGGCGCTGTACACCCACGCGGCGTCGGGCGGCTTCCTGGCCGGCTACAAGTTCGCCTTCCTCTCGGCGGGTGGCGGCCTGCTTGCCTTGCTGCTGCTGTCCTGCCTCTACCCGCGAGCGTGGTTTCAGCGCTGAGGCCGTGTCGCTTCAGACCTTGATGTTGGCGCGCTTGATCACGTCGCCGAAGTACTTGCTCTCCATGTCGATCTGCACCCGCATTGCGGCAGGGTCGAGATAGGTCGGCTTGGCGCCGCCCTTGTCGAGCTTGTCGAGCACGTCGGGCGCCTTCAGCGCCTGCTCGATGGCCTTGCTGAGCTTGGTGACGACCGGTGCGGGCGTGCCGGCCGGCGCCAGCACGCCGTACCAGCTTTCGCCGCCCTGCTTGCCGTAGCCGGTCTCGCGCAGGGTCGGGATCTCGGGCTTATGCGGCCAGCGCGCGTCGGAGATGATCGCCAGGCCCCGCAGGCGGCCGGCCAGGATGTGCGGCAGCACGGTCTGGTCGAACTGTGCCTGGATCTGGCCGCCCAGCAGGTCGCCGGTCGCCTGGGCGCTGCCCTTGTAGGGCACGTGCGTCAGCTTGATGCCGGCCTCGAGGTTCAGGATCTCGCCGTAGAGGTGGGTGATGGTGGCGAGGCCGGCGGAGCCGTAGTTCACCTTGCCGGGATTGGCTTTCACGTAGGCGACGAATTCTTCCATGGTCTGCGCCGGCACCGAAGGGTGTACGGCAAGGGCTGCCCACGAGGTCGACATGCGCGCGACAGTGAGGAAGTCCTTGTCGGGATCGAACGGGATCGGCTGCAGGTGGCGCGTGATCGTCACCATGGCCACCGTGGTGGCGAGGAAGGTGTAGCCGTCGGCCGGCTGGTTCTTGGCGTATTCGGCGCCGATCATGCCCGAGGCACCGCCCTTGTTGTCGAACAGGATCGGCTGCCCGAGCAGTTGCCCCGCCTTCTCCATCACGATGCGCGTGGAGATGTCGGTCGGGCCGCCGGGCGGATAGGGGATCACCACCTTGATCTGCCTGTTCGGCCATTCCTCGGCGATCGCCGGGGCGGCGAGCGCGGACGCTCCGATGGCCGAGACGAACGTGCGACGCCGCATTGTCATCCTCCCAGTGTCATTGCTTGGCGCGAGCATTCCACGCACCGCATGCTAAGGTCCAGCGATGAAGCGTTTCGCGGACAAGAGGGTCGCTGCCTTGTTCCGGAGCTATCCGCCGGCGGTTCGCGCGAAGTTGCTGGCGTTGCGGGAACTCGTGATCGATGTCGCGGCGCGAACTCCCGGCGTCGGCCCGCTCACCGAAACTCTGAAATGGGGCCAGCCGAGCTACCTCACCGAGGAAACCGGCGCAGGCACGACAGTGCGGCTCGGCCGGCTGAAGACATCCGAGGGCTGCGCGCTTTACTTTCATTGCCAGAGCGGCCTGTCGGGCGATTTCGCGATCTCTACGGGGACACCTTCCGTTACGAGGGCGAGCGCGCCCTGCTGTTCGGGCCCGGGAAGCGACTGCCCGTGACGGCATTGCGTCATTGCATCGGCCTCGCGCTCACGCATCATCTGCGCAAGAAATCGATCGGGAGGAAGTGACATGGCCGGCAGGCTGAAGGACAGGGTGGCGATCGTGGTCGGCGCGGGGTCGAGCGGACCGGGCTGGGGCAACGGCAAGTGCACGGCGGTCACCTTCGCGCGGGAAGGTGCCAGGGTGTTCTGCGTCGATCGCCTGCGCGCGGCGGCCGAGGAGACGGTCGGGCTGATCGCCAAGGAAGGCGGTGAGGCCGCGGCGTTCGAGTGCGACGCCACGAACAACGCCCAGGTCAAGGCGACGGTCGACGCCTGCGTCGCCAGGTGGGGCAGGGTCGACATTCTCGACAACAATGTCGGCATCGGCTCGACCGGAGGTCCGGTGCAGCTCTCCGAAGAGGACTGGCACAAGGTGTTCGACGTGAATGTCACCAGCTTCTTCCTGACGGCCAAGCACGTGCTGCCGGTGATGGAGAAGCAGGGAAAAGGCGCGATCGTGAACGTGAGTTCGATCGCCTCGATCCGCGTGCCGAAGGGGATCTCCTATGTCGCCTACAACGCCAGCAAGGGCGCGGTGAATTCGCTCACCATGGCGATCGCGTCGGAGTACGCCGACAAGGGCATCCGCTGCAACGCCATCCTGCCTGGCCTGATGCACACGCCGATGATCGACTTCCTCGCCGAGGAGTACGCCAAGGGCGAGAAGGACCACAATCAGGCCTACGACAAGATGATCGCGATCCGTAACCGCGCCTCGCCCACCGGCAAGATGGGCACGGGCTGGGACACCGCCAATGCCGCGCTCTTCCTCGCGTCGGACGAGGCGGCCTACGTCAACGGCCACCTGCTGGTGGTCGACGGCGGCATAACGGTACGGGCGTAGCGCGAGCCTAGTCCGAGGCGGCCTTCGCCTCGTCGCGAGCGCGCCACAGCTTGAAGATCAGCGGACTGGTCATCAGGATCAGGAACAGCCGGAACAGGTGATGGGTCGCCACCATGGCGATCTCGATGCCGAGCGCGAGGCCGATCAGGCTCATCTCGGCGAAGCCTCCCGGCGCATAGCTCAACACCGTGGCGTCGAGGTTGAGGCCGGTCACCGCGACCGAGAGCTTGGCGAACAGCACGGCACAGCCGATCATGATGATGGCCGCGCCGATCGAGGCCGCCATCTCCTTGTGCAGCTTGTCGATCGCCGCGCCCACGAAGCGGCAGCCGATTCCGGCGCCGACCACGACCTGCGCTGCTGCAACCAGTTCACCCGGCGGCTTGGAGTTCGTCAGGCCGGACAGATGCGCGGCGGCACTGAAGATCATCGGGCCCATCATGAACGAGGCGGGCAGGCGCAAGGCGCGGCCGACGGCGGCACCGATCACGCCGCAGGCGATCAGCACGGCGTAATCCTTCCAGTCGTTGCCGGTAGCCTCGTGACCCATGCTCAGCACGCTGGTCTGTGCGCCGTTGACCAGGCGGTACCAGATCGGAATGGTCATCACGACAGTCAGGATGCGCAGCGCGTGCGCCAGCGCGATGCAGCGCTCCTCGCCGCCCATCGCGCCGCCCAGGATGGTCATGTCGTTCAGCCCGCCCGGCATGGCGGCGAAGTAGCAGGTCGGCTTGTTCCAGTCGGTGAAGCGGCGCAGCCAGAAGTAGCAGGACATGGCGCCGACCAGGGTCATCGCGGTGACGAAGCCCAGGCTGACCGCCCATTGGCCGAGCCGCTGCACGAGGTCGGGTGTGAAGCCCGAACCCAGCAGGACGCCGAGGATGATGATCATGCCCTGGCGCAGACGCACCCGCATGCCGATGCGCATGCCGCCGAAGGCCGCCACGGTGGTGAACAGGCAGGAACCCAGCATCCAGGCCAGCGGCATGCGCAGCCAGTTGGCCACGAAGCCGCCGGCGCCGCCGACCGCGATGGCCAGGGCCAGCGGCAGCCAACCCTCGAAGCCGATGATGTGCTTGCGTTCGGGCTTGAATGGGATTTCCTTGGTACTCAACGCAAGCCCTGCCTCATGGTGCGAACTGTTCCTTCAGGATGCGCTCTTCCAGGTCGTGCTCGGGATCGAACAGCAAGGTCAGCTCGATGTCGGTGGCTTCCGTCACGGTGACCTTCACGACGTTCGGGAACTCGATCGAGTCGCCGGCCGCCGAGACCGGCCGCTTGCGCGGGTCGAGTACGGTGAATTCGACCCGCGAATGGCGCGGCAGCAGCGCTCCACGCCAGCGCCGAGGCCGGAAGGCGCTGATCGGCGTCAGCGCCAGCAGACCGGTGCCGAGCGGGATGATCGGGCCGTGAGCCGAAAGGTTATAGGCGGTGGAACCCGCGGACGTGGCGACCATGATGCCATCGCAGTAGAGCTCGGGCAGGCGCTCCTGGCGGTCGACCGAGATGGCGATGCGCGCGGTCTGCCGGCTGGAGCGGAACAGCGAGACCTCGTTGATGGCGATCGCTTCGCAGGTCTGGCCGCGGGTGGTCCTGGCGATCATGCGCAGCGGCGTGAGGGCGATGCGTCGCGCCCGGTGAATGCGCGCGATCAGCCCGGCCGGACGGTACTGGTTCATCAGAAAGCCGACCGTGCCGAGGTTCATGCCGTAGATCGGAGTCTGGCGCTTCAGCGAGCGATGCAGCGCCTGAAGCATCAGCCCGTCGCCGCCCAGCGCCACCACCACATCCGCCTCGGCCGGCGGGACGTGCCCGTAGCGCCGCCGCAGGAGCCGGAGCGCCTTCTGGGCCTCGGGCGTCGGGTTGGCGACGAAGGAGAGGTTTGGTTCTGGCATGCGGGCCGGCGGGGCCTTTCTGTGCAAGATTCGTACTATATCCCCTATGCTGCGGTTGCGATAAAATCCAGCCAACAAGCGACATAGGAGGAACGCAATGGAACTGGTTCCGCTGGGACCGGGCTTCGGCGTCGAAGTAAGGGGTGTGAGCATTCTCGACGTCGCCACCGACGCCGAGGCCTACAAGGCGGTGCGCGCGGCCTTCGAAGAGCACTCCCTGCTGGTTTTCCGCGACCAGCCGATCGCCGACGACGTCCAGGTCGCTTACAGCCGTGCCTTCGGGCCGCTCGAGCTGACCAAGGTATCGTCCCTCGGCCAGAACACCTTCTATTCCCGCCTGACCAACACGATGAACGGCAAGATCGTGCCGCCCGACCATCGGCAAGTGCTGGTCGCCAAGGCCAACGCCCTCTGGCACACGGATTCCTCCTTCAAGAAGACGCCCGCGCTCGCCTCGGTGCTGACCGCGCGGGTGCTGCCGGGCGGCGACGGCGATACCGAGTTCACCTCGACCCGCATGGCCTGGGAGCGCCTGCCGGCGGATCTGCAGGGCAAGCTCAAGGACGCGGTGGCGACGCACTCCTACGCCAACAGCCGCGACCAGATTCATCCCGACCTGGCGACCGAGATGGAGCGCCGCGCCTTGCCGCCGGTGCGCTGGCGCATGAACTGGCGCAACCCGAGCAACGGCAGGCGCGCGCTCTACATCGCGAGTCACGCCTATGCGATCGAGGGCATGGACGATCGTCACGCGCGCCAATTGCTGGCCGAGCTGATGGATGAGACGACGAAGCGCGACTATGTCTACGCTCACAAGTGGCGGCAGGGCGATGTCGTGATGTGGGACAATCGCGCGATGCTGCATCGCGGTCGGCCGTGGGACTACAACAAGGAGCGCTCGATGGTCCGCACCACGATCTCCGCCACCGTGGCCGACGGCCTGGACGAAGTGAAGCCGCCGGTCCTGCACTAGGAAGACGATTGATGCGCGCGCTCGCCATTTTCTGCGTCGTCGCGGCATTGTTGACGGGCGTCGCGATGGCTCAGTAGATGAAACCGGGCAAGGGCGGGGCAGGAGGCTCCGGCGCCTTGCGCGACAGTGGCGGCATTCGAACGCCGGGCGACAATGCCGTAACGAAGGGCGACGGCCAGCGCGCCAACAACAGGCAGGGCGGCCAGCAGCAACAGGCGCCGAAGGGCGGCAATCAGTAGACTTGGGGCGGCTCGGCGCGCAGTCCGTGGACCGCTTGCGGCTCGTCGATATCCTTCAGCGGATGCCGCCCGATCTCGGCGGTGCTGCCTGGGGCGAGCAGCCGGACAAGGGCGGACGACAGCACGATCCGCCGGCCCAGCTGGCCACACAGCTTTTCGAGGCGGGCCGCGTAATTGACGGCCGGCCCGATCACCGTGAAGTCGAGCCGATTGCTGGCGCCGATGTTTCCGAACATCACCTCGCCGAAATGCAGCGCCAACCCGTACCGGATCGGCGGCTCGCCGGCCGTCTCGCGGATGCGATTGAGCACGGTGATCGCGTCGGCAACCGAGTTTGCCGCGTCCACCGCCCGTTGCGCCACGGCCGCCCGCTCGGTCGGTGCGGCGACCGGGAACATGGCGAGCATGCCGTCACCCATGAATTTCAGGATCTCGCCGCCGGCATCGGTGACGATGTTGCCCATCGTGTCGAAATAGTCGTTGAGCAGGGCGATCACCGCATCGCGCGGCAGGCTGTCCGAAGCGCGCGTGAAGCCGCGCAGGTCGCAGTACCAGATCACGGCCTCGATGGTCTGGCCCGCGCCGCGCCGGATCTCTCCGCCGAGGATGCGCCGGCCGGCAGCTCGGCCGACATAGGCATCGAGCAGGTTGGCTGCGGTGTCGCGCAGGGCGTGGCTTTCGACGATGCGTGTGAAGGCGAACTGCAGCAGGAACATGCGATCGAGGTCGGTCATCGAGAAGCCGCCGGGCTTGTCGGAGACCACGCTCAGCCCGTCGACATGGCCGTTGCCGAACAGCAGCGGCAGCGCGACGTAGTCGGTCGCGCCCTCGTCCTTGAACTGGCGTAGCACCGGCGCCTTCGGCTCGACGGCCTCCAGGCGCACGCGCAGGGTCTTGCGCTGCTCGTAGACGACCGCCATCGGATTGTCGCGGAACTCCGGCCGCTCCCTCAGGCCGGCCGGCGCCGACTGGACCTGTACCGCCTGGCCGCGTCGCCAGAGGTAGGCGTGGCCGTCCAGTTCCGGATGCAGGGTGAGCTGGAAGTAGGCCAGGCGGTAGAGCGGAATGCCGGCCTTGACCAGCTGTTCGCCGGCCGCGGCCACGAGCTGGCCGGTATCGGCGATCTTGTAGGCTTCGGTGACGAACCACCGCGCGAGCGGATCGGCATAGACGCGGGAGGTAATTTCCTCGTCCATCCGTGTGACCTGGCCCTCTCTGCGCGAGGGGCGAGGGGAGAGCTACTCCGCCGCCGCCAGGCGCTGATTGTTCGCTGCCGCGACCTTGGCGCGGGCAAGATCCTCGCCGCGCTTCTTGGTGAGGGCCGCCTCGCCGCCCGAGGTCTCGGCGAACAGCGAAAGCTTGTCCATGTCCTCTTCGACCACAGGCGAGAGGGCGAGATCCATGTATTCGTGCCGCTTGGGATCGTGCGTGACCTTCTGGCCGATCCGCCAGCCCTGCCAGGCGAGCTTTCCGTAGATCTTCAGCTTTTTCCAGCTCTCGGCCGCGAGCTTGAGATGGAACAGGCCCCACGGCTCGATCTTCATGCCGTAGCGGCGGTCGCGGCGATACTTCAGGCGCAGGATGCCGCCTTCCAGCGGATGAACGCCCTCGGCCTCGAACATGATCTTGAACATGGTCATGAACTGGGCCGGCTCCGCCGGATTGCGTCCCTTGATGGCGCCGTGGCGGCGCGCGACGGTCTCGATGTGCTCGGGCGTGTAATAGGTCCGCCAGGCGTCGCGATAGGTTTGTTCGTACTCGGCGTCGCTCATCTTCGGATGGTGAACGACACGGTGATGCAGGTCGTACTTGTTGAGGTCGGGGTCCATCCAGACGCCCTTCTTCCACAGCGTCTGGTGATCCTCCGAACCCGGCAGCGGGGTGAGCATGAACAGCTCGAGGATGTCGAGCGGCAGCTCCTTCTTGATGATCTCCATGTCGCGCAGGATCGATTCGCGCGTGTCGCCGGGGAAACCCAGGATGTAGCCCGCCCAGGTCGAGGCGCCCGACGTGTGCCAAGCCTGGAGCATTTTGCGGTATTCGGTGATCTTGTTCTGGCGCTTCTTGGCGGCCAGCAGATTGTCCGGGTTGACGTTCTCGAGCCCGATGAACACGCGGTAGACGCCGGCCCAGCGCGCCTTGTTGATGAAGTTCGGGATGCGGTGGCACTGCGTGTCGACCTGGATGATCAGCGACACCTCGATGCCCTCGTTCTCGCGCAGCTCGATCAGCCGGTCGAAGAACTCCTCCCAGTGCTTGTTGCGGGCCATGTTGTCGTCGGTGATGAAGAACGACGTGATGCCCTGGCGGTAGTTCTCGCGGACGATGTCTTCGAGGTCGTCGGCGTTGCGGAAGCGACTCTTGCGGCCCTGCACGTTGATGATGGTGCAGAACGAGCACTGGAACGGGCAGCCGCGGCCGAGGTCGAAGCTCGACTTCTTGCCTTCGTTGCGGGCGAGAGCGGATGCGGGCAGCCGCGGCGTCGGTGCGTTCTCGATGCCGGGCAGATCGTCCATGTAATTGTAGAGCGGCTTCAGGGTGCCGTTCCAGGCGGCCTTCAGGATCTCGTCGAAGCGGCCTTCCTCGGCTTCACCGGCGAAGATCGACACGCCCATGTCCATCACCGCCTGAATTTCCGGCGGTACGACCGGCAGCATCGAGAGACATCCGGCGGCATGGAAGCCGCCCATCGCGACCGGCAGGCCGGCGGCAATGAACTTGCGGGCAAGATCGGTCGCGCGCGGAAACTGGTTGCTCTGGACACCGACCATGCAGATCAAGCCCTTGCCGCCACCGCGGCGGAAGTCGGCAATGATCTTGTCGACTCGGACTCGGGTATTGGTCTCGTCGATCGGCTTGATCACGAAATCGACGTCGGGGCCCAGCACCTGGCGCTGACGGCAGTCCTCGCCCAGGCCATACAGGGCGGCAAGGGTGTTCGACGGGATGTGCGACTTCATCCACGTGATCGGATAGCCGTCGTCGTCGTAGTGCGTCGGCTTGATCAGCACGAGCTGAAAAGTCGTTTTTCTGGCTTCCCCGCCCATACGCGGACACTCTCCAAGCAAATCCGCACACGGCCCTGACATCCCCTCGGCCGCTTGACGGTCTCCAGCACGGTCAAACTGCTCTGTAGAGCAGGATAACGCAAGCCGACATTGGGCTTGCTTATCCTTGTTTCAATGTCGCGCGAGGCAATTATACAATATTGCCTATATCCCTTTGAATTATATGGCTTAACACTCCCAGACCGGCTCCAGGCGGGGATGCGGTATGAGGAGGTGTTCGTTGCGGCGGACCTCGCACGTCGGGCACCTTGGACACCAAGAGGAAACGAACAAGACGTGAGTGTCACCGCGCGCGTGCCGGCATTGCAGCCGTTCCGCATCCGCAGCTTCCGCTTTCAGTGGCCCGCCGATCTCCTGGCCTCATGGGCCTTCGAGATGGAAGCCATCATTCTCGGCTGGTTCGTGCTGGTTTCGACCGGGTCGGTGCTGCTGCTGGCCCTGTTCGGCTCGCTGCAATTTCTCGGCACCCTGATCTCGCCGCTCTACGGCATGGCCGGCGACCGCATCGGCAACCGTGCCCTGCTGTGCCTGATGCGCGGCACCTACCTGCTGGTGGCGCTGATCCTGATGGCGCTGTTCCTCACCGGCAATGCCACGCCGGTCGCGGTGTTCGCGCTGTCGACCATCATCGGCCTCGTCCGGCCCTCCGACATCACCATGCGCAACCTGCTGGTCGGCGAGACCATGCCGGCCGAACTGCTGATGCGCGCCATGGGCATCTCGCGCACCACCGCCGACTCGGCGCGCGTGGTAGGCGCGCTGTCGGGCGCCGGCCTGGTCGCCTCTCTCGGCAGTGGATGGGCCTACGCCGCGGTGTGCCTGGTCTATGCCGTGAGCTTCTCGCTCACCTTCAACGTCGGCACGGCCCGGCTTCGGGTTCTGAGCGAGGGCGCCGCGGCGGGATCGTCGGTTCTGCGCATGCTCAAGGAGGGCTTCGCCTATGTCTGGTCGACGCCGGATGTCAGGGCCGCAACCCTGCTCGCCTTCCTGATGAACTTTGCAGCCTACCCCCTGGTAGGCTCGCTGCTGGCGTACGTCGCCAAGGACATCTACGGCCTCGACCAGACCGGTCTGGGCTGGCTGCTTGCGACCTATGCCGGCGGTGCGCTGCTGGGATCGATCGTGCTGTCGACGCACGGCGCGTGGATCCGGCCGGCGCGGACCATGGTGGTCGCGGCGCTGCTGTGGTTCGTGCTCAATCTCGCCTTCTCCTGGGTGCGCGCGGCGGGTTGGGGCGCGCCGCTGCTGTTCGTCACCGGCTTCGTGCAAAGCTTCTGCATGGTGCCGATGGCGGTGATCCTGTTGCGCACGGCCGACCCCGCCTTCCGCGGCCGGGTGATGGGCGTGCGCATGCTGGCAGTCTACGGCCTGCCGATGGGCCTGCTGCTGTCGGGCCCGCTGGTCGAGCATCTGGGGTTTGCCTTCACCGGCTCGCTCTACAGTGTGCTCGGGATCGTCTGCACTTTGGCGATCGCTATCGGCTGGCGCGCGCATCTCTGGCATCCTCACGCTGCCGCCAACTTGCGCTGACCTCGTGGCGCGTGCCCAGGGCGCCGATCCACGGATTTCTACGAGAACGGTTATTACTTGCGCTCTCGGCGGTTGCACCGCTCCTGCCGACGCGCGATTAAGAAGAGGTCAGCACGGAGGTACGTCGTGAAGGGCAATCCGCAGATCATCGCCGAGTTGAACAAGCTCCTGAAGAACGAGCTGACCGCGATCAACCAGTACTTCCTGCACGCGCGCATGATGAAGCACTGGGGCTTCGAGCGGCTGGGCAAGAAGATCTACGAGGAATCGATCGGCGAAATGAAGCACGCCGACAAGCTGATCCAGCGCATCCTGCTGCTCGACGGACTGCCCAACCTGCAGGACCTCGGCAAGCTCGGGGTCGGCGAGACGGTGGCGGAGTGCCTGGCCTCCGACCTCAAGCTCGAAACTGCCGCGCGCACCGCGCTGGTCGCGGCCGTCGCCCATTGCGAGACGGCGAAGGATTTCGTCAGCCGCGAAATCGCGGTCAGCATCCTGGAAGATGCCGAGGAACACATCGACTTCCTCGAGACCGAAATCGGCCTGATCGAGAAGGTCGGCGAGCAGAATTACCTGCAGAGCCAGATCGGCGAGGGCAAGGAGTCCTGAGAATCGCACGCCGGCGGACCGGCTCACGCATCGCCGGTCAATCCGCGGCCATCAGCGGCTGCGGGGCTGCTTCCTCGCGCGCGATCGTCTGCTCGATGTGGCGCCGCATGTCGCAGGCGCAGGTACCGCATTGTGGCGACTGTCCGAAGGCGCGGAACACGTCGGCCGGACGCCGTGCGCCCGCCCTAACGGCGGCATCGACATCGCGTTCCCGAATGGCCCGGCAGACACAGACAAACATGCCGCTGAACGCCCTTTCGCCTGGCAATTGCGACTTACTTGCAAGAAGAAGGTAAGAGGCATTCGCAACTAGGTCAAGGGCCCTAAAAGCCTTTCAAACGGTACTTTTCCAGGGCCTCCCGGAAGGCGGGGTCGATCGGATGGGGAGTCTTGCCCTTGAGACGCACCACCGTCATCTCGGCCGCGGCGATGCAGACGCCATCCTTGAAGGCGCCAGAGCCCACGGTGAGCGAGCTGGAGCCGATCTTGAGCACGCCGGTGCCGAGTTCGACCTGGCCCGGCCAGTGCGATTCGGCGAGGAAGCTCACGGTCATGCCGGCGGAGATGCCGCGCACGCCATCTTCGCCTCTGCCCATCATGCCCATGTCGCGCATGAAGGTGAGGCGCGCGGTCTCGAGGTAGGCGCACAGCGCCACGTTGTTGACGTGGCCGGCGGCGTCCTGGTCGCAGAACCGCACCGTGTCGGTGCACCAGTGCGGGTAGATCGAACGATCCTGCAGTCTTTTGTCGCGTGACATGGCGCGAGTTTAGCATTCCGCAGGCGTGATACAGCCGGCTTGTCAGCATGACGCGACCAACGCATCTTGCCGGCCGATGACCGAGAAACCGCCGCGCTACTGGGATGACTACGAGGTCGGCCAGAAATTCCCGCTGGGCTCCACCAGCTTCACCGAACAGGAGATCGTGGACTTCGCCCGCACCTACGATCCGCAGAGCTTTCACGTCGACCGTGCCGCCGCCGAGAAATCGATGTTCGGCGGCATCATCGCCTCGGGCTGGCACGTTGCCTCGAAGATGATGCGGCTGTTCGTCGACAACTACGTCGACCACCGCACCGCCCTGGGCTCGCCCGGACTCGACGAGCTGCGCTGGCTGAAGCCGGTCCGGCCGGGCGACACGCTGACCGGCGTGGTCGAGTGCGCCGAGAAGGTGCCGTCGCGCAGCAAACCGCATATTGGCGTGATCCACGAGCGCTGGACGGTCACCAACCAGAAGGGCGAGGTCGTCATGACCACCAGGGGGATCAACATGGTGAAGCGGAGGCCGACATGAGCGGCCAAGGTACGGCGAAGGGGAAGGCAGTGAAGGGCCTCGATCACGTCGTGGTCATGGTCGATGGCATCGATGCCGCGCTGAAGGCCTACGAAAAGCTCGGTTTCCAGGTTCAGCCGCGCGGCTTTCACCGCAAGCTCGGCACCGCCAATCATCTGATGATCTTCGACACCGACTACTTCGAGATCCTGGGGATCGTCGAGGACACCGAGTTCAATGCCGAGCGCCGCGAATGGCTGAAGAACGGCGGCGGCCTCGCCAACGTCGCGCTGGCGACCGACGGCGCCGACGTTTCGTTCGAAGCCTTCAGGAAGGCAGGGCTCAACCCGGACGCGCCACTGTTCTTCGACCGCGCCGTCGAAGTCGACGGCAAGACCGAGCATGCGCAGTTCCGCACCGTGCGCATTCCCAAGACCAACATGCCGGTGGTGGGTTTCTTCGTCTGCGAGCACATCACGCCGCAATTCGTCTATCGGCCCGAATGGGCCAGGCATCCCAACGGCGCGCGCGGCATTGCAGGCGTCACGGTGATCGCCGAACAGCCCGCAAAATGGATACCCGAACTGGAGAAGTATTTCGGCGTGGGTTCCGCGCGGCGTAACGGCAACGGTGTCGTGGCCGACACCGGCACGCAGCCGATCCGCTACCTGACTCGCCAGGATTACGTCGCGCGCTATCCGGGCATCGTGCCGATGCGGCCGGGCGACCATCCGGCGCTGCTCGGCGTGAGGGTCGACAGCCTCGCTGCCTGCGAGGCGTTTCTGAAGAAAAATGGCGTGAAGATCGTGAAGCCCGATGCCGGCCGGCTGCTGGTGCCGCCGTCGGAGGCCGCACATCTCACCCTCGAATTCGTCGAGCGTTAGGGGAGCGTCGAGACCGTGACTTTCGATCTGACGGACCGGCGAATCTATGGATTCGCCACCGACGAACGCCTGCGCTTCGCCGACCTCGATGCCAACGGCCACATCAACAACGGCGCCTTCATCGAGCTGCTTGAGAACGCGCGCGTCTCCTATTTGCGCCAGATCGTGCGCTCGGGACTGCCGCGCTTCCGGCTGGTCATCGGCCGCATCGAAGCCGACTTCAAGCGGCAGATGTTCTATCCCGGCACCGCCACGGCCTGCGCCCGCCTCGTCGAGGCGCACGAGCGCAAGGTCGTGATCGGCCAGGCGCTGTTCGACGGCGAGGGCCATTGCACCGCGGTCCAGAAGGTCATCATGGTGTCGCTCGACGAGCAGACACACCGCAGCACGCCGTTCGATCCCGCCGTGCGCACTGCGCTCGAACTCTACGCTTCCTCGAAGGATGGATTGACCGCATGACCCAGTCGCTCGTTCCCGAAGGCTTCCGCCAGCTCGACGTGCGCGACGATTTCGTCGGGCTGATCGGCCCGCTCTGGTACAAGCCGGAGGGCGACAAGCTGCGGGTCGGCCTGCCGCTCGAGAAGCGGCACGGCAACCCGATGGGCTGGGCGCATGGCGGCCTGCTGGTCACCGTCGCCGACATGGTGATGGGCGCGGGCTCGGGCCACTCCACCGGCATCCGCTGGCCACATCCGACCGTGTCGCTCAGCACCGAGTTCGTGCGCGGCGCGCGGCTCGGTCAGTGGCTGGAAGGCACGGCGCGAATCGCGCGGCGAACGGTCAATTTCTGCTTTTGCAGCTGCGATCTGGTCTGCGGTGGCGAGATCGTCCTGGTCGCGTCGGGCGTGTTCAAGGTGCCCGACATCGACAAGATCCCCGAGGCGGTGCGGGCGACCGTGATGGGCAAGTGGGGCGACAAATAGCGCTGCGGTACGGCTACTTGGTCTTCTTCTTCCTGCGGAATATCCGGTAGCGGTCGAAATCCATCAGGTGTTCGTAGTTCTCGAAGGCATCCGAGAACACCTTGTTCTGCTGGAAATACTCGAGATAGTCGAAAACCTTTCCCTGGCAGCGCGGCATGCCGGGAATCGTGTCGACGATCAGCAGGTCGGGCTGGTTCTTGGCGAAATCGTCCGAGACAGCGTCGAACACGAACTTCTCGGTGTCGCCCATCGTGTCGGGCGCGTTGTAAAGCGCGGGGAAATCCTCGCAGTCGGCGTAGACACCCTGCACGACCCACATCGTCAGGAAGCGCATGGTCATGCGCCCGTTGATGTAGTTGATCATCGGCCAGAATGGATAGATGCCCGGCGACAGGGTCATGACCGTGCGGTGCGGAGCGTTCTGTTCGACGATGTGACGCAGGATGCCGCCGATCGAATCCTCATATTGCCGCTGCTTGTAGAAGGGCGGCGTGTAGAGCGCGGCCTGGAAGTAGAGCAGCACCATCAGGGTCGCCGAGATGATGGCGACCGGCAGGCGATGGCTGCTGCGGCTGATCGGCAGATAGCGGTCGACGGTCTGGGACAGGGTGAAAGTGGCGAGCAGGATGGCCGTCGCGAGGGCCGGCAGCACGTGATAGGGCCAGCCCTTGGCCTGGGCGATCGCCGACAGTGCGGCGCCGATACCGAAGGCCAGCAGCGCGCGCGCCGCCAGCGTCTGCGTCAGGAACACCGCGAACGCCCCGAAGATCAGCAGCGCCAGCAGGGTGGGCGCCATCACGTTGCCGAACAGCACCTGGCGCCAGCCCGAATCGCCGATCGGCTCGTAGGATTCGATGGCGAGCGGCAGCACGAAATTCCCGAAGGCCGAGAAGACCGTGTACATCGAGACCAGATGGGCCACCGCTACCGCTCCGATCGACCACGGGATCGGATCGGCAAAGGTCGGGCGCCAGCCTCGGCGGATCAGCAGGTAGAGTTCGACGGCTGCCGGGATGGCGAGATAGTAGGGTTTCATGGCGAAGCCCAGCCCGGCGGCGAGGCCGATCGCGATCGCCGTTCCGGTCCGGGGCGAGACGCCCTCGGCACGTGCCATCGAGGCAAAGAGATAGGGCGCGGCCGCCACGAACATGATGTGCTCGCGCTGACCGAAATGCTCGTTCGGCAGCACCGAGAACAGGAACAGCAGGACGGGCGGCAGTAGCCCCTCGGTCAGAGCGTGGTCGGCGGAGGGCACCAGCCGGACCAGCCGGCGGCAGGCATAGAAGGAGGCCGCTATCCCCATCACCACGAGACCGGTAAACCAGAACGCCACGCCGCCGGGCAGGATCCTGGCAATCAGCACCGGCGCGGCATGGATCACGAAGGTGAGCGGCAGATTCTCGTCGATCACGTCGACATAGAGTTTCTCGCCGCCGATCCAGCGGCCGCTCACGTCGAGGATGGCGGCGACGTCGTGATTGAGCGGCGGGAAGAAGTATCCGGCGAGCCACAGGATCGGCAGGGCGAACAACGGCAGCAGCAACAGGCGTTCGAGGCGCGGCTGCGGGACCGGTGGCTTGGTCTGGGCGGTTGGCAAGGCGCGGCGAAGATATCATAAGCGGACAGGGAGGCGGCAAACCCGCGATGAGACTTGGAACCGGCTGAATACGAGCACATGCATGCGGTCGAGGACCGCATGTGGTGGTATCGCGGCCTGCGCACGCTCACGACCGAACTGCTGGCCCGCGCTCTTTCGCGGTCCGGAGCGACCGGCCCGGTCCTCGACGCGGGATGCGGAACCGGCGGCATGCTGGCGCGGCTGGCCGCGGGCGCGACCGGATCGCGCACCCTGGGACTGGAATTCGATGCCGTTGCCGCCGGTCTGGCTGCGGGCAAGTCCGGCCGGCCCGTCATTCGCGGCTCGGCCAACGAACTGCCGGTACGGGACGGGGCGCTCGCCGCCTACCTGTCGCTCGACGTGCTCTGCCACGAAGGCGTCGAGCCCGGGCGCGCGCTCGCCGAGGCGCGGCGCAGCCTGGCGCCGGGCGGTGTGGCCATTCTGAATCTGCCGGCCTATGGCTGGCTGTTGTCGGCGCACGACAAGCGCGTGCACAATGCCCGCCGCTTCACCCGCCGCCAGGCGCGCCGGCTCCTGGCCGCCAACGGTTTCCGGGTCGTGCGCGCCAGCTATTGGAATACGCTGCTTTTTCCGCTGATGCTTCTGCACCGTCTCATCGAGCGTGGCGACGCCGCCTCCGACGTACACGACTACCCCGCCTGGCAGGACGCCGTGTTCAGCACCGCGCTCGCCCTCGAGCGCCGGGCGATCGGCCTGGGCGTCAGCCTGCCGTTCGGCGGCTCCCTGATCGTCGTGGCGGCCCGCGATGACTGATACGTCGGCCTTTGCCCCCGCCCTCTCGATCGTGGTCCCGGTCTACAACGGCGCCTCGACGGTCGGCGAACTGGTCCATGCGCTGCGTGCACTCGACATCGCGGGCGGTCTCGAAATCGTGCTGGTGGTCGACGGCAGCCCCGACAACAGCCTCGACGTCTGCAAGAAGCTCGCGGCCGAGCCGGGCGCGCCGGTGACGGTGCTGAGCCTCAGCCGGAACTACGGCGAGCACAACGCGGTGATGGCGGGCCTGACGCGCGCCCGCGGCAGCTACGCCATCACGATGGACGACGATCTTCAGAATCCGCCCGGCGAGGTGAAGCGGCTGTTCGAGTACGCGCGCGACGGCGGCTACGACGCGGTCTACACCTACTACGCGGAGAAGAAACACGCGGCGTGGCGCAACATCGGAAGCCGGTTCACCAACTGGTGCGCCGATCAGCTGATCGACAAGCCGAAGGGGCTCTATCTTTCGAGCTTCCGCTGCCTGTCGGCCTTCGTGCGCGAGCACATCACCGCGGGCTACGAGGGGCCGTTCCCGTACGTCGACGGCCTCGTCTTTCAGGTGACACAGAATGTCGGCCGCCTGCAGGTCGACCACCTGCCGCGCATCGAAGGGCGTTCGAACTACACGATTTCACGCCTGTTCCGGCTCTGGCTGTCGATGTTCCTGAACTTCTCGGTGATCCCGCTGCGGTTCGCCACCATGTTCGGCATCATCTTCGGCGCACTGGGGGCGCTGGCGGCGATCATCGTCATCGTCGAGGCGATCTCCGACAACAAGCCGCCGCAAGGCTGGGCGTCCTTGATGGTGGCGGTGCTGGTGCTGGCCGGCGTGCAGCTCATCGTCGTCGGCCTGATCGGCGAGTATCTCGGCCGCATGTTTCTCGCCGTTAACCGCAAGCCCCAATATCTCGTTCGCGAGGTCTTCCGCCGGGGCACGTCCGGTCTGGAGATCGAGCGTCCGCCGGTCGAGACCAAGGCGGCAGGCCAGCCGCATCGGGAACGCGTGACATCGGAGCCAGGACTGTGACGGCACATTATCTCGCACTCGGAGCAGGTATCCTGGCGGGCATCGCGGGCCAGATGCTGCTGAAGGCCGGTGCCGCGGCACCGACCCTGGTTGCCCAATTCCTCAGGCCATCGACCATCTGCGGCCTGGTGCTTTATGCGGCGGCGGCCTTTCTCTACATCTTCGCCCTGCGCTCGATTCCGGTGTCGGTCGCCTTTCCGAGCGTGTCGCTGAGCTATGCCATCGTCGCGGTGCTGGGACATTTCCTGTTCAAGGAGCCGTTCGGCCTGCGCCAGATCGGCGGCATCGCGCTGGTCATGGGCGGCGTCATTCTCATCAATCAGGTGTAAGGCAATGAACTACGAGCAGATCAAGTACGAGGTGAAGGACGGCATCCTCACCATCACCCTGAACCGACCCGACAAGCTCAACGCCTTCACCGGCAAGATGCTCTCGGAACTGCTCGATGCCATGGACCGTTCCGACCGCGATGACGACGTGCGCGCCGTGGTCTTCACCGGGGCCGGCCGCGGCTTCTGCGCCGGCGCCGATCTTTCGGGGGGCGCCAATACGTTCAACTCCGAGAATCGCGGGCCGGTCGATCCCGGCCTCGACGGCCATCGCGACGGCGGCGGCCTGTTCACCCTGCGCGCCTATGAGAGCCTGAAGCCCACGATCGCCGCCTGCAACGGCCCGGCGGTCGGCGTCGGTGTCACCATGCAGCTCGCCATGGATGTACGGCTCGCGTCGGAGGCGGCGCGCTACGGCTTCGTCTTCACGCGCCGCGCCATCGTCATGGAAGCCTGCTCGAGCTGGTTCCTGCCGCGCCTGGTCGGGCCGCAGCAGGCGCTGGAATGGGTGATGACCGGCCGGGTCTTTCCGGCCGAGGAAGCGCTCCGCGGCCGCCTGGTGCGCTCGGTCCACAAGCCCGACGACCTGCTGCCGGCGGCCTATGCGCTCGCCCGCGAAATCGCCGACAACACCGCGCCGGTCTCTGTCGCGCTCAACCGGCACATGATCTGGAAGATGCTGGGCGCCGACCACCCGATGGAGGCGCACAAGGTCGACTCCAAGGGCATCTACGAGCGCGGCAAGTCGGCCGACGTGAAAGAGGGCGTGATCGCCTTCCTCGAAAAGCGGCCGGCGAAGTTCCCGATGAAGGTCAGCAGCGGCATGCCGTCCTATTTTCCGTGGTGGAAGGAACGGACTTTCAAGTAAGTCCCGGCACGTAGCCGCGACAAAGAGGTCCGGTTGCCGGGCCGCTGGCATTGCGGCAATCTCCCCGCCCTGAATGCACAGCAAGTGCGAGGAGGAAACATGACCAAGCTGCAGATGCGGCGCCGCGCCATTCTGGCTGCCGCGCCGGTGCTGATCGCCGCCCCATCCATCGTTCGCGCCCAGGGCAGCAAGCCTGAGAAGAGCAAGGTGGTTCTCGCCGTCGGCGGCAAGTCGGCCCTCTATTATCTGTCGCTGACGATTGCCGAGAAGAAGGGCTTCTTCAAGGATGCGGGCCTCGATGTCGAGATCAACGACTTCCAGGGCGGCTCCAAGTCGCTCGAAGCGCTGATGGGCGGCAGCGCCGATGTCGTGGCCGGCGCCTACGAGCACACCATCCGCATGCAGCAGCGCGGTCAGGCGATCAAGGGCTTCGCCCTGATCGGCCGAGGCATGCAGCTCGCGATCGGCCTGCGCAACGACGTCGCCGAGAAGGTGAAGGGCCCGGCCGACATCAAGGGCATGAAGTTCGGAGTCACCGCGCCCGGCTCGCAGACCCAGATGCTGGCGCAGGCGTGGGCCGCCAAGGGCGGGCTGAAGGCCAGCGACATCGTGATCATCGGCGTCGGCGCCGGCGCCTCGGTGGTGGCGGCGATCGAGAACAAGTCGGTCGACGGCGTGTCGCAGTCGGACCCGGCGCTCACGATCCTGCAGGAGAAGAAGCTCATCAAGATCGTGCTCGACACCCGCACGATGAAGGGCAACCAGGACCTGTTCGGCGGCTCGATGCCGGCGGCCTGCCTCTACGCCCAGCCGGCGCTGATGACCAAGACCCCGAATACCGCGCAGGCCCTGGCCACGGCGATCGTGCGGGCCGACGAATGGCTTCAGACCGCCAAGCCTTCGGAGGTCGCCGATAGCGTGCCGGCGCAATACCTGCTGGGCGACAAGGCGATCTACGAAAAGGCGTTCGCCAACGTGCGCGAGACGATCTCGCCGGACGGCACGATGCCCGAGGACGGTCCGAAGAACTGCCTGAAGTTCCTGTCCGAGGGCGATCCCAAGATCGCGGCCGACGCGGCCAAGATCAAGCTCGAGGACACGTGGACGAACGAGTTCGCCCTGCGCGCCAAGAAGCGCGCCTGAGGTCGTTGTCGCAATGAACGGAGCACCAGCGCTCGCGCTGGAGGACATCACCTGCCGGTTCGCCGCCCGCGATGGCGGCGAGCCCTACACCGCGGTGGCCAACGCGACCCTGACGGTGGGCGTCGGCGAATTCGTGTCGGTCGTCGGGCCGACCGGTTGCGGCAAGTCGACCTTGCTGAACGTCGCGGCGGGGCTGCTCGAGCCGTCGGCCGGTACGGTCGAGGTCTACGGCGAGCGACTTCTCGCGCAGAATGGCGTCAATCGCCGGGCCGGCTACATGTTCCAGGCCGACGCGCTGATGCCGTGGCGCACCGGCATCGACAATGTCGTGGCCGGCCTGGATTTCCGCGGCGTGCCGCGCGCCCAGTCGGTGCCGCAGGGCGAGGAGTGGCTGCGCCGGGTCGGCCTGGCAGGCTTCGGCGACCGCTATCCGCACCAGATGTCGGGCGGCATGCGCAAGCGGCTGGCGCTGGCGCAGACCCTGATCATGCGGCCCGACATCCTGCTGATGGACGAGCCGTTTTCCGCCCTCGACGTGCAAACCCGCCAGCTCATGGAAAACGAACTGCTTGCCCTGTGGGCCGAGGATAAGAAGTCGGTGCTGTTCATCACCCACGATCTCGAGGAGGCGATCGCGCTCTCCGATCGCGTCGTGGTGCTGTCGGCCGGCCCGGGCACGCGGCCGATCGGCGATTTCAGGATCGACCTGCCGAGACCGCGCGACGTATCGGAGATCCGCATGACGCCTGATTTCCTGGCGCTGCATCGCGAGATCTGGGCGGCGATGAAGGAGGAAGTCCTGAAAGCCTATGCCCGGCAGAAGGCGGCCTGAGATGCGGCTTCGCGCACTTCAGCTCCTGGTTCTCGCCGCACTCATCCTGCTGTGGCACGTCTTCACCAAGCCCGGCCTCATTCCCGTGTTCTATTTCGAGCAGGACAACCGCGCCGCCTTCTTCTTCGGCGAGCCGGCCAAGGTGTTCTGGGTGATCGTCGACTGGTTCTGGTCGCTCGAGATCTTCGAGCATCTCGGTTACACGCTGCTCGAGACCGCCCTGGGTTTCGTGATCGGCTCGGTATTCGGCCTCGGCATGGGCCTCTGGCTGGCGCTGTCGCCTCTCGCCTCGGCGATCGTCGATCCCTACATCAAGGGCTTCAACTCGATGCCAAGGGTCGTGCTGGCGCCGATCTTCGCGGTGTGGTTCGGGCTCGGCATCTGGTCGAAAGTGGCGCTCGGCGTCACCCTGGTGTTCTTCGTGGTGTTCTTCAACGTTTACCAGGGCGTGCGCGAGGTCAGCCCCAACCTGCTGGCCAACGCGCGCATGCTGGGTGCGTCGAAGCGTCAGCTGCTGAAGTCGATCTACCTGCCGTCGGCCATGAGCTGGGTGTTCGCCAGCCTGCACAATGCCGTGGGCCTGGCCTTCGTCGGCGCCGTGGTCGGCGAGTATCTCGGCTCGGCGCACGGCGTCGGCTACCTGATCCTGCAGGCCGAGGGCACGTTC
Source organism: Reyranella sp. (assembly GCA_044225265.1). GTDB lineage: Bacteria > Pseudomonadota > Alphaproteobacteria > Reyranellales > Reyranellaceae > Reyranella. The sequence goes on from JBGAIW010000015.1 coordinate 38,968, forward strand.
GACATCAATACGGTCTTTGCCGGCATCCTGGTGCTAACCGCCTTCGCGCTGCTGCTCGACACCGCCGTGGGCGTGGTCGAGCGTCGGCTGATGACGTGGCAGCCGCGGGCCGGCGAAACCGAAAAGATCTGATCCGGACCGATTATTTTCCGGTGAACCGGGCGGCGCGCTTCTCGAGGAAGTGCGCCACGCCTTCCTTGAAGTCGGCGGTCTGGAACGACAGTTCCATCTCGTGGTTGGCCTGCACGGTCGCCTCCGACAGGGTCTGGAAACTCGACTCCCAGAGCTGGCGCTTCATCACCGAGACGGAGCGCGGCGAGACCGTATCGGCGAGCAGGCGGGCATAGGCCCGCGTCTCGCCCATCAGCTTGTCGTCGGCGATCACGCGGTTCACCAGCCCGAGCGACAGGGCCTCGGGCGCCCGGAACTTGCGCGCCGAGCAGAGCAGGTCGAGCGCCACCGGCAGGCCGACCAGGCGCGGCAGCAGCCAGCTCACCCCATGCTCGGCGATCAGCCCGCGCTGGGCGAAGGCGGTGGTGAAGACCGCCGACTCGGCGGCAAAGCGCAGGTCGGCATAGAGCGGGATGACGAAACCGAGGCCGGCAGCCGGCCCGTTGATCGCAGCGATGATGAACTTGGGAATTGCCGGAAAGTACGAGTAGTTCATGCGGAACTCGGCGAGCGTGCTGCCGCCGGGCAGATCGGGTTGCGCTTTGGTCGAGCGATCGCTGTTGCCCGCGCCCGCCTGGATGGCCTGCAGCCCGCCCATGTCGGCGCCGGCACAGAAGCCGCGGCCCGCGCCGGTCAGGATGATGGCGCGCACCTTGGGGTCGGCTCCCGCCGTCTGCATCGCGTCCTTGAGGTCGAGATGCATCTGCCGCGTCCAGGCATTGAGCTTGTCGGGCCGGTTCAGAGTGATCGTGCAGATGCGATCGGCGACGTCGTAGAGGACGGTCTCATACGCCATGGCGGGGTTTCCTCCTGTGCAGTTTTGCAACTCGCTTATCAACCTGTGCCTGAGCGACGATACAAATGGGACCCGATCGCTACAAATGGCACCCGATTGGACCGGCTTTTGGCGGGATGGCGGGGCTAAAATCACCAACGAAAAGGTGAAGTGGAAACGTAGAAAATAGCGACAAGGTGCTGATTTTTTATGATAATCTGCACATACAGGGAAAATGGTTTGCAGAGGTAGGAAATGGCCAAGCGGGAGTTCGCGCACCCCAACGAGATGCACAAGCATGTGGGACAGGAGATCGGCGTGAGCGATTGGATCGAGATCACGCAGGACCGCATCAACCGTTTCGCCGACGCGACGGGCGATCACCAGTGGATTCACGTCGACGTCGAGCGCGCGAAGAAGGACATGCCGGGCGGCAAGACGATTGCCCACGGTTTCCTGACGCTGTCGCTGATCCCGATGCTGGCGGGGCAGATTTCCAAGATCAACAACGTGCGCAACGGCATCAACTACGGCTGCAACAAGGTGCGTTTCACCAGCCCCGTGCCGGCCGGTTCGAAGGTGCGCGCACGCAGCAAGCTCATCGCGGCGGATCCGATGGATGGCGGCGGCGTGCGGCTGACGAACCAGGTGACGATCGAGATCGAGGGCAAGGATCGCCCGGCCTGCGTCGCTGAAACCATGTCCATCGTCTACGGCACCTGAGCGGAGACGGGTGTTGCTCAAGCGCGAGGAACTCAGCTCAGAACGGATCGAGCAGATCGTCGCCGACGCTCGCAAGGCCGGCTACGATTTCTTCCTCACGCAGGAAGAGCGCGAGGCGAGCCTGCGCGAGGCGCTGACCCAGTACGGGCCCGGCGAGGAAGCCTGGGTGTTCGCCTACGGCTCGCTGATGTGGAACCCGGCCATCGAGTTCGCCGAGACCGTGCCCTGCGAGGTCGAGGGCTGGCGGCGGTCGTTCTGCTTCTGGGTGCCGCTCGGTCGCGGCACGCCCGAGCTGCCCGGCCTGATGCTGGCGCTCGAGGGCGGCGGCCGCTGCGAGGGCATCGCCTATCGGCTGGCGCCGCACCAGGTCCGCAGCGAATTGGCGATCCTGTGGAACCGCGAGATGCTGTCGGGCGTCTACCAGGCGCGTTGGGTACCGGCGAAGCTGCGCGATGGCCGCACCGTCAAGGCGGTGACCTTCGTGGTCGACACCAACCATTGCCAGTATTGCGGCGACCTGCCGATCGAGCGGGCAGCCCATCACATCGCCTTCGCCGAAGGCCGTCGCGGCGCCTGCCGCGACTATCTTGCCAACACGGCGGCCCATGCCCGCGCGCTCGAGATCCACGATCCCTACATCGAGGAACTGGTCGAGCGCGTCGCCAATCTGCGCGGTGAACGCACGGTCGGGTCGGTCCTGCCGGTCAACGGAATTGGCGTCGGCGACGCCTGAAATTCCGCAACAGCTCCCGAAACTGGCGCAGGCTGCAGTCGCTGTGACATAGTCGCGGCGTGTCTTCTCTCGTTGCTCGCTGGCTCGCGCTGCCGCCCAATCTGCGCGGCATTCTCTGGGTCGGCCTGTCGGGCATCCTGTTCGCGCTGCTCAACGTCTTCACGCTGATCCCCGCACAGCACCTCAATTCCTACGTGATGGCATTCATGCGCTATCTCGCGGGGACCTTGCTGCTGTTGCCGCTGATCGTGCGGATCGGCCCCCATCGGGCATTCCACTCATATCGCAAGAGCCTGCATGTCACGCGCGGCGTAATCCATGCCTGCGGCATGTTCCTGTGGTTCGCGGCACTGCCGCTGATCACCCTGGCCGAGATCACGGCGCTGGGCTTCACCGGCCCGATCTTCGTGACCATCGGCGCCGCGCTGTTTCTCGGCGAGGACGTGCGCCTGCGCCGCTGGGCGGCGGTGCTGGTCGGCTTCGGCGGCGCCATGATCATCATCCGGCCGGCTTTGCCGAGATTGGGTGAGGCGCGGTCTGCGTGCTGATCTCGACGCCGATCTTCTCGGCCTCCAACCTGATCTCGAAGTCGCTCGCCCGCACCGACAGCGCCGAGACGATCGTGGCCTGGCAGCACTGCGTGATCGTGGTCTGCGCCGCGCCGGTCGCGTTCTGGTTCTGGCAGACGCCGACATGGATCGACGCCCTGTGGTTCCTCGGGGCGGGGCTGGCGGGCACTTTGGGCCATATCTGCCAGCAGCGCGGCTACCAGATCGCGGACATCACCCTGCTGCAGCCGATCGGCTTCCTGTCGCTGATCTGGAACACGCTGCTCGGCCTGTTCCTGTTCAGCCAGAGCCCCGATGTCTGGACGTTCGTCGGCGCGGCGGTGATCTTCAGCAGCGCCATGTACATTTCCCACCGCGAGGCGGTGCGGCGGGCGCAGATCAAGTCGGCAGGCTCACAGCCCGCGCCGTGATCCTCGATCGACCGTTCAGCCGCCCGTGACGCTCATGTGCCGGCCGACGGCCGGCTTGGTGTGGCGGCGGTCGATGATGAAGTCGTGTCCCTTGGGCTTGCGGGCGATCGCCTCGGTGATCGCCTTGTCGAGGAATTCGTCGCTATCCGACGCGCGCAGCGGCGCGCGCAGGTCGGCGGCATCCTCCTGACCCAGGCACATGTAGAGCGTGCCGGTGCAGGTCAGGCGCACGCGATTGCAGCTTTCGCAGAAATTGTGGGTGAGCGGCGTGATGAAGCCGAGCCGGCCGCCGGTCTCCTCAACCTTGAAATAGCGCGCCGGGCCGCCGGTGCGATAGTCGGTCTCGCTCAGCGTGAAGCGGCGGGCGATGTCGGCCCGCGCCATCGACAGCGGCATGTACTGGTCGAGCCGCGCCTGGTCGCCGATCTCGCCCATCGGCATCACCTCGATCAGGACCAGGTCCATGCCCCGGCCGTGGCTGAAGCGGATCAGGTCGTCGAATTCCATGTCGTTGACGCCGCGCAGCGCCACGGCGTTGATCTTGATGGCGAGCCCGGCGTTCTGGGCGGCGTCGAGGCCGCGCATCACCTGGTCGAGGTCGCCCCAGCGCGTGAGCTCGCGGAACTTGGTCGCGTCGAGCGTATCCATCGACACGTTGACCCGCCTCACGCCGATATCCGCCAGCTCCCTGGCGTATTTGGCGAGCTGGCTGCCATTGGTCGTCAGGGTCAGCTCCTCGAGCGAGCCGCTTTCGAGATGCCGGCCGAGGCCACGGAACAGGCTCATCACGTTCTTGCGCACCAGGGGCTCGCCGCCGGTCATGCGCAGCTTCTTGACGCCGCGCCGGACGAAGGCGCTGCACAGCCGCTCCAGTTCCTCCAGCGACAGCACCTCGGCCTTGGGCAGGAAGGTCATGTCCTCGGCCATGCAATAGACGCAGCGGAAGTCGCAGCGGTCGGTCACCGAGACGCGCAGATAGGTAATATGCCGGCCGAACGGGTCGATCATGACACCCCCAATTTAGGGTCATTGGCCTGTATTTTCGACCCCAATCACAGCGAGGAGATTCGCCACGGAATCGGCCTCTGCCGGCGGCTTGTCGGTCCGGATCCGGTTGATTCTCGGAAAACGCATGGCCACGCCCGATTTGTGCCGGCTCGACCGGGCGATGCCGTCGAAGGCGATTTCCAGGACCAGCCCGGGTTCGACCTCGCGCACCGGGCCGAAGCGGTTGGTCGTATGGTCGCGCACCCATTTGTCGAGCCAGCGCAGTTCCTCGTCGGTGAAGCCGAAATAGGCCTTGCCGACGGGCGCCAGCTCACGCCCGCCATCCGCCTCGCGCCAGCAGCCAAAGGTGAAGTCCGAATAGAAGGAGCTGCGCTTGCCGTGGCCGCGCTGGGCATACATCAGCACGCAGTCGGCCAGCATCGGGTCGCGTTTCCACTTGAACCAAGGGCCCTTCGGGCGCCCGGCGACGTAGGGACTGTCGCCGCGCTTCAGCATCAGCCCTTCTATGCCGTCCCCGCGCATGCTGTCGCGCAGGGTCGCGAGGTGCGCCCAGCCGGAAAACGCGACCAGCGGCGAAACGTCGAAGCGCGGCCGCGGCTTCTCGGCCATCCAGGCTTCGAGCCGGACGCGGCGGGCGTCGAAGGGCAGGGCGCGCAGATCCTCGCCGTTCAGCCAGAGCACGTCGTAGAGCCGGACATGCGCCGGATACTCCTTCAGCATCCTGGGCGTCACGGTCTTGCGGTTGAGCCGCTGCTGCAGGTCGTTGAACGGAGCGACCGCTTCCTCTCGGCGCACCAGCAGCTCGCCGTCGAAAACGCCTTCGAAGTCGACGGCCGCGATGATGTCCGGAAAGGCGCCGGAGACATCTTCGCCGGCACGGCTGTAAAGGCGCTTGATGCCGCCCGACGAGGCGACCTGCACGCGGATGCCGTCCCACTTCCATTCGGCGCGGAAATGCACGGGATCCAGTGTTTCGAGTTCGCTGCGGTCGATCGGATTGGCGAGCATTGCGGGCATGAAGGCGCCGCCGAGATTGCTGCGCGGCTTGGGGCCGCCCGCCGTCAGCCAGTCGAACAGCGGGCGATAGGGCGCCGACAGTCCGTGCCAGACCTCCTCGACTTCCTCAACCGACTGCCCGCCGAGGTCGGCGGCGGCCTGCTTGGCCAGGCGGGTCGAGACGCCGATGCGCAGCGCGCCGGTCAGCAGTTTCAACAATGCCCAGCGCCCGGTGGCGTCGAGCGAATCCAGCCAGCGCTTGAGGATTGCCGGCGTTTGCATCCTCGTGGCGCGCTGGAGCGTCTCGACGACTTCGCCGAGGTTGGGCGGCGGGCCGGCGTCCGGCCTGGTCTCCCAGATCAGCGCCAGGGTTTCCGCGAGGTCACCGACATAGTCGTAGGAGAGGTGGAACAGGTCGGCCCCGATCCGTTCCTCGCCGAAGCTGCGCAGCAATGCGGGCTTGGCCGCCGGGAAGTCCAGGCCGCCGGTCAGGGCCGCGAGCGCCCAGCCACGGTCCGGATCGGGGGTGTCGCGCAGGTAAGCCTCGATCAGCCGCAGCTTGCCGTTGCGCGCCGGCTGGTAGGAGAGGGCATCGAGCAACCGCGCGAAGGCCTGCACTATTCGCCTTCTTCTTCCCGGCCGGAGAGGTGCAAGGCCTCGGCGTCGATACCGATCGAGCGCGCATAGAGCACCAGCGCCTCCTCGCGGCCGTGCGTCACCCAGACCTTGGGCGCGCCGACGTCCTTCAGGGTCTGGGTCAATTCGCTCCAGTCGGCGTGATCCGAGATGATCAGTGGCAACTCGGCGCCGCGCTGTCGGGCACGCGCCCGGACGCTCATCCAACCCGAGGCCATCGCCGCGATCGGTTCGTTGAAGCGGCGCGACCAGCGATCCGCGATCGCTGACGGCGGGCAGAGCACGATGGCGCCCTTGAATGTCTCCAGGATGGCGTCCGAGACCAGAGCGATATCGCCCAGGTCGATGCCCTGCTCCTGATAGAGCCTGCACAGCGTGGCGAGGCCTCCATGCAGCCAGATCCGCTTGTCGTAGCCCGCGGCCCTCAGGAGCGTGATCACGCGTTGGCACTTGCCGAGCGCATAGACGCCCACCAGATGCGTGCTCTCCGGGAAAGTCCTGAGCGACTGCAGCAGCTTGCCGACCTCGCCCGCGTCGGAGGGATGATGGAATACCGGCAGGGCGAAGGTTGCCTCGGTGATGAAGACGTCGCAGGGCACCGGCTCGAACCGCTGGCAGGTGGCGTCGGGCCGGCGCTTGTAGTCGCCGGACACGACGACGCGCTGTCCGCGATGTTCGAGCACGATCTGTGCGGAACCGAGGATGTGCCCGGCGGGAACGAGGCCGACATCGACCTCGCCGATTCGCAGGCTCTCGCCGTATTTTAGCGGCTGCTGACGCGTGTCGGGCATGTCCTGAAAGCGAGCGCGCATGATGGCCAGAGTCTCGGGCGTGGCGAGAGCGTTCTTGTGACCCGGTCGGGCATGATCGCCATGGCCGTGGGTGATCACGGCCCGGTTCACCGCCACAGCGGGGTCGACATAGAAGTCGCCAGGCTCACAATAGAGCCCGCGCGGGGTGGGGTAGAGCCAGGCCCTTGGGTTCAGGCGAGTGGGGTTCAGCTTGTCGGTCGTCATCGAGCGCGATGCATCCTATCCGGCAAATATGGGTCTTCCCGACCTGTTTTCACGCTGGTTCACAGGCCGCGGCTGGACTCCTCGCCAGCACCAGCTTGCGCTGATCGAATTGGCAAAAAGTGGCAGGAGTGCACTGCTGATCGCACCGACTGGTGGCGGCAAGACGCTGGCAGGCTTCCTGCCCTCCCTGATCGAGCTCACCGAGCGGCGTCAGGCCGGTAAGGACCTGGCTTACGCCAAGGGCAAAGGCGAACTGCATACGCTGTACATCTCGCCTCTCAAGGCCCTGGCGACCGACATTCGCCGCAATCTCGAACTGCCGATCGCGGAAATGCAGCTGCCGGTGCGCGCCGAGAGCCGGACCGGCGACACACCACAGAGCCGGCGGCTCCGCCAGCGCGAACGGCCCCCCGACCTGCTGATGACCACTCCGGAGTCGCTGGCGCTGCTGCTGAGCTATCCCGACGCCGAGAAGTTCTTCGCCAGTCTGCGCTGCGTCGTGGTCGACGAGCTGCATTCCTTCGCCACGACCAAGCGCGGCCATCATCTGGCGCTGTGCCTGGCGCGGCTGGCCGCCCTGTCGCCGCAGACGCGCTTCGTCGGCCTGTCGGCCACCGTCGCCGATCCGCCGGCGCTGGCCGACTACCTGAGGCTGCGTGACGGCGAAACGGTGGAGATCGTCCAGGGCGAGCCCGGGGCGCCGCCGAAGGTGACGATCGTCGACACCCAGGAGCGTCTGCCCTGGGGCGGTCACATGGGCCATCACGCGGTGCCCGAGGTCTACAACATCATCCGCCAGCACAGGACCTCGATCGTGTTCGTCAACACGCGCGCCCAGGCCGAGCTGGTGTTCGACAATCTCTGGCGGATCAACGAGGAGAATCTGGCGATCGGCCTGCATCACGGCTCGCTGGCGGTCGAGCAGCGCCGCAAGGTCGAGGCCGCGATGGCGGCCGGCAAGCTGCGCGCCGTGGTCGCGACCTCCTCGCTCGATCTCGGCATCGACTGGGGCGACGTCGACCTGGTGATCCAGATGGGCGCACCCAAGGGCGTCAGCCGCCTGATGCAGCGCATCGGCCGCGCCAATCACCGTCTGGACGAGCCGAGCCGCGCCATGATCGCGCCGGCCAACCGCTTCGAGGTGCTGGAGTCGCTGGCGGCACTGGAGGCGATCGAGGCGCGCGAACTCGACGGCGATCCGCCGCGGCCGGCCTGCCTCGATGTGCTGGCGCAGCACATCGTCGGTACGGCGTGCGCCCAGCCGATCGACCGCGAGGCGTTCTTACACGAGGTGCGGCGCGCCCAACCCTACCGCGACCTGCCGCGCCAGGATTTCGACGATACTTTCGATTTCGTGGCGACCGGCGGCTATGCGCTGGCCGCCTACGAACGCTGGCACCGGTTGAGGCAGCTGCCCGACGGGCGCTGGATGCTGAGCTCGCCGCTGGTCGCCCGGCAGTTCCGCATGAATGTCGGTACGATCGTCGAATTGCCGCTGATCAAGGTGCGGCTGAAGCGCGGGCCGGTGCTCGGCGAAGTCGAGGAAGCGTTCGTCCAGGGCCTGGTGCCGGGGGACACGTTCGTGTTTGCCGGCCGGCTGCTGCGCTTCGAGGGCGTCAAGGAACTGGTGGCGCAGTGCTCGCCGGCGACCGGCGGCGGAGAACCCAAGATCCCGGCCTATGGCGGCGGCCGGTTGCCGCTCTCGACGTTCCTGGCGGAGCGCGTGCGCGGCATCCTGCAGGATCCCTCGCGCCATCCCGGGCTGCCGGCCGAAGTGCGGCAATGGCTCGACATCCAGCGCTGGCGTTCGGCGCTGCCCAACCGCCACAGCCTGCTGGTCGAGGGGTTTCCGCGCGGTTCCAAGCAGTTCATCGTCGCCTACTGCTTCGAGGGCCGTAACGCGCACCAGACGCTGGGCATGCTGCTGACCCGGCGCATGGAACGGATGGGGCTGAAGCCGCTGGGCTTCGTCGCCACCGACTACGTGCTCGGCATCTGGGGCCTGCGTCCGCCGACCAAGGTGCAGCTCGAGCAGCTGTTCGACGAGGACATGCTGGGCGACGATCTCGAGGCCTGGATGGACGAGAGCACCATGCTGCGCCGCTCATTCCGCAACGTCGCGGTGATCGCAGGCCTGATCGAGCGACGCTTTCCGGGCGAGGAGAAATCGCGCCGCCAAGTCACGTTCAGCTCCGACCTGATCTACGATGCGCTGCGCCGCCATGAACCGGATCACATCCTGCTGCGCGCCACGCGCCAGGACGCGGCCTGGCAGCTCGCCGACACCAAGCGGCTGGGCGACCTGCTGCGCCGCGCCAAGGGCCGCATCGAATACCGCCGGCTCGACCGCATCTCGCCGCTCGCGGTGCCGGTGCTGCTGGAAATCGGCAAGGAGCGGGTGCTCGACGGCACCGCCGAGGACGAGCTGCTCGACATCGCCGCGCAAGAGCTGATCGACGAGGCGACGCGCCTCGCCTAGTCTCCCCGGCAAATCGGGGGGAAACATGAACATTCAGCGTGGTCTGGAGAAGTCGGTCGAGCAGGGCGCCGTGCATGGCGTGATCGCCGCGGCCGCCACCGACAAGGGCGTGATTTTCGAAGGCGCCGCCGGCGGCCTGAAGCTCGACAGCGTGATCTGGATCGCCTCCATGACCAAGGCGATCACCGGCGCCGCCGCCATGCAGCTCGTGGAGCAGGGCAGGCTCTCGCTCGATGCACCGGCGGTCGAGGTCATTCCCGAGATCGCCAGGAAGCAGGTGATGGTCGGCATCGGCGCCGATGGCACGGTCAAGACGCGGCCGCCGAAGCGGCCGATCACCTTGCGGCACCTGCTCACCCACACCTCGGGCATGGGCTACGACACCTGGGACGGCGAGATGTTCAAGTACGTGCAGGCCAAGGGTCCCTTCAAGCCTGCCACGATGGAGGCCCTGTCGACTCCTCTGCTGTTCGATCCGGGCGAGCAGTGGCGCTACTCGATCTCGATCGACTGGGCGGGCTTCATGGTCGAGGCGGCGTCCGGCATGAAGCTCGACCGCTACATGAGGGAGAAGATCTTCGCGCCGCTCGGCATGGCCGACACCGGCTTCAGGATCACGCCGGAGATGCGGCCGCGCAAGGCGGCGGTGCATGTGCGCAAGCAAGGCGGCGGCTTCACGGCGACCGACCATGAGCTCAACCAGGAACCGGAAGTGTTCCAGGGTGGCGGTGCGCTCTATTCGACGGTCGGCGACTACCTGAAGTTCGTCCGCGCGCTGCTTGGCGGCGGGGCGCCGATCCTGAAGCCCGAGACCGTGGCGCTGATGTTTCGCAATTCGATGAACGACGGCGTGCTCTGCCGGCCGCTCAAGTCGTACATTCCGGCGCGCAGCGCCGACATGAACTTCGTCGACGGCATGAAGTGGGGGCTCACCTTCATGATCAACCCCGAGGCCTTTCCGGGCCGCCGCTCGGCCGAGAGCCTGACCTGGGGCGGGCTCGCCAACTCCTATTTCTGGATCGATCCGGCGAGGAAGGTGACCGGTGTGTGGGCCACCCAGCTCCTGCCGTTCTACGACGCCCGTGCCGTGGAGGCGTTCGAGGAGTTCGAACGCGGCGTCTACGCCAGCCTCTAGTTGCGCTTGATCCAGCTCTTGTACTGCAAGGTGGCGATCGCGACGGCGAGGCCGAAGCCGCCGAACGCCCCGAGCACCAGGACCAGGTAATAGAACTCGTTGCCTTGCATTGTTTCCTCCGAACAGGTGTGCGGAGGCTGACGGCATGGCGGTGTCGATTCCTTGATTTGGATCAAGTCAGTGGAAGTCGCGGCTGTGGATGCGGATCTGTGGCCGGTCGAGATGGATGCGGCTGCGATCGTAGGACGCATTTCGACCGGCACGGTGGCGCGTGGCGTTGGCCTCCGGCACGTCGACCCTTTTCTCCATCCGCGGGTCGGGCCGGTCGGTGCGGGCCTGATCGCCACGGCCCGGCCGAAGCTCGAAATGCGCATCGAGATCGGCGATGCGGTCGAGGTCGGCCGACCAGTCCCAGAGCCGCTCGGCCACGATGTGGATTACCAGGCCGGGCGATCCGTCCTTCTGTACGTCGCGCTGGACCTTGCCGGCGACGCCGAGCAGGCGCGCGCCCATGACGATGCGGCGATACGTCTCGAACACCCTGGGCCAGACCACGAGATTGGCGATGCCGAACTCGTCCTCCAGGGTGACGAAGACCACGCCCGATGCCGTGCCCGGCCGCTGGCGCACCAGGACCAGGCCGGCCATCCGTAGAAAGTCGCCGGCCCGGGCCTCGCGCACCTTCCCGGAGTGAGCCATGCGTCGTTCCGACAGCGTCGGTCGCAGAAGCTGGAGCGGATGGGCGCGCAACGACATCGAGAGGGAGGAATAGTCGTCGACCACCTGTTCGCCCGTGGTGAGTTTGGGCAGCGTCACCGCCGGCTCGAGATCGCGCAGGGCGGGGCGGTGGTCCAGCAGGGGCAGCGACGCCTCGGAGAAGGTGCGTACGGCCCACAGCACGTCGCGCCGCGACAGCCCCATCGAGGCGAAGGCGTCGGCCCGCGCCAGAATCAGGATCTGCCGCTTGTCGAGCCCGCCGCGCCGCCAGACGTCGGCCGGATCGCGATAAGGCACCGCTCCCCGGCGCCGGACGAAGCGTTTCATGTCTTCTGCCTTCAGGCCGGCGACCTGATGGAAACCCAGCCGCAGGGCGCATTTGGGGCCCCAGGTCTTCTCCAGCGTGCTGTCCCAGCCGCTGGCGTTGATGTCGGGCGGCCGCACCTCGACACCATGCTCGCGCGCGTCACGCACGAGCTGGGCCGGGGCGTAGAAGCCCATCGGCTGGGAGTTGAGCAGCGCCGCGCAGAAGACCTCCGGGTGATACCACTTCACCCAGGACGAGACGTAGACCAGGATCGCGAAGCTCGCGGCGTGGCTCTCCGGGAAGCCATATTCGCCGAAGCCCTCGATCTGCTTGAAGCAGCGTTCCGCGAACTCGCGCTCGTACTCGTTCTGCAGCATTCCATCGATGAATTCCTGCTTGAGGGTATGAATGAAGCCCGCGCGCCGGAAAGTCGCCATGGCGCGGCGGAGCCTGTCGGCCTTGGCGGGACTGAAACCTGCACAGTCGATGGCGATCTGCATCGCCTGCTCCTGGAACAGCGGCACGCCCTTGGTGCGTCTCAGGATGTTCTTCAGCCTGTTACCGCGGTCCTTGGGAAAGGCGATCTCGTCTTCGGCAAGGTCGCGGTTCTTCAGGTAGGGATGCACCATGCCGCCCTGGATCGGCCCGGGCCGCACGATCGCCACCTCGACCACGAGATCGTAGTAATCGCGCGGCTTGAGGCGCGGCAGCATCGACATCTGCGCCCGGCTCTCGACCTGGAACACGCCGACCGAGTCGGCCTTGCACAGCATGTCGTAGACCTCGGGATCGGTCGTCGGCATGCCGAGGCCATGTTCCTTCCCGTAGTGCTGCCTGATCAGGCCGAAGCTCTTTTGCAAGGCGGTCAGCATGCCGAGCGCCAGCACGTCGACCTTGTAGATCCCGAGCGCGTCGAGATCGTCCTTGTCCCATTCGACGACGGTGCGGTCCTGCATCGCCGCGTTCTGGATCGGCATCAGTTCGTCGAGCCGGCCGTCGGTCAGCACGAAGCCGCCGACGTGCTGCGAAAGATGGCGCGGGAAACCGATCAGCGTGCCCGACAGTTCGAGGGCGAGCGCCAGGCGCGGATCCTGGGTGTCGAGACCGGCGTCCCGGACATGGCGCCGGTCGATGCCGCTGCCGCCCGAGCCCCAGACCGTGTCGGCCATGACGCCCACGGTGTCGGGCGAAAGACCCAGCGCCTTGCCGACGTCGCGGATGGCGCTGCGGCTGCGGTAGGCGATCACGGTCGCGGCGAGGGCGGCGCGCTCGCGGCCCTTTTCGTTGTAGATCCACTGAATGATCTCTTCCCGCCGCTCGTGCTCGAAATCCACGTCGATGTCGGGAGGTTCGTTGCGTTCGTTGGACAGGAAGCGCTCGAACAGCACTTCGCCCCTGTCCGTGTCGACCTCGGTGATACGCAGGCAGTAGCAGACCGTCGAGTTCGCCGCCGAGCCGCGACCCTGGCAGAGGATCCCGAGCTCACGCGACTTCTCGACGATCTCGTGCACGGTCAGGAAGTAGGGTGCGATCCCCTTTTCCTCGATCAGGGCGAATTCCTTCCGGAGATTGTTGAGGATCTTGTCCGAAGGACCGTCGGGGAAGCGGAACGCCACGCCTTTCCAGACAAGCCGCTCGAGCTTCTGCATCGGCGTCTCGCCGCCCTCGTACATGATCGGATACTGGTAGGTGAGCTGGTCGAGCGAGAACCGGCAGCGTCCGACGATCTCCTGGACGCGCTCCAGCGCGTGCGGATGCCGGCGGAAGAGGCGCTGCATCTCTTCCGCTGGCTTCAGATGCCGTTCGGCCGAGGAGAAACGGTGGAAGCCCAGCTCCTCGACGGTGCATTTCAGGCGGATGGCGGTGACGACGTCGTGCAGGGCGCGTCGCTCGGGCGCGTGATAGTGCACGTCGTTGGTGGCGACCAGCCTGGTCTTCGTTTGGGCCGCGAGATTGTCCAGAACGGCCAGCCGTTCGGCGTCGTTGCCGCGGAACAGCATGGTGCCGGCGAGATAGCAGCGGCCGCGGAACAGCTGCGCGAGCCGGCGCAACCGCTCGTGAAAAGCCGGATCGTCGACTCTGCGCGGCGGCAGGACGATGGCGAGGATGTCTTCGGCGTATTTCTCGATGTGGGCGAAGGTGAGATCGCATTCGCCCTTGGCGGCCTCCTTGTTGCCCTCGCTCAGCATGCGCGACAGTCGCTTGTAGCCGTCGAGGTTCATCGGATAGGCGAGCAGCGAATAGCCGTCGATCGTTTCCAGATGCGCGCCGACCAGCAGCTTGATCCAGCTTTCCCTGGGAATGGCGGTTTCTTCGTAGAAATCCCTCACCGCCGCATAGGCCCGAACGACGCCCGCCAGGGTGTTGCGGTCGGCGATGCCGATGGCGTTATGGCCGAGCCTGATCGCCTGCGCGACCAGCTCGCCGGGATGCGAGCCGCTGCGCAGGAAGCTGTAGTTGGTCGTGACCTGTAGCTCGGCGTACGGCATGGCGGCTCACGCGCAAAACCCGTGCAGGAACCACTTGGCGCCGTTCAGCGGGCCGTCGCGGAACAGCCAGAAGCGGCCGCCGTCATTGTCCTCGACGCGGTAGTAGTCGCGCACCGGCGGCACGATGTTGGCCGGCATCACCTGGCCGTTGGTCCGGGGCCGCCACCATTCGTCGGCGATCCGCTCGGGGCCTTCTATCCGCACGAGGCGATGGGCGTGCCGCCGCCACAGGAACTGTCGCGGCGGCTCGTCGGGCATCAATGCCATGACGTCGATCGGCTCGGGCCGTTGCAGCAGCCGCGTCGGCCGCGCGCCTTTCATCCCGGCGAGTCTCGCCCAGGCGCCGTCCGGGACGGGCGTCGAGAGAGAAACCGGCACCTGCACGCGGTCGGGCAGGTGGCTGTCGCGCGGCGCCAGCCGGACGACGTTCTCCGCACCTAGCCGCAGCGCCAGCCGGTCGGCGAGATCGATCGTGCCGTCCTCGGCCCAGGAGGAGCGCGCGGCCGCGCCGGTCTCGGGCAGCGAGTCCTGCGCGCCGGTCCATTCCTCGACTTCGGGCGCCCCCAGGATCATCAGTTCGACGCCGAAGCCGGGGTCGAGTTCGCCGAGCTTCTCCTCGAACAGCTTCATCAGCCTGGGATTGTCGCGGGTGGGCCGGCTGGTGCCGATCGAGGTGCGGTCGACCGAGCCGTCGACGCGATAGAGCGCGAGCTCGAGCTTGCGTGCGCCGACGCTCGCCTTCTCGAACTGTCCGCACAACGAGGCGATCAGGCGGCTGGTCGCGGCAGCGATGTCCTCCGGCCGGCCGATCGGCTCGGCGAAGGCGAGGCGCGAGCGGAAGGCCGGCGGCGGCCGGCACGGCTCGATCGGCTCGCCCGCCCTGCCCAGCGCCTGGTCGAGGCGGGTGAGCGGCTGGTCGCCGAAGCGGCGCTGCAGCGGCGCGCGCGGCAGGGGATAGAGATCGCCGATGCGGCGCAGCCCCAGCTTCAGGAAGGTCTCCAGGATCGGCGGATCGAGCCGCAGCCCGTCGACCGGGAGCGCGGCGAGGGCGTCGCG
Organism: Reyranella sp.; assembly: GCA_044225265.1. Classification (GTDB taxonomy): domain Bacteria; phylum Pseudomonadota; class Alphaproteobacteria; order Reyranellales; family Reyranellaceae; genus Reyranella. The sequence goes on from JBGAIW010000015.1 coordinate 54,188, forward strand.
CTGGCCGTTGGGCGGGCAGTAGAGATCGGCCTGCGTCTCGGCGTAGCGGGCCAGCGCCCAGGCCGCTCCCGCGGTATCGGCCATGGCGGCGCGGCAGGTGAAGTCGTGACGCGCCAGCCGCTGCACCAGATCGGACATCAGGGCGCGCTCGCCTTTCTCGCCGTCTCCGAACAGATGGCCGCAGCCCGTGACGTCGAGCAGCAGGCCGGCATCGCCGCCGAAGCCGCCGGCGCTGCAGACCGGTTTCGCGTCCGGTTCGGCGAGGGCGGCGCCCAGCGGGTCGATCGCGACCCAGGGCGTGTAGCGGTCGCACCAGCTCGCGAGCTGCTCGACCAGCCTGCGGTCGGCCTCGGGCTCGATCCCGGCCGTGATCAGATCGGGGATGAGCGCGCGCGCATCGGCCAGACGCATGTGCACGCTGAGGCCTGCGGCGCGGGCATGGGCGTTGAGCGCCTCCAGCCGCGGGCAGCCGTCGCGCCAGGCGACGGTGGCGGCGGACCTGGTCTGCCACTCTTCAAGCTGTGAGGCTTTCGCGCCACGGCGCACCAGCGCGCCGTGGCGCGCTAAGCGATCCGTGGACAGCTTGGGGAACCACAGCGAGATGATGCGTTTCATCGTTCCACTCCAGGAGCCAGGCCGGCATCTCCTCGACCGAAGGCTTGCCGAAGCGATTGCGCCGCAGTTCGACCTGCCAGCGCGCGGCGCCCAGCATCTCGATGCCTTGCACTTCCGGCGACGGCGCCGAAGCGACGCGCCAGCGTGTCGTGCAGACGCTTTGCGGCGGTGCAGGCTCGGTGCGCAGCAGCAACGCCGGCACGCCGCTCTTCTCCGCGGCGAGCGAGAGGCGGCGTCCGGCCGTCGGATCGGCGGCGCGCGTCTCGCCCACGACCGCGGCGATGCCCGGCGTGCGCAAGCCTTCCTCCATCGCCCAGAAGAGATCGTCCTCGCGCCGTGCCGTGACCATCAGCAGGCGCGCCGGATCGAACCATTGGGCAAGAGCGGGGGCGTAGGGCAGCGCGTCGAAGATTCCGGTCGGCTGACGGCACCACAGGATCGTTCCGGTCCCGAAGCGGCCGAGCAGGAAGGACGTGAAGGCCAGCGCGGCGCCGTCATGCGGTGCGACCCGGCCGGAGGGCGTCGGACCCGCCTCGACTTCGTGCAAGGCACCGGTCAGCAGGCCGCCTTCCGGCAGCAACGCGTCGATCTCGGGCAGGCCGAGCGGCACGGCCCGGCGTCCGGCGCGCTGGGCCGAGTGGGCGCGCTCCAGGCGGCGGACCTGCTCGCGCAGCCTGGGCAACGACAGGCCGGGAAGCAGCGGAGAAGCGTTATCCTTCGGGGAAATGGCCGACATTGCCCCCTCTATTCAGGCTTTTACCGGTTGGGGATATTTGTTCACTATTTGTTCTATTCAAGCGGAACGCCAGAGTCAACGGCCTGTTCCACCGGCCAAGCCGGTTCCTCTGGCACAGCGACTGCTATCAAATACCGGCATGACGCTCCGTCTGACCGTGGCTGCGCTGGCGGCCACTGCCCTTGCCCTGCTTGCCGGCCCGGCGCTGGCGCGCTGCTCGAAGAACCTGGTGGAGCGGGCACTGCCGCCCGGCGTGCAACTCGCCTCGCTCGACGGCCTGGCGCTGGCGGCCGGCAACTCGCCCAACCGCGCGACCATCACCTTCCTCGGCCACGCCAGCTACATGATCGACACGCCGCAGGGCGTGCGCGCCATCACCGACTACAACGGCATCAACGGCTTCGGTCATAAGCCCGACATCGTGACCATGAACAACGCGCACACCACGCACTTCACCGACGCGCCGGAAGAGGGCATCACCTACGTGCTCGAAGGCTGGCCGAGCAAGCCGGGCGAGACCGAGGCCAAGCACGACGTGCGCTTCAAGGACATGCGGGTGTGGAACGTGCCGACCAACGCGCGCGCCTGGGGCGGCGGCGAGACGCGTATCAACGGCAATTCGATCTTCGTCTTTTCGATCGGCGATCTCTGCATCGCCCATCTCGGCCACCTGCATCATCGCCTGACCAAGGATCATCTCGACGAGCTGGGCCGCATCGACATCGTGATGGTGCCGATCGACGGCTCCTTCACCATGGGCCAGCCGCTGATGGTCGACGTCGTCGAGCAGCTGCAGCCCAAGGTCGTGATGCCGATGCACTACTGGGGCCGCTACCAGCTCGACCGCTTCATGTCGCAGATGGAGCGGCTGGAGCCGGTCTTCATCGTGCCCGACCGTCCCGTGGTCGAACTCGCCAAGGAAGACCTGCCCGAGAAGCTGACGGTGATCGCCGTCGGCGGCGCCGGCGGCGACTGACCGGCTCAGGCTTCAGCGTCCGGCGTCCATTTCCGCCAGTTTTGCGACACGACGTCGAAATTCCTCGGAGGTCGAGAACCTGGCTCCGAGATAGGCCTCGATCAGATCGCGCGCCAGCCAGGGCCCGACGATCTGCGCGCCGATGCACATCACGTTGACGTCGTCGTGCTCGACGCTCTGATGCGCCGAATGCACGTCGTGGCAGACCGCGGCCCGGATGCCCTTCATCTTGTTGGCGCCGATCGCGGCACCCACGCCGGTGCCGCAGATCATCAGACCGCGCTCAGCTTTCCCCGAAGTTATGGCGGCTGCGACCTGCCGGGCAATGTCGGGGAAGTCGACCGGATTCGGATCGTACGAACCGACATCGAGCACCTTGTGTCCCTTCTCGCGCAGGAAGGCGAGAATCCCAGCCTTCATGGGAAAGCCGGCGTGATCCGAACCGATGACGAGCTTCATGGCCGGCCCTCCTCGAAGCCTTTCAGGAAGTGCACGAGGTTATGGCCAAGATCGTCGCTGAGATAGCCACCTTCCTGCACCAGCACGGTCGGCAGGCCGAGCGCGGCGATCTTCTTCGCCATCGCGTGGAAGCCCGCGCCGGTCACCTTCAGCCCCTGCAGCGGATCGCTCTCGCTGGCGTCGAGGCCGAGCGCCACGACCAGCGCCGTCGGCGCGAACTCGCGGACCCGTGCCAGCGCCTTGTCGCCGGCCGCCAGCCACGGTGCGTCGGGCGAGCCGAGCGGCAGCGGCAGGTTGAGGTTGAAGCCCTGGCCTTTGCCGGCACCTGTCTCCTGCGCGTGTCCCCAGAAGTAGGGATAGTAGACATTGGGGTCGGCGTGGATCGACACGGTGAGCACGTCGTCGCGTTCGTAGAAGATGCCCTGCGTCCCGTTGCCGTGATGCACGTCGACATCGACGATGGCGACACGCTGGTGCTTGCCGCGCAGCCGCTGCGCGGCGACGGCGCTGTTGTTCAGAAAGCAGAAGCCGCCCGCCATGTCGGAGTAGGCATGATGTCCCGGCGGCCGGCAGAGCGCATAGGCTTCGCGCGCGCCTTCCAGCACCAGGTCGGTCGCGGTGGCGGCGAGTTCGGTCGCGGCGAGCGCCGCCTCCCAGGTATGCGGCCCGATCGGAGCGGCGAGATCGAACTGGTGCCAGCCGGCGCGGCCGGCCAGGCCGGTCGGATAGGTGGCGGGATAGCGCGCGGGGTGGACGTTGGGGGTGACCTCGGGCGATGCCCCGGGCAGCTTGGCCCATTCGCGCGCAGCGATCTTCAGGAAGTCGAGATATTCGGGCCGATGCACCGTCGCGGCCGGCGCCTCGCCGTAGCTGCGCGGCGCAACGACCTGGTGGCCGGCCTCGATGGCGGCGGCGAGCAGGCGTGTCGCACGCTCCGGCTGTTCGGTGCTGCGCTGCCTGGTGCCGCGCACGACGAAGGACTGCGGATCGTGCTGGGCGTGCTTGTCGGAGTAGACCAGTTTCATGGGATGAAGACCGCCTTGGCGTCGCGCAGGCCCGCGATCTCGGAGTCGTTGAAACCCGCTTCGCGCAGGATCTCGGCCGTGTGCTCGCCGATACCTGGCGACTTTCGCCGCACCGTTAACGGCGCGTCGGAGAGCTTGATCGGATTGTTGGCCGACTTCACCGGACCGACTCCGGGATAGTCGACCTCGATCACGGCGTTGCGCGCCTTGGTGTGCGGGTTCTGCATCACGTCGCTCACCTTGTAGACGGCGGAGCAGGGCATGCCGGCCGGGATCAGCTTGTCGAGCAGCTCTTCGGCGGTGTGGGCGGCGAAATGCGCCTCGATCTGCGGCTCGAGTTCGGCGCGATGCTCGACCCGCCCCTCGTTGGTCGCATAGCGCTGATCGGCGAGCCAGTCCTGGCGGCCGAGCGCATTGCAGAGCAGGCGCCAGAACGGATCGTTGGTGCCGGCGACGAACACCGACAGCGTCCTGGTCGGGAAGACGCGCAGCGGAAAGATCAGGGAATTGCCCGTGCCCATGCGCACCGGGTTTTCCTGCTTGAGCCCGTAGTTGGTGATCCAGTGACTCATCAGGTGCATGCCGACGTCGAACAGCGACAGATCTAGGCGCTGGCCCTTGCCGGTTTTGTGCCGGCCGAGCAGTGCGAAGGCGATGCCCGCGGCGGC
>JBGAIW010000156.1:0-8332 GCA_044225265.1 Reyranella sp.
AAGAAAGAATCGTTTTCGGTCGTGATCCAGAGCAGCGGTACGCGCGCGGTCGAACCGTACTTGGCCGCCGCCTTCACGAGGAAGTCCGGCGAGCAGACGCCGCCCGGAACGGACTGGTGGCCGGCACGACCGCCCGCGAAGTCGATCATTGCCGGCACGCCCGCCGGATTGCGGCTGGATAACGCCAGGGTTCCCCAGCCGCCTGCCGACTGGCCGATCACGATCGTGCGGTCCGGTGCGACGAAGGGCTGGCCGCGCATGTAGTCGATCGCTGCCTGGATGTCGGCGGCGGTCGCGAGGCCCGCGCCGATGAAATCGGGCGTGTCACAGCGGCCGTAATCCTCGGCCCAGCGGCCGCCGGTGGCGCCGTAGCCGCGCCGCAAGGGCAAGACCACGACGTAGCCGCGCGACACGAAGTAGGTCGAGAGGGCCGTGAATTGGGGCCGGTTCATCGTCGGACGCGCCGCCGAATTGTCGGGCGAGCCGTGATTGATCACGGCCAGGGGGGCGCGCGCGGTGCCGGGCGGCCGGAACACGGTGGCAACCATCAGCGGCGATCCGCCGGCGGCGGGGATGCGCCACTCCTGCTCGCGCATCTTGTCGCCTTCGGTGCCCTGGGGGCCGGCCGGCTGTGCGAGCGCGGGGGCAGCGGCCAGAAGCGCAGCGACCAGGATCCGGAAGAACAGACCGGTCACCGGCCGCTACGCCGCGCCGGCTTGCCGCGCGAACCCGAGCCGGTGCGCACGCCGCGGAACACGCGGCTGTTCTGCATCTTGCCGAGATGGACGCCGACATTGGCCGATGCCGCCTGGCCGGGCAGTTCCAGCTCGTTGGCCTCCAGACGCCTGATCTCGTCGCGGATGCGCGCGGCATCCTCGAAGTCGAGGTTGGCCGCGGCGTCGCGCATGCGCTTCTCCAGTTCGGCGATGTGCGTGCGCAGATTGTGGCCGACCAGATGCACGTCGCCCGACACGCCGGTGTCGACCGTGTAGTGATCGCGCTCGGCGGTCGACTGCAGGATCTCGGCGATGTTCTTCTTCACCGAGGCGGGCGTGATGCCGTGTTCCTTGTTGTAGGCGATCTGCTTGGCCCGGCGCCGCTCGGTCTCGCTGATCGCGTACTTGATCGAGTCGGTCTGCTTGTCGGCATAGAGGATGACCCGGCCCTCGACGTTGCGCGCGGCGCGGCCGATCGTCTGCACCAGCGAGGTCGGCGAGCGCAGGAAGCCCTCCTTGTCGGCGTCGAGGATCGCGACCAGTGCGCACTCGGGGATGTCTAGGCCCTCGCGCAGCAGGTTGATGCCGACCAGCACGTCGAACGAGCCGAGCCTGAGGTCGCGGATGATCTCGATGCGCTCCAGGGTGTCGATGTCGGAGTGCAGGTAGCGGCAGCGGATGCCGGCCTCGTGGAGATATTCCACCAGGTCCTCGGCCATGCGCTTGGTCAGCACCGTGACCAGCACGCGCTGGGCCTTCTTCGCGCAGTCCTTGCACTCGGCGATCAGGTCGTCGACCTGCTTCTCGACCGGCCGGATGATCACCGTCGGATCGATCAGGCCGGTCGGCCGGATCACCTGCTCGACGAAGATGCCCTGCGTGCGCTCCATCTCCCACGGGCCGGGCGTGGCGCTGACGAAGGTGGTCTGCGGCCTGAGCGTGTCCCACTCCTCGAACTTGAGCGGCCGGTTGTCGATCGCCGAGGGCAGGCGGAAGCCGAACTCGGCCAGCACGCTCTTGCGGTTGAAGTCGCCGCGGAACATGCCGCCGATCTGCGGCACGGTGACGTGGCTCTCGTCGACGATCAGCAGCGAGTTGTCGGGAAAGTATTCGAACAGGGTCGGCGGCGGCTCGCCCGGGTTGCGGCCGGTCAGGTAGCGCGAATAGTTCTCGATGCCGGCGCACGACCCGGTCGTCTCCAGCATCTCGATGTCGAACAGCGTGCGCTGTTCCAGCCGCTGCGCCTCGAGCAGTCGGCCGGCGCGGTTGAACTCGGCCAGCCGCTGCTTGAGATCGGTCTTTATCTGGTCGAGCGCCTTCTGCATGGTCGGCTTGGGCGTCACGTAGTGGCTGTTGGCGTAGACCACGATGTCGCCGAGGCTCGCCGACTTGTCGCCGGTCAGCGGATCGAACTCGGTGATCGACTCGATCTCGTCCCCGAACAGCTCGAAGCGCCAGGCCTTGTCCTCGTAGTGCGCCGGGAACAGGTCGACCGTGTCGCCGCGCACCCGGAAGGTGCCGCGCTGGAAGGCGTTGTCGTTGCGTTTGTACTGCTGCTCGACGAAGCGGCGGAGCAGGGTGGTGCGGTCGACCTTCTGGCCCTTGTGCAGGCGGAAGGTCATCGCCTGGTAGTTCTCCAGCGGGCCGATGCCGTAGATGCACGACACCGACGCCACGATCACCACGTCGTCGCGCTCCATGAGCGCGCGCGTCGCGGAGTGGCGCATGCGGTCGATCTGCTCGTTGATCGAGGAATCCTTCTCGATGTAGGTGTCGGTGCGCGGCACATAGGCTTCGGGCTGGTAGTAGTCGTAGTAGGAGACGAAGTACTCGACCGCGTTCTCCGGGAAGAACGTCTTCATCTCGCCGTAGAGCTGCGCCGCCAGCGTCTTGTTGGGCGCCAACACCAGCGCGGGCCGGTTCTGGCTCGCGATCACGTTGGCCATCGTGAAGGTCTTGCCCGAGCCGGTGACGCCCAGCAGCACCTGGTCCTTTTCGCCGCCGGTGACGCCCTCGATCAGCTGCCGAATCGCCTGCGGCTGGTCGCCGGCCGGCGTGTAGTCCGAGACCAGCTTGAAGGGCGCGCTCGCGCGGTCGAGCACCGGCCGCCGCTGGATGTACGGCATGTGCAGTGGCATCGCGGAAACGGCCAAATTCTTCGAGGGCATGGCCTGCATTATATGATGACCGGTTCGGGGGCCCGCAATGTTAGAGGTACGACTCCCACCCCGGGAAGCGGCCGCAGGCTGCACTCCAAGGGCGGATCTGTGACGCCGCTGCCAGGCTTCGAGACGGCCTTCTCGGCGTGAGGTTGAGTTTCTTGCCCGATTTCCTCGCTCTTCCCTTCCTGATCGCCGCCGCCGTTTCGGTCGTCGCCGGCATGGTGCGCGGCTTCGCGGGATTCGGCGCGGCGATGCTGATGACCCCCGTCTTTTCCGCCCTCTACGGGCCGGCGGTCGGCGTCGCGCTCTGCCTGCTGCTCGAGATCGCCGTCGCCCTGCCGCTGCTGCCCAGGGTCGTGCGCTATGTCGACTGGCGCCGCATCGGCGTGATCCTGGCGGCCGCGATCGTCGGCGCGCCCCTGGGCAATCTCCTGCTGACCCAGATCGCGCCGGAGCCGATGCGCTGGGGAATTTCGGCCATCGTGCTGTCGGCCGTGGCCATGCTGGCGAGCGGCTGGCGCTACCATGGCCAGCCTCATATCGCGGCCACGCTGACAGCCGGTGTCAGCAGCGGGTTCCTCAACGGCCTGTCGGGCATGGCCGGACCGCCGATCGTGTTCTACTACCTCGCCGGCACCGAATCGGTGACGCAGGTGCGCGCCAACCTGACGACCTATTTCATCTTCGTCGATCTCGCCGCGCTCGCTGTGTTCGGGGCACGCGGCCTGATCGGCTGGCCGACCCTGGTCGAGGGCGCCTTCCTCGCGCCGGCGGTGGTGCTCGGCGGCCTGCTGGGCGAGCGGCTGTTTCCGCTGGCCAGCGAAAAATTTTATCGACGCCTGTCGCTTTGCCTTCTTGTTGCCGTGGCGATCGGCTCCTTGATCCTGTAACCGCCAGCCTGTAGCGGAGGACCATGAGCATCTGGGCTCGCATCACCGACGCCGTCACCCGGCTCGCCCATGGCGAATCGCTGGCGTCGCTGCTCGGGCTCGGTGCGGCGCCGGGCGAGGACGGCAGCCATCCCGGCACGCGCCAGATCGCCTTCACCATCGGCGTGATCGGACTCGGCGCCAAGATGGCGAGGGTCGACGGCGAGGTGACGCACGACGAGGTCGACGCGTTCCGCTCGTTCTTCCACGTGCCGCCGGGCGAGGAGCGCAACGTCGAGCGCTTCTTCGATCTCGCCAAGCGCGACGCGGCGGGCTTCGAAACCTATGCCCGCCAGGTCGCCGCGCTGTTCCCCGATTCGCCGGACGTCCTCGAGCACGTGCTCGACGGCCTGTTCGACATCGCCCAGGCGGACGGCAAGATCGCCCCCGCCGAGGCCGAATATCTCGCGAAGGTGGCGGCGATCTTCGGGCTGAGCTCGGCGCGGGTCGAGCGGGCCAAGGCCGCGGTGCTGGGCCAGGCCGAGTGCGAGCCCTGCATCGTGCTGGGCATCGATCCGCTGGCCACCGACGAGCAGATCCGCGATGCCTGGCTGCGCCAGGTGAGGGCGCATCATCCCGACCGGTTGATGGCGCAGGGCCTGCCCGAGGAGGCGATCAAGGTCGCCAACCGCAAGCTGGCGCTGATCAACGACGCCTACGACCGGCTGCGCCGTGCGCGCGGCCTCGTTCCGGCGTGACACAGCTCGCGTGACGCCAGTCGATCGTCCGTCGCCCAATCATGCACCGCGGCCCGACGGTGCCGGTATCGACGTGCTGGTGCTGCACTACACCGAGCTGCCGCTCGAGGAATCGCTCCGGGTGCTCACCGACGCCACGCGCCCGCTGCGCGTCAGCTCGCACTACGTGCTGGCCGAGGACGGCACGGTCTACCGGCTGGTGCCCGAGGATCGCGTCGCCTGGCATGCCGGCATTTCCTACTGGCGCGGCCGTGAGCGCTTGAACGAGACCTCGATCGGCATCGAGATCGTGAACCTCGACGGCGACAGGCACGACTATCCGCCGCAACAGGTGGCGGCGCTGATCGACCTGTGCCGCGGGATCATGACGCGGCATCCTGCCATCGTGCCGCGCAACGTTGTCGGCCACTCCGACATCGCGCCGCAGCGCAAGGTCGATCCCGGCCGGCGCTTTCCCTGGGCGACGCTGGCGGCCGCGGGAATCGGGCTGTGGCCGCGCGCGGGGCGGCGTCCGATCGACGGCAAGATCCAGCCGGCTCTGCAGCGCTTCGGCTACGTGCCGCCGCTCGCCGTGCCGCCGCGGGAAATCGTCAAAGCCTTCCAGCGCCATTACCGGCCGGCCCAGGTCGACGGCATGCCCGATGCCGAGACGCTCGGGCTGCTGGGCGACCTGCTCGATCAGGTGAAGAGCGAGGTCTAGACGCCGCCATTGGGGACCGGCCGCATGGCTGCGCTCCCCGGTGCACGTATCACTTCGCGCGATGCCGGCGTGACGATTTCTGCGGGACGAACATCGTCAATCGGAAGTCCGGCCAACCGGCGAGCGACCGGCGAACAGGAGGGCTGATTGCCGTCCTCTGATCCTGCGCCTCTAGGGCCAGGGGCAATTCCCGATGCGCGGCGTCGCTGGGCTGTCGACCGGCTTTTCGCCCGAGACGATGGCGCCGCCCCGCTAGTGCCGATGCGTTCCGCGTGCTCTTGACCGTCGCAGGAGGCGGGCCTAGCTACGGCCGTGGGTCAGACGGCCGGATGGCTGCGCTCCGCAAGGGGTGAGGAAAGTCCGGGCTCCACGGAAACACGGTGCCGGCTAACGGCCGGCGGGGGCGACCCCAGGGAAAGTGCCACAGAGAGCAGACCGCCTTTCGGCCCCTCCTTCGGGAGGCCAGTCGGCAGGTAAGGGTGAAAGGGTGGGGTAAGAGCCCACCGCGCGAGCGGCAACGCGAGCGGCATGGCAAACCCCACCGGGAGCAAGACCAAATAGGGGCGGCACGCCGGGCAACCGGCACGCGGGTTTCCGCGCCGCCGTCCGGGTCGGTCGCGCGAGGCGTCCAGCAATGGGCGTCCCAGATGAATGGTCATCCCCCGAAAGGGGACAGAACCCGGCTTACAGGCCGTCTGACCCAGCGATTTCCATCAATCGGGGGGGGGGGAGTCCCCTCCGAGCGAGATTCGGGCGGGGAAACGCTGGCCCGCTTGAAACAAACCCGTCTCACTCCAGCGAGATTTGGCCGAGATTCTCGCTGAGGCGAGGGGTGGCCCCGCTCTTTTCCATAAATCGGAGCGGGGGGAGTCCCCGTCGAGCGATAAAAGTCCTGGAAAGCGTTGGCCTGCTTGAAACAAACACTTATCGGTCCAGCGATAAAAAATCGATAACCCGCCACGGTCTTATCGGCTGGCCGCTTGGCTGCGATTCCGCAGGACGAATCACAAAAACCCAAGCTCTTGCGGTTTGGGTCCTTAGCATCACAATAGGTATGGGATCTAAGCCCCTCAGATTCCTTGCCGATTCTATTCTTTCAAGATTGCGCCCCGGATTTTCCCATGTTATCCCATATCGTCCCGATTTACTGAGGCTGGGGCGTGGGGCACCGGCCGCGGGACGCAGGGGGAGAGGGCCGTGGCGTTCCGGTCCGAAATCCTGATCAAACTCGACAAGAAAGGCCGGGTCCTTCTGCCCGCCGCCTTCCGCGACGAGTTGCCTGCCGAGGACCGCGGCGCCTTCGTCCTCTATCACTCGCCGAATCTTCCGGGCGTCGTTAACGGCAATTCGCGCGCGGGCTTCGATGGCATGCTCGAGCGCCTGCGCGCCGAGGCGCTCGGCCCCAAGGGCTCGCTGAAAGTCGCGCTCGACGACGAGGCGTTCGATCCGGCGGGCTATCTCTCCGCTTCCGCGCGCACCATCGCGATGGAACCCGACGGCCGCTTCTCGCTGCCGGTCGAATTCGCCGACGTGCTCGAGGTCGCCGACGGCGTGATGCTGGTCGGCAAGGGCGACAAGTTCCAGCTGTGGAATCCGGGGCGCTGGCAAGCGCGGCGCGACGCCGATCGCGCGCGCATGGCCGATTTCGTACGCAAGCTCGGCACGGGTGACGCATGAGCGTCCCTCCCGTCGCCCGTCATATCCCGGTTCTTCTGAACGAAGTGGTCGACGCGCTGCGGCCGCGCGACGGCGGCCGCTACGTCGACGGCACGTTCGGCGCCGGCGGCTACACCACGGCGATGCTCGACCGCGCGCAGTGCGAGGTGATCGCGATCGACCGCGATCCCGACGCGATCGCCGCCGGCCGCGAGATCGCGCGCCGCTACGCGCCGCGGCTGCGCCTGATCGAGGGCCGCTTCGGCGACATGGCCGAACTCCTGTCGGCCGAGAAGATCGACGAGGTCGACGGCGTCGCGCTCGACCTCGGCGTGTCGTCGATGCAGTTCGACCAGGCCGGGCGCGGCTTCTCCTTCCGAGGCGACGGCCCGCTCGACATGCGCATGGAGAAGAGCGGTCCTCTGCGGCCGATCTGGTGAACGGCGCCGACGAGCGCGAGCTGGCCGACATCTTCTGGCGCTACGGCGAGGAACGGCCGCAGCCGCCGCGTGGCGCACGCCATCGTCGAGCGCCGCCGCGAGCAGAAGTTCGAGACCACCGGCGAGCTGGCGGAGATCGTGCGCCGCGCCGTCGGCCCGTCGGCCAAGGACGAGAGCGATCCGGCGACCCGCAGCTTCCAGGCGCTGCGCATCGCGGTGAACGACGAACTGGGCGAGCTCGAGCGCGGCCTCGCCGCCGCCGAGCAGGTGCTGGCGTCGGGTGGCCGCCTCGCCGTCGTGTCGTTTCATTCGCTGGAAGACCGCGCCGTGAAGGACTTCGTGCGCGCCCGCTCGGGCCGTGCGCCCGCGCCGTCGCGCCATGCGCCGCCGCGCGAGAAGATAGCGGCCGCGAGCTTCAGCGAGATCACCCGCCGGCCGGTCGTGCCGGGCGAGGCCGAACTGGCCGCCAACCCGCGCGCCCGCTCGGCGCGGCTGCGCGTCGCCGAGAAGATCTCCTCCCGGGGAGGAGCCGCATGATCCATCGCGGGCTCCTGTTCTGGTCGGTCGCGGCCGTCGCAACGGCGGTCGGGCTGTTCACGGTCAAGTACAAGGTGCAGGACCTCGAGGAGAGGATCGACCGCACCAACCAGAAGATCATCGAAAGCCAGCAGGCGACCCACATTTTGCGAATCGAGTGGGCGCATCTCAACGAGGCCGAGCGGGTCGAGAGGCTGGCGCAGAAGTACCTCAAGCTCGAACAGGCCTCGACCAAGCAGGTCGTTCGTCTCGACACGCTCAAGACAGATTCTTCCCCGCGGCGCGAAGCACCACTCCCTTCCCCCCCACGCACGGGCAACGACGTCCCCTCGTCGGTTTTGCCCGGTGGTGCCCGCGTCGCAGCGGAGGCCGGCAGCCCCTCGCCGGCCTCCGCACCCCTTTCAAAGCGTCCCCCCGGACCCACGACGCCCCCTCAGAGACCGGCCGTAATACAAGAGCCGGCTACATCGGGTCCGGATGGCGATGGCCGAACG
>JBGAIW010000157.1:0-7746 GCA_044225265.1 Reyranella sp.
GCAGCCGGCCTTGAGGTTGATGTCGAGCACGTAGTCCCAGTCGCTTTCCGTCATTTGCAGGAGCGGCACCCGGGGATAGACGCCGGCATTGTTGATCAGGATGTCGGGCGTCCCGAGCTGCCGCACGGTGTCGGCGACCATCGCCTCGATCTCAGGAAGCTTCGAGACATCGGCCCTGAGCATCAGAGCCTTCCGGCCGGCCGCCTTGATCCGGGCGGCCACGCTTTCCGCCGCCTTCTGGTTGTCCAGCCAGGTGAAGGCGACGTCCGCCCCCTCCCCGGCCAGGGCCACGGCCACCGCCGCCCCGATGCCCTGCTGGGCCCCTGTCACCAACGCCACGCGACCCGCCAATTTCATGCGAAAAACCCCGCTTTCAGCCCGCAATGGTGCCGCTTGCACCGCCGGGGGGCCATCGCTATAAGCGCCTTTCTTCGGTGGTCTGGCCCAAAGGGCATTGCCTCGACCGCCTATCGTAACCCTTTGAAAAGGAACGAAAATGCCCAAGATGAAGACCAAGAGCGCGGCCAAGAAGCGATTCCGCTTCACGGCCTCGGGCAAAGCGAAGCATGGAGTGGCGGGCAAGCGCCACGGCATGAGCAAGCGGGGCAACCGCTTCCTCCGCCAGGCGACCGGCATGGCCATCGTGTCCGAGCCGGACAACCGCATCCTCAAGCGCAACTTCTTCCCGTACGAGAGGTAATCCGCCATGGCACGCGTAAAGCGGGGCGTGGCTGCACACGCTCGTCACAAGAAGGTCCTCAAGCTCGCCAAGGGCTATCGCGGCCGCGCCAAGGCGGCGTTCCGCGTCGGCATCGAGAAGGTCGAGAAGGGCCTGCAGTACGCCTATCGCGATCGCCGCAACAAGAAGCGCGCGTTCCGTGGGCTCTGGATCCAGCGCATCAACGCGGCCGTGCGCGAGCACGGACTCACCTACTCCAGGTTCATGAACGGCGTTCTCAAGGCCGGCATCGAAATGGACCGCAAGGTGATGGCCGACCTCGCCATGCGCGAGCCGGCGGCGTTCAAGGCTTTGGTCGATCAGGCCCAGGCCGCCCTCAAGTAGTCTTTCGCGCGTCACGCGCGGCAGATAACAGTCTGAAAGAGGGAGCCTGGACCGCAGGCTCCCTTTTTTCGTGTCGAGAGTCGGAGAGCGAGAGATGGAAGATCTTTCGGCCATACGCAGCGAGGCGCTCGGCGCCGTCGAGAAGGCAGCGGACCTCGCTGCCCTCGATGCCGCTCGCGTCGCCGCGCTGGGCAAGAAGGGCACGGTCACCGGGCTGATGAAGACACTGGGCGCACTGGCGCCCGAGCAGCGCAAGGAGTTCGGCGCCCGGGTCAACCAGCTCAAGGGCGAGATCGAGGCGGCTCTCGACGCGCGCAAGAGCAAGCTCGGCAGCGCCGCCCTGGCGGCCAGACTCGCCGGCGAGAAGGTCGACGTCAGCCTGCCGGTGCGGCCGGCTTTCGGCCAGGCAAACCAGGGCACCCTGCACCCGATCGGCCAGGTCATGGACGAACTGGGCGCGATCTTCGGCGAGATGGGATTCACCTGGGCCGACGGTCCCGACATCGAGGACGACTGGCACAATTTCTCGGCGCTCAACATTCCGCCCGACCATCCGGCGCGGCAGATGCAGGATACTTTCTATCTGCCGCCACGCGCCGACGGCACGCCGATGGTGCTGCGCACCCATACTTCTCCCGTGCAGGCGCGCACCATGCTGAGCAAGGACGTGCAGCAAATGCTGGCCGACGGCGGCTCGCTGCGCATCATCGTGCCCGGCCGCACCTTCCGCATCGACAACGATGCGACCCACACGCCGATGTTCCACCAGGTCGAGGGCCTGGTGATCGACCGCACGACGCACATGGGCCACCTCAAGGGCTGCCTGGTCGATTTCTGCCGCGCCTTCTTCGAGGTCGACGACCTGCCGCTGCGTTTCCGGCCGTCCTACTTCCCCTTCACCGAGCCGTCGGCCGAGGTCGATATCGGCTGCTCGTGGGCGGGCGGCGAGCTGAAGATCGGCGCCGGCGATTCCTGGCTCGAGATCCTGGGCTCCGGCATGGTCCATCCCAACGTGATCCGCAATTGCGGTCTCGATCCCGCGATCTACCAGGGCTTCGCCTTCGGCATGGGCATCGATCGCATCGCCATGCTGAAATACGGCATCCCCGACCTGCGCAGCTTCTTCGATTCGGATCTGCGGTGGCTGCGCCACTACGGCTTCTCCGCCCTGGAAGGAGTCGCGCGATGAAATTCACCCTTTCCTGGTTGAAGGAACATCTCGACACCACCGCGACGCTCGCCGAGGTGCGCGACGCGCTGACCATGCTCGGCCTCGAGGTCGAGGGCATCGCCAACCCGGCCGAGACGCTGAAGGGCTTCGTGGTCGGCTACGTGGTCGAGGCGGTGCAGCATCCCAATGCCGACCGGCTGCGCGTCTGCAAGGTCGACACCGGCTCGGGCGTGCTCCAGGTCGTGTGCGGCGCGCCCAACGCGCGCACCGGCATGAAGGGCATCTTCGCGCCGACCGGCAGCTACATCCCCGGCACCGACCTGCACCTCAAGGCGAGCAAGATCCGCGGCGAGGAGAGCAACGGCATGCTGTGCTCGATGCGCGAGCTGCAGCTCAGCGACGACCACGAAGGCATCATCGACCTGCCGCCGGAGACGAAGACCGGCATCGCGGCCGCCGAGGCGCTCGGCCTCGACGATCCGGTGATCGAGATCAAGGTGACGCCCAACCGCGGCGATTGCCTCGGCGTGCACGGCATCGCCCGCGACCTCGCCGCGGCCGGCCTCGGCACGCTGAAGACTCCGACCTTCGCCCGCGCCCGCGGCAGCTACCCGAGCCCGATCAAGTGGACGCACGGCTACGAGGCCAAGCCCGACAGCCCCTGCCCCATCGTGGTCGGCCGCCATTTCCGCGGCGTCAGGAACGGCCCATCGCCCGACTGGCTGCAGCGCCGGCTGAAGGCGATCGGCTTGCGGCCGATTTCGACCCTGGTCGACATCACCAACCTGGTGACCTTCGACCTCAACCGGCCGCTGCACGTGTTCGATGCCAGGAAACTGACGGGCGATTTGGTGATGCGCCAGGCGCGCGAGGGCGAGCAGATCCTG
This sequence comes from Reyranella sp., assembly GCA_044225265.1. GTDB lineage: Bacteria > Pseudomonadota > Alphaproteobacteria > Reyranellales > Reyranellaceae > Reyranella. Next base: position 3,122 of record JBGAIW010000157.1, read on the forward strand.
GCGCTCGACGGCAAAACCTACACGCTCGATCCCTCGATCTCGGTGATCGCCGACAGCAAGGGCGTGCACGCCCTGGGCGGCATCATGGGCGGCGAGGACACCGGCGTGCAGGCCGACACGACCGAGGTGTTCCTCGAGGTCGCCTACTTCGATCCGATCCGCACCGCCGCGTCGGGCCGCAAGCTCGGCATCCTCTCGGATGCGCGCTACCGCTTCGAGCGCGGCATCGATCCGCAATCGGTGCAGTGGGGCGCGGACGTCGCGACCCTGCTGATCCTCGAACTGTGCGGCGGCGAGGCGAGCGAACTCACCCAGAGCGGCGTGATGCCGAACTGGCAGCGCAGCTTCACGCTGCGGACCGACCGCGCGAAGACGCTCACCGGCATCGACGTGCCGGCGCGGAAGACCGCCGACATCCTGGACAAGCTCGGCTTCGAGATCTCGGGCGATGGCCAGAATGGTGCCGGTTGGACGGTCGAGGTGCCATCGTGGCGCCCGGACATCATCGGCGAGGCCGATCTCGTCGAAGAGGTCGTGCGCGTGCACGGCTTCGACCACATCCCGACCACCTCGCTGCCGCGGCTCTCCGCCACTTCGCGGCCGGTCCGTACGCCGATGCAGCGCCGCGTGCCGCAGGCCCGCCGGTCGCTGGCCGAGCGCGGCATGAACGAGGCCGTGACCTGGTCGTTCCTGCCCGCCAAGCAGGCCGAGCGTTTCGGCGGCGGCGGCGAAGACCTGCGGCTGCTGAACTCGATCGACGCCACGCTCGACACGATGCGGCCGTCGATCCTGCCCAACCTGATCGACGCGGCGTCGCGCAACGAAGCGCGCGGTCTCGCCGACCCGGCGCTGTTCGAGGTCGGCCCGCAGTACAAGGACGCGACGCCGGCCGGCCAGCGCATGGTGGCAGCCGGCGTGCGCCACAACATGGCGGTGCCGCGCAACTGGGCGGGCCCGGCCCGCACCGTCGATGCGTTCGACGCCAAGGCCGACGCGCTCGCCGTGCTGGCAGCGATCGGCGCGCCCGACAATCTCAGCACCCAGCCGGGCGCACCCGACTGGTACCACCCCGGCCGCTCCGGCGTGATCAAGCTCGGCGACCGCGTCATGGCGCAGTTCGGCGAACTCCATCCGGAACTGACCGCGGCCGCGGACCTGAAAGGTCCCGTCGCCGCGTTCGAGGTGTTCCTCGACGCCCCGCCGCTGCCCAAGGCGAAAGCCACCAAGGCGCGGCCCAAGCTGATGCTGTCGGCCTTCCAGCCGCTCGAGCGCGACTTCGCCTTCCTGGTCGACGCCACGGTCGAGGCCGAGAAGCTGGTGCGCGCCGCCCGCAGCGCCGACCGGGTGCTGATCACGGCGGCCCGCGTGTTCGACGTCTATGCCGGCAAGGGCGTGCCCGAGGGCAAGAAGTCGCTGGCGATCGCCGTCACGCTCCAGCCGGTCGAGCGCACGCTCACGGATGCGGAGATCGAGGCAGTGTGCAACAAGATCGTCGCCGCCGTCGCCAAGGCGACCGGCGCGACGCTGCGTGGTTGAAGCAAGAGTCCGATGACCGACCTGTCGTTGATCCGCAATTTCTCGATCATTGCCCATATCGACCACGGCAAGAGCACGCTGGCCGATCGCCTGCTGCTGCGCTGCGGGGCGGTGACCGAGCGCGAGTTCCACGACCAGATGCTCGATTCGATGGACATCGAGCGCGAGCGCGGCATCACCATCAAGGCGCAGACCGTGCGGCTCAACTATCCGGCGCAGGACGGCAAGACCTACGTCCTGAACCTGATGGACACGCCGGGCCACGTCGACTTCGCCTACGAGGTCTCCCGTTCGCTCGCCGCCTGCGAGGGCTCGCTGCTGGTGGTCGACGCCAGCCAGGGTGTCGAGGCGCAGACGCTGGCCAACGCCTACCACGCGATCGACGCCAACCACGAGATCATCCCGGTCCTCAACAAGATCGACCTGCCCTCGGCCGAGCCGGAGCGCGTCTGCAAGGAAATCGAGGACGTGGTCGGCATCGACACGTCGGAGGCGGTCAAGGTCTCGGCCAAGACCGGCGTCGGCATCGACGATCTGCTCGAGGCGATGGTCAAGCGCCTGCCGCCGCCCAAGGGCGATCGCAACGCACCGCTCAAGGCCCTGCTGGTCGACAGCTGGTACGACCCGTATCTCGGCGTCGTCACCCTGGTGCGCGTGCAGGACGGCGTGCTGAAGAAGGGCATGCGCATCCGCATGATGGCGGTGGGCGCGGCCTACGATCTCGACAAGGTCGGCATCTTTTCGCCCAAGCCGACCGACGTGGCCGAGCTCGGCCCGGGCGAGATCGGCTTCATCATCGCCGGCATCAAGACCATCGCGGAGCCCGGGCGAGATCGGCTTCATCATCGCCGGCATCAAGACCATCGCGGATTGCAAGGTCGGCGACACCATCACCGACGATCGCAAGCCCGCGACCGAGATGCTGGCGGGCTTCAAGCCCTCGGTGCCGGTGGTGTTCTGCGGCCTGTTCCCGGCCGACGCCGCCGAGTTCGAGCAGCTGCGCGAATCGCTCGCCAAGCTCCGCCTCAACGACGCCTCGTTCCATTTCGAGCCGGAGACCAGTGCCGCATTGGGCTTCGGCTTCCGCTGCGGCTTCCTCGGCCTGCTGCACCTGGAAATCATCCAGGAACGGCTCGAGCGCGAGTTCAATCTCGACCTCGTCACGACCGCACCCTCGGTCGTCTACAAGGTCAAGATGACCGACGGCACGGAACTGGAGCTGCACAATCCGGCCGACTATCCCGACCCGATGAAGATCGAGTCGATGCAGGAGCCGTGGATCAAGGCCACGATCATCACCCCGGACGAGCATCTCGGCTCCGTGCTGACGCTCTGCCAGGAGCGGCGCGGCCAGCAGCTCGAGCTGACCTACGCCGGCACGCGCGCCATGGCGATCTACAAGCTGCCGCTGAACGAGGTGGTGTTCGACTTCTACGACCGTCTCAAATCCGTCACGCGCGGCTATGCCAGCTTCGACTACGAGATGGTGGGCTACGAGGAGAGCGAGCTGGTGAAGCTCTCGATCCTGGTCAACTCCGAGCCGGTCGACGCGCTCTCCATGATCGTGCACAAGGCCGCCGCCGAAAGCCGCGGCCGCGCGCTGTGCGAGCGCCTGAAGGACCTGATCCCGAGGCAGCTGTTCAAGATCGCCATCCAGGCCGCGATCGGCGGCCGGGTGATCGCGCGCGAGACGATCAGCGCGCTGCGCAAGGACGTGCTGGCCAAGTGCTACGGCGGCGACATCAGCCGCAAGAAGAAGCTTCTCGAGAAGCAGAAGAAGGGCAAGAAGCGCATGCGCCAGGTGGGCGACGTGGAGATCCCGCAGTCCGCCTTCATCGCCGCACTCAAGATGGACAGCCGGTAGATCGGCACCCCGGAGACGACGATTTATCGGCGATTTATCGCTTTTTTATCGCTGCACCGATAAACGTTTAAGACTGCCAGATAAGGCTTTTGGGCAGTTTTTATCGCTCGAGGGGGACTCCCCCTCCCGATCCCCGGCGCCCGACCCTCGACGCCCGACCCTCGACACCCGCCTCTCGACGCCCGTAGCAGGCGGAGTGCAGGTTCAGGACAGTCCGCCCCGTCCCCGGCGGCGGCGGCGTGGGCGGGAGGCCAGGACGAAGCCCGCGTCGCGGCCGCGCTCCTCGCCGCGCTGGCCGAACCAGATCAGCAGCAGGCCGCCGATCACGAACATCGGCAGCACCGGCCAGCGCAGGATCGGGCCTGCGATCTGGGTCCACAGCACGGGCGTCAGGTGGCGGCCGACGAAGCTCTCGAGCCCCTGCAGGGAGGCATAGTCGAACTGCAGCCAGAGGTCGCGCGTGGTCATGGGGCGGAACGCCCCATCCGACCACCAGAACAGAAGATCGTGCACGGCCACCGCCAGCGCAAAGGCCAGAAGCAGCCATCCGAGGGCCCGAACCAGGACCATGACTCCCCCAAATCGGCGGCCAGATTAGCCGCCCCGCCGGAATCGGGGAAGAGTCGTTGCCCGCGCCTCTTGCCGCGCTATAAGAGCGGCCGACCGCTCAGGATTGGACAGGTGGCCGAGTGGTTTAAGGCACACGCTTGGAAAGCGTGCGTGGTGTAACAGCCACCGCGGGTTCGAATCCCGCCCTGTCCGCCAGAGGCCCTTCCAAGGCCAGTAAATGCAGGAAAGCTAGGCTTTCTCGACACCCTTTGAGCCGCGGTACAAAGGAGCGGTACAAAGTGGCGATCCTATTCATGGCGCGGCCCGCGCGGCATCCCAAGTCTCGCATCCTGTATTTTCGCAAGGCTATCCCCGAGCGTTTCCGCGAGCGCGCCGGGATGCGCGAGTTCAAGCGCTCGCTGCGCACGGCGGACGCGAAGGCAGCGAAGAAGTGGTACGCCGCACGTGCTGGCTGAGTACGAGGCGCTCTTAGAGACGTGGGAAGCGCCTGGCACGCAAGCCGATCCTGGGGAGACGGTCTCACTCACGCCGGGAGACATTCACGTCCTCGCCGGGACCTCTGGCGGTGGCTCTTGGCTCAGTACGGACTTCCTGAGAGACAAGGCTCTCCACCTTGCGCCGGACGATTAAGCCCTTCTGCGTTTCAATCGTCGAC
>JBGAIW010000158.1:0-7663 GCA_044225265.1 Reyranella sp.
GCCGAGCCCCTGCGCGATGCCGCCCTCGATCTGACCCTCGACCAGGGTCGGGTTGATCGCCTTGCCGACATCGTGCGCGGCCACGATGCGTAGCACCTTGACCGTGCCCAGCTCGAGATCGACTTCGACCGTCGCCATCTGGGCCGCGAAGGCATAGGTCGCGTAGGGAATGCCTTGGCCGTTCTTGTCCAGCGGCGTGGTCGGCGGATCGAAGATTCCTTCGCCCATCAGGGGACCGACCTTGGCCATGTCGAGAGTGCGTACCTCGCCGCCGTCTCGGACCGTCAGCACGGCGCCTTCCAAGGACAGCTTCGCCGCCGCACCTGCATTGGCGAGCCGCAGGATCTGCTGGCGGAGGTCCGTCGCGGCTTTTTCGGCCGCCTTGCCGGACACGAAGGTCTGGCGCGAAGCCGAAGTCTTGCCGGCGTCGGCGGTGAGGTCGGTATCGCCGCAGACCAGACGAATCTGGCTGGCCGGCAGGCCGAGCGCGTCGGCTGCGATCTGGGTCATGATCGTATTGCTGCCCTGGCCGATATCGAAAGCGCCGTTGTAGAGCGTCACGACACCGTCGGCCGCGATGCCGATCTTCATGTGCGACGGGTTCGACATCGACGTGTTGCCGATGCCGTACCACATGCAGCCGATGCCGACGCCGCGGCGGCGCGGCCCGGCTGCGGCGTTGAATACTGCGATCTCGGCCTGAGTCTTGCGCCAATTCGGCCGCAACGCCTCCAGGCATTGCACAAGACCGGCCGAATGCTTCAGCTCCTGTCCGCAAGCCGTCTTGTCGCCGACCCGCAGTGCGTTGGCGTGACGGAATTCCAGACGATCGATCCCGACCTTGTCGGCCAGCGCATCCATCATCGCCTCATGGGCGATCGCGGCCTGCGGCACCCCGAAGCCGCGAAAGGCCCCCGACGGCGGCCCATTGGTGAAGAAGGCCTCGCCCCAGGTCCGCACATGCGGCACGCGATACGGACCCATCGCGTGGACCGGCACCCGGCTGGCCACGGTCGGCCCCCACGACGCATAGGCGCCGGTATCGAAGGTGGCGGTGACGTCACAGGCCACCAGCCTGCCCGAGGCGTCGCAACCGAACTTCGCCGCGACCCGCGCCGGATGCCGCTTGGTCGAGGCCGCCATGCTCTCCGGCCGCGTATAGACCAGCGCTACCGGCCGGCCGAGCTTCCAGGCGGCGATGGCGATCAAAGGCTGGACCGAGAGATCGAGCTTGCCGCCGAAGCCGCCGCCGCAGGAAGTCGGGACGATTCGAACCTGATCAGGTCGCAGCCGCATGACGCTCGCGACTTCGTCGCGGTCCATATAGGGCGTCTGGGTGCTGGCATATATCTCGATGCGGTCGTCCACGCGGCGCGCCCAGCCCGCCTCCGGCTCAATATAAGCGTGCTCGACGAAGGCGGTTTCGAACCTGCCTTCGGCCACAGCCGCACAGCTCGAAAATGCCATGGCGGGGTCGCCGCTGCGGACGCCGCCTTCGAGGAGGAGGTTCCGCGGCTTGCCGGCCTGGACCAACGGCGCACCAGGCGCGGCAGCGGCCTCGACCCCAATCAGCGGCGATTCCGGGGCCCAGGTGATCGGCAGATCCTGGTCCCGGATGGCCAGCACTTCTTCTTTGTCCCCGATCAGCGCCAAGACGGCTTCGCCACGATAGCGCACCTGCCCGTCGGCCAGCACCGGCTGGTCCTTTATATCGGGGTAAATGCCGTAGCCGTTGAAGGGCACGTCCGACGCGGTCAGTACGGCCGTCAAACGCCGGCGCAGCGGCGCGAGATCGCCGACTGTGAACAGCGCTCGGGCATGGGGCGAGCGGACCACCCGGACCCAGAGGGCGTCGGCCGGAACCGCATCGGCGCCGAAGCGGTCGTCTCCGGTCACCTTGGCCAAGCCGTCGACTCGGGCGATTCGGGCGCCAACTGCCGCGCCGGCTTCCGGTTGGACCAGATCGGCGGCGGCCGCCGCCTGCATCACCGCATCGACGATCTTGGCGTAGCCGGTGCATCGGCAGAGCACACCGCCCAACGCGTCCTCGACCTCGGCGCGATGCGGCCGCGGGGTACGAGCCAGCAGGTCCTGTGCTGCCATCAGCATGCCCGGCGTGCAGATGCCGCACTGAGCCGCGCCGTGGGCCAGGAAGGCACGCTGCAACCCGGCCAGCGAACCGTTGGCCAGGCCCTCGACGGTCTCGACGGCGCGACCGGCGACCTGTCCCATGGCCACGAGGCAGGAGCACACCTGCTTTCCATCCAGCCGCACCGTGCAGGCGCCACAATCGCCCGCGTCACAGCCCACTTTGGTGCCGGTGAGGCCGAGGCCATCGCGCAGTGCAGCGGCAAGGCGTGTCGCGGGAGCGCCGTCCCAGGCGGCCGGCTGGCCGTTGAGGGTGAACGCCACCTTCACGAAACGAACTCCAGCAGCAGGCGGCGCAACAAAGTGAGCCCCACGTCCTGCCGGTAGGCGGCACTACCACGCACATCGTCGATCGGCGCCAGCGGCGACAGATGCGCCGCCCGCACACGCTCGACGATCGACTGGTCGATAGGTGCATCTGCAAGTTCCCGCTCGAGACCGGGCAGACGCTGGGCAACGGCCGAGCAGGCGCCGACCGCGATGCGCGCCGAGATAATCCGGTTCCGGTCGCATTCGAGGGTGGCGGCGGCCATGGCGATGGAAATCACGAGGTAGCGCCGTGCCCCTAATTTTTTGAAAGCGCTCCTTCCCGGCCATGCCGGACGCGGGACATGGACCGCGACGACCAGTTCGTCGGGCGCCAGTACGGTCCGGCGATTACCGGTGATGAACGCGGCGAGCGCAATGCGCCGCGTGCCGCGCCGGCTTGCGATCTCGACTTCGGCGTCGAGCGCCAGCAGAGGCGGCACGCCGTCGGCGGCCGGCGAGGCATTGCAAAGATTGCCGGCGACGGTGCCGGCATTCTGGATCTGGCGACCACCGACTTCGCGCGCCGCCTGCTTCAGACCGTCGAACAGCGGCGGCAGATCGGCATCGATCACGTCGCTCCACCGCGTCGTGGCGCCGATCCGCCAGCCGAGATCGCTCGCGACGATGCCGTTCAGGTCCGCGATGCCGGTGATGTCGAGAACGTCCTCGTCGATCGCCCGGCCGACCCGCGCCGGATAGAAATCCGTCCCGCCGGCCAGAACCGTATGCGGCTCGGCCAGGGCTGCCAGGGCCTCCTCGAGGCCTGCGGGACGAAGATAAACCGGCATATCGTTCGTGTACGTACTATCGCCTCAAGCGTTTGCCCTGATTGAACAATTCGCCCCGTCTCAGGCGATTCGGGAAAGAAGTTCGAGAAGCTGGCGCTGCTCTGCCGGGTTGAGCGGCTTCAGGGTCTCTCGCGAGACGGCAGGCCCGTTGAGCAGCAACTTCTGCACGGTGCGCTGGCCCTCGGTGGTGAGGCTGAGCAGCGTGCGCCGCGCGTCACCGGGATCGGGCCGCGAGTCGACGAGACCGCGCTCCTTCAGTCGGCGCACGACGCCCTGCATCGTCGCTTTGTCCATGCCGACGAGGCGGCCGAGAAGATTCTGCGAGAGCTCGGTGTACTCGTTCAGCTTCACCATGCTCGAGTACTGGGTCGGCGTGATGTTGGGATCGCCGATGCTCACCTGGAAGATCGCGCTCGCGCGCTGATGCGCGCGACGAAGCAGGTAGCCGATTTGCTCCTCGATGCGGTACGGCCGTTGCGCCGAACTTGCGGCAGCCTTCGGCTCTTGCTGTTTCTTCGCGACGTTCCGCATCGCCCCCCGCCTGTGCACTCCTTGGCTACACCGACTGAGGACGATTCACAACGGTCACATAAGCCCACGATGGCGGCGGTGAATGCGACCCTCTTGACTCGATCATGCCATGGAGGCAGCGACGCGCTCGTCAGTGCGGCGCAGCCACTCCGTCGACCGCGAGTTCGGCGGCGGCGAGATCCTCGAGCGCGGCACCCACCGATTTGAAAAGTGTGATCGATGCACGATCGCCGGTCGGCCGGCCGAGCCGCGTGCCGCGCGCCAGTTCGAACAGGTCGGCGATGACGGCTTCTTCAGCGATGATGCGGTTAGCCAGCGGCTGCACGATGTCGCCGCCTTCCTTCAACGCACCGGCGCGCGTGTCGACGTAGATTCTCGCGCGCCGCACGACCTCATCGTCGCTCTCCCGCATCTTGGGCGTATAGGCGCCGACCAGATCGATATGTTGGCCTTCGTGCAGCCAGCCCCCTTCGATCAGGGGCGCCTGCGAGAGCGTGGCGCACGACACGATGTCGGCCTCCATCACAGCGGCCTTGCGTTCGTTCGCCGCATGCACCTCGATCGGGCGGCCCAATTGTGCCGGCAGCGTCGCTGAAAGTTCCCGTGCGAGTGCTTCTGCCTGCTCGATCCGGCGCCCCCAAATGGTCACTTGCCGAATTGGCCGAATCTTCGAGTGAACACGGATCAGGTGCGGCGCCAGCGCGCCCGTGCCGATCATGGCCAGGCGCGCCGCATCGGCGCGCGACAGGTAGCGCGAGGCCAAACCCGAGGCGCAGGCGGTGCGACGTTTGGTCAGCATCGTACCGTCGAGCAACGCGAGCGGCTGGCCGGTGTGACCGTCGAGCAACACGTACTGTCCGAAAATTGCCGGCAGTCCCCGACCGCCGTTGTCGGGATAGACCGTGACCATCTTCACGCCGAGCCGACTGCCGGTGCCTTGTGTCCAGGCCGGCATCAGCAGCAGGGTCGCGTCGGCGGAGCCCGGACCGTTCGGTTGATGCAGGGTATGATGATGGCGCGCGGGCATCTCGCAACCCACCCGGAAAAGCGCGTCGAGCCGGGCGACCAGCGCCAGGTCGTCGAGCCGTCGATCAACCTCTTCGGCCGAGAAGACCTTCACGCCGACGAACTGCGCGCGGTGGGCGGCAGCAGTTCGGGCGCCACCAGGGCGCTCTGGCGGTCGATGGCCTTCTGCTCTCGGGATGCAGGACTGCCGGCAGCTGGCGACGGACGGTTGGCGGCCAGCGCCTCGCGAAGGCGCAGAACCTCGCGCTCGAGCCGTGCGGCTTCGCCCGCACGCTCGCGAGCGGCCCGACGATGGTGACGGCCGACCCACCAACCGAGCACGAGCCCCGCCACCAGACCAGCCAGCAGGATGCCGACGATCAGCAGGTAGAGCGGCAGAACGATCTTCTCAGGCAGCGGCCACAGCTCGACCTCGACGCGCTGCATATTGCTCACGGCAACCAGCATGCCGAGCACGACGAACAGCACGAACAGGGCACGGCTCAGGATTTTCATGCGGCACGAGCATGGCACAGAGCCCCCGACCGAAGCGAGAGACCGCGCGCCGCGTGGCGCGATCAGGCGGGCTTCTTTTCTTCCGCCGCCGACGGCACACCGCCGGCCGCCCGCTGCGCTTCCTTGTTCAACCGGTCGCGCAAATCCTTGCCGGTCTTGAAATAGGGCACCCGCTTGGACGCCACGGCGACCTGCTCGCCGGTGCGCGGATTGCGGCCGGTCCGCGGTTCGCGCTTCTTGACCGAAAATGCGCCAAAGCCACGCAACTCCACACGATCGCCTGTCGCCAAGGCCTTGGAGATTTCGTCAAAGACCGTGGCGACAATCCGCTCGACATCCCGTTGATAGAGATGGGGATTCTTGGCCGCCAGGCGGGCAATCAGCTCCGACTTGGTCATTGGCGCAATAATAGCGCAATAACCGGCCTTCGACAACTAAGTGCTTGAAACCAAAAGAAAAGCGCCCCGGAAGGCCGCAAAAGCCCCATCCGGCAGCACCGGAGCGCCAAATTGGCCGGTCCGGAGGGCCGTTCCAGCACGAAAAAGGCCGGTCTCTTGGGACCGGCCTTCGATCGTTTGTGTCAGGAGACGGCGACCTACTTGTCGTCCTCGTCCTTCTTCTGGGCCTTGCTGAGCGCGGCGCCCAGGATGTCGCCCAGGCTGGCGCCTGAATCGGACGAACCGAAATCGGCCATCGCCTTCTTCTCCTCGTCGAGCTCGCGCGCCTTGACCGACAGCACGACGCGGCGCGAGGCCTTGTCGATGTTGGTGATCTTGGCGTCGAGCTTATCGCCGATCGCGTAGCGGTCGGGACGCTGCTCGGAGCGGTCGCGGCTGAGCTCGGACTTGCGGATGAAGCCCGGGATGCCGTCCTGCACCGTGACGTCGATGCCATTGTCCTGGATGCCCGCGACGATGACGGTGACCACGTCGCCCTTCTTGGCGACGGCGTTCACCTTCTCGAACGGGTCGTTGGCGAGCTGCTTGATGCCCAGCGAGATGCGCTCCTTGTCGATGTCGACATCGAGCACCTTCACCTTGGTCTGATCGCCCTTCTTGTAGTCGCGGATCGCCTCGTCGCCGGCCTTGTCCCAGCTCAGATCGCTGAGATGGACCATGCCGTCGATGTCGCCGGGCAGGCCCACGAACAGGCCGAACTCGGTGATGTTGCGAACCTCGCCCTCGAGCTCGGTGCCCGCCGGATACTTCTCGGCGAAGCTCTCCCACGGGTTGGCCATGCACTGCTTGAGGCCGAGCGAGATGCGGCGCTTGGACATGTCGACGTCCAGCACCATCACTTCGACTTCCTGCGAGGTCGACACGATCTTGCCGGGGTGCACGTTCTTCTTGGTCCAGCTCATCTCGGAGACGTGGACCAGACCCTCGACGCCCGGCTCCAGTTCGACGAACGCGCCGTAGTCGGTGATGTTGGTGACGCGGCCCTTGAGCTTGAGGCCGACCGGGTACTTCGCACCCGCGCCGTCCCACGGATCGCTCATCAGCTGCTTCATGCCGAGCGAGATGCGCTGCGTCTCGGAGTTGAAGCGGATGACCTGCACCTTGACCGACTGGCCGATGGTGAGGGCTTCCGACGGATGGTTGATGCGCTTCCAGGCGATGTCGGTGACGTGCAGCAGGCCGTCGACGCCGCCCAGGTCCACGAACGCGCCGTAGTCGGTGATGTTCTTGACGACGCCGTCGAGCACCTGGCCCTCGGACAGCGCGCCCATCAGGCGGGTACGGTCCTCGGCGCGGGTCTCTTCCATGACGGCGCGGCGCGACACGACGATGTTGCCGCGGCGGCGGTCCATCTTGAGGATGGCGAACTGCTGGGCTTGGCCCATCAGCGGGCCGACATCGCGCACCGGGCGCACGTCGACCTGGCTGCCCGGCAGGAAGGCCACGGCGCCCGAGAGGTCGACGGTGAAGCCACCCTTCACGCGACCGAAGATCGTGCCCATGACGCGTTCCTGGTCGGTGAACGCCTTCTCGAGGACGGTCCACGCCTCTTCGCGGCGAGCCTTCTCGCGCGACAGGACGGCTTCGCCTTCCTTGTTCTCCATGCGGTCGACGAAGATGTCGACGATGTCGCCTTCCTTGACCTCGGGCGCCGCGCCGCCGTTCGAGAACTCGCGCAGGGCAACCCGGCCTTCGGACTTGAGGCCGACGTCGATGGTCACGAAATCATTTGCGATGCGGACGATCGTTCCCTTGACGACCGTTCCTTCGAAGCTGGTCGAACCGCCGAGCGATTCGTCGAGAAGCGCCGCGAACTCGTTGCTGGACGTATCGTTCGCGGGTTTGCGCAGCGCGCTGCCTTTGGGCATTCAGAACTCTCCTTCATCGATCCCGGGCGAAACGCTGCCG
>JBGAIW010000159.1:0-7656 GCA_044225265.1 Reyranella sp.
GTCGCCCTTCTTGCCCGACGGATAGTCGCCCGGCGCGCGATGGACGGCCGTCACCTTGCTGTCGGGAAAAGTCGCCGCGTAGAAGCGCGCGGCCGCCTCGGCATCCTTGTCGTACCAGATGCAGATCGTGTTCTTCGGCTTCGCCATCGCCTGTCCCCTTCCGTCGCTGCCCGTTCCGTTGCTGCCCGCCGCCCGTCCGGTCTGGACATCCGGGGCGGCTTTTTTGAGGCGCGCCGCCCGAAGCTGCGCTACAAGAATCGCAATATTGTTGGGAGGACAAACATGATCAACCACAACCGCCGTTCGTTCGTGCGCGCCTCGGGCGCGCTGGCGGCGCTCTCGACCCTGGGCCTCGCCGGCCGTGCCGGGGCGCAGGGTGCGCCGCTCGACACCGTGAAGATCGTCACCGGCTTCCCGCCGGGCGGCACGTCCGACACGCTGTGCCGCCGCGTCGCCGAGGGCATCAAGGGCTCGGCCTATACCAAGGTCGCGATCGTCGAGAACAAGCCGGGCGCCGGCGGCCAGATCGCGGTGACGTCGATGAAGGGCGCGCCGACCGACGGCAGCGTGCTGCTGCAGACGCCGGCCTCGATGCTGATGATCTACCCGCACATCTACAAGAACCTGCCCTACGCCTACACCGACGTGACGGCGGTGTCGCTCGCCTGCACCTTCGATTTCGGCTTCTGCGTCGGCCCGGCCGTGCCCGACAGCGTCAAGGACATCAAGGGCTTCCTCGCCTGGGCCAAGGCCAATCCGGACAAGGCGAATTTCGGCTCGCCGGGAGCGGGCTCGGTGCCGCACTTCATCGGCGTGATGATGGGCCGCGAGGTCGGCATCGAGATGAAGCACGTCGCCTATCGCGGCTCGGCCCCCGCCGTGCAGGACCTGGTCGCCGGCCAGATCCAGGCGGTGTCGGCGCCGATCGGCGAGTTCACCCAGCAGGCCAACGCCGGCAAGATCCGCTTTCTCGGCGTCTCGGGCGCCACGCGCAGCCGCTTCGCGCCGAACGTCCCGACCTATGCCGAGCAGGGCTACAAGGACCTGGTGTTCTCCGAATGGTTCGGCTTCTTCGCGCCGGGCGGCACCTCGCCCGACGTGGTCAACCGCGCCAACGCCATCCTGCGCACCGCGCTGGCCCAGAAGGACGTGATCGACGGGCTCGCCGTGATGGCGCTGGAGTCGAAGTCCTCGACGCCGCAGGAACTCGCGACGCTCCTGAAGGAGAGCTACGACCGCTGGGGTCCGATCGTGAAGAAGATCGGCTTCACCGCCGATTCCTGATCGGCCGGCGCCCGATCTCCCAGAAAGGTCACAGGCGCGGACGCGGATTCTCCTCAATCCGGCATGACGATGTCCTCCGGACGTCGTCATGCGCCTCGGCCCGCCCCTCCTCGCCTTCACAGCCGCCGCTTCGCTTTGCGCCGGCTGCGGCATCGATCCGGTGACCTCGGTCGCCGCGTCGGTCGCCTCGAATGTCGGCATGAACCTGCTGTTCGGCGAGAGCAAGCAGACCCGCGATTCCAAGGCGGTGTACGAGCGCGCCCCACCCTGCTCCAGCCTGCGCCAGGGCGTGCAGAACGGCCGGGTCGTGACCGTGGTGCGCGACATCGCCTGGTTCGATTCCTATCAGTTCCCCGACGGACGCGAGCTGACGCCGGCCAAAGGCAAGGGCCTGGTGCTGGTCGACTACGAGATCGTGAACCGCAGCGACGACGACGTGGTCGTGAGCCCGCGCCGCCTCACCGTCACCGACTCGCGCGGCCGGCTGACCCACGAGCGCGCCGGGGTCGGCGGCCTGCAGACCGACGCCGCGACTCCGGACGAGGGTGCGGTTCTGCCGGTCGACCGGACTTGGCCGATGGTCTCGGTGTTCGAGGTGAGCCCCGGCGAGTACGCGCTGATGGTGCCCAACGGCCGCCTGCCCGAGGATCCCGATCCGACGTGGGTCGATGCCTGCCGCTTCCCGGGGCCTAGAACCTGATCACGCTCACCAGATAGATCGCGAGCACGGCGAACACCCAGAGATCGGTGAGCATCGCGACCCGGCGCTTGAGGTTCAGGTCGCCATGCAGCAGATGGCCGATGCCCGCAAAGCCGTAGTACAGGCCGCTCACCAGCGCCGCCGGCACGAGCAGATTGCGGTCGAGAACCGACAAGACACCCAGCGTGCCCATGGCGAGATTGGCGAAGCCGACCTCGCGCATGACCGGCAGCACCTCCTTGCCCTTGATGCCGAAGATCTGCTCGGTGGTCAGTTCCGGCCGCAGGGTCTGGCGCAGGCCGGCCGTCAGCAGCCGCACACCGCCGGCCCAGAACGCCATCCAGAAGGCGAGCAGCACCAGGAAGCCGGACGGGGCGTGCAGGACGAAGCGGTCGACGGCGGCGAAGGCCAGCGGCAGCACGACCGTCAGCAGGACGACGACGGCGACGTACATCAGCGTCCCGCCGCGTCCTCCAGCACCATGCCCGCCGCCTTGTCGGCGATCATGATGGTGGGCGTATTGGTGTTGCCCGAGGTGATGGTCGGCATCACCGAGGCATCGACCACACGCAGCCGCTCGATCCCGAAGAAGCGCAGGCGCTCGTCGACCACCGCCATGGGATCGGACGGCAGACCCATCTTGGCCGTGCCGACGGGATGGAAGATGGTCGTGCCGATGTCGCCCGCCGCCTTCGCCAGCGAGACATCGTCGTCGCCGACCGATGGGCCGGGCAGATATTCGTCGGGATGAAACGCCGCCAGCGCCGGCTGCTGCATCAACCGGCGGGTGACGCGGATCGCGTCGGCGGCGACGCGGCGATCCTCCGGCGTCGACAGATAGTTCGGCGCGATCACCGGCTTGGCGGCCGGATCGGCCGAACGCAGCCTGATCGTCCCGCGCGAGGTCGGCCGCAGATTGCAGGCGCTGACGGTGATGGCCGGGAAGCTGTGCAGCGGGTCGCCGAACTTGTCGAGCGACAGCGGCTGGATGTGGAATTCGATGTTGGTGCGTTCCTGGTCGGGCGACGATCTGGTGAAGATGCCCATCTGCGACGGCGCCATGGTGAGCGGACCGCTCTGGAACAACGCGTACTCGATTCCCATCCAGGCGCGCCGCGGCAGCGAATGATAGGTCTCGTTGAGGGTGCGCACGCCCGAGACCTTGTAGATGGCGCGCTGCTGCAGATGGTCCTGCAGGTTGCGGCCGACGCCGGGCTTGTCGAGCACCGGCGCAATGCCGTGCTGCGCCAGCCAATCCGCCGGGCCGACGCCGGAGAGCTGCAGGATCTGCGGCGAGCCGACGGCGCCGGCCGACAGGATGACTTCGCCCTTCGCGCGGGCCTCGACCAGGCGGCCATTCTGCCTGAACTGCACGCCGACGCAGCGCTTGCCGTCGAACACCAGCCGCTCGACCAGCACGCCTGTCTCGAGCCTGAGATTCGACCGGCCGAGCACCGGCTTGAGGAAGGCGCGTGCCGACGACCAGCGCACGCCTCTCTTCTGATTCACGTGGAAGTAGCCGACGCCGAAATTCTCGCCGGTGTTGAAGTCGGGCGTGACCGGCACGCCGAGCTCGGTGGCGGCCTTTTCGACCGCGTCGAGCACCTCCCATTTGACCCTCGGCCGCTCGACCCGCCATTCGCCGCCGGCGCCGTGATGCTCGGTGTCGCCGAGGAAATGGTCATCGAGCTTCTTGAACACCGGCAGCACGTCGTCCCAGCCCCATCCGTTGAGGCCGAGCTGCCGCCAGTGGTCGTAGTCGGCGGACTGGCCGCGCATCGAGATCATGGCGTTGATCGCCGAGCAGCCGCCGATCACCTTGCCGCGCGGATAGGCGAGGCTGCGGCCGTTGAGGCCCGCCTCCTCCTCGGTCCGGAACATCCAGTCCGAGCGCGGATTGCCGATGGCGAAGAGATAGCCCACCGGAATGTGGAACCAGATCCAGTTGTCCTTGCCGCCCGCTTCCAGCACCAGCACGCGGTTCTTCGGATCGGCCGACAGCCGGTTGGCCATGACGCAGCCGGCGGAGCCAGCGCCGACGACGATGTAGTCGAATTCGCCGTCGAGGCGGCTGATGTTGTCGGACATGCCTTACGCCGCCTGGCGGTCGAGAGGACCTATCAAAGCGTCCGCGGGGATAGACCACGCCGTCGCGATACGCCGAATCATCGGCAAGGTGAGCTCGCGCTTGCCGTTGAGCACTTCAGATGCCCGTGAACGTGAGCCCAGCAACTCGGCAAGATCGGCCTGTGTGAACCCACCCGTGGACATACGATACCGGAGCACTTCCACCGGATTCGGCGAGTCGATCGACCAGCGCTTGCGCTCATAAGCCTCGATGAGGGTCGCGAGAACGTCAAACGTGTCCGCTTCCACGGTGCCGCGGCGCGGCGGCCTGTCGAAGTAACGCTCAATCACCTTCAAGGCGGCATTGTAGTCCGCCTCAGTCCGAACCGGCTTAAGTCTCATCTGACCGTCTCCACATCTATCCTGTCGTACTGCGCATGAGTGCCAATGAACTTCACGAGCATGCGCCGGTACGGGTAAGCCACATGGACGACCAAGCGGTACCTGTTGCCGCCAAGATCGAAGACCAATCTGTTGTCTCCAACGAAATCGACGGTCGCCCCGAACTGCCGCTTCACCTCCGCCGGTCCGCTCCATTCCGACCGGCTCGCAATCGCGTACCATGCCCGGATCGGACCCTCAGCCTGCGGATGTCTCTGCCAAAACAACCGCAAGGCCCGGAGAGCGATTACCTGCATGATTGATTATGGCATGTTCCCACAATGGGAACAACCGTCAATTCCGATTGTCAGATCGCCGACCATCCTTCGGCAAAATCCTTGATCCTGCCGCCCGGACCGTTCTCGTAGGCGCACCACGGCACCTCGTGGCTGCGCCAGATGTGGATCAGCGGCCTCGAACCGGGATCGTCGTCGAGGGTGGCGACGCGCAGGATCACGTAGTCGTCGGCCGGGCGCTCGGCCAGCACATGGCTGCCGCAGCCGCTGCAGAAGCGGCGCAACTTGCCGGGCGATGACTCGTAGGCATGGAGCTTGTCCTCCCCCGACAGGAACCGGAAACTCGTACGCGGCACGCGGGCAGTGGCGGCAAAGGGTGCGGCATGGACCTTGCGGCAGGTCCTGCAGGAACAGTGGCCGATCCTCATGTCGAAGGGCACGACCTCGTAGGCCACGGCCCCGCAATGACAGCTGCCCCGCATTTCCCGCCCTCCTGTCGAAATCCCGGCCGTCCCGAACCCAGTTAGGCGCGTCGGGGGCCTTGCCCGGGTCCCCCGCCGACGCGCACAATTCGCGAAATATTCGGGAGCGACGCCATGAAATACAATCGCATTTCGGCCGACTGCCACCTCGACATGCCCTGGATGCCGCCGGACCTGTTCACGTCCATGGCGCCGCGCGACATGAAGGACCGCATGCCGTTCGTCGTCGACACGCCCGAGGGTCCGAAATGGACGGCCAAGAACGGCGCCTCCTTCGGTTTCAAGAACGGCGTCGGCCCGGCCGGAAGCAAATACGTCAAGGGCAAGCATCACCGGGTCGACGTGATGGCCGAGACCGGCCTCTACGAAGACGGCGCCAAGGACATCCGCCGCGTCAGCGACCCGCATTTGCGCATCAAGGATCTCGACCGCGACGGCGTTGACGCCGAAGTGATCTACGGCATCCTCGGCGCCTCGAGCCGACTCAACGACAAGGATGCGTCGAACGAGATGCTGCGCATCTACAACGACTGGCTGAAGGATTTCTGCAGCCACTATCCCGACCGGCACATCGGCCTGGCCTGCCTGCCCTACGGCGACATCGACGCGGCGGTGAAGGAAGTTTATCGCGTCGCCAAGATGGGGCTGCGCGGGCTGGAACTCTCTTGCTCGTGGGACATGGAGCCGATGTGGCACCCGATGTGGGAGCCGCTCTGGAAGGCGGTCAATGACGTGCAGCTGCCGCTGCATTTCCACACCTTCCCGACGGTGCCGCCGGGCATGATCGAACAGCATCCCGGCCGGGTCGGCCGCTCGGTGTTCTTCTCGGTGGTCTCGAGCTTCCAGATGAACCTGGTGAACATCCTGGCCGCGATCATCGCGGCCAACGTGCTGGAGCGCTATCCGCACATCCGCATCGCCTTCGGCGAGTCGGGCTGCGGCTGGATCCCCTACGCGCTCGACCGCATGGATTTCGAGTGGGAGGACCGCTTCACCGACCTCGGCCTGAAGATGAAGCCTTCGGACTACTGGCGCCGCCAGTGCAAGGCGACGTTCCAGTACGACCGCATCGGCGCCAAGCTGATCGACGACATGGGCGCGGAGAGCCTGATGTGGGGCTCCGACTACCCGCACGGCGACGGCGTGTGGCCGAACTCCGACAAGTACATCAAGGAGCAGTTCGCCGAGGTCTCGCCGGAGGTGACGCGCATGATCACCTGCACCAACGCCGGCAAGTTCTACGGCCTGATCAACTAAGAGTCGCCGCCGCCGCCGGCGGCGATCGCAGCCAGATCCGCCTTCGACACCGTGTGTCGGAGGCTGAAGATCTCTCCGGACGGCGCGTGGCGATCACGCGCCGTTCGTGCGTCCGCCTCGGACCAGAAGAAGGCGACCAGGGCGCGGTCGATCCGGCGGTCGGGCGCCGGACGCAGATCCTTCTCCGTGGTGTGCGCCTGGCCGATTTCGGCGAGGCCGCTCAGCAGGTCGAGCCGCGCCGGCTTCAGCGCGGCTATCGCCTCGAAGGCCGAGACGTCGCCGGTCACGGTGAGGGCCGCCGCGCCGATGCCGTCGCCGACGCGGCGCTCGACGGCACAGGCGGTGCGGCAGGTGTTGCGGAACTTCGGGAAAATGGCGCGGCTCATCCCGGATGGATCGCGCAGGCGGGCATAGTAGGCCTCGCTGTCGAAGGCAGCCGGAGTCTCGGCATCGTAGAACAGAAGATAGCGGCCGGACGCGTCGAGGCTGCCGAAGCGGCTGCCGCGCAGCCAGCCGGGGCAGCCGACCCGCTCCTGCACGTGCTCGCGGCTGTGCCAGTGGTTGAACAGGGCGTCGTCCTCCGGGTCGATATCGACCCAGATGACGAGCGCGCCCTTCACCTCAGTGTCCGCCCGGCTTGGACGAGGCGATCTTGTCGATCCAGGTCAGCATCAGCGCCGAAAGCACGAACGCCATGTGCATGACGACCAGCGCATAGAGCTTGGGATTGTCGAAGTCGCCCGCCTCGAGGAAGCGCTGCAGCAGGTGGATCGAGGAAATCGCCACGATCGAGCTGGCGAGCTTGATCTTGAGCGAGCCGGCATCGAGCTTGCCGAACCACGACAGCCGGTCGCTCTTGCCCTCGGTATCGATGTGGCTGACGAAATTCTCGTAGCCCGAGATGATCACCATGACGACCAGGTTGGCGACCATGATCAGGTCGACCATCGACAGCACCGCCAGCACCAGGTCGGCCTCGGGCGCGGTGGCCGCCTTCTTCATCAGCTCCCAGAGCTTGAACGGGAACTTCACCACGACGACGCCGAGCACGACGATCAGGCCGACATAGAGCGGCGCCTGAAGCCAGCGGCTGCTCATGATCAGCCATTCGAGCCCGGCTTCGAGCGGGCCGACCTTCTTCGCCGGTTCCATGGTCAGTTGAAGGCCTTGAAGGTGATCAGGGTGAAGG
>JBGAIW010000160.1:0-7617 GCA_044225265.1 Reyranella sp.
TGCCGGGCAACACGAACAGGCCCTCGTCGAGGCCGGCGAGCCGCATCGCGCCGAAGATCTGCACTTCCTCGCCGCGCATGACGTCGGGGACCTCACGCTGCGTATCGCTGAGGCCGGGCACGATCGCGATGCGTCCGGGAAAAGGGCCGCGCTCGATCCAGTGCAGGCGCTTGGCGAGTTCGGCGGGTCCAGCGGGACAGGACACATAGGGCGCCTCTTCCCAGCCCTGGCGGCTGCCCGCCATGCCCGAGATCAGGCAGAGGCTGCCGGCCGGCTTCATCCAGTCGCCGAACTGCGCCGCGAAAGCGCCGGCGAAGTCGTTGTCCGGAACGTTGAGGATGCCGAGCGGCGCACTCTTCTCCTCGAGCGCCAGGCCGCTCGCGTCGAGGCGCGCGCCCCGCAGCGAACTCGTGCCCCAGTCGACGGCAATCAGGTCCGGCACGGCAATCTTCTCCATTTCGGCATCACGGCGCCGTCCTCGGCCTGACGGTCCACAGCGCGGACAGCCCGGAGCCGACACCACGAAATCTCAAATCGCGACAAACCACAAAGAGTCCATGGCACGCCTGGCTAGTCGATGATCTCCGTGGCGCGCGCCAGCAATACCGGCGGCACGGTGAAGCCAATGGCCCTGGCTGCCTGCAGGTTGATCGCGAGCTCCAGCCGGAACGGCAATTCGATCGGTAGGTCACCGGCCGGCGCGCCCTTCAGGATCCGATCTGCATATTCGGCGATACGTCGCCACATGGCATCGAGGCTGGGCGGTCCATAGGACATCAACCCGCCATCGCGCACCTGGTCCGGCCATTCGTAGATGGCTGGCAGCCTCGCAATCCGGGCCAAATCTATGACTGCCCGGCGATCCCTTACGAAGAAGGTGTGGGCGGCGACCAGCACGGCACCGACCCGGCCGTCGGCGAACTCCGCAAAGGCGGGCCCGTAAGAGCCGCCGCGGACTTCCACGAACAGAACTTCGACGCCCAGGGCGGCGGCTGCGCGGCGAATCTCTTCGATCTGCATGCGCGCGGCGGGGTCATCCGGAGTCAGAACGCCAACCCGCTGCAGTCCCGGTACGGCCTCCTTCAGAAGCTCGAGCTTCTTGCCGGCCAGCGTGCCTTCCGAGGAAATCATGATCCCGGTGGTGTTTCGCCCGGGGCGCGCCAGACTTTGCGCCAGGCCTGCCGCCACGGGATCGAAGTTGCCGAAGATGATGAGAGGCACCGTGTCGGACGCCGAGCGCGCCGCGCGGGCGGCTGCCTCGCCCACGGCAATCACCACGTCGGGCTTGTGCTGCATCAGCTCCCTGGCAAGGGCCGGAAGCCTCGCGACGTCGCCGCCGGCGAAGCGAATGTCGACCGTGACGTCGCGTCCCGGTTCGTAGCCCAGTGTCCGGAGAGCAGTCTCGATGTGCTCGACATCGGTGACCCCTGAGGGCCGCAGCACAGCCACGCGCCATGGGCCGCGAGCCGGCCGCGCCACACCTTGAGCCAGCGCAGCGGATCCTGACAGCACTCCCGACAGGGAGAGAAGCAGGGCGCGGCGACCCGTCATGGCGTCACCCGCGGGCGCACCACTCCATCATGCGCTTCATGAAACCCTCGCAGGCGGTGACCTGGGAGGCGAGGATGAACTCGTTCGGCTGGTGCGCCTGGGCGATGTCGCCCGGGCCGCACACGACGGTCGGCACGCCGAGCGTCTTCTTGAAGATGCCGGCTTCGGTGCCGTAGACCACGCTGCCCACCGTGTTGGAGCCGGACCAGTTGGCGGCGAGCGCCTTGGCTTCCTCGTTGCCGTCGGGCGAGAAGCCGATCGTCGAGGAGCGCACCACCGTGTCGATCTGCGCCGACGGATGCTTGGCCTTCATCCGGGGCAGCAACACGTCCTTCAACCAGGTCTGCGCGCGCTCGCCCAGCGCGGTCAGCGGACGGTCGGGCAGCTCGCGGTAGCCCCACAGCACCTCGCACTCGCGGGCCAGGATGTTGCCCGCGGTGCCGCCGACGATCGTGCCGACATTGAAGGTCGGCGCCGGCGGCGTGAACTCGCTGGTCGGCGGAAACTGCGCATCGAGCTCGTCCTGCACCGTGTTGAGGTAGTGCACGAACTCGCCGGCGAAATGGATGGCGCTGACGCCGAGGTGGGTCATCGAGGAATGCGCCTCGAAGCCGGTGAACTTGGTGACGTACATCTGCGCGCCCTTGTGGGCGTGCACGACCGTCATCATGGTCGGCTCGCCGATGATGATGGCGCGCGGCCGCGGCACTTCCCTGGCCATCGCGGCGGCGAGCGAATGAGCGCCGATGCAGCCCACCTCCTCGTCGTAGCTCAGCGCGAAATGGATCGGCTTCCTGAGGCCCGCCTTCAGGAACTGCGGCAGCATGGCGAGCGCGATGGCATAGAACGCCTTCATGTCGCAGGTGCCGCGCGCGTGATACTTCCCGTCCTTGAGCGTGAGCGTCCAGGGATCGGTGTCCCACGGCTGGCCATCGACCGGCACCACGTCGGTGTGGCCCGACAAGACGACGCCGTCCTTCACCATCGGCCCGACGGTGGCGAACAGGTTGGCCTTCTTGCCGTCCTCGCTGGGCACCAGTTTGGACTCGACGCCGTGGCCCTTCAGGTAGTCCCGGACATAGTCGATCAGGGCGAGGTTGGAGTTGCGAGAGGTGGTGTCGAACGCCACGAGACGGCGCAGCATTTCGACGGAATCGACGATTTCTCCAGCCAAGCCAAACTCCAACTAACCAGAACTGCGACCGATCATAGTCAGGAACTCGCGGCGCGTCTCGCCGTTGTCGCGGAAGGCGCCCAGCATGCGGCTGGTCACCATGGCGACGTCCGACTTGTGCACGCCGCGCGTGGTCATGCACTGGTGCGCCGCCTCGATCACGACGGCGACGCCGCGCGGCTGCAGCACTTCCTGCAGGCAGTTGGCGATCTGCGCCGTGAGCTTCTCCTGGATCTGCAGGCGGCGGGCATAGGCATCGACCACGCGGGCGAGCTTGCTGATGCCGACCACGCGCTTGTCGGGCAGGTAGCCGATATGGACCTTGCCGATGATCGGCACCATGTGGTGCTCGCAGTGCGACTCGAGGCGAATGTCGCGCAGCATCACGACCTCGTCGTAGCCCTCGACCTCCTCGAAGGTCCGCTGCAGCATCTCGCGCGGATCCTCGTCGTAGCCGGCGAAGAATTCCTCGTAGGCGCGCACGACGCGGTCGGGCGTACCGACCAGGCCCTCGCGGTCGGGATTGTCGCCTGCCCACTGGATCAGCGTGCGCACGGCGGCCTCGGCCTCCTCGCGCGACGGACGGGGAAGGCCGGTGGCCAGCGAGACGACCTCGCTCCGCTTCAGCATCTTGTTCATCGTCTTACCTCTTCACTCGGCGCCGGACGGAGGACACCTAGTTAAGCTGCCGGGTTACTCCCGGCATATCGAGCGAGAAAGTCGGAACCTCGATATCGAATTCCTCACCTTGCTCGCTCACCATCTGGTACGTGCCGCCCATGAAGCCGGATGAAGTCGAGAGCGACGTGCCCGAAGTGTACTCGAACATCTCGCCCGGGCGCAGCCTCGGCGTCTTGCCAACCACGCCCGGCCCCTTCACTTCCTGGCGACGCCCCATGCCGTCGGTGATCTTCCAGTGCCGGCTGCGCAGCTGCGCCGTCACATCACCCTTATTCTCTATACGGACATGATAGGCCCAGACGAACTGCGCCTTTGCCGGATCCGATTGGTCAGGCAGATATTGCGGTGTCACCGTCACACGGATGCCACGGGTTGTGGCGACAAACATCGTTCGACGCAGCCCTCGATTGCCTTGAAATGGGACTTTCCCAGCAAGAGGTCAAACGCGGCAAGAGGGCTCGTGTAACCCGACAGGCGATGCGAAATGCCCCTGAGCGGGCGTGACCCTCAGATCGGAAAGACCAGACAGGTCGTGGTGCCATGCGCCAGGAGCTTGCCCGAGGCATCGACCAGCCGGCCCTCCGACGTGGCGATGCGCGAGCCGACATTGATCACCTTGCCTTCGGCTTTCACCGGGCCGGTCTTGTCGCTCATGGCGCGCACGTAGTTCACCTTGATCTCGACCGTGGTGTAGCCGGTACCGGCCTTGAGCGTGGTGTGGATGCAGCAGCCCATCACCGAGTCGAGCAGGGTCGCGGCGATGCCGCCATGCACGCTGCCCAGCGGATTGTAGTGCGCGAAAGACGGCGTGTAGGCGAACACGACGCGGCCCAGTTCGACCTCGGCAAGACGGATGCCCAGGGTCTCGCAGATCGGCGGCGCCGGCAGGCGGCCGGCCGCCATCTCGGTGAACAGCGTCATGCCGTCCATGGTGCGAGCCTTGTCGAGCGGCACGACGCCGAAACCGGCAGCTTGTGCGTTCATGGTGGAATGTCTCCCAGGGAGTCGGTCGGTGTTGAGTGCATATACACCATTTGCGCTTGGCCATCGCAAGGGCACGGTCTAAGCTCGCGCGCATGTCCCAGCCGGCCCCTCGCCTGTCGCCGCTCGACTGCACCTGCTTTCGCGTGCGGGGGGCGGCACGCCGGGTGACGCAGATCTACAGCCAGCACCTCAGCCCCACCGGTCTCAAGATCTCGCAATTCTCGCTGCTCGGCTTCATTTGCGCCGAAGGCCCGGTGTCGATCGGACGGCTGTCGGAGCTGCTCGCCACCGACCGCACCACGTTGACGCGCAACCTCCGCCCGCTGCTCGCCAGCGGTCTGGTCGAGCGTGCCGCCTCGGGCGACCGTCGCCGCCACGAGCTGGTCGCGACACCGGCCGGCCGCGCCCTGTTCAAGCGCGCCATTCCGCTGTGGTCGAACGCCGAACAGGAAGTGCGCGCCGCCATGGGCCCGCGCCTCACGGCGGATTTGCACGGCGCCCTCGAACGCTCGATGGAAAAGCTCGCGGCGCTCTAGGCCGTTGGGAAAAGAAGAACCTCATCCTGAGGAGCGCCCGCAGGGCGCGTCTCGAAGGATGAGCATCAAACAAGGTGCCTGCCCCCATCCTTCGAGACGCACGCCTTCGGCGTGCTCCTCAGGATGAGGACTTCCCGCTTCGACTGTCTACGTATTCGCGTCGAAGAAATTGTATTCGAGTTCCATCGCGCGCCGGTAATTGGCGCGCACCGCCGGCGTGTTCGTCGCGTGCTGGTCGAGCAGGCCTTCGAGCCGCACCGCCAGCGCCTCGAAGCCGGGATCGGAATAGGTCTTCACCCAGTCGGCATAGGCCGGCGCGACCGGCTTCTTTGCCAGACTCTGGCCGAGATAGGCGTAGAGCCGCATGCAGGGCGTCATGCCGGCGATCGTCTCGCCGAGCTTGCCCAGTCGTGCGATGCCGAGCAGGAAATCGACATAGGCCGTGGTCGCGGGCAGCGGCGTCACGCCGTCGAGCGAGACGTTCAGTTTCTCGGTGTAGCTCTTGTGCAGCTTCAGTTCGTCGAGCACGCCCGCGATCAATTCGGAAAAGCCGAACAGATCGTCGCGCGAGGTGCCGTGCGCCAGGCAGAAGGCGTAGGCCCGCGCGAACGCATCGAGGAAGTAGGCATCCTGCGCGACATAGCTCTTGAAACTCTCCGTTACGAGCGTGCCGTCGCCCAGTCCGGTCACGAAGCGGTGCGCCAGAATGCGCGCCGCCCAGTCCGCGTTGGCGTCCCATAAGACCCGCGCCAATGAAGCCTGGACCATGACCTTCGCTCCTTCCGCGGCCGGCGATTGAGGCAAATCAATCGTCCCGGCACCGCCCACCGATACCCTTGCTCAGGAACCGGAACATGAAGCCGATCGAGCCCTACGCCAAGCGCCGGCAGACGATGGTACGCGAGCACATCGCGGCGCGCGGCGTGAAGGATGCGAAGGTCCTGGCAGCCATGAAGCGCGTGCCGCGGGAGGAATTCGTGCCGCCGGAACTGCGGGACTCCGCCTATGCCGACCAGCCGCTGCCGATCGGCGAAGGCCAGACGATCTCGCAGCCCTTCATCGTCGCCTCGATGACCGAGGCCCTGCGCCTCGGCGGTGGCGAGCGTGTGCTCGAGGTCGGCACGGGCTCGGGCTATGCCGCCGACGTGCTGGCCGAAATCGCGGGCGAGGTCTTCACCATCGAACGCCTCCCCGCCCTCGTCGCCGGAGCGAAGGCCGCCCTCGAGCGGCTGGGCTACGGCCACGTGCACGTCATCGAGGGCGATGGCACCCTGGGCCATCCGGCCGGCGCTCCCTACGACGCCATCGTGGTCACGGCCGAAGGTCCGCGCGTGCCGCCGGCGTTGCGCGACCAGCTCAAGCCGGGAGGACGCCTCGTCATGCCCATGGGCGATCCGCACAACCAGATGCTGATCCGGCTGACGCGGCGGGCCGACGGAGACGATACGATCGAGGAGCTCTATCCCGTGCGCTTCGTGCCGCTGGTCGGCGCCGGAGGCTGGGCGCCGGGCGGAACCGGACGATGAACGTCGTCGTCTCGCCCCTCGCCGCCGCCGAGCCGCCGGTCGAGATGGTGGAGCGCAAGGGTCTCGGCCATCCCGACAGCATCTGCGATGCCCTGGCGCAAACGCTCAGCGCCAACCTCTGCCGCCATTACCTCGACCGGTTCGGCGTCATCCTGCATCACAACGTCGACAAGGTGCTGCTGTGCGGCGGCAGTTCGCGCGCCGCGTTCGGCGGCGGCGAGGTGACGGCGCCGGCCGAAATCTACCTGTCCGGCCGTGCCACCGCCGCCCTGGGCGACGCCCGCGTGCCGGTGGCCGAATTCGCGATCGAAGGCTCGCGCCGGTGGCTGCGCGAGAACCTGCACGGCTTCGACGCCGACCGGCATGTCGTGCTGCACGACAAGGTGCGCCCCGGATCGCGCGAACTGGCCGAGCTGTTCGCGCGCGGCGCGCGGCTGGGCTCGATGCCGCTCGCCAACGACACCTCGATCGGCGTCGGCTACGCCCCGATGAGCGCGCTCGAACGGCTGGTGCTGAAGATCGAGCGCACGCTGAACGGACGCGCCCGGGCCACCGACCGTCCCGCCTGGGGCGAGGACATCAAGGTGATGGGCGTGCGCCGCGGAGGCGCCGTGTCGCTCACCGTGGCCTGCGCCCTGATCGGCCGGCACGTGCCCGGCCTCGATGCCTATGTCGGCGAAACCGAAGAGATCCGCCGGCGCGTCCTGCCGCTCGCCGCGGCGGAGGGCTTCGACGGCTGCCGCATCCGGGTCAATGCCGCCGACGACATCGCGTCCGGCTCGGTCTACCTGACCGTCACCGGCACCTCGGCCGAGGCCGGCGACGACGGCGAGGTCGGACGCGGCAATCGCGTCAACGGCCTGATCACGCCGTTCCGGCCGATGAGCCTAGAGGCGGCCGCCGGCAAGAACCCGGTCAGCCATGTCGGCCTGCTCTACAACGTGGCGGCGCGGCGGATCGCCGAGGCGATCGTGGCGAGCCTGCCGCAGGTCGGGGCGGCCCAATGTCATCTGGTGAGCGAGATCGGCCAGCCGATCGACCGGCCACAGGTCGCGCATCTCGGTTTGGCGGGCCGCGATGGCACGCCGGTCGAGAGCTTCAGCGGCGTGGCGGAGGAAATCCTCCGCCACGAACTGTCCGGGCTGCCCGCGCTCAGCCGCCGATT
>JBGAIW010000016.1:0-55351 GCA_044225265.1 Reyranella sp.
CGGCTGAGGTCCCCTGCCCCTGCTCGGCCTTGAGGACGATCGCGCCCGCTCCGTCGCCGAACAGCACGCAGGTGCCGCGGTCGTTCCAGTCGAGGATGCGCGAGAAGGTCTCGGCGCCGATCACCAGCGCCGTCGAGGCCATGCCGGACTTCAGCAGGCTGTCGGCCACCGAGACGCCGTAGACGAAGCCGGCGCAAACCGCCTGCAGGTCGAAGGCGGCGCCCTTGGTCATGCCGAGTTCCTTCTGCACCACGGTGGCGGTGGCCGGGAACGTCTCGTTGGGCGTGGCGGTCGCCAGCACGATCAGGTCGAGGTCGGAGGCCTTCATGCCGGCATGGGCCAGCGCACGCTCCGAGGCCTTCAGGGCGAGATGCGACGTGAATTCGCCGTCGGCGGCGATGTGGCGCTGAGTGATGCCGGTGCGCTGACGGATCCACTCGTCGGAGGTCTCCATCTTCCTGGCCAGTTCGTCGTTGGTGACGACTTTTTCGGGCAGATAGGCGCCACACCCCTGAACGACGGACCGAATCACTCAGCTCCTCCGGTGGCCTGAAGCTCCGCCGTCGCCGGCCCGGGAGCCGGCGCGACCTGTTTCAGCCTTGCCAGGCCTTCGACCAGTTTGTTCTTGTATTCGTAGCGTACCAGATCGACCGCGACGCCGATCGCATAGGCGAATCCCAGATCGTCGGTGCCGCCATGGCTCTTCACGCAGATGCCGTCGAGGCCCAGGAACACGCCGCCATTGTAGCGCCGCGGATCGACCCGCTTGCGCAGCTTGGTCCAGGCGCCCGAGGCGAAGAGGTAGCCGATCTTGGCGAAGGTCGAAGTCCGGAAAGCGTCCCGGACGAAGCTGGTATAGAGCTTCGCGGTACCCTCGATCGACTTCAGCGCGATGTTGCCGGTGAAGCCGTCGGTCACGACGACATCGACCAGGCCGGTACCGATGTCGTTGCCCTCGACGAAGCCGTGAAAATTGACCGGCGAATTCTCGGCACGCAGGCGGGCGGCGGCGATCCGCAGTTCCTCGTGGCCCTTGAGTTCCTCGGATCCGACGTTCAGCAGGCCGATCTTGGGCTTGTCGAGGCCAAGCAGCACCTGGGCGAAGACGCTGCCCATCACCGAGAATTCACTGAGATTTTCGGCGTCGCATTCGAGGTTGGCCCCGAGATCCAGCATGACCGTCTCGCCGCGGCTGGTCGGCAGGAACGACGCCAGCGCCGGCCGGTGCGCGCCCTCGACCATGCGCATGGCAAACATCGAAATCGCCAGCAGCGCGCCGGTATTGCCGGCGGAGATCACGGTGTCGGCGCGGCCCTGGGCCGCCGCTTCGCAGGCCAGCCACATGCTCGACTTGCGCCGGCGGCGCAGTGCGAAGGTCGGCTTGTCGTCGGCCAGGACGGCGTCCTCGGCCGGCACGATTTCGAGCGACTTGGCCAGGCCCTTGCGCTTGTCGACCAGCGGCTTCAGCCGGGCCGGATCCCCGAACAGCAAGAAGGAGGCGCCAGGGTAACGCTCACGGGCGATGTCGGCGCCATTGACCACGACGCCGGGGGCGTGATCGCCGCCCATGCCGTCGAGCGCGAGAACGACCTTGCCCGCGCTCATCGGCGCGCTCCGTGAAGACTACTTCTCGGCCGACGCGCCGTCGGCCAGGACCGGCATGTCCTCACGATAGTAGCCGCAATGCGAGCAGACCATGTGCGGGCGCTTGAGTTCGCCGCAGTTCTTGCACTCGACATGGGCCATCGACGGCAGGCCGTGATGGGCCCGGCGCATGTTGCGGCGGGACTTGGAAATCTTCTTCTTGGGAACTGCCATGACACTCTCCACGACGGGGCGGCGCCGGCGAAACGGCGCCAGTGCCCCATAAAAGCTGAGGCCGCGCTCTATAGGCGCGGCGGGCCGACTTCTCTAGCCAAAACGTTACACCGCCGCAACAATTTAGCGGTCGCGGCGGGGCTTGTCTCTGAGAGCCGCCAGACCGGCAAACGGATGCCGCCGCTGCTCGCCTTTGGGCGGCCTGCCTCCCCGACGGACCCCTTCCCGGGGCTTTGGCATCACGTCTTCCAGGGTCACCCCGGGGCGGCGCGGATAGGGGTCGGCGGCCAGAGAGAGCTGCTCGGCGACGATTTCGCCGACATCGAGCAGATTTCCCGAGAGCGGCTCCGGCGCATCGGCCTGGGCGCTCAGGACCGCCTCGCCGCTCTCGGGATCCCGCTCATCCTGGGCGTCCTGGCGGAAGACGATGCGAAAAGTCTCGTCGAGGTCCTGGGTCACTGGTTCCAGGGTCAGGATGCAGGCCTGCACGATTTTGCCGCGCAGACGGCCTTCGACGACCACCTGCCCGCCCGTCCGGCGATCGACCGTCACACGGGCTGAAAAGGCGGGCAGCCCGAGGAAACCGAAGCGTTTGGCCAGGGCCGCACGCTCGCCCTCGCTCGCCGCGATCTCCAGGGCGGCGCCGCCAGCCGCCATGCGCTCGAGGTCGACGATGCGTTCGATCTCGGATTTGGGGGGGCCTGATTTGGGCGTCTTATCAACGGGCTGAACCATCTTCCTGCTACTTGATGAGGGCGTTGCGCGGGGTCGCGGCAAGCCGCGCCGCCTCGCTGCGCACATAGTCTTCGAGCGCGGCCACTGCCGCAGGGTCGGCAGGCGGCCTACCGCCATAGGCGTTGCGGCGCAAGGCCTCGCTCAGTTGCGCGGGGTCCTCCGAGGCGAGTGCCGACCGGTAAGCCAGGGCCCGCCCCTGGAATCCTTCGGCCATGATCTTGATGCGCCGGCCCACCCCCAGGTCCTGCACGCCGATCTCGCGCAGGGTGAGGTCGAGGTGACGGAACATCGCATCGAAGAAGGCCTGCGACAGCGCCTCTCCGTCCGGCTCGCGGCGCAGCCGTTCGATCGCCAGCGCGGCCAGCAGGGCGAGCGCGTCGAAACGACCGTCGAGCGTGTCCGGTATGGCGCACTGCTCGAACAGAAACCGGTCGCGCGCCCGCTCGCCGGTCCTGGTGTAAAGCGCCGCTGCGAACGCATCGTGCGGATTCTTTCGGCGGAACAAACCCTACTCCCTCGACCCTGCCGGCTCGGTTGACCCCGGCCCGACGCCACGACATGTTGTGCGGCCTCCGCCCCATCAACTCAAGAAGTCCTCCATGCGTCGCTCCGTCCCGTTGGTCCTCGCCGGTGCCCTGCTCGGCCCGTTGGTGCTCGGCGGCTGTGACAAGAACCTGGAGATGCGCGGCTTCGCCCCGACACCGGGTTCGCTCGAGAAGCTGGAGGTCAAGACCCAGAGCCGCGAGGACGTCGTGCGCCTGATCGGCAGCCCCTCGGCGGTCGCCACCTTCAATCCGAACGTCTGGTACTACATCTCCTCCAAGCAGGAGCAGGTCGCCTTCTTCAAACAGTCGACGATCTCGCAGAACGTGCTGCAGCTCAATTTCGACGAAGGCGGCCGCCTGCAGACCCAGAAGAGCTACGACATGGCCGACGCCAAGGACATCACCATGGTGGCGCGCATCACGCCGACCACCGGCAAGGAACTGACGGTGCTCGAGCAGATCCTCGGCAACGTCGGCCGCTTCAGCGGACCTCGGCAGGAGAGCAACCCGGGCGCGCCCACCGGCGGCATCTAGTCCGCGCGGCGACCGAACAAAAAAAGCCCCGGTGTTTCCACCGGGGCTTTTCGTTTGAGGTCGCTTCCGCTCAGTGCGCCAGAACGGCGAGGAGCAGCAGCGCCACGATGTTGGCGATCTTGATCATCGGGTTGACCGCCGGGCCGGACGTATCCTTGTACGGATCGCCGACGGTGTCGCCGGTGACGGCGGCCTTATGGGCTTCGGAGCCCTTGCCGCCGAAATGGCCTTCCTCGATGTACTTCTTGGCATTGTCCCAGGCACCGCCGCCGGCCGTCATCGAGATGGCGACGAAGATGCCGGTGACGATGATGCCGAGCAGCATGGCGCCGACCGCCGCGAAGGCGTCGGCCTTGCCGCCGATCCAGGAGATCACGAAATACAGCACGATCGGCGACAGCACCGGCAGCAGCGACGGGATCATCATTTCCTTGATCGCGGCCTTGGTCAGCATGTCGACGGCGCGGCCGTAGTCCGGACGGTCCTTGCCTTCCATGATGCCGGGCTTCTCCTTGAACTGCCGGCGCACCTCCTCGACCACCGCCTGGGCGGCGCGGCCGACGGCGAGCATCGACATGCCGCCGAACAGGTACGGCAGACCGCCGCCGATCAGCAGTCCGACCACGACGTACGGATTCTCGAGCGAGAAGTTGACGGCTTTGATGCCGAGCTTGCCCTGCGAGATGAAGTACGTGAGGTCCGAGGTGTAGGCCGCGAACAGCACCAGCGCACCGAGACCGGCCGACGCGATGGCGTAGCCCTTGGTGACCGCCTTGGTGGTGTTGCCGACGGCATCGAGCGCGTCGGTGTTCTTGCGCACTTCCTTCGGCAGGCCCGCCATTTCGGCGATGCCGCCGGCATTGTCGGTGACCGGGCCGTAGGCGTCGAGCGCCACCACCATGCCGGCGAGCGCCAGCATGGCGGTCGTCGCGATGGCGATGCCGAACAGGCCGGCGAGCACGTAGCAGATCACGATGCCGGCGCAGATCAGCAGCGCAGGCAACGCGGTCGCTTCCATCGACATCGCAAGGCCGGCGATGACGTTGGTACCGTGGCCGGTTTGCGAGGCTGCGGCGACCGCCTTGACCGGACGGTAGTCGGTGCCGGTGTAGTACTCGGTGATCCAGACGATCAGACCGGTGACGGCGAGACCGACCAGCGAGCACCAGAACAGCGACATGCCGGTGAAGCTATGGGTGCCCACGGTCATCGTGGTGCCCATGCCGACGATGCGGTCGGTGGCGAACCAGATGGCGGGGATCGACAGCACGGCGGCCGCGATCACGCCCTTGTACATCGCCCACATGATGTTGTTGTCGGATCCCAGCCGCACGAAGTACGTGCCGATGATCGACGTGATGATGCAGACGCCGCCGATCACCAGCGGGAACAGCATCAGCTTCGAGAGCAGCGCCGGATTGCCGCCGAAAAAGATCGACGCCAGCACCATGGTGGCCACGATGGTCACGGCATAGGTCTCGAACAGGTCGGCAGCCATGCCGGCGCAGTCGCCGACATTGTCGCCGACGTTGTCGGCGATGGTCGCCGGATTGCGCGGGTCATCCTCCGGGATGCCGGCTTCGACCTTGCCGACCATGTCGCCGCCGACGTCGGCACCCTTGGTGAAGATGCCGCCGCCGAGACGGGCGAAGATCGAGATCAGCGAGGCGCCGAAGCCGAGCGCGACCAGCGCGTCGATCATCTCGCGGCTCTGCGGCGCGAGACCGGCCTTGAGCAGCACGGCGAAGTAGCCCGAGACGCCGAGCAGGGCGAGACCGGCGACCAGCATGCCGGTGATGGCGCCCGCCTTGAAGGCGAGGTCGAGGCCCTGGCCCAGGCTCTTCTGCGCGGCGACCGCGGTGCGCACGTTGGCGCGCACCGACACGTTCATGCCGATGAAGCCCGTGGCCCCCGACAGCACGGCGCCGATCAGGAAGCCGCCCGCGGCGAACTTGCCGAGGAAGAGGAAGAGCAGGATCAGCACGACGACGCCGACGATGGCGATGGTCGTGTATTGGCGGCGGAGATAGGCAGCCGCACCTTCCTGGACCGCCTGCGCGATCTCCTGCATGCGCGGCGTGCCGGCATCGGCCGCCATGACGCGCGAGGCTGTGTAGACGCCGTACAGCACGGCGATGACGCCGCAGCCGATGACGGCCCAAAGAACGGAAGACATAGTTGTTAACCTATTGTTTTTGCCGCGTTTTCAGCCTGTCGCTTGCCGAAGACTACGGTTCTCCCCCGGCGCGAGGCGGGCGGAAAATGACAGAACGCCCCCTACTTCGCAACACGGCCTTTGGAAAAGGCCCGTCCGCTCAAGGGGTTGGCGGGCCTTATATCCGCGCGGGATTTCGCAGACGGAAAGTCCCGACGATCAGCAAAGCGACGCAAACCAGGACCAGCGCCACGTAGTTGAGATGCGCCCAGCCCTGCAGTTCGAGGACGACCGAGGCCAGCAGGCTGGCCGTCGCCGTCGTGCCGAACACCATGAAGTCGTTGAACGCCTGCGCCTTGCCGCGCTCGGCGGGGCGGTAGGTCGTGGTCAGGAGCGTCGTCGCTCCGACGAACAGGAAGTTCCAGCCCAGCCCGTTCAGGCCGAGCGAGATCCGGAAGTGCCACTCGGTCGTTCCCGCCAGGGCCACGATCACGCCCGCGATCAGGATCGCCCCGCCCGCGCTCATCACCGTGAACACGCCGAAGCGCTGGATCAGGTGCCCCGTAAAGAAGGCCGGCAGGAACATGCCCATCACGTGCACGAAGATCGTGATCGGCGCCTCGGTCTTGTCGAGACCGCACATGACGATGGCAAGCGGCGAGGCCGCCATCACGAACGACATCACGCCGAAGGCGATCATGCCGCCGGCGGCGGCGACCATGTAGGTCGGCTGGGTGACGATCTGCAGCAGCGGACGCTGTGGGCCCGCGGCATCCTCGGCCTTCACTCGCGGAAACTCGATGAAGCCAAGGACCACGAACACGATGGCATGGATGCACACCACCGCCGCGAAGCTCGCTTGGAAGGTCGGCACCCAGAGGTCCGGCGTCCAGCGCGCCAGGGTCGGTCCGATGATCCCGGCCAGCACGCCGCCGGCCGTGACATAGGAGATCGCCTGTGCGCGGTAGTGGCTGGGCGCCAGTTCGACGGCGGCAAAGCGGTAGAGCTGCATGTTGGCGACGGCATAGCCCAGCAGCAGGCCGCCGATGCACATCACGGTAAAGCTGCCGATGCCGAGCCCGAAGGCCGAGCACGTGGCGCCGATCATTCCCAGGGTGGAGCCGACGCGAAAGCCGACCTTGCGCCCCACTCGCATCATCAGCAGCGATGCCGGGAACACCGACAGCATGACGCCGAGATGCTGCATCGTGACCGGCAGGTTGGCGAACATGCGCATGTCGGGTGACACGATGGTCAGCACCGCGAGCGCCGACGACGCGAACATCAACGTATTGCTGCCCTGGGTCAGGGCCTGGCAGATCGCCAGCAGCGCGATGTTGCGAATCGCCCGTCGCGGCAGACCTGCCGGCGTCGTCGCAGCCGTTTCCTCGACCTTTATCGATCCGTCCATTGGGGGCGCACTCTAGTGGCGGGGAGTCGCCGTCCCAAGCGAATTGGCTGCAGTGCAGCCATGAAGCCGCGTATCGCTAGAAGTGCGTATAGCCGCGGGCGCCGGGCTTCACGGTTTGCCCTGAAACGGTCAGCCGTACCCCGCTGCCTTTCGAGAAGGCACCGATTCGGGTGACCTTGATGCCCGCCGCCCGCGATGCACGCTGCAACGCCGCCCGCTTGCGAACCGGGACGGCGATCAGCAGTTCGTAGTCGTCGCCGCCGGCCAGCGCGCGGGCCCATAATGCCGGTTGGCGCCCGAGTACCCGCTTCGCATCGCCCGAGAGGGGCACCAGGTTGCGCTCGATCGTGACGGCGAGCCCCGAAGCATCCGCGATGTGACCGGCGTCGGCCAGCAGTCCGTCCGAGACATCGGCGGCGGCGCGCGCCAGTCCGCGCAGGCGCGTTCCCAGGGCCGTGCGTGGCAGCGGCAGGCGATAGCGCCTTTCCAGGCCTTCCCCCTTCAGCCTTCCCTGCGCAACCAGCAGGCCGAGGGCGGCATCGCCGATCGTGCCGCTGACCCACAGGTCGTCGCCCGCCCGCGCGCCGTCGCGGCCGATCCCGCCGCCGCGCACGACCTTGCCGAATGCCGTCACCGTGATGGTGGTCGGCCCCGGAGTCTGCGTGGTGTCGCCGCCGGTGAGGGTCACGCGATACTTCCGCTGGTCCGCCGCGAGCCCGCGCGCGAAGCCGCGGATCCAGCGCTCGGTCCAATCGCGCTCGAGCGAAAGCCCTATCTGGTAGACATAGGGCGTGGCGCCCCCTGCCGCGAGGTCCGACAGGCAGACTCGCAGGGCGCGTTGCGCCACCAGTTCCGGCCTCTCGTTCGCCAGAAAATGGACGCCGGCAACGATCGTGTCGGTCTTGACCACGAGGTCGTGTCGGCCGTCGCTCGCCAGGAAGGCATTGTCGCTCTTGAGACCGCGGGCGCCGCGGAAGCCTTTCGCCAACGGCGCAAAGTAGCGGGCGATCAGTTCGAACTCGCCGCTCCGCTTTGTCCGTGCCACGGCATCCTACCGGGCGAGGTCCGCCGCACGCTCCTGGCGCGCCAGACGGTCGAGCACCGAATTGACGAACGTCGGCTCGCCCTTGTCGTAAAACGCGTGCGCGATCTCGACATATTCGTTGATCGCCACCCTCGGCGGCACATCCCGGCGATGGATCAGCTCATAGGCGCCGGCGAGAAGGATCGCGCGCACCAGCCGGTCGACCCGGCCCCAGGTCCAGTCCTGGGACAGCGCGGAGGACACCGTCTTCTCGAGTTCTTCCTTGTGCGACGCCGTACCCTCGACGACATCCTTGAACAGGGGCTTGTCGGCATCGCGCCGCATGCCGCCCTCACCGGTCTCGCCGGTGCGCACGTTCAGGAACTGCTCGATGATCGCCGCCGGCTCGTCCTGGCCTTCCTGCCATTGATAGAGCGCCTGGACGGCCGCCAGTCTTGCGGCCTGACGGCGGCTCGGGGCAACGGGAGCGGCGTCGGTCATTTCTTCTTCCAGCGGCGGGCCAGCGCCACCATGACGAGACAGGCGTGCGCACTGTCGCCGCCCTTGTCGCCGCGATCGGTGAAGGCGCGTGCCCGCGCCTGGTCCATGTTGTTCACCGTGACGATGCCGTAGCCGATCGCGAGCTTGTGATTCAGCGTCAGATCCATCAGGCCGCGCGCGCTCTCGCCGCACACATAGTCGTAGTGCGTGGTCTCGCCGCGGATGACGCAGCCCAGCGCCACGTAGCCATCGTACTTGCGGCCCTTCTTGGCCGCGGCCAGCGCGATCGCGCCCGGAATCTCGAAGGCACCCGGCACATGAACCAATTCCGCCGTCGCGCCGTTCTTCTCGATCTCGCGCCTTGCCCCGCCGACCAGCGCGTCGGCGATGTCGGCATAATACGGCGATGCCACGATCAGGATGCGCGCGCCCTTCACTCCGGCGACGGGCGGCCGTGCCGTTGGAGTCTCGGTCCGGGTCGACATGGCTGCCTACGGCTTCCTTTGCGCGGGACGGCCGGGAACGGCCTTCTGGCCGACCACCTTCAGGCCGAAGCCCTCAAGGCCGACGATGCTCTTCTTGCTGTTCGTCAGCAGCACCATCTCCTTGACGCCGAGATCGATCAGGATCTGCGCCCCGACTCCGTAGTCGCGAAGCTCCTGCCCCGCCGGTTCGATCGCCTCGCCGGCACGGCGGCGCTGTTCGGCCAGGACCACCGTGAGCGGCTCGCGGATCAGGACGATGATGCCCCGGCCTTCCTGGGCAATCTCGCGCATCGATGCCTCGATCTCGCCGCCGCGCCCGCCGCTGCGCTGGCCGAGCGTGTCGGTGAACAGATTGACGGCGTGCATGCGCACGGTGATCGGGCCGCCGGTCGACGGATCTCCCTTCACGAGCGCGACGTGCTGCGCCTTGGTCACCTTGTTGAGGTAGACGACGCAGCGGAAATCGCCGCCGTAGATGCTGTCGAGATTGGTCTCGCTGATGCGACGAATGATCGAATCGTAGCGCCGGCGATAGGCGATGAGGTCGGAGATCGTGCCGATCTTCAGCCCGTGCCGCTGCGCGAAGGTGATGAGGTCGTTGCGACGGGCCATCGTGCCGTCGTCGTTCATGATCTCGCAGATCACGCCGGCCGGGGTGAGGCCCGCCAGGCGCGCAAGATCGACCGCGGCCTCGGTGTGGCCGGTGCGCTCGAGCACGCCGCCGTCGCGCGCGACGAGCGGGAACACATGGCCCGGCGTCACGATATCCTGGGGGCCGCAGGAACGATCGATCGCCACCGCGACGGTGCGGGCACGGTCGGCCGCCGAGATGCCCGTGGTCACGCCCTCGCGAGCCTCGATCGACACGGTGAAGGCCGTCTGGTGTCGCGTGCCGTTGTTCTGCGCCATCAGCGGCAGGCCGAGCTGTTCGACCCGATCCCGGGTCAGCGCCAGGCAGATCAGGCCGCGCGCATGCTTGGCCATGAAATTGATCGCTTCGGGCGTGGCGCATTGCGCCGGGATCACGAGATCGCCTTCGTTCTCGCGGTCCTCGTCGTCGACCAGAATGAACATCCGGCCCCGACGGGCTTCCTCGATGATGTCCTCGGCCGCGGCCTTCACCTCGCCGAAGGTGATGCGCCAAGTATCCTTATCGAGCGCGCTCATGACTTTCCGTGCTCCAACAGTCGCTGAACGTAACGTGCGAGCATGTCGACCTCAAGGTTGACCCGTTGTCCCACCTTGGCCTGCCCCAGGGTCGTCACCGCCTGCGTGTGCGAGATGATATTCACGCCGAAACGGTTGCCATCGACTTCGTTCACGGTCAGGGAAATACCGTCGATGGCGACCGACCCCTTGGCGGCGATAAAACGGGCCAATTCAGGGGGCGCCTCGAAGGTGAAGCGCACGCTGCCCCCTTCCGGCGTCATCGACACGATTGTGGCCACCCCGTCGACGTGTCCGTAGACCAGATGGCCGCCCAGTTCGTCGCCGAGCTTCAGCGACAGTTCTAGGTTGAGGCGGCGGCCCTTCTGCCAATCGCCCAGATGCGTCTTGTCCAAGGTCTCGCCCGAGGCCTCGACGGCGAACCAGTCCGGGCCCTTTTCCACAACCGTGAGACAGCAGCCCGAACAGGCGATCGATGCGCCCATGGCCACCGGCGCCAGGTCGTGCCGGGTGCGGATGACGAAGCGGCGGTCGCCCGTCTGCCCGCCCGGCGCGACTGCCGTCAATTCGCCCACGTCCGTGACGATGCCTGTGAACATGCCCCGTACCTATGCGCCCCGATGCCAAGTTTCCAGAGTGTCGGCACCGACGGCTCGTTGCGAGACCAGCGCAAACCGGGGCGCGAAATCGACCTTTTGCAGCCCCAGGGCACCAACCGCAGTGCGGCTGTCGCCGCCCAGCATCTTGCCGGCGCGGTAGAGACTGACCCGATCCACCAAGCGCGCCTTCAGGAAAGCCGAAGCGACCTCGCCGCCGCCCTCGATCAGCACGCGCGACAGCTGCCGCTTGCCCAGCTCGCTCGCGGCGGCAGCCACGTCGATTCGCCCATCGGCGCCGGCATCGACCTGGATGATCTCCACGCCGAGCGAACGCAGGGTCTCGGTATTGCCGGGACGACTGCACACCAGCCAGACCGGCACGCGGCGCGCCGACTGCGCGAGCTTCGACGACTGAGAAAGGCTTGCCGTCGAGTCGAGCACCACACGGATCGGCGAGTAACCGTCAAGACCAGGCAAACGACAGGTGAGGTCCGGATCGTCGGCTCGCGCCGTGCCCACACCGATCAGGATCGCCTCATGGCTCGCGCGCAGGCGATGCGCATCGGCACGTGCCGCTTCTCCCGTGATCCATTTGCTGTCGCCCGACGCCGTGGCGATTCGCCCGTCGAGCGACGTCGCGAGCTTGAGATGGAAGAGCGGACGCCCGTCTTTCACCCTCAACAGGAAACCGGCATTGATCTCAGCTGCCTCCGCGGCGCCCTCTCCGACCGAGACTTCGATGCCGGCCGACTTCAGGCGCGCATGTCCCTGTCCCCTGACCCGGGGATCGGGATCCTCAAGTGCCGACACCACCTTCGCGACACCGGCCTCAACCAGCGCCTCGGCACAGGGCGGCGACCTGCCATGGTGCGAACAGGGCTCGAGCGTGACGTAGACCGTGGCGCCGCGTGCCTGCCCCCCAGCCCGGGCCAAGGCATCGGCCTCGGCGTGCGGCCGGCCGCCGTCCCGCGTGCGGCCGCGCGCGACGACGGCGCCGTCCTTGACGATGACGCAACCGACGGCCGGATTGGGCCAGGTGCGCCCGAGCGATCGGCGCGCCAGCGCGAGCGCCGCGCGCATCATCGCATCAGTCCTTGAGATTGGTCTCGGCGAGGTCGGAGATGAACTCCTCGAAATCGCGGGCCTCGCGGAAGTTGCGGTAGACCGAGGCAAAGCGCACGTATGCCACCGGATCGAGCGCGCGCAGCGCGTCCATCACCAGTTCGCCGATCTGGGTCGAGGGAATCTCGCTCTCGCCGGAGCTTTCGAGGCGCCGGACGATACCGTTGACCACCCGCTCGACCCGCTCCGGATCGACCGGCCGCTTGCGGCACGCCACCGAGATCGAACGCGCGAGCTTGTCGCGGTCGAAGGCGACGCGCTGGCCGTTCTTCTTGACCACCGTCAGCTCGCGCAACTGCACTCGCTCGAAGGTGGTGAAGCGCGAACCGCACGACGGACAGTAGCGCCGCCGGCGGATCGCCGAATTGTCGTCGGTCGGTCGCGAGTCCTTAACCTGGGTGTCCTCGTGACCGCAGAATGGACAGCGCATCTATTCCCCCTGTTATGGCCTTTGCGCTTCTTCAGTCGCGGTAGATCGGAAAGCGG
Source organism: Reyranella sp. (assembly GCA_044225265.1). Classification (GTDB taxonomy): domain Bacteria; phylum Pseudomonadota; class Alphaproteobacteria; order Reyranellales; family Reyranellaceae; genus Reyranella. Next base: position 12,583 of record JBGAIW010000016.1, read on the forward strand.
GCGCAAAGTTCGCGGACCTTGCCGCGCACCTGTGCCTCGACCTGGGCGTCCCCTTCGGGGCCGTTCTTGGCGATGCCGTCGAGCACGTCGGCGATCAGATGACCGACCTGACGGAACTCCGCGACACCGAAACCGCGTGTCGTGCCGGCCGGCGAGCCCAGGCGCACGCCCGAGGTGACGGTGTACTTCTCGGGATCGCCCGGGATGCTGTTCTTGTTGACGGTGATGCCCGAGCGGTCGAGCACCTTTTCGGCGGCGATGCCGGTCGCCTTCTTGGGTCGCAGGTCGACCAGCATGACGTGGCTGTCGGTGCCGCCCGAGATGATCTTCAGGCCGCGCTCCGTGAGCGCCGAGGCCAGCGACCGCGCATTGTCGATGGTGGCCTGCGCGTAAGCCCGGAAATCGGGCCGCAGTGCCTCGCCCAGCGCCACCGCCTTGGCGGCAATGATGTGCATCAGCGGGCCGCCCTGCAGGCCGGGGAACACCGCCGAATTGATCTTCTTTCCGAGTTCGACGTCGTTCGACAGGATCATGCCGCCGCGCGGGCCGCGCAGCGTCTTGTGGGTCGTGGTCGTGACGACATGAGCGTGCGGCAGCGGACTCGGATAGGCACCGCCTGCGACCAGGCCGGCATAGTGCGCCATGTCGACCATGAAGTACGCGCCGATCTCGTCGGCGACCTTGCGGAAGCGCGCCCAATCGATCTGCCGCGAATAGGCCGAAGCGCCGGCAATGATCAGCTTCGGCTTCTCGTTGCGGGCAATCGCCTCCATCTGTTCGTAGTCGATCTGGTGCGTGTCCGGCTTCACGCCGTACGACAGCACCTTGAACCACTTGCCAGACTGGTTGGCCGGCGAGCCGTGCGTGAGATGTCCGCCCTGGTCGAGCGCCATGCCCAGGAACGTGTCGCCCGGCTTGAGCAGGGCCATGAACACGGCCTGGTTGGCCTGCGCGCCGGAGTGCGGCTGCACGTTGGCGAAGCTGCAGTTGAACAGCTTGCAGGCGCGGTCGATCGCGAGCTGCTCGGCCTTGTCGACCTCCTCGCAGCCGCCGTAGTAGCGCCGGCCGGGATAGCCCTCGGCATATTTGTTGGTGAGCACAGAACCCGCGGCCTCGAGCACGGCGCGCGAGACGATGTTCTCGGAAGCGATCAATTCGATCTGCTCGCGCTGGCGGTGCAACTCGCCCTTGAGAACGGCGTCGATCGCCGGATCGGAATCGGCGAGACCGCGGGTGAACATCGCGAGAGTGGAATCCTGCGCATTTGCAGCGGCCTGGCTCATTTCACTTTTCCCTGGAAAGCTTGGCGACGCGCCCTTCATGGCGGCCACCCTCGAACGGAGTCTTCAGAAACACTTTCATCGCCTCGCGCGCCACCTCGATGCCGATCAGGCGCTGACCGAAGGCAATCACGTTGGCGTCGTTGTGCTCGCGCGACAGCCGGGCGGACGTGACGTCATGCGCGAGCACGGCACGCACCTTCGGGTTGCGGTTGGCGGCGATCGAAATGCCGATACCCGACCCGCAAACCAGCACGCCCCTCTCGGCCCTGCCGCTGGCGATCGCATCGCCCATCGCCCGTCCGAAATCCGGATAGTCGACCGAGGCCGTCGAATTGGTGCCGAGATCGAGCACCGCGTAGCCCGCTTCCTGCAGGTCGCGCTTCAATAGTTCCTTAAGGTCGAAGCCGGCATGATCCGACGCGACCGCGATGGTGGCCCCCGCCATCTCGCTGATCGATCCCCTCTATCTGTTGATCTTCCCTATACAATATCCGGGGCCGCGGTGTCACGGTTCCGCAAGATCGTGGAAAGCGGGCCACAAGACATTGAATCGCCAAAAGAAAAGGCCCGGCATCCGCCGGGCCTTTCCCGTCCGCTTCAGGACTTATTTCTGCGCCTGGAACGACTTGCCGTCCTTCCAGACATAGATGTCGTAAACCGGGTTCTTGATGTCACCCTTCTGGTCGAAGGCCAGCGGGCCGACCGCCGACTCGTAGGTCTGGCTGCGCAGCGCCGCGGCGACGGCCGCCGGATCCGTCGACTTGGCCTTGGCGGCAGCCTGTGCCCACACCTTGACGGCGGCGTAGCTGAAGAGCGTGTAGCCCTCCGGGTTGTACTTGGCGTCGCGGAACTTCTTCACCAGGTCGGCGTTCTTGGGATCGTCCTCGGCCTTGGGCGGGAACGACATAAGCACGCCGTTGGTCGCCGCACCGCCCAGCTGGGCGAATTCGGCGGTCTCGAGCGAGTCGAAGCCGACCATCTGCGCACCGAGCCCCTGCTCGCGCGACTGCTTGATCATGAGCGCGGCGGCGGTGTGGTAGCCACCGAGCACGATCATGTCGATCTTCGCCTGCTTCATCTTGTTGATCAGCGCGGTGAAGTCCTTGTCGGTGTCGTTGTAGGCTTCGTACATCACCTCGCGCAGGCCGCCCTTGTTCAGGGTGCGCTTGGTCTCGTCGGCCACGCCCTTGCCGTAGGGCGACTTGTCGTGAAGCACGGCGACGCGCGCATTGCGATGCCACTTCAGGATGTAGGTGCCGACCGTGAGGCCCTGCACGTCGTCACGGCCGCAAGTGCGGAACACCGTGGTGTTGCCCTTGCTGAGCGCGTCGTCGGTCAGCTTCGGGTTGGTCGAAGCCGGCGTAATCTGCAGGATCTTGCCTTCCTTGTAGATGTCGGAGGCCGGGATCGACGAACCCGAGCAGAAATGTCCGGCGACGAACACCGCCTTGTCCGACACCATCTTGTTCGCAACGGCCGTCGCCTGCTTGGGATCGCAGGCATCGTCGCCGATCAGCATCTCGAGCTTCTGGCCGTTCACGCCGCCCGCAGCGTTGATTTCGTCGACCGCCATCTGTGCACCGCGCTTCAGCTGTTCGCCGAACGCCGCATACTGCCCCGTCATCGGGCCGGCCGAACCGATCTTGATCTGCGCGAACGCCGGCGTCGCCGCCAGGGCGACAACAGCAGCGGCAAGCGCGCCGAAATTCCTCTTCATACAAGTCTCCCTTGTTGTGTCTCCAGCCTCCGGAGATGGGCCCGAAGCTTAGTGCCGCTCCTCCCAACCCAGCAAGCCTTTGCGCCGGTAGAGCCACGGATATTGACGAACCATCTGCCGGGCCTGGGTCAGTTTGTAGGCGAACGAGGCAACGGCCAGTTGTATCAGCCAGCCGAGCAGGAAGCCTCCCGCCGACCACAATTCCCCGCCGGCAAGGGCGTAATCGAGGAAGCGCAGGCCTGCCGACAGCAGCGCACTGTAAAACAGCAGGAGCTTCCACGGCCGCCACGTGATGGCTACGGCATGCCCGGCGGCGAACGAGGCCGGACCGACCAGCGCGAGATTGAACAGCACAACGTTGAACAGCGTGTCGCCCAGCCAATCGAAGGTGAAGACGTCGATCTCGCTCATGCCTGGCCGCCCTCGAGGTAGGCCGACCGGACCTCGGCATTGGCCAGCAGTTCCCGCCCGCTGCCGCTCAGGCGCACGCGACCGTTGACCAGGACGTAGCCGCGATCGGCCAGTCGGAGGGCGTGATAGGCGTTCTGCTCGACCAGGAAGATCGTCACTCCCTCCTCGCGAGCGATCCGGCCGATGGCGTCAAAGATCTGCCGCACGATCAGCGGCGCCAGGCCGAGCGACGGCTCGTCGAGCAGCAGCAGGCGTGGCCGGCTCATCAGGGCCCGCCCGATCGCCAGCATCTGCTGCTCGCCGCCGGACAAGGTGCCGCCGCGCTGCTCGCGACGCTCGGCCAAGCGCGGGAACATCGCGAATACCCGGTCGATGTCCTGCTGGAAGTGCGCCGGCTCGCCCAGCGTGGCCCCCATCTGCAGGTTCTCGAAGACGCTCATGCGCGGAAAGATGCGTCGTCCCTCCGGCACCTGGGCCACGCCACGTCGCACGATCTCGTGCGTCGGCAATTGCGTGATGTCCCGCTCGTCCAGTCGAATCGAGCCCGAGCGCGCCCGCGGACTGCCGCAGATCGTCATGAGCAGCGTCGATTTGCCCGCGCCATTGGCGCCGATCAGGGTCACGATCTCGCCCTTGGCGACGTCGAGATCGACGCCATGCAGCGCCTGAATGGCGCCGTAGAAGGTCGTGATGCCCCTCACCTCAAGCATGGCGCACCTCACGCATCGCCGGCTTCGCCATGGTCGCCGTCGTCGGTGCCGAGATAGGCGCGAATGACCGCCGGGTCGCGCTGCACCTCGGCCGGCGCACCCTCGGCAATCTTGCGACCGTAGTCGAGCACGACCACCCGGTCCGAGATCCGCATGACCACGCTCATGTCGTGCTCGATCAGCAGCACGCCGACGCCGTCCCGATCGCGGATCGAGATCAGCAGGGCATTGAGCTCGGCCGACTCGCGCGGATTGAGTCCGGCCGCCGGTTCGTCGAGGCAGAGCAGATGCGGCTCGGTGCACATTGCTCGAGCGATCTCCAGCCGGCGCTGTGCGCCGTAGGGAAGCTCACCGGCTGGCCGGTCGGCATCGGCGACCAGGCCGATGCGCTCCAGCCATCCGCGAGCCATTTCGATCGCCGCTGCCTCGGCCTTGCGGAAGCGCGCCAGTCCCAGAATGCCGAACACGCTCATGCCCGACGCCAGCATCAGCTTGTTGTGCTGCGCGACCATCAGGTTCTCTAGAACGGTCATGCCGGAAAACAGCCGGATGTTCTGGAAGGTCCGCGCCACCCGGGCGCGCTGGCCGATCTCGTGCCCCAGCATGCGCTCGAGCAGATATTCACGGTCGGTGCGCAAGGTCAGCCGCCCGATGGTCGGCTTGTAGAAGCCGGTGATGCAGTTGAAGACCGTCGTCTTGCCCGCGCCGTTGGGGCCGATGATGGCCGTGATCTCGTGCGGCCGCGCGCTGAACGACACGTCGTCGATCGCCACCAGGCCACCGAATCGCATGGTCAGATGCTCGACCTCGATCAGCGGCGCAGTCATGGCCCCGCCTCCGCTCGAGCCGGATGCAGCCGAACCGACGGTTCGCGGTGGGAGATCAGTCCGCGCGGGCGGAACACCATGATCAGGACCATGGCGAGGCCGAACGCGAGCATGCGGTAGCTGCCGAGATCGCGGAACCACTCCGGCAGGCCGATCAGCAGCACCGAAGCCAGCACGACGCCGATCTGGCTGCCCATGCCGCCCAACACGACGATCGCGAGGATGATCGCCGATTCGATGAAGACGAAGCTTTCGGGACTGATGAAGCGCTGCTTGGCGGCAAAGAAGGAACCGGCGAAGCCGGCGAACATCGCGCCGATGGCGAAGGCGGTCAGCTTGGTGTTGGTCGGGTTGATGCCGAGCGCACGGCAGGCCGTCTCGTCCTCGCGCAGCGCCTCCCAAGCTCGGCCCACCGGCAGGCGGCGGATGCGTTGGGTGAAGAAGTTGGTCACCAGCGCCAGGCCCAGGATGATGTAATAGAGGAATATCAGGCGCTGATTGCCGGTGAACGGGATGCCCATCATCTCGGCGAATGTCTGTCTGCCCGCCGGTGCAGTCTCGGCGAACACGGCGCCGAAGAAGGTCGGGCCGGGGATCGACCCGATGCCCGCCGGTCCGTTGGTCAGATCGACCCAATTGAGAATGACCAGCCGGATGATCTCGCCGAAGCCCAGTGTCACGATGGCGAGATAGTCGCCGCGCAGGCGCAGCACCGGAAAGCCCAAGACGACGCCGAACAACGCCGCCATCATCCCGGCCACCGGCAACACCGCCCAGAAACTGAGGCCCCACTGCGTGCTGAGCAGTGCGTACGAATAGGCGCCGACGGCGTAGAAGGCGACATAGCCCAGGTCGAGCAGGCCGGCCAACCCGACCACGATGTTGAGGCCCCAGCCCAGCATGACGTAGGTCAGGATCAGGACGCCGAGATCCATGGTCTTCTGATCGGCGACTGGCGTCAGCGGCAGGAGCACCGCCACCACCAGCAGCGCGACACCGAACCACTTCGAACCGAGCGCCGACCAGTGCCTGCCGCGGGTCGAATTCTGCAGTGTGGCGGCCGACGCGCTAGCCCATGGCCAGATCGCGCGAATGACGATCAGGATTCCGGCGATGGCAACGAAGGCATGCAGGAAGGTCGACGGCAGTTCGATCCGCGACGCACCGATCGCACACAGCACGCCGCCCAGCGCCAGCGCCGGCCATTTCACACCCTCGGCCGCCAGGGAAAGGCCGAGCCGGCCGAAGAAGATCGTGACGAGTGCGACTGCGAGGTCGACGAACTCGTAGTCGAAGCTCAGCCCCTTGGACGACCCGACGTCGACGGTGCGAAAGCCCACGATGAAGACGCCGAGTGCCGCCGACACCAGGGTGGTCAGGCCCGCATCCTTCAGCATATGAGGCAGCCGCGGGCCCATCGATCAGACCTTCTCGATCTCCGGTTTGCCGAGCAGCCCGGTCGGCCGGAAGATCAGCACCAGCACGAGAATCGAGAAGACTGCGACATCCTTGTACTCGCTGGAGAAGTAGCCGGCCCAGAACACCTCGATCAGCCCGATCAGCAGACCGCCCAGCATGGCGCCCGGCAGCGAGCCGATGCCGCCCAGCACCGCGGCGGTGAAGGCCTTGATGCCAGCCAGGAAGCCGATGAAGAAGTCGATCACGCCGTAGTACATGAGGAACAGCATGCCGGCGACGGCGGCCAGCGCAGCGCCCATCACGAAGGTGAGCGAGATCGTTCGGTCGACGTCGACTCCGAGCAGAGCCGCCATCTTCATATCCTGTTCGCAGGCGCGCTGCTGGCGTCCCAGCGACGTCGAGGCGATCACCCAGCTGAAGCCCGCCATCAGCACCACTGTCACCACGACGATGATGATCTGCAGCCAGGTCACGCGAACGTCGAAGCCGTCGGCGCTGAACAGGGTGTAGCCGCCGTGGACGATCTGCCCGCCGGGTTTGGGGCGCGCGCCCTGCACGAGCTGGACGTAGTTCTGGAGCACGATCGACACGCCGATCGCCGAGATCAGGGGCGCCAGACGGAACGAGCCGCGCAACGGCCGGTAGGCGGCCCGCTCGATCGCCCAGCCATAGACGGCGGTGAAGGCCATCGCCATCAGCAGCACCAGCAGGATCGCCACCGGTGCCGAGCCGATGCCGATCAGGCTGCAGATCAGGAAGCCGATCAGGGCGATGAAGGCGCCGATCATGAAGACTTCGCCGTGCGCGAAGTTGATCATGCCGATGATGCCGTAGACCATCGTGTAGCCGATGGCGATGAGACCGTAGATGGCGCCGAGCGTGATGGCGTTGATCAGCTGCTGCGAGAAATACGCCATCCCCCTGCTTTCTCCCGGCCTCCCCGGACCGACAGTAAAGGACGAAGCACGAAATGGAAGGCCCGAAGATGATGCGCCGGCGGCCCGCAGCGCCGTGCAACGTCGCGGTTGCATAGCCGAAAGTACATGCGGGCCGGTGTTCAACGGATGGCCAAGTCGGCTAAACAGGTACCCGATGACTGCACCTTCGTACGATATCGTCGTGATCGGCGCCGGCCCCGCGGGTCTGTCGGCGGCCAGCGAAGCCGCCAAGGCCGGGCTCAAGACCTACTGTCTCGACAAGCTCGCGCCGGGTGGCGTGCTGATCAATCTTGGCGAATTGCACGATTTCGAGGACGGCGTGGATGGCCCCACCCTCAGTTCGCGCCTCGCCGACGAGGCGATGGCGGCTGGCGTCGAAGTCGGTTTTGGCGAGGTCGCCTCGATTGCCGGCGGCAGTCCCTGGACCGTGACCACGGCCGACGGCGAGCGGCACACGGCGCGCGCCGTGATCGTCGCGACCGGACTCAACAAGGGTCGCCTCGGCGTACCCAATGAAGACGCCTATGAGGGGCGCGGTCTGTCGACCTGCGCCACGTGCGACGGACCGCTCTATGCCGGGAAGCCGGTGATCGTCGCGGGCGTCGGCGGCTGGGCCGACGTAGAGGCGCGCGAGCTCGAGGCGATGGCCGGCCAGGTCACGGTCATGGACCCCGCCCGCCAGCGCATCGTCGGACTGGAGGGCAATGACGGCCTGGAAGCGGTCGTCGTCGAAGCCGACGGCGCGCGAAAATCGGTTCCGGCAAGCGCTGTGTTCGTCTACCTGAACGAGACTCCGGCTGCGGAATTCCTGCCGGATTCTCTTGCACGCGACGCCACGGGGCATATCGTTGTCGACGCAGAGGGTCGCACCTCCTCGCCGACGGTGTTCGCCGTGGGCGATGTGCGCGGCGGAGCCCGGCGCAAGCTGTCCGAGGCGATTGCCGACGGCCGGAGCGCCGGCAAGGCCGTGGCGACCGCTCTCAAGAAGTAGGGAGAAAGCTCCATGCGTATTTTCAATCCGACCTTCGGCCTTTCGGCGACCACCGCCGAGAATGCCGCGCTGAAGCCGATCAACTGGAAGACCGATGCCATCGCGCTGGTCTCGAATTCCAAGCCGAACGCGCGCGAGTTGCTGATGGGCGTTCGCGACAAGCTCGGCGCGCACCGCCAGGTCGAGAACATCAAATTCCTGGCCAAGAACAGCGCCAGCCAGCCGGCTCCGAAGGAACTGCTCCAGGAGATCGCGGCGAACTACAAGGGTGCGCTGCTCGCCCTGGGTGATTGAGGAAGCTGTTCATCGTGGAGTTTCCACGACAGCCTCGAACTCGAGAAACTCGGCATCACGGCCTACGTGATCGCCACTGAGACCTTCAAGCCGCTGGTCCTCGCCCAGGCGAAAGCCCGCAAGGTCGAGCCGCGGTTGATCGTGGTGAAGCATCCGGTCGGCGGCCTCAATGCCGACGAACTGCGGGAGCGCATCGAAGCGGCCACCAAGGGACTGACCGAGGCGACGAAGACATGACGGACATCGCCGAACAGGAAGTGATCGACATCGGCGACATGGATGTCGACGCTTTCAACGACTTCGCCCTCAAGCAGGGATGGAGCGACGGCATGCCGCTGTTCGTTCCGACCGAAGCCAAGGTCGCCCGGTTCGTCGAGACCGTGCGCGGCGACAACCGGCCCTTCTCGCCGGTGCCGCCGCGTCAGATCGTGCCGACGGTGCAGGCGCTGGCCGCCAACGCCGTGATGGCCGGCTGCAAGGCCGAGTACTTCCCGGTCGTGACGACCGCCCTGCGCGGCCTGCTCGATCCCGAGTACAATCTCCACGGGACACTCGCGACCACGCATTCCTGCGCGCCGATGGTCATGGTGAGCGGCCCGATCCGCAAGGAACTGAACATCAATTGCGGTTCCAACTGCTTCGGCCAGGGCTGGCAGGCCAACGCCACGATCGGCCGCGCCGTCGGCCTGATCCTGCTCAACACCGCAGGCGCCAAGCCGGGCGAGATGGACCGTTCCACCCAGGGCAATCCGGCCAAGTACACGTTCTGCTTCGGCGAGAACGAGGAAGAGAACCCCTGGACGCCCTACCACGTGCAGCGCGGCTTCGCGCCGACCGATAGCGTGGTCACGGTGATGTCGGGCGAAGGCCCGCACAATCTCAACGACCACGGCTCGACCACCGGCGACGGCCTGCTGACCACGTTCGCCGGCGGCATGTCCAATCCGGGCGCCAACACCGTCTATGGCAAGGGCCCGATGTTCGTGATCATCGGTCCGGAACATGCCGCGACGCTGAAGCGCGACGGCTACACCATCGAGAGCATCCGCGAGGAACTGTGGAAGCGCTCGCGCATCCATGTCTCGCGCATCTCGAAGGAGAACATGGACACCTACGTCAGCACCGGCCACAAGCCGGACGGCGACTACCTGAACATCGGCCGCAACCCGAACGACATCCACATCACCGTGGCCGGCGGTCCGGGCAAGCATTCCGCCTTCGTCCCCTCGTTCGGCGGCACGACCGTCGCGTCCGTGCGGATCGCGCGCTAGGCGGCCGGCGTGAAGGAGTGGTGCGGCTGGCCCGTCGTCGACGAGGCGACGGGCTGGGAAGCCGCCCAGGAGATCCTCACCGAAGCAGAATTGTCGGACGGCCTGCCGCTGGTGCCGCCGACTCTGCGGCGTCTGGATGCCATGGTTTCCGGCGTGTCCGGCCGATCCGATTCGCACGGCATGATGCCGCCGATGTTCGGCGACATCACGCCGGACAGCGTCGCCTACCAGTGTGTGATCGCGGGTGCCTTGCCTGCCGAGCTCCCCGTCGTGCTGATGGCCGCCCAGGCGATCCTCGAGCCCGACTTCAATCTGCTGGGCATCGCCACCACCACTGGCAGCGCCTGCGTCGCGCTCTGCGTGCACGGGCCGATCGCCCGCAAACTGGGAGTGAATGCCGGCACCAACTGCATCGGTCCCGGCACCCGCGCCAATGCCTGCATCGGCCGCGCGCTGCAGCTCTGCCTGCGCAATATCGGCGGCGCCCGCTCCGAAACCGGCGACATGGCGACCATAGGCCAGCCCGGAAAGTACACGTTCTGCTTCGCCGAGCGCACCGACGGCCCCTTCCCGACCCTGACCGAACGCCACGGACTCGGCCGGGACGTCGACGCCATCACCGTGATGGGCGTTTCCGGTACCGCCGAGGTGCTGCCGGGCGACGGCGAAGGCGCCACGCCCGAGGCGATCCTCGACCCGATCGTCGCCGCCATGCGCGCCGAGGTCGTCATGTCCGGCCAGATCCGGAAGAGCCAGCGCGGCGAGCAGGTCCTGCTGCTGCCGCTCGAACTCGCCGAGAAGATTGCCCGGCACGACGCGTGGGACCTCAGGCGCGTGCAGCAATATTTGTTCGACAAGGGCGACGGCGTCGCCAGCGCACCCGAGGCCATCCACCCCATCGTCACCGGCGGGGGGGGCTACAAGATGGCCTACCTGCCGATCTGGGGCGGCGGCTCACAGACGGTGATGCGCAAGCTCTGATCGAGATGCCGCAGGGGGGGGCCTCTCGAGCGATAAAATGTGCCTGAAAGCCCGATGCCACGCGCTTAAACGTTTATCGGTCGAGCGATAAAAAACCGATAAATTATCGCTACATCTTCCAGTTCAGCCACTCGCAGACCCCGCGGCCCATCACCCATTCGAGGTCCTGCCCCTTCAGCCAGGGCATCTGTTCGGTGAACATGGTGACACCTTCCCGGTAACTGCAGGGAAGTCTCGACCAATCCGTGCCCCAGAAGGTGCGCTGGGGTCCAAACGCATCGAAGACGCGGCGAATGTGGCCGTGAACCGATCTGAAAGGCCAGGTCTTGTCATCCGCATAGCACGGCATTGCAGTGACCTTGGCCGCCACATTCGGCCGCTTGGCGAGCGCCAGAACGTTGCCGAGGGTCGCGAAGTTCTCGGCCTCGCGCACTTCCTTGCCGCTTTTCAGGCCGAGATGATCGAGCACCAGGCGGAGGCCGGGATAGCGTTCCGCCACCTTGTCGGCGAGATGCATGTATTCGTGATGGAACAGCACCATGGCGGGAATGCCGCCCTTCTCCATCTCGCCCCACACCCAGTCGAACTTGCCGTCGAGCAGCGGCTGGCGCAGCACCGGCGTGTGAAAGGTGAAGCGCATGCCGAGCATGCCGGGCTGCCGCTTGAAGCTCTTGATCGCCTCGCGGGCGCCCGGCGCGTCAGGATCGAAGCGGCCCATGGTGGCGAAGCGCTCCGGATGGCTCTCCGCCGCATCGATCGCGAGGTCGTTGCGGTCGCCCTCCCAAGACGGCGGCACGATGATCACGCGGTCGACGCCGGCCTTGTCCATCTCGGCCAGCAGCTCTTCCTTGCCGAGCGGCGCGCGATGCGGTTCGGCGCGGGCTGGCCAGGGACGGTCGGGCGTATTGGCGGCCCAGATATGGACCTGTGCATCGCAGATCAGCATGGCAGTCGACCGCGCCAGGGGCGCGCCTCCTCGAGTTGGGCGGCGAGCGAGAACAGATTCTCTTCGGCGCCGTAGCGCGCCACGAAATGCAAGCCGACCGGCAACCCGTCGGGCGTCGACTCCAGCGGCACCGACATGGCCGGCACGCCCGTGGCGTTGCACACCGCGGTGAACGGCGTCATGCGCGCCACTTCCTTCTCGAAGCGGTCGGCGGAGCCGTCCATGCGCACGACGCCCAGCGGCAGATGGGTCCGCGCGATCGTGGTCGACAGCAACACGTCGTACCTGTCGAGGAAAGCGCCGAGTTGGCGGCCGGTGCGATGGAACGCCTGCACCGCGCGAATGTATTGCTCCGCGCTCACCGTACGGCCACGTTCGGCGTAGATCCGCGTCACCGGTTCGAGATCGTCCGGCCCCGGCACGCGGCCGGCAGCACGGACCTGGATGTTGGTCCAGGTATTGGCGCACATCACCAGCCAGAAGGCGGCATCGAGCATCGCGGCGTCGTAGTCGGGCGCGGCCTCCTCGACCTGATGACCGAGCTCCTCAAGAAGTCGCGCCGCGCGTTCGACCGCGCCGAGCAGCACTGGATCCAGCGCCTCGCCGCCGACTGGCTTGCGCATGAAGGCGACGCGCAGCTTGCCCGGCGGCCGCCGTGTCGCGGCAAGAAACGAACCTGCTGCCGCCGGCGCGGCATAGGGGTCGCCCGGCTCGCCGCCGGCCAGGACATCGAGCAACGCGGCACTGTCGCGCACCGAGACCGTCACGGCATGCTGCGCGCCTGCCCCGGCCAGGGTCTCGCCGATTGGCGCCAGGCTGATGCGCCCACGCGAAGGTTTCAGGCCGAACAGACCACAGAGGGATGCCGGAATGCGGATAGAGCCGCCGCCATCCGTGGCGTGCGCCATCGGCAGGCCGCCGGCGGCGACGATCGCCGCCGAGCCGCCCGACGAACCACCGGGCGAGAGATCCTTGCGCCACGGATTGACCGTCGCGCCGCCGAACGCCGGCTCCGTCGTGGGCGCGAGGCCGAACTCGCTGGTGTTGGTCCGGCCCACGATCACCAGTCCCGCCTTGCGCATGCGCGCGACGGCGGCGCTGTCGGCTGCGGCGACCGGCTGGGTCGCGAAGAATTTCGAGCCGACGGTCGTCACCTTTCCCGCACAGTCGGCCATCAGCTGCTTGATCACGAACGGCACGCCCATGAAGGGACCGTCCACCGCGGGCGGTGCATCGTCGTAGAAATCGGTGATCGCGTTCAGACCCTTGTTGAGCGTCTGAAGACGCTCCCGCGTCGCCGTGCGCAGCTCCTGCGCGCCGATCTTTCGCGATCTGACCAGTTCGCCGACGGCGAGCGCGTCGTGCGTCTTGAACAGTTCCTTCACGCCGTCAGTTCCGCCAACGCGCGAGATTGGCGGCGACGAAGGCGTCGTCGTGCAACTCCGGATAGGTGGCGTAGAGCCGATCGATCCCCTCGGACTGGCCGGGACTGAGCTTCTCGTGCGGATCGAGGCACTCGATCGAACTCATCAGCCCCTGCCGGCGCAGGATCTCGTGGCAGCCCGGGATGCAGCCCGCGAAGTCGTGATCGACGTCGAACACCACGCTGTTGCAGTCGGTCACAAAGGAATCGAGGGCCAGAACTTCCGCCGGCAGCGCGCCATTGCTGACGGAAAGCTTCAGCTTCTCCAGCAGCTTCACCGCGCCGCGCGTCCACACGCTCCAGTGGCCGAGCAGTCCGCCCTGGAAACGCAGGGTAATCTCTCGATTGCCGGTGCGCACGACCAGCGGCGTCACCAGGTCTGCGACGATGTGGTCGTCGTTGCCGGTGTAGAGCGTGATGCGGTCCTCGGCATGCGCCTGGACGATGCCGAAGGCGACGTCGAGGGTACGGTAGCGGTTGAACGGCGCGACCTTGATTGCGACCACGTTCTCGATCGCGGCGAAGCGCGCCCAGAAGGCGCGCGACAGCGCAATGCCGCCGACCGCCGTCTGCAGGTAGAAGCCGATCAGCGGCATCTCTCGCGCCACGGCGCTGCAATGCTCGATCAACTCGTCCTCGCTCGCGCCCTTGAGCGCGGCGAGCGACAGCAGCACGGCGTGATAACCCATGGCGCGCGCCGTCTTGGCTTCCTCCACGGCCTGCGCCGTTTTGCCGACGGCGCCCGCGATCATCACCAGCGGCCTGTCCGTCCAGTCGCGGGCGGTTTCGATCGCCAATTCGAGCACCGGCCGGTAGAGACCGACCTCGCGGATCGCGAACTGCGTCGAATGCACGCCGACCGCCAGGCCGCCCGAGCCGGCATCGACGTAATAGCGGCTGATCGCGCGCTGTGACGGCTTGTCGAATTTGCGGTCCGGGCCCAACGCGAGCGGATGCGCCGGGATCACCGCGCCATGGCGCAGCGTCGCGAGGATGGGCGCCGGCAGGTCGTTCCAATGCATGGCGATATCCTATCCCAATTCCGGCCCGGCCAGCGCGAAGACATGGCTCGGGTCGGCGAGCCCCGGCATTTCGCCCAAGGTCATGCGCACGTAGCCACGCGGCGAGACCGCGCCCTGTTCCGTCAGCCAAAGGCGAATCCTGACGTGCGCGTCGGGAACGTCGACGATGAACGGAGGCGCGACCGACCTTGCCGCCCGGCGGAGCAGCGCCAGCCCGATCTCCTCGCTGTCGGCAACCAGCGGCCCGATCGAGCTTGCGGTGCGCCCTTCGCGGCCCAGCACATAGCCCACCAGCTTGCCCGATCGGTCCTCGGCCACCCAGGCAATCGACGGCAGTCGCGCGCCGAGATACGCGAGCAGCGCCGAGCGCTCCATGGCGCTGTGCTTCTGGTCGTAGTCCTCGATGCCCGCCATGTCGGACGGCGCGAAATGCCTGAGATGAATGCCTTGCGGCACGACCACGGCCTCGCCGGACACCTTGTCGAGATGCCAGCGCGAGATCCTGTAGAGATCGCGAAAGCCCAGGGGCAGATAGATCGGCCGCCCCTGCTCCGTCGCATCGAGGCCCGCCACCGCGCCCCGCGACTGCACGTCGGCGATGCACATCTTCAGGAGGCCGGTACCGACCCCGCCGCGCCGCAGCTCCCGGGTGACCAGCACCATGCTGATCCAGCACAGTTTCGGACCGAGCGGCAGGACCAGGGAACTCGCCTGCCAGCGATCCCGAAGCCGCAGGCCGTAGCCCCGGCCGTTGGCCAGCATGAAGCGCCAATCCTGCAGGTTCTGGTTCCAACCGGCCTCGATCGACAGCGGCCATACGCCGTCGGCGTGCTCGGGCCCGATCCGATCGATGCTCCGATCAGTACTGGCCATCGCGCACTTCATAATGCGTCGGCTTGTTGATGGTCGACATGCCACGCAACAGCCAGTCTGCGTTCCATTCGATCAGCTTCTGCAGCGGCACGCGAGGCGGACCGAACTCCTTGACCATGCGGGCGGCATTGTTGATCCAGCCCGTCGCCGCCGGGGTCCCTGAGAACTTGGGCGTGCGGCCCAGCAGTTTCCCGAACTCGCCCGCCACCCCGGCAACTTCGAACGTCTCGGGACCCGTGACGTTGATCGGCGTGGTCGGCGTCGTGGCGTGGGCCAGACAACGCAACGCCACCTCGTTGGCGTCGCCCTGCCAGATCACGTTGGCATGCCCCATGGCGAGGTCGATGGTCTCGCCGTCGCGGACCTTGCGGCCAATGTCGTGCAGCACGCCGTAGCGCATGTCGATCGCGTAGTTCAGCCGGAACAGGCGACCTGGCGTGCCGTGCAGGGCGGAAAAGTACTCGAACATCCGCTCCCGGCCGACGCACGAATTGGCGTAGTCGCCCGGCGGCGGGATGGCCGGAGTCTCCTCGGTGGCACCGCCGCCCTCGACCGGAACGAATGGATAGACGCATCCCGTCGAGAAGGCCACGATGCGGGAAGCCTTGAAGACCTCGGCGACCATCGCAGGCACCTGCACGTTCATTGCCCAAGTGAGCGGCACGTTTCCGGCCGCACCGAACTTGCGGCCGGCCATGAAGACCACGTTGGCCGCCTTTGGAAGTTTCCCCAGCGCCGCCCGATCGAGCAGGTCGGCCGCGATCGGTTCGACGCCTGCCGCCGACAGCGCCTCGCGCACGCCCTTCTCGCTGAAGCGCGCCACACCCATCACGCGTTTGGACGGCGCGGCGCGCTTGGCCATGCGCGCGAGCGTCGGACCCATCTTGCCGCCGACACCCAGCACCAGAATGTCGCCGGGCGTGCGCGCCAACTCATCGACCAGCTTCTGCGAAGGCCGGGTCATGAACTCTTCCAGCGCCTCGACGGTATCGAAGCGGTCTGGCAACGGATCTGGCAGCCGGGCGGTCATTGGAGTCGTTCCTTCGGAGCCTCGGGCATCGGCTTGAGCGACCTGAAATCCATGTCGGCGCCGACCGCAAAGCCGGGGCAGCCGAGCGACAACAAGTCGAGCTTGCCCGACCACGCCTTGAGACGCACGGGGTAGCCGGGCTGCCGTTCGTAGAGGTTGGGATGCGCAGCCAGAAACGCCTGCTGTTCGCTTTCCGGCGCCGCCGACATGCCGTCGATGAAGTGATGGGCGTTGCGCTCGACGTGCGTGAGGCCGAGCAACGACACCAGCGCAAGGTCCTGCTGCACGCTGACACCGGGCTGGGTCGTCAGATCCTCCGCCGACATGAAATGGCCCGCGCCGAGTTTCGCCACCCGCGCGGCATTCAGGATCGACTTATAGAAGCCCTTGCAGTTCTTGGTCGACACGCCGGCATATCCGAGCTTGAGCGCCAGCGGGAAGGTGGAGAGCTCGCCGTCGGATTCGTCGATGATCACCGGGCGGTACTTCGCCAGCGCCGTCACCGGCCGGCTGAGCGCCGCCTGGCGCTTGATCGGCTGCTCGATGAACAGCGTCGACTTGACCATCTTCGCAAGAGCCGGTGTCTCCTCGACCTTGCGCCACAGCTCGACGATTCCGTCCACGTCGTCGTACTGCTCGTTGCCGTCGAAGGTGCAGCGGTAGTCGCCGGCTCCCTTGTCGAGCACCGAGGCGATGCGCGTCAGGCGGTCGAGGTCCGACTTGATGTCGCCGCCCACCTTCAGCTTGTAGTAGCGACCGCTGTAGTACGACACGACCTCTTCTAGGGTCTCCGGCAGCCCGTCGTTCACCCGTTCGGATGCCGGCCGCTCGGCGTTGGTCAGCGGATCGACCAGCCCCACCGTGTGACGCACGTCGATCGTGGCGGCAGGGCGCAGCGCCGAGAGGAACGATTTCAGATGGTTCGCGTCGATGTCGGGCGTCAGATCGGTCGCCGCGATGTCGGGGACGTTCGCCGCGATCATCTGGGCAAAGGACTGTCCCGTCGCCTTGCCGAGCGCGTCGATGATCGCGCGATCCAGCAGCGCCGGTCCGTAACTCGCAACCAGTGGGTTGAGGCCGAGTGCGCCGCCCCGCTCGATCTGCTGACGGTAGGCACCGGCATAGAGGCCGAACGGCGTCTGGAATCCCTGTGCCTTGTAGTTGCCGATTGCGAGATCGAGAGCCTGCCGGAGCTGGTCATGGTTCTGCGAGTCGGTGAATTGGGGGCTCTTCTCGAACCATTTGGCCGCAAGCGCCTCGGCCGCCACGCCCTCGCTGGTGCGGCCGTCGTCCAGGGCAATCCGCGCCCTGACAACCGCCTGCGTGCCGTGCGTGACGGTGATGACGCCGAATCGGAACGGCAGGCGCAAACGGAAGTCGCGCTCGAAGCGATCGACGGACTCGAGACGAACCTTCACGCGATCTCCTCCAATACCCCCTGCACGTAGCCGATCATGCGCGCCGCGCAGGTCGGACCGTCAGGTTCATAGATGAAGGGCTCCATCGCGACCCAGTCATCGTAGCCGCTGTCATTCAGCGCCTGCAGCACCGGGCCGAACCTGTCGGTACCCTGTCCCGGCCCCTTCTTGTTGCGATCGTTGAGCTGGACGTGCGCCACCATGCCGGTCGGCATCCAGCGCTTGATGACATCGGGCAGCGGCTCCGGCTCCATCTGCCCCGCCGCGAGCGTGTCGATCATCGACTTGAATGCCGGATTGCCGATGCGCTGGACGACCGACGACGCCTCGGCGAGTGTGTTGACGTAGTTGCAGTCAGGCTTGGCGAGCGGCTCCAGACAATAAGTCACGCCCGCAGCCTTCGCGGCCTCCGCCGCCAGTTTCCACGCCTCCTCGACACGCTTGGCATCGTCGGCGCCATCCACCCGGCGTTGCGCAGGAGATCCATGAACCAGATATGTGCCGCCCAGTTCGGCGCAGATCTCGACCGAGGCGCGCAGCACATCGACGCTCTTGTTCCACACTGCGCGGTCGGCGCTCGCGATCGAAAGGCCCGCCGGAGCTGCCAGCAGCCAATGAAGGCCGCTCACCTCGATTCCCGTCTGCTTGCAGGTGTTCCGGATATCGCCACGCTTGCTCGCTGGCATGCGCCACGCCTCCTCGCCGAACGTGAACAGCGCGATCTCGAGCCCGCGATACCCCAGCCCCGCCGCCAGCGCGCACTGCCGGTCGAACGGCAGTTCGCGGATGACTTCGTTGCACAGAGAAAGCTTCACCGGGTGATCCTTGCTTGACCGTATTTGGAGGGTGCCCGAATGTGCAACCGCGCATGAAAAGATTCCAGTCCTCGCTCAGGCAGTATTGCCCGACGATCGCGCTGTTCGCGGTGCTGATCGCGATCTGGGATCTCGCCGCGCGATACGGCGGCATTCGCGAGTATCTGCTGCCGTCGCCGCTCTCGGTGTGGAACGCGATGTGGCATGGCGAAATCTCCTGGGGCCAGCATCTGTGGTTCACGACGTGGGAGATCATCGGAGCCTTCCTGCTGGCCGCCGTCTTCGGCGTGCTGCTGGGCGTCGCGATCGCCTGGTCGCCGCTGCTGGCCAATGCGCTCGTGCCGTTTTTGGTGTTCGTCAACACGCTGCCCAAGGTGGCGGTCGCGCCGCTGTTCCTGATCTGGCTGGGCTACGGCATGTTCCCGAATATGCTGATGGGGGCGCTGATCGGCTTCTTTCCCGTGGTGATCAACACCGCCGTCGGCCTCAGCCAGGTCGAAAGCGACATGCTCGATCTCGGCCGGGTGTTCAGCGCGCCGAAGTGGAAGATCTTCCTCAAGATCCGCATTCCCAACGCCCTGCCCTATATCCTGAGCGCCCTGAAGATCACCGCGACCGCGGCTGTGGTCGGCGCCATCGTGGGCGAGTTCGTCGCCTCCCAGAAAGGTCTGGGTTTCGTCATCACCACCACGCAGAGCAGCATGAACACGTCGGTCGCCTTCGCGGCGCTGATCTGGATCTCGCTGGCGGGTCTCGCGCTCTACGGCGCCGTCGTGCTCCTCGCCCATCTCTGGGCGCCGTGGGCCGAAGGGATCGAGTAAATCGGGGTCAATCGATTGGGGTAAGGGAGAAGTGAAATGAACCGTACATTGTCGTTGGCGATCGCTGCCGTGCTGGCGGCCGGACCGGCCATGGCTCAGGAAAAATTCAACTTCGCACTCAACTGGTTCGCGGTCGGCGACCATGCCGCCTACTGGGTCGCCCTCGAGAAGGGCTACTACAAGGCCAAGGGGCTCGACGTTACGCTCGAAAATTCCAAGGGCTCGGGCGATTCGATCGCCAAGGTCGACACTGGCCGTGCCGATGCCGGGCTTGCCGACGCTGCCGTCGTCATCGCCTCGAACGCACGCGGAACGACGATCAAGACCGTCGGCATGGTGTTCGACAAGACGCCGCTCAATATCTTCAGCCTCAAAACCAATGCGTTGCTGAAGCCCAAGGATCTCGAAGGCAAGTCGCTGGGCGCTCCTCCGGGCGACAGCCAGCGCCAGATGTTCCCTGCCTTCGCCAAGGTGAACGGCATCGACGCCAGCAAGGTCACCTGGGTCAACATCGAGCCCGCCGCCAAGATCGCCGCGGTCGCCGAGAAGCGCATGGACGGCGTCGGCGACTATTCGACCGGCCTGCCGCTCTACGAGAAGGCCGCCGGCAAGGGCAACGTCGCGATGATGCCGTGGGCCGATTTCGGCTTCGACATGTACTCCATGTCGATCATCGCCAGCGAAAAGACGATGAAGGAGAAGCCCAAACAGCTTCGCGCCTTCCTCGAGGCCTCCTACATGGGCTGGCGCGACGTCATGGCCAACCCGAAGGAAGCCATGGAAATCCTGAAGAAGCGCGTGCCCGAGGTCGATGTCGAGGTGATGACGCCGAACCTGCTGATCGGTCTCGGCCTGATGAAGACCGAGCGCTATGCCAAGAACGGCATCGGTTGGATCGACGAGAAGAAGATGTGCGACTCGGTCGATCTGGTGAACACGTACATGGGACTTCCCAAGAAGGTCGAGTGCAAGGCCATCTACTCGACCGAGTTCTTCCCCAAAGTCGAGATGCCGAAGTAGGCGTCGGCTCGGGGCGTGAACAAGGAGCTGATCGACCTCTCACAGGTCGGCATGACGTATGAGGCGGCGAGCGGCCCGGTCGAGGCGCTCGCCGACATTTCCCTGAAGGTCGGTGCGGGCGAGTTTGTCTCCCTGGTCGGCCCCAGCGGCTGCGGCAAGTCGACCTTACTGCGCATCGTCGCCGGTCTGCGGCCGGCGACGCTCGGCAGCGTGCTCGTGAACGGCCAGGGTGTGACCCGCCCGATCCCCGACATCGGCATGGTCTTCCAGGCGCCGGTCCTGCTGAAGTGGCGCACGATCCTCGACAACGTGCTGCTGCCGGCCGAGCTCGCAGGACGCGACGTGCTGCCACTCAAGGCGCGCGCCCGGCAACTGCTGGAGATGGCCGGCCTCGCTGGCTTCGAGACCAAGCTGCCGCGCGAATTGTCGGGCGGCATGCAGCAACGTGCCGCTCTCTGCCGCGCCCTGCTCCTGGATCCGCCGCTGTTGCTGATGGACGAGCCGTTCGGCGCGCTCGACGCCATGACGCGCGACGACATGGCGCTCGAACTGCTGCGCATATGGGGCGACGCGGGTGGCGGCCCGGGCGCTTCGCGCAAGACCGTGCTGTTCGTCACGCACTCGATCCCCGAGGCGGTGTTCCTGTCCGACCGGGTCGTGGTGATGTCCCCACGCCCCGGCCGCATCGCCGCCGACCTCAAAATTGAGCTACCACGCCCTCGCACGGTGGAAATGCGCGCTTCCGAGACGTTCGGCCGTCTGAACCTCGAAATATTCCGGCGCCTGACCGGCCGTACCGACGCCTCCGGGTTGGCCTGACCGGTTGGCGTAGCGGGCTCTTCTTGTTAAGACCCCCGGAGAATTCCGGAGGATCCATGTCAGTCGCAGCCACCCCGATGAAGAGCGCCGCCAAGGGCACCAAGGCCGACGCCAAGCCGTTCGACTGGGAGGACCCCTTCTTCCTCGACGACCAGCTCACCGAGGAAGAGGCCGCGATCCGCGATGCCGCCCGCGACTACTGCCAGGACAAGCTGATGAGCCGCGTGCTGGAAGCCAACCGGCACGAGAAGTTCCACCGCGAGATCATGAACGAGATGGGCGCGCTCGGCCTGCTGGGCTCCACCCTGCCCGAGAAGTACGGCTGCGCCGGCGCCAACTACACGACCTACGGCCTGGTGGCGCGCGAGGTCGAGCGGGTGGACTCGGGCTATCGCTCGGCGATGAGCGTGCAGTCCTCGCTGGTGATGCACCCGATCTACGCCTACGGCACCGAAGAGCAGCGCATGAAGTACCTGCCCAAGCTCGCGACCGGCGAGTGGGTCGGTTGCTTCGGCCTGACCGAGCCCGACCATGGCTCGGACCCGGGCGGCATGAAGACCCGCGCCGTCACGGTGCCGGGGGGCTTCAAGGTCTCCGGATCCAAGATGTGGATCACCAACTCGCCGATCGCCGACGTCATGGTCGTGTGGGCCAAGCTCGATGGCGGTGCGATCCGCGGCTTCGTCCTCGAGCGCGGCATGAAGGGCCTCGAGACGCCCAAGATCGAGGGCAAGTTCAGCCTGCGCGCCTCGGTTACCGGCGCCATCATGATGGACGAGGTTATGGTGCCGGTCGAAAACATGCTGCCCAACGTCGCCGGCCTCGGCGGCCCCTTCGGCTGCCTCAACAACGCGCGCTACGGCATCGCCTGGGGCGCGATGGGCGCCGCCGAGTTCTGCTGGAAGCAGGCGCGAAACTACACGCTCGAGCGGAAGCAGTTCGGCCGGCCCCTCGCCGCCAACCAGCTGATCCAGAAGAAACTCGCCGACATGCAGACCGAGATCGCGATGGGCCTGCAGGCCTGCCTGCGCGTCGGCCGCCTCAAGGACGAAGGCAAGGCACAGCCGGAGATGATCTCGCTGATCAAGCGCAACAACTGCGGCAAGGCGCTCGACATCGCCCGCGTCGCCCGTGACATGCATGGCGGCAACGGCGTCTCCGACGAGTATCACGTGATCCGTCACGTCATGAACCTCGAAGCGGTGAACACCTATGAGGGCACGCACGATGTGCATGCGCTGATCCTCGGCCGTGCCATGACCGGCATCCAGGCTTTCTCCTCAGGTGCATGATCGGCCGGAAGTGATCACCGGAGGGTAAGAGCGTGATCTGGCCGCCCGCCGGCGACGTCGCACTGGTCGTCGCCGGGGCACTGATCGCGGGCTTCGTCAACGGTCTGACCGGGACCGCTTACGCCCTGGTGGCAATGAGCTTCTGGCTCTACGCCATGCCACCCACCTTCGCGGCACCCCTGGTCTGCCTGTGCGCTGTCGGTGGCCATCTGCAGGCGCTGCCGCAGATCTGGCACGGCGTGCGCTGGACCAGGCTCTGGCCGTTCCTGGCAGCCGGCATGGTGGGCGTGCCGCTGGGCACGGTCCTGCTGCAGCATCTGCGGCCGGACCCACTGAAGCTCGGCGTCGGCTGCCTGCTGGTCGTTTACGTGGGCTGGAACCTGCTGCTCCCCCGCCCGCCTGTCGTGGCGTCCTGGGGCGGCCGCATTGCCGACGGCGCCGCAGGCTTTGCCGGCGGCGTGCTGGGCGGCATGGCCAGCCTTTCCGGCCCGATCCCCGTCACCTGGGTTCAGCTGCGCAACTGGTCGCGCAGCGAACAGCGCGGCGTCAACCAGCCCTACAACATGGCGATCCTGCTCCTCGCCCTGATTTCAGCGGCGGTGAGCGGCCTGCTCGACGGTCGCTGGCTGCTGTGGGCGGCGATCGCACTGCCGGTCTCCTTGCTGGGCACGCGGATCGGCCTGCTGCTCTACGGCCGGGTCGACGACCTGCAATTCCGGCGAATCGTCATCGCCATGCTGGGCGTCTCAGGCCTGACGTTGATAGGCTCTTCCCTACGATGAACGTCAAGATTCTCGCCGGGGCGATACTCGGCTTCTGCCTCGTGACTGCCGCAGTCGTGGCGCTGACCCACAGACCGGGCTTGGCCCCCACAGCCTCGCCAGGCATCTCCGGACCCGCCGCGCCGCCTGCCGCGTGGCCGGATTACCGAGGCGACGGATTTGGCTTCGCCACGCCGGCCACGCCGGATGGCGCGCTGGTTGCGCAGGGGCATCAACTGGTGACCCGCACCTTCGCCTTCATCGGCCCCGAAGCCGCTGACCCTGCAAAGCGCTACGCCGGTAACAACCTCGCCTGCCAGAACTGCCATCTCGATGCCGGCACCAATCGAACGGCAATGCCCTTGGTCGGCATCAACCGCACCTATCCGAAGTTCTCCAGCCGCAGCGGCAAGACGATCTCGTTGATCGAGCGCATCGACGAATGCATGACGCGTTCGTTGAACGGCCGCGCCCTGCCGGAATCTTCGAGCGAGATGCAGGCCTTCCTCGCCTATCTCCGCTTCATTGGTGAACCTCAGGCCGAGCCCGCGGCCGCCGCTCCTGCCGCGCCATTGCCGCCCGATACGGCGCGCGGCTTCACGGTGTTCGAGAAGAACTGCACGGCCTGTCACCAGGCGGATGGGCTCGGCAAGCGCTGGGGCTCGGCGGCCGACGGGCGCGGCTATCGTTTCCCGCCGCTATGGGGCCCCGATTCCTTCAATGATGGCGCGGGCATGGACCGCTTCGATCGCGCTGTGCGATTCATCCAGTACAACATGCCGCGCGGCGTCGACCCCGCCCATCCCGTGCTTTCGCTCCAGGAGGCATGGGATGTCGCGGCCCTGATGCAGAGCAAGCCACGGCCGCGCTTTCAGTCGCGCTGAGAGCGCTTCAGATTGCGAGCCAGCGCAGGCAGCCGGATTTCGTCAGTACGTCGTCGAGGGCAGCGTTGCCTTTGACGGCCTGATACTTGCGCCGGATCTCGGCCAGCGAGCGCGCATGGTACTTCTGCGGTTCCTGCGACCAGCCATTGCCGGCAAGCGTGACGTCGAAGGTCTTGGCATCGCCCGCGATCGCAGCGGCATTGGCCGCCGACCATGGCAGGAAGAAGGCTCCAACCTCGTCCGTCAGCAGCGCCAGCAGGCTGGCCGACAGAACCTCGAACTTCTCGAATGTCCCTTCGTTCTTGGGCGCCACCATGCGCTGCACCCATGCCATCACGTTCGGCGACGAAGCGCGCATGATCGCGCCGGGCGTCGGATCGGTCGCGGCCTCGTAGAACTGGCCCCAGAGTCCGAAGTCCGCCATCGCCGGCCGGCCGCCCAGCAGGTACGGCCGAGAGCCAAGATGCGTGTCGAGCAGGGCGAGCGCACGCTTGAACGAAGCTTCGATGACAGGCTTTGTCCTTTCGTTTGATCCGACAAAGCCAATGCGACCCGTCATGCGCTCGGCAACCGCCTGACGTGCCTGCGCGACCGCGAGCGGCCCCTGCGCGCCCATCATCTGGACGGCGATGCGCTCCGCCGTCGACCAGGCATCCGGCGCATAGGCCCAGCGATAGTGGAACATCCACTTGTTTCCCCACTCGTCGCCGTACTCCTCGAGCAGCGCCGACAAATAGGCGAGCGCGGGGTCGGCCGGAACGATCGAAGGCTCCGGGTGCGCCTTCTCGAACCGCTCGAGGATCGGCGTCGAATCCTGCACCCCCTCGCCTTCGGGCGTCACCACGAGTGGAACCAGGGGCAGCTTGGCATGCTTCTGGAACTCGGCCTGGTTGGCCGGAGAGCGCAGCAGCCAATCGTGGGGCAGGTTCTTGTAGCGGAAGTAGGATCGGACCTTCACCGAATAGGGTGAGAGCTCCGAACCGAAGATCCGGTGGGCGGCGCTCATACGGTCAGATCCATCGCTTGCGTTTCAGCCACCAGAACAATCCGCCGACAATGATCACGACAGTCGCCCAGAAGAAGGCGTAGCCGTACTTCCATCCGAGTTCCGGCATGTTGCCGACTTCGCGCTCGAAATTCATGCCGTAGATGCCGGCCAGGAAACTGAGCGGCATGAAGAAGACGGTGATGATCGCCATCGTCTTCATGACTTCCGACATCCGGTTGGACGACTGCATCAGGTAAACTTCCATCAGGCCGTTGGTCATTTCGCGGTAGCTCTCGACCAGGTCGAGCACGGCCACGGTGTGGTCGAAGCAGTCGCGAAGGTAGGTTCGCGTCTCGGGCATGATGAATGGCGTCTCCGGCCGCATCACCGAAAGCACGGTCTCGCGTTCGGCCCATTCGAGGCGATGGAAGGTGACCAGCGCGCGCCGCGCCTGATGAATGTGCGCCAGCGTTTCGTCGGTCGCATCGCCCAGCGCTTCGTCTTCCAGCGCCTCCAGGTGTGCCGCCAGCGCCTCGATGATCGGGAACTTGCGGTCGACGACCAGATCGATCAATGCATAGACGAGATAGTCGATCCCGAACATGCGCAATCGCGAGCCCGCGGTCTGCACCCGGTCGCGCACCGGCTTGAAGATGTCGGTCTTGTGATCGTGGAACGAGATGACGTAGTTCTCGCCGAAGAAGATGCTGACCTGCCGCTGCTTCAGTTCGCCGTCCTCGTAGGCAGGATCGCTGAGCACGATGAAGCCCTGCCCCTCGTAGAGGTCGAGCTTGCTGCGCTGATGGGCGTGAAAGACGTCCTCGAGCGCGAGCGGATGCAGGTTGAAGGCCATGCCGAGGTCACGCAGCATCTCCGAGCTGGCGCGCCCCGCGACGTCGATCCACGTGCGGCCCGGGGTGCCGAGATGGAAGCGACATTCGTCGACTTCGACGCCATGCAGAACCTGGCATTCCTCGGGCGTGTATTCGACCAGAGTGAAGTCGAGCGCCTCGTCCGGCACGGGCGCCCGACCGGCCAGCGTGCCCGGCGAAGTGCCCGGCTTGGTATGGCGGTGAACGACTCCGTCCATGATCCCGCGTCACACTTCCTGCATCACCTGCACGTCCGGCCGCCCGGCGAGATAGTCGCCGAGCTTGCGGCCGAGTTCCTTGAAATGCGGCGCCGCCCGGTGTGCTTCCAGTGCCGCCTGGTCGTCATAGCGCTCCAACATGACATAAACGTTGGGGTCGGACGTCTTGTGCAGCGCGTAGAGCTTGTTGCCCGCTTCGTCGGCGCGCACCCTGGCCTGCAGGGCCTTCATCGTCGCCTCGAAGTCGGCGTTGCTGCCGGGCTTGATGGTCAGTTTGGCGATGACTCCCAGCATGGGCCGTCTCCTTCCGTCTTTGCCTAGGGGCGTTTTTTGACAAGGTACTTGTGTTCGCCGTCGCACACCAGTTCGCCACTCTGGTTATGGATCGTGAGCTTCATGCTCACCACACCGGTGGTGCGGCCGGGCTTCAGGGCGCTGACCTCGAGCATCGGATAGAGGGTGTCGCCGCAATAGACCGGCTTGAGAAACCGCGACGACTGCTCGAGAAATCCGATCAGCGAATCGCCGATGACATGCGGAAAGATGCCGGCCCCCGCCGCTCCCTGAATCGCGACCTGCAGACCGTGCGCAAGCATGTCGCGATGGCCCCGCGCCTTGCAGTATTCCCGGTCATAGTGGATCGGATGGTTGTCGCCGCTGGCGAGTTGGAATGCGGCGAACATGGACTCCGTCTGGGTCCGCGAGTTGATATAGAATTTCTGGCCGACTTTCAGGTCCTCGAACCAGTGCGTCGGGCCGAAGCGGTGTTCCTTGGGATCGAATGTCGTATTGGCTTCCATGCACTGAACCCTAAAACAGGCCGGCGAGCGGTTCGAGGCTGTTTTCCAGGAAGTCGGGCCGCGCGGCTACGCCACCGACTGCGTGAGGCGGAAGACCGATCCGATTGTGCCAATAAACCGGCATGCCCAGGCCCCTGGCTCCCGGAACGTCGGAAGCGGAGCCGGCCACGAACAGGGTCCGCTCCGGTGCCGTACCGAGGCTCTCGAGCACGGCGCGATAGACTTCGGGCCGGGGCTTGTAGAAGCCGACGCTCTCGGCAGTCTCGACGACCGAGAATGGCACACCCACCCGGTCGGCCGCCAGCCGGCCGAGCCGCATCGAGCAATTGGTCGCAACCGCGCGCGGCACCGGAATCCGCTCCAGGACCGACGTCGCCTCGGGCCACGGCGTCAATTCCTGCCAGCGACGCTCGAGCTCCTGACCCAGCCGCTCTGGCATGCCGACGTCGCGCGCTGCCTCGCGCACCAAGGTCTCGTAAGACCGATAGGCGCCGCAGCCGTAGGTAATCTCCAGATAGCGCCGCCGCCAGACCATGCCGGCCTCGGGCGAGCCTGCGACGCTGTTCCACAAACTCCAGGAATCGATCAACGCCGTCAGCAGGTCGAAGACGACGGCATCGTACTTCACGCCGCGACCGGCGCCTTGCCGGCATAGCCGTCGAACAGGCTGAGCATGCGGTCTCGCCAAGCGTGGACCGGATCATCGGCTTCAAGCAATGCCAACGGACTGAGCGTCCGCGGCCACATCAATGAACCGAAGAGAATGTAGTCGGGATAGGCCGGTGCCTCACCCGAGAGAAATGGCTGCTCCTTCAGAACACGGCGCGCCGGCTCAAGCGTCGCCCGGAAGGTCGCGATGCCCTTCTCCCGCGCCTTGGCCTGGAATGAGGCGAAGTCCGTGGTGCCCAGGCGCTTGCCGCGCGTTTCGACGATGTACTCGAGGTCCTGAGGGCGCACCCGATCGACGAGATCGGCGACCACGATCGGAAAGATCGCCGGATTTACGGCCGTATCGGCCCAGCCATTGACGAAGCGGGCGTAGGCCCGATCAGGCATCAGCGGTTTGTCGGGATAGGCCTGGTCGAGGTAGCTCGCGATTGCCCAGCTGTCCTTCACGACCTTCGTACCGTCATGAATGACGGGAAAGGTCTGCGACTGAGCGAAGGCGATCTTCTCTTTCTCAATGAAGCCGCACGGCTCGTCCCGCCACTTGAGACCCTTATGCTTAAGCGCCAGTTTAGCGCGCCAGCAGAACGGGCTCGGCCGGCGATCTTCGGCAAAGACGAGGTCGTATAGCGTGATCATTTCCCGTCCAGCATCTTGATGATGCCGGAGAAGTCCTTCGCGGAATTGCCGCTGTTCACGAACAGGCTGAACCCGAGCGGCGTCGCGGCGCCGGCCGAGGCCGAGGCCTGCTGGGCGAGCAGCAGATCCTTCAGCATCATCGCCGCGGTGAAGCCCGCCTGGTAGTCACGGTTGGCAGGCGATGTCGGCACCGGGCCGGGCACCGGACAGTAATTGACCAACGACCAGCAGGACCCCGAGGCGGTCGAGACTACATTGAAAAGCTTTTGGGCGTCGAGACCCAGCCGCTTGCCGAGCATGAAGCCCTCGCTGACGGCGATCATGGAGATGCCGAGGATCATGTTGTTGCAGATCTTGGCGGCCTGGCCGCTGCCGCTTTCGCCGGCATGGACGATGTTCTTGCCCATCTTCTCGAGGATAGGCTTCGCCTTGGCGAACGATCCCTCCGGTCCGCCGACCATGAAAGTGAGAGTGCCGGCCGTGGCGCCGCCGACGCCGCCGGACACCGGCGCGTCGATCATCTCCAAGCCCGCCTTCTTGGCGGCCGCCGCGACGTGCCGCGCGCTCTCGACGTCGATGGTCGAACAGTCGATCAGCAGCGCGCCCTTGGCGACGTTGGGCAGCACGTCCTTTTCATAGACTTCGCGCACGTGCTTGCCGGCCGGCAACATGGTGACGACGATCTCGGCGTCCTTTACGGCCGCTGCAGCGCTGGCCGCCTTGTGTGCGCCCTTCTCGACCGCCTGCGCGACGGCCCCGTCCGAGAGGTCGAAAGCCAGCACATGGTGCTGCGCCTTGCATAGATTGGCAGCCATCGGGCCGCCCATGTTGCCTAGTCCGATGAAGGCGATCTTTGCCATGGTTTCCTCCCTCTCCCGCCGCTCAGTCGAAGAACAGGTCGTTCTTCAGCGGTCTGAAATGCGCTTCGACCATCTGCCGCGTCACGCCGTCGATACTCGGCGGGTTCCATTTCGGCTTCTGGTCCTTGTCGATCAACAGGGCGCGTACGCCCTCGAAGAAATCGTGGTCGGGTCGCATGCATTCCTGCGACATGCGGTACTCGATCGTCATCGTGTCCTCGAACGAACGGTTGGCGCAGCGCTTCATCTGCTCGAGCGTAATCGCCATCGACAGCGGCGAGAGCTTGCGCAGCGCGGCAAGCTGCTTGGCCGCCCACTCGCCGCCGAGTTTTTCCAAGTTGGCCTCGATCTCCTGAAGTCTCTCGGCCGAAAAGCACCTGTCGATATCTCTCATCATCGCCGGCAGAGACGGCATGCCGGCATCCTCCGCGAACCCGGCGATCACCTTGTCGACCTTGCGATGAGCGTCCGGCCCCGAGAGATCGGCGGCACCGAGCGCATCCTGCAGCGCATCGATCTTCGCACTCGGAACATAGGCATCGACGATGCCGGCCCACAGTGCGTCCGCCGCCTTCAGCCGATGGCTGGTCAGCGCTAGGAAAGTGCCGAGCGCACCGGGCAGCCGGGTCAGGAAGTAGCCGCCACCCACGTCCGGAAACAGCCCGATCGTGGTCTCCGGCATGGCGAACAGGAATTTCTCGCTCGCCACGGAGTGCGAGCCATGCACCGAGAAGCCGACGCCACCACCCATGTCGATTCCGTCGATCAGCGAGATCCACGGTTTGGCGTAGCGATAGATGCGCCGGTTGACGATGTACTCTTCATAGAAGAAGTCGCGCCGCAGGGTGCCCTTGGGGTCGTCCCGCATCTCGCGATAGAGACCCGCGACGTCGCCGCCGGCACAGAAGGCGCGGTCGCCGGCGCCCCGCAGGATCACCGCCTTGATCGCCGGATCCTTCTCCCATCCCGGGATGACCTTTTCCATCTCCCGGATCATTCCGAGGGTGATCGCGTTCAGGGCCTTGGGACGGTTGAGCGTGATCACACCCAACCCGCTTTTCACTTCGAACAGAATTTCCGAATCAGACATTCACTCACTGTCCCATCAACAGACGCCGGGAGATGATCACACGCATGATCTCGTTGGTGCCTTCGAGAATCTGATGCACGCGCAGGTCGCGCAGATAGCGCTCGATCGGGAAGTCCTTCAAGTAGCCGTAGCCGCCATGCAATTGCAGCGCCTCGTTGACGATGCGGAAGCCCGCATCGGTGGCGAAGCGTTTGCCCATGGCGGCAGCCTGCGTCGCCTCCGGAGCCTTGGCATCGACCAGGGACGCGGCCCGCCAGATCAGCAGGCGCGCCGCCTCGAGTTCGGTCGCCATGTCGGCGAGCTTGAACTGCGTCGCCTGGAAGTCGGCGAGCGGCTGGCCGAACTGCTTGCGCTCGACGACATAGCGCGACGCCGTCTCCAGGCAGGCGCGCGCGCCTCCCAGCGAGCAGGCACCGATATTGATGCGCCCGCCATCGAGCCCCATCATCGCGATCTTGAAGCCATGCCCCTCGGGGCCCAGCCGGTTGGCGACCGGCACCTTGCAGTTCTCGAAGATCACCGCCGCCGTGGGCTGGCTGTTCCATCCCAGCTTCTGTTCCTGCTTGCCGAACGACAGCCCGGGTGTGCCGTTTTCGACCACCAAGGTGGACACGCCGCCTGCCCCGGGACCGCCAGTGCGTAGCATCACGACATAGATATCGCTGCGGCCGCCACCGGAGATGAAGGCCTTGGTGCCGTTCAGCACATAGTGATCGCCGCGCAGCTCGGCCCGGGTCGCCAGCGCCGCGGCATCGGATCCCGCACCGGGCTCTGTCAGGCAATAGCTCGCGAAATGCTCCATCGAGCAGAGCTTGGGCAGAAGGCGCCGACGCTGGTCGTCGTCGCCGAAGGCATCGATCATCCAGGCGGCCATGTTGTGGATCGAGATGTAGGCCGCTGTGCTCGGGCAGGCCGCCGCCAACTCCTCCATGATCAGCGCCGCGTCGAAGCGCGACAGGCCGCTGCCGCCGACGTCGTCCTTCACGTAGATTCCGCCGAAGCCCAAGGCTGCCGCCTCGCGCAGCTCGTCGACCGGAAAGATCTTTTCCGAATCCCAACGCCCCGCATGCGGCAACATCCGCTCCGTCGCGAATTGGCGCGCAGTATCGCGGAAAGCCTGCTGATCTTCAGTCAGTGAGAATTGCATATGCGGCGGATCATAAAGGGGGGTCCCCTTGGGTCAACCTCGTGGGCTAGTATGACGCCATGTACTGGCGCGACATGACCGAGACCGAGTACGCAACCCTGCCCGAGGCACGGCTTGCGGGAGCCCTGCGTTGGATATTGGTCGCCTGCGCGATCGTGGCCGTCGTACCGACCGCCGGTGTCGGCTTCGCCTTCGTCGTCCTGTCGACGGGGGGCATCCACGCCAATCCCTTCAACGCGCTGAGCTGGCTCGACGGCCCGGCCCGCCTGGGCAAGGTCTACATGTTCCCGGTCGTGTTCTTCGTGGCCTGGGCCTGGGTGTTCCTCATCATGACGGTGGCGCGACTCAGCGCGACGCCGATCGTCGCCAGCGCCGGACTGATCGCCTGGGTACTGTTGCGTGCACTGGTGAGCTGGATCGGGCAGGCGCCGACGATCGCGGCGGCGGAACAGACGTCTATCCTCGACGCGCTGGTTCTGACCTGGCCCTATGCCACCGCAATCGTCGCCGAGATCTCGATGGTCGCGGGCTTCTGCGGCTATATGGCCACCGGCGTGCGCCCCAACGCCTATTATCGCCGTCGCCTTCCCGTCTCCTGAACGGCTATAAACGCGGCCCATGGCAAAGCGCTTCTCGACCCTCGGCCGTTACCCGACCACCCGCCTCCGCCGCAACCGCCGCGAAGACTGGTCGCGTCGGCTCGTCGCCGAACACAGGCTCACGGTAGACGACCTGATCTGGCCGGTGTTCGTGCAGGAAGGCCGGAACGAGCGCACGCCCGTGGCCTCGATGCCGGGCGTCGACCGCCTTTCCGTCGATCTCTTCGTCGAGGCGGTCAAGCAGGCGCGCGACCTCGGCATCCCGGCCGTCGCGATCTTTCCCGAGACCGATCCCAAGTCCAAGACGCCCGACGCCCGCGAAGCCTACAACCCCGACAATCTCGTCTGCCGCGCCATTCGCGCCGTGAAGAAGGAAGTCAGGGACATCGGCATTCTGTGCGACGTCGCGCTCGATCCCTTCAACAGCGACGGTCATGACGGCATCGTGCGCGACGGCCAAATCCTGAACGACGAATCGGTCGAAGCCCTGGTCAAGCAGGCGATCGTCCAGACCGAGGCCGGCGCAGACATCCAGGCACCGTCCGACATGATGGACGGTCGCATCGGCGCGATCCGCAAGGCGCTGGACGCCAAGGGCTATCAGCACGAACAGATCATGTCGTACGCGGCCAAGTACGCATCGGCGTTCTACAACCCATTCCGCGACGCCATCGGCAGTTCGGGTGCCCTGAAGGGCGACAAGAAGACCTACCAGATGGACTACGCCAACTCCGACGAGGCTCTGCGTGAAGTGGGCTTCGACATCGAAGAAGGCGCCGACATGGTGATGGTCAAACCCGGCCTTCCCTATCTCGACATTGTCCGTCGCGTAAAGGACGCGTTCGGCGTGCCGACCTATGCCTATCAGGTGAGCGGCGAGTACGCGATGCTGAGGGGCGCCGCCGATCGCGGCTGGCTCGACTGGAACAAGGTGCTGATCGAGACGCTGACTGGCTTCAAGCGCGCGGGCTGCGACGGCATCCTGACCTACGGCGCTGTCGACGCGGCAAAGCTGCTCAAGTCCAAATAGCCGGATCGAACGGCCGTGCCATGATCGAGCGCCCCTCGGCACGGCTGATTCTGCTCGACCCGCAGAATCGTCTCTTCCTGTTCAACGTCCACGATCCTGCCGTTTACGACCCGGCCAATCCGCA
The DNA here is from genome assembly GCA_044225265.1 of Reyranella sp. Lineage (GTDB taxonomy): Bacteria > Pseudomonadota > Alphaproteobacteria > Reyranellales > Reyranellaceae > Reyranella. The sequence goes on from JBGAIW010000016.1 coordinate 45,582, forward strand.
TTTCGACCCCTTCTGGGTGATGATCGGCGGCATGGTCGATCCCGGCGAGGATTTTGCCCAAGCCGCCATTCGCGAAGCGCGGGAGGAAACCGGCCTGATCGTGCGCGGCGAGGCGCGCTGGGTGTGGTCGCGCGAACGCCACATGAAGTGGCGCGGCAACGATCGTCTGCATAAGGAGCGCTTCTTCCTCGCCCGCACCGACCGCACCGAGATCGACACGTCCGGCCTCGACGACAAGGAGCGCAGCTGGACGCTCGGCCATCGCTGGTGGACGGCAGACGAGATTGCCGCCTCGCCCGAGCGATTCGAGCCGATCGACCTCGGCACACGCCTGATAGCGCTGCTACGCGATGGCGCGCCCGAGCAGCCGATCGTTCTCTCCTAACCCGCAAGGAAACGCGCGACGGCTCGATCTGTCCAGGGTACGTCGTTGTCGGCGCCATGGAAGCCGACATGGCCGCCGCGTTCCTGCAGCAGCGGTTTGAGCGCCAGGTTCTTCCACCAGCCATACCGGGCATACAGCTCGCCCGGGATCCATGGATCGTCGCGGCTGGCGATGATCAGCGTCGGCACGCGAATGCCGGGCATGAAGCGCAACGGCTTGCAGCGCTCATAATAGTCTTCGGCGCCGCCGAAGCGATGACGCGGTGCGATGAAGACCTCGTCGTAGTCCCAGATCGTCATCGCGCCCAGGATCGCCGAGCGTTCTTCGCGCGTCAGCACCGCGCCCTCGGCGGTCGCTTCACGCTTCATCTGCCGCAACAGATAGAAGTGGTACATCGAATTGCGCGGCCGCAGCATGTTGCTGCAAACCGCCGAGAGGTCGATCGGCGCTGAAATGCTGACGGCGGCAACCAACGGCGCCGCCGTCCCCTCCTCGCCGAGATACTTCAGCAGCATCGCTCCGCCCAGCGAATAGCCGACCGCTGCCACGCCGGATTTCTTGAGTTCCGGCGGGATCAGTCGCAGCGCGGCGCGAAAATCCTGGCTGCGCCCGGCATAGTACTGGCCACCGCAGGTGGCGCGCGAGGGGCCTGCGCCACGCAGATTGAGGCGCAGGACGTGAAAGCCCTGATCCAGCAGCAGCCGGGCCTGGCTCAGGATGTAGTGACTGTCCTCGCTGCCGGTCAGTCCGTGAACGAGAACGATCAGAGGCCGGCGCGCCGCAGGCTTGTCCGGCCGATCGAGGACAGCCAGCAACGTGTCGCCGTCGTCCAGCTTGAGCGGCAGGCGTTCACTGCGGTGCGGCGAAAGACTTGGCGGCCGCCTGAAGCGATTGGCCAGAGTCTGCAGATCGCCGTTCCACCAGGGGAAGCGCGGCTCGAACGGGGGCATACCGAGGGAATCGATGGACGGCGGCATGGTCTGCACTTATTGACGGCCGGCAACGCAATGGCAACGCCAAGTCCCTCCTCGGCCGGCCCGGCCCTCGGCGTTTTCTACGCGGTCGCGGCGGCGGGCTTCTTCAGCACCGCCGGCGTCATCGTCCGCCGCATCGACCTGCCGGCCTGGGACGTCTCCTTCTGGCGTTCGGTCCTTCTGATCGCCGCCATTGCGCCGCTTCTGGTCTGGCAACGCCGCGCCATGTGGCAGGACGTCCGCAATGCCGGCGCCACGCTGCTCTATAGTGCGCTGGCCCTGTCGGGCAGCTTCGTCTCCTTCATTCTCGCCCTCGGCCTGGCCCCGGTGGCGAACGTGCTGATCGTGTTCGGCGCGACACCTTTCATCACCGCGCTCCTGGCACGGGCTACTCTCGGCGAGCCCCTGCACCGCCATACCTTCTTCGCCATGGCGGCGGCGGTCGTGGGGCTCGGCTTCTCGGTCTCTGGCTCCCTGCAGGGCGGCGCGGTGGCTGGCATGGCCGTGGCCTTCATCGTCGTGCTGTGCATGAGCGCCAACTACGTGATCGTGCGCCATCGCCGCGACGTCGGCATGACTCCGGCTCTGGCGCTGGCCGGCGCGATCTCGGCGGGCGTGGCTTTGCCCTTTGCCGAGCCCGCCCGGCTGACCGGCGACCAGTTGCCCTGGCTGATCCTGCTGGGGCCGGGTCAGCTGGCGGGCGGCCTTCTGCTCTACATGGCGAGCCTGAAGCGCATTCCGGCCGGTCGCGCCGCCCTGCTCGGCCTTCTCGAACTAGTCCTCGGTCCGATCTGGGTGTGGGCGATCGACGGCGAGAAGCCGAGCGACCTGACCCTTGCCGGTGGCGCAATCGTGATAGGCGCCGCCGCGGCAAATGTCTGGCTGGATTCGCGACGGACCACTGGCTAAGAACCGAGCATGACCAAGAAGTCCAAAGGCCCCCTCGAGGGCATCGTCGTCGTCGACCTCTCGCGCATCCTGGCGGGCCCTTATTGCACTTTCCTGATGGCGGAAATGGGCGCCCGCGTGATCAAGGTCGAACCCCCCAAAGGCGGCGATGACGCCCGTGCCTACGGCCCCTTCGTCAACGGCAAGTCGACCTATTTCGCCTCGGTCAATCGCGGCAAGGAATCGATCGCACTCGACCTCAAGAGCGATGCCGACCGCAAGATCTTCGAGCAACTGCTCGCCAAGGCCGACGTCGTGGTCGAGAACTTCCGGCCAGGGACGATGGAGAAGCTGGGCTTCGGCTGGGAACAGCTTCATCCCAAGTTTCCCAAGCTGATCTACGCCTCGGCCTCTGGGTTCGGCCACACTGGCCCGAATTCCAAGGACCCCGCCTACGACATGGTCATGCAGGGCATGGGCGGCATCATGAGCATCACCGGCAACGAGGGCCAGCCGCCTTCCCGCGTCGGCATGTCGATCGGCGACATCGGCGCCGGCCTCTATACCGCGGTCGCGGTCAACGCCGCGCTGATCCATCGCATGAAGACCGGCGAATCGACCAAGGTCGACATCGCGATGTTCGATTGCCAGCTGGCACTCATGGAGAATGCCATCATGCGCTACACGGTCGAGGGCGAGGTCCCCGGCCCGCTCGGCGCGCGCCATCCGACCATCACGCCGTTCCAGGCCTTTGCGACCTCCGACGGCTCGATCATCATCGCCGCCGGCAACGACAGCCTGTTCATCAAGATGTGCGATGCCCTGGGACGACCCGACTGGGCGAGCGATCCCAACCACAAGACCAATGCGCTGCGCCTCAAGCACTACAAGCATCTCTGGCAGGAGATCGAATCGGTGTTGAAGCACAACACGACGGCGCACTGGCTGGCCGTGCTCGGCAAAGCCGGCATTCCGTGCGGACCGATCAACAACGTGGCGCAAGCGATCTCCCATCCCCAGGTCGCCGCCCGCAATATGCTCGTCTCGGTACCCGACGGCAGCGGCGGCACGCTGAAGCTCGCGGGCAATCCGCTGAAGATGTCGGCGTTCGAAGATCCGGCGACCCGCCGCGCGGCTCCCGACCTCGACGCCGATCGCGCCGCCATCCTCTCCTACGTCGGCGGCTGAGTCGGTGCGGACGCTGGTCCGGCTCGTTGCCGGCCTCGCCACGTTGCTGGCGTCGGTCGCGCTCGGCCTGATCGTCTTCCTGCTCGGCACCTATTTCCAGGTACGCGGCGCATTGCCGCCTTATGCCGGGCAGCTCGAAGCCAAAGGCCTGAAGGCGCCGGTCGAGATCATCCGCGACCGCAACGCCGTGCCGCACATTGTCGCCGGCTCGATCGAGGACGCCTCCTTTGCCCTGGGCTTCGTCCATGCCCAGGACCGCTTCTGGCAGATGGAGATGATGCGCCGCCTCGGCCAGGGCCGGCTGTCGGAGCTCGTGCCGCCCGCGCTGGTCGGCAGCGGCCTGATCGAAACCGACCGCACCATGCGCGGCCTGGGCGTCTATCGACATGCTTCCGACAGCGTCGCCGCCCTGTCGCCGGCCACGCGCTCCGTGCTGGAGGCCTATTCCGCGGGCGTGAACGCCTGGCTCGCCGACCGGGATCAGCAGTTCGGACTGGAACTGACCCTGGTCAGGCTGCTGTCGGCCGGCAGCTATCGGCCCGACCGTTGGCAGCCGGCAGACTCGCTGGTCTGGACCAAGCTGATGGCGTTGTCGCTGGACGGCAACTGGCGCGCCGAACTGCTGCGCCTGCGGCTGCTCAAGAAGATCGGCGAAGACGGTGTGAAGTTCCTGACCCAACCCGAAGGCGAGAATTCGGACGCCACGCTCTCGATGCTCAGCGCGGCATTCAACGGCCTCGAACTCGACCGCCTTTTCCGCTCCACCGAGAACATCGCGACCGCCAAGCGCGAGGCGTCCAACGAATGGGTGGTGTCAGGCGCACATTCGGTGTCCGGCAAGCCGCTGCTCGCCAACGACCCGCATCTCGGCCTCAGCTTCCCCGGCCCCTGGTACCTCGCGCGCATGGTGTGGCCAGGCTTCGATATTCGCGGCGCCACCCCACCCGGTGTGCCGACCGTGGCGCTCGGTCACAACGCCTCCATTGCGTGGGGCTTCACCACCACAAATCTCGACAGCCAGGACCTGTTCATCGAGCGGGTCGATACCACCGATCCCAACCGCTACATCACGCCCGACGGGGCGCGGCCGTTTACAGTCTACGAGGAGACGATCAACGTCCTGTGGGGCGAGCCGATCCGGATCCGGGTGCGCGAAACGCGCCATGGCGTGGTGATCAACGACTTCTCGCGGCGCTACGAGGAACTGGTGCCGCAGGGCCATGTGCTCGCCCTTCAGGCGACGGCGCTCGACAGTTTCGACACCACGATCGAGGCGCTGCTCCGCCTCAGCCTGGCGCAAAACTGGGATGACTTCCTGGCCGCCGGTCGCAAGGTCGGCTCGCCGATGCAGAACATCGTCTACGCCGACATCGCAGGAAACATCGGCCTGATGTCGCCGGCGCGCGTGCCGATCCGCCGCAAGGGCGACGGGTCGATCCCGCAGCCGGGTTGGACCGCGGAATACGACTGGGCGGGCTTCGTGCCGTTCGACGACCTGCCGCGCGCCTACAATCCGGCGAGCGGCATCATCGTCAACGCCAACGGCCGGTTGGTGCCCGACGACTATCGCCACTTCATCTCTCGCGATTGGGCCGAGCCCTATCGCCAGCGCCGCGCCAATGCGCTCCTGCGCGAAGTCGAGCGCCATCCGGTCTACGGCATGATCGCCATGCAGGCCGACACCCTGTCACCCGACGCCGCCGAAGCGCTGCCGGTACTGATGAAGGGTGCGCCGCGCAATGCCCGAGCCACGCGCGTCTACGAGATGATGGCTCGCTGGAACCGCTTCATGCTGGCGAGCCGGCCCGAACCGCTGATCTATTCCGCATGGCTGATGGAACTGCATCGCGGCCTGTTCGCGGACCGCGTCGGCGCCGACCTGTTTGCCGACATGTACCGCCCGAACATCGAGATCCTGCTGCGCATCCTTCGCGATCGACCGCAATGGTGCGACATCCCGGTGACCCAAGCCGTGGAGACCTGCGAGGATACGATCGCCTCGGCGCTCGAGCGCGCCCTCGACCTGCTGACGCGCCTGCAAGGTCCGCAGATCGAGAACTGGCAATGGGGACGCGAGCACCTCGCCCGCTTTACCCATCCATTGTTCGACGGTGTACCGTTGCTGCGCGACATCGCCTCCGTCCGCTTCCCGGCCGACGGAGGCGGCAACACCCTCAATCGTGCCAGCCCCGCCTTCGCAGGCAAGCGTCCCTTCGATGCGGTGCACGGCGCAACCTATCGCGGCGTCTACGATCTCAGCGACCTCGACAACAGTCGCTTCGCCCTGCCACTGGGCCAGTCGGGCAACATGCTGTCACCCTGGGCCCGGCATTTCGTCGAGCGCTGGCAGAAATTGAGTTACATCGAAATTCCCGGTAATCGCGCCGAGGTTGCCCGCACCGCGATCGGCACTCTGCAGCTTTCGCCGCCGGCCCGCTGAACGCCGCCTATTGCGGCGTCCAGGAGGGATTGCGATCGCAGTTCTTGTCGTTGTCCTTGTTCACCCATACCGGCGGCCGGCTCGTGCCGGCTTCCGTGCAGGTCGTCATGGTCTGCTGGCGCGAGCAGAACGACGCGCCGATCGAATAGAGCTGGCCCGCCCACAGACAGTAGGCCGCACGATCCTCGGCCGAGAGGTTGCTGGAGCCCCCGAGGCGGACGATGCCGCGCTGTGCCGCCTGCGGCGGTTCCGGCTGCGCCGCTGCGGCGAACGGCATCAATGCGGCCACGATGGCAAGAACCCTGACCAGTCCGCACATGCCCGCCTCCGGCCGCCGCGTCAGCGCGGCTTGTCTCCGGCCAGGGTAACGCGATGCATGATCCGCCGGAAGCCGTGATAGTCGTTGATCGGATTGTGCATCGCGCAGCGATTGTCCCAGAAGGCAAGCGAGCCGACCCGCCACTGGAAGCGGCAGGTGAATTCCGGCTGGACCTGGTGCGCCCACAGGAACTCGAGCAGCGGCAGGCTTTCCTTCTCGGTCCAGCCCTTGATTTGCGCGGTGTGCGCCACCGATGTGAACAGCGCCTTGCGCCCGGTCTCGGGATGGGTGCGCACCAGTGGATGTTCCGCGGCCAGCACCTTCAACTCGGCCCCGGCCGCCTTCATCCGGTCCTCGCGCGTCTTGGTCACGTCGGCCTTTGAAGACGAGCTGACGCCGATCAGCCCATCGAGCGTCTTCTTCAGTCCGTCCGACAGAGCTTCGTAGGCAAGATACTGGTTGGCGAACATCGTGTCGCCACCGTAGGGAGGGACCTCGCGCGCCAACAACATGCTGCCCATCGGCGGGAGTTCCAGGTAGGTCGTGTCGGAGTGCCAGATCCCGCCGAAATTGTTGCGTTCATGCTCGAGCTTGACCACCGGCGTGATCATCGGCGCCTCGGGCAATCCCTTCAGTTGCGGATATTCGATCGGCTGACCGAATCGCCTGGCAAAGGCGACCTGCTGCGCCGGGGTCACTTTCTGGTCGCGCAGGAAGATCACCAGGTGCTCGAGAAAGGCATGCCGGACCTCGGCCACGACCTCGTCGTCGAGTTCGTTCGACATGTCGACGCCGGCGATCTCGGCGCCCAATGCACCTGCAACCGGCTTGACCTCGATGTGGCGATAGTTCCGCACGATCAACCTTCCTTCATCCAGGGCGGCGGCTTCTTGGCCATGAAGGCCTTGATGCCCTCGCTCGCCTCCGGTCGGCGCAGCAATCCGACGAGACTTTCGGCCGCGTCGTCCAGAAGTTCCCGATCTTCCGACGTCGCAGCCGACAAGACCAGCCGTTTCGCCGTCGCCAGCGCCTGCGGCTCCAAGCGCAGCACGTCGTCGAGCACGGCCTTCAGCACGCGATTGATCTCGGCCGTATTGTTGCAAAGATGCCGGCCGAGCCCCAATCGGTGGGCCTCTACGGCGTCGATTACCCGGCCAGTGACCGCAAGATCGCGTGCCGCGCCCTCGCCCATGCGTCGCACGACGAACGGCAGTATCTGCGACGGAATGAAGCCCCATTTCGGTTCAGGCATGCCGAAGCGCGCGCTTTCATGAACGATCACCACGTCCGAGCAGCAGGCCATGCCGAAGCCGCCGCCGACCGCCGAGCCTTCGACCACCGCCACGGTCGCCTGCGGCAGACGATTTAGGGCCATCAACGCATTGCCGAACTGGCGATACGCCGGCACCAGCGGATCGGCCGCCCCGGCGGCCGGCCTGGGAGGCATGTTGGCCATGGCATCGAGATCGCCGCCGGCGCAGAAGTGGCCGCCGGCCCCGCGCAGCACCACCACCCGGCACGAAGCATCGTCGCGCAGCGTCGCGAACGCATCTTCGAGTTCCAGCATCATGGCGTGGGTCAGTGCGTTGCGCCGGTCGGGGCGATTGAATGTCAGCCGCGCCACCGAACCGTCGCGCGTCAGGGTGATGTTGGCGTAGCCGGCCGCCCCGAAGCTCGTCCCTGAAACCATGGGCAAAGTCTTAGCCGCCGCGTATCCTGCCAACAAGATGAAGCGCCTTGGTGTATCGTTCGTCGTTTCGCTGATCGCATTGGTGTTGCGCACCGGCACAGATGGGTCGGCCGCAGCCGCGGACTGGTCGACGGTGACCACGCCTGCCCCGGGTCCCACCCAGTCGATCGGCTTCTACAGCGCAGGCTGCCTCCAAGGAGCCAAGGCCCTGCCGCTCGACGGGCCCGGCTATGAAGCGATCCGGGTCAGCCGCAACCGCTACTGGGGCCAGCCGGTCACCATCGACTACATCTCTCAGTTGTCCGAGCGGATGCGCGCCCAGGGCCAGGCGCACCTCTACATCGGCGATATCGGCCAGCCGCGCGGCGGCCCGGCGCCGAGCGGCCATCAAAGCCACCAGACCGGCCTCGACGCCGACATCTGGTTCGAGCGCCAGCCCGGCGCGCGCCGCGTTCCCGCCGACCGTGAGCATCCGAAGCTCCGCTCGCTGGTACGCGCCGACGACACCGGCATCGACGACACGGTGTTCGGCCAGCAGCATGTCAGCCTGCTGCGCACGGCGGCGGAGATGCCGCATGTCGACCACATCTTCATCAACAGGTGGATCAAGCAGCGCCTCTGCCAGATGCCACTGGCAACCGCTCTTGGCTGAACAAGCTCGTCGTGTGGGTCGGCCATGACGAACATTTCCATGTTCGGCTCTATTGTCCGCCGGGTAATCCCAACTGCCAGGCGCAGGCCGGCTACTACAGCGACGACGGCTGCGGCGAACCGCTCGATCTCTGGTTCACGCGCCCGCCGGTGAAGCTTCCGCCGCCCGACGCTCCGCAGGTGCCTACAGGCCCAAGCTGCCGGCGTCGTGCGCCGGCCTGCTCAAGCGCCCATAGCAGGCCTCATTCCCCCTGCCCGAGCAGAGTGCCGGCGCGGCGTGAGGCGCGGAAGAACGCCAGAAAGATCTGAAAGCCGATGCCGAGGTAGACCGCCGACAGGCCGAAGGCGATCGCGAGATTGTCCCAATGCACCGTCTTCTCGGTCATGATCGCGCGCATACCCTCGAAGATGTAGGCCGGCGGCAGGCCGTAGGAGATCACCTGCAGCCAGTGCGGCAGGACACTCACCGGATAGTAGACGCCGCTCACCGGCATCAGGATGAATACGGCCGCCCAGGCGAAGCTCTCCGCGCTCTGGCCGACCCGCATGATCATGCCGGACATGGCGAGCCCGATGGACCACGAGAACATCTGCAGGATGAAGAAGAACGCCACCAGCGGCAGGCCGAGCGTGTAGATATTGTAGCCGAAGAAGGCCCAGGCGAGCAGCGACACCGGAACCAACCCGAGCAGGGTGCGCAGGAACGCGGCAATGATGATGCCCGTCGCCATCTCCCACGAACGGATCGGGCTCACGAACAGGTGGCCGAGATTGCGCGACCACATCTCCTCCAAAAAGGCGATCGAGAGCGAGAGGTTGCCGCGCACCACGACCTCCCACAACAGCAGACCCGACAGCAGCACGCCCGCCGCCTGGGCCACGAACGAGGCCTGCGGCATCAGGTACTGGGTCATGAAGCCCCACATCACCATCTGCACCGCCGGCCAGTAGATCGAATCGACCAGGCGCATCACCGAACTGCGCCAGATATGGATGTGCCGCAGCACCAGCGCGTAAATGCGCTCGACGGAACCGCTCATGGCGCCGCCCCATCCTTCTTGAGCGCATCCAGTCCGCGGCCGCGCGCCATGTCGAGGAACACCTCCTCCATGTCCTCGCGGCCAAAGCGCTTGATCAGCTCGTCGGGCGAGCCGCGGTCGAACAGGCGGCCGGACTGCATCAGATCCGTCGTCGCACAGCCGCTCGACCTCGCCCATGTTGTGCGAGGCGAGCAG
>JBGAIW010000017.1:0-54952 GCA_044225265.1 Reyranella sp.
CCAATCGCGGCGTGCGCGCCGCCAACGTCCCACTGGTGCCGGCCGTGCCGCCGCCGATGGAACTCGAAGCGGCCCGGCGGCCGCTGGTGGTTGGGTTGATCACCGATCCCGAGCGACTGGTGCAGATTCGCGTCAACCGCCTGCGCTTGCTGCAGCAGGAAACCGAGACCGAATACACCGACATGGAGCAGGTGCAGCGCGAGATCCAGGACGCACGGAGACTGTACGCGCGGCGCAAGTGGGCGACGATCGATGTGACTCGCCGTTCGATCGAAGAGACGGCGGCGGCGATTCTGCAAATGTTGTCGGTGCGTCGTGAACAGAGGATGCAGGCGCAGTAGAAGGTCGGTGTCGAGGAGGCGAACATGCGTCGTCTTCCATTATTCATTGCAATCCTCTCGGTGGCCGGCGGGGCGCTTGCTGCCGATGGGGTCTCGGTGCGCCGCGGCGCTGACGTGATCGTCTTCGGCAATTGCGTGCCAAGCCTCGCTGTCGAGAACAGGTCGGCCGAAACGATCGACTATCTCCAGGTCGATCTCGTGCTGTTGCTGGCCAACGGCCAGGAGAAGATCGTCGAATTGAGGTCCGCCTATCGCGACGGTGTTCTGCTTCCTATAGCGCCGGGCGGTCGGACGACGCTCAAGCAGCATCTCGATATGTCTCTGCCAACTGGCGCGACGTGCGCCGACATCAGGGCGCGCAAGGTCGCGAGGACGATCTGCGAATCGGCCGGCGGTAAACCCTGTTCGATCGCGATCCAGGTCGATCCCTGAAACTGCAGATTTCTTGGGCGCTTGGACGGCCGACGTCAGCACTTGCCTTATGCTTGACCCCTGCAAATAGCATGGGCAGTGTATTTCAAAGGGCTGCAGAAGCAGTGACTGGGGACGTGCCGCTCCATGGCCGACACTGAGTTGGGTTCCTCGCCGGGGAAAGTGGCGGGGGATGTGGATTTTGTTGCCTTGCCGCCGGGCGCCAAGATCGGCCGCTACGAAGTCTTGTCCGTCCTGGGGCAGGGCGGCTTCGGCATCACCTATCGTGCCCGGGACCAGCAGCTTCACCGCGATGTCGCCATCAAGGAATACCTGCCGACGTCCTTGGCTGTACGACAGGACGGCATCACCGTGCTGCCGCGCTCGACTAAGGTCGCCGAGGATTTCACCTGGGGCCGCGAGCGCTTCATCTCCGAAGGCCGCACGCTCGCCAGCCTGCACACCGCGCCGGCGATCGTGCGCGTGTTCGACTTTCTCGAGATCAACGGCACCGCCTACATCGTCATGGAGCTGGTGCAGGGGGACACGCTCGAGAACCTGCTGAAGAAGCGTGGCACGATCGGACCGGACGAAGTCGACGCGATCATCTGGCCGCTGCTTGACGGGCTTGAGCAGGTGCATGCGGCCGGCTTCCTGCATCGCGATATCAAGCCTGCCAACATCCTGATGGGCGCTGGTGGCAAGCCCACCCTGATCGATTTCGGCGCCTCGCGCGCGGCGATGGCCGGCCGCACAACGGCGATGACCGCGATCTTCACGCCGGGCTACGCTGCAGGCGAACAGATGACGTCGGCCAAGCAGGGGCCGTGGACCGACATCTACGGCCTCTCGGCGACGCTCTATCACGCGCTCACCGGCAACGCGCCGCCCTCGGCCTTCGACCGCATGTTGGACGATGGCTACGAGCCGCTGGTGAAGCTCGCACCCAAGGGATTTGCGCCAGGGTTGCTGATCGGCATCGATGCCGGTCTTGCCGTGCGCGCCGCCGAGCGTCCGCAATCGATCGCCGGCTGGCGGCCGTTGCTTGGCCAGACCAGCGCAGGCGACAGCGATGCGACGGCCGTCCTTTCCCGGCCGGCCATTGCGCCGGTCCGGTCGCAATCCGCTGCGTCGCCGACCGTCCAGCCCACCCGACAACCGACGATCACGCCGGCGACGGCGGCGGCAACGGCGGAAGCAGCGCCGCCAGCCCCGGGTCCCGTTCTGGCGAAAAGTCGCACGGGCATCTACGCAGCGATCGCCGCGGTTGTCCTGTTCGCAGGCGCCGGGGGCGCCTATTTGGCCCTGTCGCCGAAGGCGCCGACGACAGTCGCGGTCCAGGATATGAAAGTCGAGGAGCTGGAGAAGGTCCTCGAAGCCCGCCGTCGTGCCGATGCCGAAGCGGCAGAGAAGCGCCGCGCCGAGGAAGAGGCGCAGAGGAAGGTTGCTTCTGACGCGGCCGCCAAGCGTGCCGCCGACGCCGACGTCGAGCGCGCACAGCAGCAGCGCCAGAAGGCGGAAGAGGAGCTCGCCAAGCTGCGCGCCGAAATCGAGAACCAGCGCAAGACCGCCTCCGAGCAGCGCGCGATCGCCGAAGCGGAAGAGGCCCGCCGCAAGGCCGAGGCGGAAATGGCGGCGCTGCGCCAGGCCGAGGAAGACGCCAAGCGGCGGGCGGCACAGGAAGCCGAAGCCAAGCGGCTTGCGGACGAAGCGCTGGCCAAGGCACAAGCCGAGCGACAGAAGGCGGACGCCGACGCCAGGGCGCGTGCCGAGGAGGAGGCCAAGCGCAAGTCTGAAGCCGACGCCAAGACACGCGCGGAGGCTGAGGCCCGCGCCAAGGCCGATGCCGAGGTTCGCGAGAAGGCTGAGGCGGAAGCGAAGGTGAAGGCCGAAGAGGCCAAGAAGAAGGCTGAGGAAGAAGCCAAGCTCAAGGCCGAGGCGGAAGCAGAACGCCGGACCGCCGAGGCAGCCGAGACGGCGCTGCGGCTCGGCATTCCCGAGCGACAGCGCATCCAGGTGGCGCTCACGGCACTGGGCTTCGACACCCGCGGAACTGACGGCGCGTTCGGTACACGCTCGCGCGAGATGATCGGGGCCTGGCAGAAGGCGCGAAACCAGCAGCCGACCAGCGGCTACCTCACCGGCACACAACACCAGGCGTTACTGCGCGAAGCGGCTCCCGCTCTCCAGAAGTACGACGACGAGCAGAAGAAGGCTGAGGAAGCGAAGAAGAAGGCTGAAGAAGAAGCCAAGCAGAAGGCTGCCGTAGCGACGCCGCCCGCCGCTGCGCCTGCCCCTGCCTCACCGACTTCGACACCGCAAGGCGCGGGCCCGATCGTCAACGGGCCCTATTCCGGGACGCTGGATGTACGTTTTTCTGGTGGATACAACGATGTGCTGCACCTGTCTGTGACGTTGAACAATGGCAGCGGCAGCGGCACGGTCACGACGGCACGCTGCGGCAACTTTCCCCTCTCGATCAGGGTCGATGCTTCCGGAGCAGTGGCCGGGGAGTTGCGCTTCTCGACCACGAACTGCGGCTCCCAGGAAAACGGCCGGATTACCGGCAGGACCGAGGGTAATCGCCTGCTGCTCGACATGGCCTCGACGACGACCGCCGCGAACGGGCGCGGCAGGCTCGCGCCCGGTACGTCCGCGCCGGCATTCGGCTCGGCCAGCCCTCCACCACCAACGCCCGCTGCTCCGGCAACACCGGGTGTGCCGGCGGGCGAGTTTGACGGCGTCTATGGCGGAACACTGGCCTCCGGCGGCGGTGTGCGCCCGACGACGCTCAGGATCACGGGCACGACCGGCGCCGGTACGTTCTCGGTGCCGCGGTGCGGCGATACGAGCTTCACCGTGAAGATCGCGCCCAACGGAGATGTGTCCGGGGACGGCAATGCCTTCGATGGCAGCTGCGGCAAGACCCCGGTAAGCGTTCGCGGCCGGATCGCGAACAGGCAGGTGCAGCTCACTCTGTCGGGTCCAGGCGCGTCGCTAAAAGGTACCCTTCTCCCGCAGTGAGAGCGTCATGGCATGGCGTGTGCGAGTCGGACCTCCCGTTCGACTCAAGTGATCGATGAGAGGAACCACGATGAAGAGACGTACTCTCCTGGGCGCGGCCGGCGCCTCGTTGCTCGCCGCACCCGCGCTGGCGCAGACCTATCCCGACAAGCCGATCCGCATGATCGTGCCCTACCCGCCGGGCGGCGGCACCGACGGTCTGGGCCGCATCACCGCCGACCGCCTGTCGGAGAAGCTCGGCCAGCAGATCGTCATTCACAATATCGGCGGCGCCTCGAGCACGATCGGCTCCGACACCGTCCGCCGCGCCGATCCCGACGGCTACACCCTGCTGTTCAACGCAAGTCTGTTCGTGCTGGGCAAGAGCGTCGTCGCCTCATGTCCCTACGATCCGGTCACCGACTTCACGGCGATCGCGCAGGCCGGCGAGGCGCCGCTGGTGCTGCTGGTCAATCCAAACGTCCCGGGCACCGACTACAAGAGCACGATCGAGGCGATCGCCAAGGAGCCGAAGAAGTACTTCTTTGCCCTGTCGTCCGGCGGCTCCGCCGGGCACATCGCGACCCTCGAATTCCTGCGCCGCACCAAGCTGCCGCTCGATACCATCCTCTACAAGGGCACCGCGCCGGCCAACGCCGACCTGATCAGCGGCAGCGTACAGCTCTTCATGGATCCGTGGACGGCCCTGCTTCCGCTCGCCAAGGCGGGCAAGGCGCGCGCGCTGTTTGTGACGTCCAGGGAGCGCACCCAGCTCGCGCCCGACATTCCGACGACGAACGAAGTGGGTCTCAAGGACTTCAACATCAGCTCCTGGTACGGCGTCTGGGCGCCCAAGGGCACGCCGCAGCCGGTCGTCGACAGGCTCGCCGCGGCAATGGCCGAGGTCTCCAGGGACGCGACCTTCCTCGACCGCACCAAGTCGCTCGGCATCGTGGCGACGGCGCGCGGCCCGAAGGAGTTCGCGGCCTTCATCAAGAGCGAGGTCGACACCAACGTCGCGCTGTTGAAGGACGCGGGCTACAAGCCGGAATGACGGTTCCGGCTCAGGGCAGCGGGATGCGCAGGAAGTTCCAGTAGCGCACGCTTGGCTGCGAGGCCGGATCGGCCATCTGGTTCTCGCCGCCCTTGCCTTCGACCAGCGACACTTGACGCACCGACGCGGGCAAGGGCTCGAAGCGCAGGCCCATGATCTCGCCGGCGGCGTAGTCGCGCCGCTCCGGGCAGGGCGTGATGCCGGTGCCTTGCAGGAAGCGGTAGCGCCGCCCCTCGGCCAGCAGATAGGGGCTGTTGTCGCCGGCCGACGCCCAGCAGACGTTCTTGAGGTCGATGTCCGCGCGCAGCTGGACCTCGGTGTATTGCGCCTGCCGGATCACCTTCACGAGCGTGACGGGAACGTTGTTCTCGGCTCGATGGGAAAAGCTTTGGGCGCCCGCCGCCCCGGCGACGAACAGCGCAATTCCGAAGGCAAGCCACAGCACAATCCGCATCGTCGGTCTCCCTCACCGGAACGTCAGCTGACCGGCCCCAATCCTCCGGCCCATTGCGAACTGACCCGGCTGTCGTTGATCGCGGGCTCGCGCATGGGCAGCGGCATCTCGCCCGGCCTTTTCAGGATGTAGACGATCAGGCCGGCGATCGTTCCGACGCTCACCAGCACGAAGATCGCGAGGGCCATCGTGCTCATGCCCGTCTTATTCCGCCGCCTTCACTGCCGGCTCGAAGCGGGCATCGAAGTCGCGGATCGACTGCTCGACCGTTTCGGCAACCTGCTTGAGCTTGTCCTGGTTGACGATCTTCAGGCCGAACAGGTCCTTCACGTAGAACACGTCGACCGCGCGCTCGCCGTAGGTCGTGATGTGGGCCGAGGCGATCTGCAGGCTGCAGCGGGTCAAGGCGCGAGTCACCACATGAAGGAAGCCCGGCCGATCGCGGCCGTTGACCTCGATCACGGTGAAGGTGTCCGACGCGTTGTTGTCGATCAGGACGCGTGGTTCGACGGTGAAGACACGGTCGCGTTTGGGCCACGACGCCTTCTGGCTGTCGAGCTCGCGCCTCACGTCGAGGCGGTTGCTGAGCGCCAGCTCGACCCGGGCGGCGAGGCGCGCCAGCCGCTGCGGGCCGTCATAGGGCTTGCCCTCGAGGTCCTGGATCCAGAACGTGTCGAGCGCCATGCCGTTGGCCAGGGTGAAGATCTTGGCGTCGACGATGTTGGCGCCGCTGATCGCCATGGCTCCGGCCAGGCGGGCGAACAGGCCGTGCGTATCGAGCGTGTAGATCGTCACCTCGGTGACCGAGCGCGTGCTGTCGACCCGATGCTCGATGGCGAGCGGCTGCTTGTCCTTCTCGGCGCGCCGTACCAGCTCGGCCTGGCGCGCGAGCGAATCGGGATCGAACGACAGCCAGTAGGGCGCATAGCCGCGGGCGAAATGCTCTTCTCTTTCGGGCTCGGTCCAGGTCGTGAGCCGCTTGCCGACCTCGGCCTGGATCGCCTTGATGCGCTCGCCGCGGCCGCCCGACAGCGTGCCGCCGGACAGCACCTGCTCGGCGGCATGATAGAGCTGGCGCAGCAGCGCCGCCTTCCAGCCGTTCCACACGTTGGGACCGACCGCGCGAATGTCGCAGACCGTGAGGACCAGCAGCAGGCGAAGCCGCTCCGGCGACTGCACCAGCTCGGCAAAGCTCTGGATGGTCTTCGGGTCCATCAGGTCGCGCTGGAACGCCGTCGCCGACATGGCGAGGTGATAGCGCACCAGCCAGGAAACGGTTTCGGTCTCGGCCGCGCTCAGCCCGAGCCGCGGACAGAGCTGCAACGCCACGTCGGCGCCCAGCACCGAATGGTCGCCGCCGCGGCCCTTGGCGATGTCGTGCAGCAGCACGGCGAGATAGAGCACCGGCCGCGACAGGATCTTGTGCACCACGTCCGACGACAACGGATGATCTTCCTTGAAGCCGCCCGCCTCGATCTGCGCCAGCAGGCCGATGGCACGGATCGTGTGCTCGTCGACGGTGTACGTGTGGTACATGTCGTGCTGCGTCTGTGCCACGACGCGTCCGAAGTCCGGCACGAAGCGGCCGAACACGCCCGCCTCGTTGAGACGCCTGAGCGTCGTCTCCGGATCCTTGCGCGACGTCAGCATCTCCATGAAGAGGCGATTGGCTTCCGGGTCGCTGCGCAGCTTGTCGAGCAGGCGGATGTTCTGCGTGATCAGGCGCAGGGTCGCGGGATGGATGTCGAGGCCGTTCTCCTGCGCGACATGGAACAGCCGCAGGATGGCGACCGGATCCTTCTCGAACATGTCGGCGGCCGGCGCGCCGAGCCGCTCGCCGTCGATCTTGAAGCCTTCGAGCTGGCGCGGACGCAGGGTCTGCCACAGCGCCGCGAGCTTGGGCTTGCGGCGGCGGCTGTCTTCCAGGGCGGCGACGAAGATGCGCGTGAGGTCGCCCACCGTCTTCGCATGCAGGAAGTAGTGCTTCATGAAGCGCTCGACGCCACGGCTGCCGGGCCGGTCCTGGTAGCTCAGCCGGCTCGCGATCTCGCGCTGCAGATCGAACGACACGCGGTCGTCGGCGCGATTGGTCAGATAGTGGATGTGACAGCGCACCGTCGACAGGAAGCGCTCGGCCCGCTCGAAATGCCGCGCCTCGCCGGAGGTGAGCACGCCCTTGGCAATCAGCTCGTGAGGCTGGCTGACGCGATAGAGATATTTGGCGATCCAGAACAGCAGGTGCAGGTCGCGCAGCCCGCCCTTGCCTTCCTTGACGTTGGGTTCGACGACATAGCGCGAATCGCCCATGCGCTGGTGCCGTTGATCGCGTTCGGCGAGCTTGGCCTCGACGAAGTCGCGGCCCTCGCCGGTCAGGAATTTTTGCGCGAACAGCCGGTCGAGCTCGTCGAACAGGTCCTTGTCGCCCCAGATATAGCGCGCCTCCAGCAAGGCGGTGCGGATGGTCTGGTCGCGCTCGGCATATCGAATGCTCTCGTCGACGGTACGTGTGGCATGGCCGACCTTCAGGCCGAGATCCCACAGCAGGTAGAGCATGAACTCGACGATCTGCTCGCCGCGCGGCGTCTGCTTGTAAGGCCGCAGGAACAGCAGATCGATGTCCGACAGCGGCGCCAGCTCGCCCCGTCCGTAGCCGCCGGTCGCGACCACGCCCAGGCGCTCGGCAGCGCTGGGATTGGCCGCCGGGTAGGCAAAGCGGTCGGCGAAGTCGAACAGCACCCGGATCAGCTGGTCCATGAGGAACGACGTGGCGACCATCACCGAGATGCCGTCGTTTCGAAGCGGCCCCGGCTCCTCGAAGCGACGGCGAATTTCCGCCCGTCCGGCCGCCAGGGCGTTACGGAACAGGCCAAGCACCTGGGGACGCGGAATGTCGCCTGCCGGCCGATCCTCGATCAGATGGGCAAGGTTCTCTTCCAGCGCGCGGCGGCGGATGATCGCGCGCCGTTCGTGGATCGAATCGTAGGGCCGGGCCATGAGATATGATTTTCCGGGCGGGATATTATCGTGAAGCCCGGCGAGGGGCCATGAGTGCTCCAGGAGGAAGGCGAAGGTGAGGCGCAGGCTGTTTTTGACAGGATTCGTGCTGGTTGCCGGACCGGCTTGGGCCCAGGCCGGCCGGCCGCCATCGGCCGCGCCGAATGCCCCTGCGGCGCCGACGGGCATAGACCTCAACAGCGCCAGCCGCGACGAGCTGATGACCCTGGAAGGCATCGGCGAGGTCAAGGCCGACGCGATCATCCGGGGCCGGCCCTTCAAGGCCAAGACCGACCTGGTCGAGCGCCGCATCGTGCCCGAGGCCCTGTACGACAAGATCAATGCCCGCCTGATCGTCCGCCCCCTCCCCGGCACGCCGGCCGCGCCCGCCGCCACGCCGACGCCTCGGCGTTGAACGGGAGCGGCCGATGCAGCGGGAGACGATCTATGCGCTGGGCACGCCGGCACCGTCTCGGGCGGCGCCGGGGGCGGTGTCGGTCATTCGCATCAGCGGGCCGCGGGCGGCGGATGCGCTGGTCTTTCTCACCGAACGCAAGGCGTTCGAGCGCGGCCGCTCGGCACGCGATCCGGCGTTGCCCGCGCCGCGCCGCATGACCGTGCGAACCGTGATCGATCCGGTGAGTGGCGATGCGATCGACCAGGGTCTGGTCGTCTGGTTCGAGGCTCCCAATACAGAGACCGGCGAGACCATGGCGGAGCTGCACCTGCATGGCGGCCGCGCCGTGGTGCACGGCGCATTGGCGGCGCTCGCCAGGCTGGAGTTCTGCCGGATCGCCGAGCCGGGCGAGTTCACGCGCAGGGCCTTCGAGAACAACAAGCTTGGCCTCACCGAGGCCGAGGCCATCGCCGACCTCGTCGCCGCCGAGACCGACCAGCAGCGCCGTTTGGCGTTGCAGCAGATGAAGGGCGCGCTGCATCGCCTCTACGAGGACTGGCGCACGATGGGGCTTCGCGCGCTGGCGCATCTCGAGGCCGCGATCGACTTTCCCGACGAGGACCTGCCGGCTGGCGTTGCCGCCGAAGTGACCCGGGAAATCACGCAGCTTCGCGACGAGATTGCGGCGCACCTCGGGGACAGGCGCGGCGAGCGCCTGCGTGACGGCCTGCACATCGCCATCATCGGCCCACCCAATGCCGGCAAGTCTTCGCTGCTCAATCTGCTGGCGCGGCGCGATGCGGCGATCGTCTCCGATATCGCCGGCACCACGCGCGACGTGATCGAGGTGCATCTCGACCTCGGCGGCTGGCCGGTGGTGCTGGCCGACACCGCAGGGCTGCGCACCTCGAGCGATGCGATCGAGCAGGAAGGCGTACGCCGTGCCCGAGCGCGTGCCGAGGAGGCGGACCTGCGCCTGCTGGTGCTCGATGCGACATCGGACTGGCAGGCCGACAGAGCGGTCCTCACCCGGCAGACCGCCCGCTGGGATGCCGAGTACGACATCGTCGTGGTCAACAAGACCGATCTGAAACCGACGGAAGCCGAGGGGATCGTGCCGTTGTCGGCTACCTCCGGCGCTGGCCTGCCGGAATTGCTGGCCCGGCTGGAACGGTCGGCTGCTGCCCTGATGGCGGAAGGCGGCGCGCCGCCGCTGACGCGCGCCCGTCACCGCGAGGCGCTGCTCGACGCCCATGCAGCGCTCGGCCGCGCCCTCGCCGCCCCTGAAGTGGCGCTGGCCGCCGAGGATTTGCGACTGGCCATGCGCGCGCTCGGCCGCATCACCGGCACGGTGCGGATCGACGAGCTGCTGGACGTGATCTTCCGCGACTTCTGTATCGGGAAATAGCCGGCACGAGGCAGCCAGCACACCCAGACGGCGTTCAGCAAAGAGGATCGTTGAAGGACGTCATGCTGGCATTCCTGGAGGCGATTCCCGCCCCCACCTGTTTGGGTCCTTTAATGCGCCGCGCCTTCCAGCAGGTAGACTGCGGGGCATGACGACAATCCTCCTGACCCGCCACGGCCATGTCGACGGCATCAAACCCAAGCGGTTTCGAGGGCGCGAGGATTTGGCGCTCACGCCCCTTGGCTTGCGTCAGGCGGAGGCGTTGGCGACGCGCATCGCGCGCGAGGCAAAGCCCGTCGCGATCTACACCAGCGGCCTGCAGCGTTGCGTCGTTACGGGCGCCGCGATCGCCAGGGTCTGCGGCGTTTCATCGTCGATCCTCGAAGGTCTGATGGACCTCGACTACGGGCTTTGGCAGATGCGGGTCCAGGACGAGATCAAGGTCGAACAGCCCGAACTCTTCCATCTCTGGCACGACGCGCCGCAGCTCATGCGCTTTCCGGGTGGCGAATCGCTGCAGGACCTGGTCGCGCGCAGTTCGGAGGCGCTGCGTGCGGTACTGGCCCGCCATCCCGGCCAGACGGTCGTCATGGTCGGACACGACAGCGTCAATCGAGCGCTGCTGCTGCAGCTCATCGACCAACCGCTGTCGGCCTACTGGAAGATCGCTCAGGACCCGTGCTGCCTGAACGAGATCGAAATTGACGGCGGCTGGGTCGAGGTGCGGCGCATCAACGACACTGCCGGGCTACCCCAGACCTGAACCCTTTCCGGCCGGCCTTGACCTTGGCCGTCCGCTCCCCGATTTAAGGCCCGCCATGCGGGCCTTTTCTTATGACGTGATCGTGGTGGGCGCCGGCCATGCCGGCTGCGAAGCTGCAGCCGCGTCGGCGCGCTTGGGCGCCCGCACCCTGCTGCTGACCCATCGCCTCGATACGATCGGCGAGATGTCCTGCAATCCAGCGATCGGTGGACTGGGCAAGGGCCATCTGGTGCGGGAGATCGACGCCCTCGACGGCGTCATGGGGCGCGCCATCGACCGCGCCGGCATCCAGTTCCGGACGCTCAATCTCTCCAAGGGCCCGGCGGTGCGCGGCCCGCGTGCCCAGGCCGATCGCAGGCTCTATCGCGAGGCCATGCAGGCGATCCTTGCCGAACAGGCAAATCTGGAGCTGCGCGCCGATCCGGTCGCGGACATAGTTTTGGATGCACGCGGGGCGTGTATCGGCGTGATCACCGAGTCGGGCGCTGAAATCGCCGCCGGCAGGGTCGTTCTGACGACCGGCACGTTCCTTCGAGGCCTGATTCACCTGGGCGAAATCAAGATTCCAGCCGGCCGCGCGCGCGGTCAGCGAGCCAATGAGCGAGGGGGTGTTCCTGCCGATCTCGCGGCCGATGCGGTCGAAGAGCCGTCAACCATACTCGCGCATAAGTTGCAGATGCTCGGCTTTGCGCTGGGACGACTGAAGACCGGAACGCCGGCGCGCATCGATGGACGCACGATCGATTACGCCGCGCTCGAGCGCCAGGACGGCGACGTGCCGCCCCAGCCATTTTCCTACCTGACCCGCGAGATCACGACACCGCAGATTGCCTGTCACATCACCGAGACGACACAGGCGACGCACGACATCATCCGCGCCAACCTCCACCGCGCGCCGATGTATTCTGGTCAGATCGAAAGCGTCGGTCCGCGCTACTGTCCCTCGATCGAGGACAAGGTCGTGCGCTTCGCCCAGCGGGAACGGCATCAGATCTTCCTTGAGCCGGAAGGCTTGGACGATCCGACCGTCTATCCAAACGGGATCTCGACCTCCCTGCCCCGCGAAGTGCAGCAGGCGATGTTGCGGACCATCCCGGGTCTGGAGCGGGCAGTGATGCTCCGGCCGGGCTATGCCATCGAATATGATCATATCGATCCGCGCGAACTGCACGCGACGCTCGAAACCCGGAGAGTGCCGGGGCTTTACATGGCCGGGCAGATCAACGGCACGACCGGCTATGAGGAGGCTGCCGCACAAGGTCTCATCGCCGGGCTGAACGCCGCATTGGCTGCGGCCGGGTCGGCACCGTTCACGGTCGATCGGGCCGATGGCTATCTCGGGGTCCTCGTCGATGACCTAGTTTCGCTCGGGGTAACCGAGCCCTACCGGATGTTCACCTCCCGGGCGGAGTATCGCCTCTGGCTCCGGGCCGACAACGCCGACCAACGGCTGACGCCAAAAGGCTTGGCGGTCGGCTGTGTCGGCCGCGAGCGTGCCGAGTCGTTTCACGTGAAACAATTCGCCCTCAAGTCTGCGGGTGAACTGTCTAAGTCATTGAAAATAAGCCCTTCTTCTCTTGCCAAGCAGGGAATCGCCATCAATCAGGATGGCGTGCTGCGGTCGGCTCTGGATCTGCTGGCCTATCCGGATTTCGATTGGGTCCGCATATCCGGGCTCTGGCCGGAATTGGCCGGTGTACCGGCCGAAATCGCCGAGCAGCTCACGATCGACGCCCGCTACGAGGGCTATCTCAGCCGCCAGCGCCAGGACATCGCCGCCTACCGGCGAGACGAGGCGCTCGAATTGCCGGACGACCTCGACTACGGCGCCGTCGGCAGCCTGTCGAACGAGATTCGCCAAAAGCTCACCAGCCACCGCCCCGCCACCCTCGGCCAGGCCGCCCGCATTTCCGGGGTGACCCCTGCTGCCCTGGTTGCGCTCCTGAAGTATGTCCGGCGGCGCGCCGCCTGAGGCCGAGACCGCCCTCCGGCAGTTCGCCCCCGATGTTTCACGTGAAACACTGGCGAGCCTCGGGGCCTATCTCGAAACCCTGGCCAAGTGGCAGAAGGCGATCAACCTGGTCGGGCCGGCCACCCTCGCCGATGCCTGGACCCGCCATATCGTCGACTCTGCCCAGATCGTCCCCCTGATCCCCGCCGGGGCGAAAAGCCTGGCCGATCTGGGGACGGGCGCGGGCCTGCCTGGCCTGGTTCTCGCGGCCCTGAAGCCCGAGCTCGACGTCACCTTGGTCGAATCTGATGCCCGCAAGGCCGCCTTCCTGGGCGAGGCGTCCCGCCGCATGGGCCTCAAGAAGCAGCCCAGGATCGTTGTCGGCCGGATCGAAGCCGTGCCGCCAGTCGGGGCCGATGTGGTCACCGCCCGGGCCCTGGCGCCGCTGAAACAGTTGCTGATTTGGGCCGACCGGCACCGGTCGGATACCGCTATTTGCCTTTTCCACAAGGGCAAAGGCTGGCAGGCTGAATTGACCGAAGGCCTCGCGGGCTGGGACATTCCCTGCCAGTCCCATGCAAGCGTTACAGACCGCGATGCCGTCATCCTCCGGATCGGTGCCTACCGGCCCGCAGATCTTCGCGATCGCCAATCAGAAGGGCGGCGTCGGTAAGACGACGACTGCGATCAACCTCGCCACGGCGCTTGCCGCTGTCGGGGAACAGGTCCTGCTGATCGACCTCGATCCTCAAGGAAATGCATCGACCGGTCTCGGCGTGCCGCGCAACGCACGGGCACCGGGCTCCTATGAATTCATCCTAGGCCTTGCGCCGCTCGCCGAGTGCGTGCGGCCATCGCAGATTCCCGGTCTCTCCGTGATGCCCGCGTCCGTATCGCTCGCCGGCGCCGAGATCGAGCTCATCGACATGGAACGGCGCGAGCACCGTCTCGGTGAAGCGCTGGCGGCCGATGAAGCGGCAGCTCGAAAGCGCTGGAGCACGATCCTGATCGACTGTCCGCCGTCGCTTGGTCTGGTGACACTGAATGCGCTGGTCGCTGTTGACGCGGTGCTCGTGCCGCTGCAGACGGAGTTCCTGGCGCTCGAGGGCATCGGTGCATTGGTCAACACAGTGGAGAGAGTCAAAAAAAGACTCAACCCGGAGTTGCACATTGCCGGAGTCGTCCTGACGATGGTCGATCGCCGCAACGTGCTGAGCCAACAGGTCGAGGCCGATGCTCGGCAACATTTCGGCGAGCTCGTCTTCGGCACGACCATCCCGCGCAATGTGCGCATCGCCGAAGCGCCGAGCCATGGTCTGCCCGTGATCATCTACGACAATGCCTGCGCCGGTTCGCAGGCCTACATCCTGCTGGCGAGCGAATTCATCCGCCGCCGGCGCAACGCCTCACCTGCTCCACAGGTTGCCCCGTGAGTTCCCCGTCATGAGCCAAGCCCCCAAACCGCGCGGTCCCGCTCCAAGAGGATTGGGCCGCGGCCTCTCCGCGCTGCTCGGCGATGAGGAAGTCGCCGCCACTGTCGCCCCTGCGCCCGCCCCCGCTCCCGTGCCGGCCTCGACCGGAGAAGCGATGCAGCGTCCCGCAGCGTCGCGCGCTCCGCTCACCCTCCCCACGGCCTTCCTCCGTCCCGGCGGCGCATCGCAGCCGCGGACAGTCTTCGACGGCCTCGATCCGCTGGTCGATTCGGTGCGTCAGCACGGCCTTCTGCAGCCCATTCTCGTTCGGCCGGTTTCCGGCGAGCCCAATGCCTACGAGATTGTCGCCGGCGAGCGGCGCTGGCGCGCGGCGCAAAAGGCCCAGTTGCACGACGTGCCGGTCGTCGTTCGAAACCTCGACATGCTCGAATCGCTGCAGCTCGCCTTGATCGAGAATCTGCAGCGTACCGACCTTTCGCCGATCGACGAGGCTTCTGGCTATCGCCGGCTGATCTCGGAATTCAACCAGACGCAGGAGCAGGTCGCCGACACCGTGGGCAAGAGCCGCCCGCATGTCGCCAACATGCTGCGCCTGCTCGATCTGCCCGAGCCGGTTCGCGAGCTGGTGCAGGAAGGCCGGCTATCGGCCGGACAGGCCCGCACGTTGCTCGCCTTCCCCGACCCGCTCGCCATGGCGGGGCGGACGATCTCCGAGCGACTGACAGTGCGCGACCTCGAGGCGCTGGCGGCCGGCGAGCGCCTGAAGATGACCGGCGCCAGGAAGTCGAAGGCGAAGAAGGTCGAGGGAGAGAAGAGCGGCGACACGCGCGCGCTCGAAAGGCGCATCGAGGAAGCCCTTGGCCTGAAAGCCAGCCTGGTCATGACCGGCAAGGGCGAGCACACCGTTCTTACTTTGGAGATCGCCGACTACGAGCAGCTCGATACGGTCGTGGAGCGCCTCACTCGGCGCTGACCACCTCGGGGGTCAGTCCTGTCATCCCGCGGCGAGTTCTTTTTCGACCCGCTGCCATTCTGCCAGCAGTCCGGACACGGCATCTGCCCGGCCGGACTGCTCGAGGCCCGCCGCCAGGTCGCCCAGCCTCACCGCGCCCGCGGCGCGCGCGGCGCCCTTCAGTTTGTGAGCCAGCTCCTTGAGCTGCACTGGATCGCCCTTGGCGGCATCGATCTCGGTCAGCAGCCTGGCGCCGGCTTCGCGGAAGCGGCCGAGGACCTTGGCGATCGCATTTGGATTGTCGCCGAACATGCTGGCGACCACGGAGCGATCGACCGCGGCATCGATCGGCGCCCCGACCGGCGCGGCAACCGACGCGGCCGGCGCGGTCGTCCAGCGCGCGACAGCGTCGCGCAGGCGATCCAGGGTGAGTGGCTTGGTCAGGTAGTCGTCCATGCCCGCGGCGAGACAGCGTTCGGCCTCGCCCTTCAGGGCGTTGGCGGTCAGCGCCACGATCGGCGTGCGGCCGCGCGACCGGTCGGCACTCTCTTCGACCCGGATTTGCCGGGTCAGCTCGAAGCCATCCATGTCGGGCATGTGGATGTCCGTCAGCACCAGCGCATAGGGCTGACCGCGCCACAGGTTCAGCGCGCCGATGCCGTTAGGCGCCGTGTCGAGAGGAATTCCCAGGATCTCGAACTGCCCCGCCAGCACCTCCAGGTTGACCTCGTAGTCGTCGACAGCCAGCACGCGCAGACCCTCGGCCGATAGTGCCAGCGTCTCGCCGGCCGGCACTGCCGTCGGCGCCTCCGCTCCCCGCTTGACCCTGACCGTGACGGTGAAGGTCGAGCCCTTGCCCGGTGCGCTCCTCACCGAGACGTCGCCATCCATCAATTCAGCGAGGCGCCGCACGATCGAGAGACCAAGGCCGGTGCCGCCGTAGCGCCGGGTCGTCGAGCTGTCGGCTTGGGAGAACGGCTTGAACAGGCGCGCCTGCTGGTCCTCGTCCATGCCGATGCCGGTGTCGGTGACCGACAGCGCGAGAGTGACGTGGGTTGCGTCGGTCGCGAGCGCGCGGGCGCGCACGGTGATCGACCCGGTGTCGGTAAACTTGGTCGCGTTGCCGATCAGGTTGAACAGGATCTGGCGCAGGCGCGTGACGTCGGTGAGCAGCGCGTCAGGCGTGCCGGGATCGATCGAGGCGGAGATCGCGAGGCCCTTCTTCTCGACCTGGACGGACAGGGTCTCGGTCGTGCCTTCGATCAGGGCGCGCAGGGAACAGGGCGCCTCTTCAAGTTCCATGCGGCCGGCCTCGATCTTGGAGAAGTCGAGCACGTCGTCGATGATCCGCAGCAAGGCGGCCGCCGAGCTGCGTACCGTCCCGACCAGGCGCTTCTGGCGTTCGGTCAGGTTTTCGCGCTCGAGCAGTTCGGCGGTCCCGACCACGCCGTTCATCGGCGTCCGGATTTCGTGGCTCATGGTGGCGAGGAAGGTCGACTTGGCCTGGTTGGCGGCTTCGGCCTCGTGGCGCGCGGCCTGGGCGGCGTCGCGCTCGATGCGCAGATCATGCTGTCGCTGGCGCAATTCGGTGATGTCGCTGAACAGGGACACGTACCCGCCGGACTTGGTGCGGGCCGCCGTGAGGCGGGTCCACCGGCCAGGTCCGGCCGGGAACTCCAGCGCGCCCTCGCCCTTGCGGTGCTGTTCGATGATCGCCTTGGCGAGCCGTTCGACGACGGCTTCGTCCACTGGCTGATCGAGCAGGGAGTACTGCGCGCGCATCGCGGCATAGGCGGCCTTCTCGATGGTCGTGCCGGGCGCCACGATGTCGGGAATGTCGCGATTCACTTCGCGGTAGGCCGCGTTGCACTGGATCAGCCGGCCGTTCTCGTCCCAGATGCCGACGCCGCCGGTCATGCTGCCGAGCGCATCGTCGAGCAGCGTTTGGGCGGCCTCGGCGTGGGCACGGGCGCGTTCGGCTTCGGCCTGCTGCTCCTTGAATTCGGTGATATCGCGGTAGATGCCGAGCAGGCCGCCATCGGGCAGCGGCTTGAAGTTGAATTCGATGATGCGTCCGGAAGCGGTCCGCCGTTCGTAGCGCGTGCCGCCGGGTGTCAGCATGGTGCGAGCGCGCTCTTCGACCATCGCCTCGACTTCGGCGTCGTTGGCGGCTGGGCCGAAGTCGCCGCGGCGGGCCTGGTGGCGCAGAATGTCGTGGCCTGAAGCGCCGGGGAACGCCACTTCGGGCGTCAGGCGCTGGAACTGCATCAGCTGGCGGTTGATGAAGCTCCAGCGGAAGTCCTTATCGAACATCATGACGCCATCGATCATGTTGTCGAGAACGGTCTGGAGGGTCTCGCGAGTCTTCTCGGATTCGGCGCGGGCGGCCTGCAGGCGCTCCTCCTGCTGGACGATGTCGGTGATGTCGCGATGGATGGTGAGTACGCGACCGTCGCTGAGGCGCCGGTAAGTCACCTCGACAGTGCGTCCGGTCGTGGTGCGCCGCCGCTCGGGCGGTTGGTCGGCAAGATTGAAGCGACTGACCCGGCTGCGGATCCAGCCGTCGAGGCCGCCAGGCAGCCGATCGATCGGACCATAGTCGCCGCGCAGCGCCCGGTAGCGCACGATGTCGCCGAAGGTCGGCAGCTCCGCAAGTTTTGCGTCCGACATGTCGTGCAGGCGCGCCATGGCAGGATTCTGGTAGACCCAGCGGCCGTCGGCTTCGTAGAGCAATACGCCGTCGCTCAGATTGTCGAACACCGACTGCAGGACCTGGCGTGCGAGGGTCGCCTCCTTCTCGCGGCGCTTGAGTTCGGAAATGTCCACGATGGTGGTCACGGTGCGGCCGCTTGCCGTGCGGCGCGTGTCGCCGCGCAGCCACATGTCGGGGCCGCCGCGATATTCCGACGATCCGCCGGTGCGATGCAGTTCGGTCGCCGCCTCGATGAAGGCCTCTTCCTTGCCCACGGGCCGGAATCCCGTCTTGTAGGTGACGGCGCGGATCGCCTCGGCAAATCGCACGCCCGGCGTGGTCGACTCCGGCAGGTGCTGCAAGCGCGCGCTGAAAGCCTGGTTGCACATCACCAGCCTGTCTTCCTCGTCCCACAACGCCACCGCCACCGGCAGGCTTTCCAGCGCGTCGGTGAGCGTGTCGCGCGCGGCACGGACTTCGGCTTCGGCCACGGCGTGGCGGCGGGCGAGGTCCTCGAAGGCAATGGCAAGCGTTACCTGTTCGCGCTGGGTGCGTGCTTGCGGACCGTTCTGCAGCAACAGCGCCACGAGATAGAGCACCGCGCCGATCGCGATCGCCTGCGACAGCCCATCCTCGGCACGTGCCATGCCGGCGGCGAGCAACAGCAGGGTGAGGCCGGCGAAGGCAAAATAGCTGCGCTGCTCGTAGAGGCGGCCGGGAGCCAGGGCGGCGCTGACCAGCAGGCCGGAGGCGACCAGCAGGCGCGGTTCGACTGGCGGTAAACTGGCCAACAGCGCGCCACCGCCGCCATAGGCGATGCCGGTGAGGGCCGCGCAGCAGATATAGATTCTCCGCCAGCCTTCGAGCGAGCGGGCATCCGGATTGGCGGCATAGGCGCGCGTCACCGAGGTGAACCCGACCATCGCAACGATGTGCAGACCGAGCGGCAGCGCGATCATCCACCATGGCGCCACGCCCCAGTACGCCAGTGCGAAGACCAGCCACAGGGTGAGCGAGAAAAACCGCAGCACCGCGTTCGACGTCATCAACCGGTCGGTCAGCACGCGATCGACCCGCGCGGAGTCGGGCTTTGGCACGCCCAGGGCGTCGATGGAGGCGGCAGTCAGGGTCATGTTGCCATGGTCCACCCCGCCTGTTTCCCGCTGGTAACGCGGCGGACGAGAAATGTTTCGTTGGTTACGCGGACCGTATCGCGAGCGCATCGGACGTAACCGACGAAACAATTTGCCGGCATGGCGCAATCGCGACGAAACGAGGGCGGACTAGTTTGCCACCATCGGCACAGGCGCTGCGGCGCCCGAGAATGCGGAATACGAGGAGAGACAGATGAACCTGCGCCAGCCCATGCACCCGTTCGTTCAGAACACTCTGATCCTGGTGACCTCCGGCATCGTGGCTTCTCTGCTCTGCGCCAAGGTCTATGGTGCGACCCTGCCGGTCGAGGAGCCGACCGTTCCGGCCCCGATCGCGACCGTCGCGCCGGCGCCTGCACAGGCGGCCAACAGCGATGCGGAGGCCGCCGCCCAACTGCGCGCCATGCTGATGGGACAACGCCAGCTTCTCGGGGCCCCGATGGTCGTCGGAGCCAACGGCCGCTAGCCCTTTCGCCCCCCTTTTTCCGCCGGTTTCACACCCCCGGCGGCCCTGACCGGTATCTTCCCATCTCCCGGTCGGAGCAGCGGCGCCCCTTCGGGCGCCGCTGGCTTTTGGCGTATCGCCCTCGCCTGCCTTGTGATCGACAGGAGGGGGCGGCAGGATGCAATCAGATGGCCGTCCGTCCCAAAGACACGCGTCCCCACGTCATCGTGGTGGAAGACGAACAGTTTCAACGCGAAACTCTGGTCGATTTCCTCGACGAGAATGGCTATCGCGCGTCCGGCGTCGACTCGGGGGCTGCGCTGCGCAAGCTTGTCGAGAAGGATCCGCCCGCCCTGGTGTTGCTCGACCTGCGCCTGCCGGGCGGCGAGGACGGCTTTACCCTCGCCCGCTTCCTGCGCGAACGCAGCCGCAAGATGGGCATCATCATGGTCACCGCCAGCGGCGACACGGTCGATCAGGTGGTGGGCCTCGAAACCGGTGCCGACGACTATATCGCCAAGCCCTACGAGTCTCGCGCGCTGCTTGCCCGCATGAAGGCTGTGCTGCGCCGCGCCGGCGGCGCCGAGGCTGCAACGCCGGGCGAGCGTGTACGCATGGGCAAGTGTCTGCTCGACCTCGAGGCGCGGCGTATGACGGCGCTTTCCGGCGAGGAGATCCCGCTGCGCGCCGGGGAGTTCGAGCTTCTCAAGATATTCGCGGAGAATCCCAATCGGCCGCTCAGCCGCGACTGGCTGCTCGAGACCACCAGCCACCGCGAGATGGAAGCCTTCGACCGTGCGATCGACATCCGCATCCTGCGCATTCGCCGCAAGATCGAGCCCGATCCCGCGCACCCGACGTCGATCCGCACGGTGCGCGGCGCTGGCTACATGTTCGTCCCGCCCGAGGACTGAACGACCGGCTCCGCATGACTCCGGCAAATCGATCGGGCGACGTCCTTCAACTCGCCCTGCAAAGCTATCGGCAGGGTGCCTGGAAGGAGGCCGAGGGATATTGCCGCTCGGCCCTCACGATGGCGCCGAATCATCCCGGCTTGCTGCAGATGCTGGGTGTCGTGCTGATGCGCCAGGCAAGACCTGCGGAGGCGATCCAGTTCTACGATCGGTTGCTCGCGATGAACCCCGGCATGGCCGATGTGTGGAACAATCGCGGCTACGCGCTGCAGGATCTCGGCAAGCCGGCAGAAGCGCTGGCGAGCTACGATCGCGCGCTTTCGCTCAAGCCGCGTTATGGCGATGCATTGAACAACCGGGCGCAGCTTCTGCTGTCTCATTCTCGCATCGGAGAGGCGGCCGAAGCCTACGCGCGGCTTCTGGAGGCTGATCCTGCTGCACCGTACGTCCAAGGCAATCTACTGGCCGCTCGCATGAGAATTGGCGATTGGACGGATTTTGAAGTCCTTCACGAGGCCGTCGAGCAGCGCCTTTCGCGCGGTGAAGCTGGCGACAATCCGGTATCGCTCGGCTGGCACTCTGCGTCGCCGCATCTGCATCTGCGTTGCGCGGAAATCTATGCCCGGCGAGAAATTCCGTCTGTTGCCGACAAGCCGCCGCCGGCGCGGGTCTCGCCACAGGGACGTATTCGGCTGGGCTACCTGTCGGGCGACTTCCACGACCATCCGATGGCGTACATGTTCGCGCCGCTGTTCGAAGCTCACGATCGCGGCCGCTTCGAAACCTTTGCCTTTTCCTACGGGCCAGACGATCGCGGTCCGATGCGCTCGCGACTGCGATCTGCGTTCGATCATTTCTGCGATCTGCGCGACAAGAGCGATCGCGATGCCGCCGAGGAGATTCGCCGCCAGGGTATCGACCTTCTGGTCGATCTTGCCGGTTACACGGCCGGCAACCGGGCCGCAATTCTGGCGTATCGGCCGGCGCCGCTGCAGATCGGCTTTCACGGATTTGGCATGGGCGTGCCGTTCATGGACTACCTGATGTCGGACCGGCAGACCGTGTCCGAGGAACTGCAGGCGCATTTCCGCGAACGCATCGTGCGGCTGCCCGGCTGCTGGATTGCGACCGATACGTCCGAAGCCGTTCCCGACGCGACACCCTCCCGGGCCTCGCAGGGCTTGCCGGAGTCAGGCTTCGTCTTCTGTTCGTTCAATACGATCTACAAGATCACGCCGACCGTCTTCGATACGTGGATGCGCCTGCTTGGCGAGGTCCAGGAAAGTGTCCTGTGGCTCAAGAACGACGGCGACATTGCCGCCGCCAACTTGAGACGTGAGGCCGACAGGCGCGGTATCGACGGCGCGCGCCTGATCTTCGCCGGCCGCATGCCCCTGGGAGAACACCTGGCGCGTCATCGTCTGGCCGATTTGTTTCTCGATACCTTCCCCTACGGCGCCCAGACAACGGCGAGCCACGCCCTGTGGGCGGGTTTGCCAGTGCTCACGATGCGCGGTGCGACCGCCGTCTCGCGTGTCAGCGCCAGCATTGTCGAGACGGCAGGCCTTTCCGACCTCGTGGTCGATTCGCTCGATGACTACTACCGGTTCGCCCTCGAGATGGTCCGGGAGCCGGAGCGCCTTCCGGCCGTGCGCCGGCGCGTGCAGGCCGCGCGGGAATCGCCATTGTTCGACGCTGTGCGCTACCGGCGGCACGTCGAGAAAGCCTATGCCCTCATGCTGGAGCGGCAATGGCGCGGCGAGTCGCCGGCCAGCTTTGACGTCCCGGACGTCGATTCTTGCGGCGGCAGTTGAACGGAGGCTGCTTCAGCGGGCTTTCGAGCGTGCGGCCAATGCCAGGGCCAGGCAAAGGCGGCGTGCGATCGCTTCGTCGGGCAGGCCGGTCGTCTTGCAGTCGATTTCGGCATCCAAGGTACGCTTGAGCACGTCGTTCAGCCGCGACAGCGGCCAGCTGCGGAGGTGACGCTCGAAACGCTGCCGCTGCGGCCCGCCGCGCGGCAGCCCGCGCGCCTTGAACATGGCTCCCTCGAAATTGCCTCCCCTGGCGTGGGCCGATACGAGGTCGAGCTGCTCGGCGTAGCGCTGCACGGCACGCACCAGCTGCACCGGATGGCCGCCCTCGGCGAATACGCGATCGAGCGCACGATCGAGGCCGACACGGTCGCCGTCGAACGTGGCGCCGATCACGTCATCGATACCGAGCGCCGAGGTGTCGCCCAGTACCGCCAGGGCATCGTCCTGCGTGATGGTGCGATTCTCGTCGCTCTGCTTGTAGAGGATCAACTTGTCGATTTCGCTGCGGGTTTGGCCGCGATCGCCGCCGATGCGATCGACGATCCAGTCCAGAGCATCGGGATCGACGCTCATGCCTTCAGCCCGGGCTGCATTCTCGAGCAGGCCGGCCAGCGCCTGCTCGGAATCCATGTAGCAAGGCAGCGCCGCCAGGCAGGCCTCGGTTTCGGCGAGCGTGCGCAGGGCCGAGCGTGGCGTGAGATTGCCGCCTTCCACCACGATCAGGGCGTCACCGGCGGTGGCCTCGACGAGGTTCTCCAGCGCCTTGACGGACTCCTCTCCGGCGGGGCGCACGCGAATCACCCGGCGGCCGCCCATCAGCGACATGGCCCCGAACTCGTCGGCGAGCCGGGCCGGGTCGGCCTTCAGCGCTTCGCCTGCGATATCGACGACGCGAAAAGGGTCCTTGAGGTCTTCGCAGACGGTCTTGGCGATCTGCGCGGCGCGCTCGGCAATCAGGCCGTCGTCATTGCCGTAGATCACCACGGCGCGGATCCTGGGGTCCGGCTTCTTGAGGAAGGCTTCGGTCTGGCGCGGTTCGATCTTCACCGGGGCTCTATAGCATTGCGCGGTGCGAGCGTTGAGCCGTGTCCCGGCCTACGGGGCGGGATAGATTTGCGCCAATGTGATCGACTGTCTGGATTGCAGCGACCTTCCAGCGGCCAATTTTATTGTAGTCGCTGCGACGACTACAACACTACGTTTACGATGCGGTTGGGCACCACGATCACCCGCTTGGGAGCCTTGCCGTCGAGCGCGCGCACGATCTCGGGCAGGCCGAGCGCGGTCTTCTCCGCCAGGTCCTTCGGCGCGTCCTTGGCCAGCGCGACGGTGCCGCGCAGCTTGCCGTTCAGCTGCACCGCGACGGTCACCGTGTCGTCGACCAGCAGCGCATCCTCGGCCATCGGCCAGGGCGAATCGGCGAGCAACGACCTGTGGCCGAGTGCCTGCCACAGCTCTTCGGCGAGATGCGGCGTCATCGGGCCGATCAGGCGCACGAAGATCTCGAGCGCCTCGCGTTTGGCCCATTTCGCGCTGTCGTCCTTGGCGTCGAAGCCCGCGATGGCGTTGGCGAGTTCGTACAGTCGTGCGACCGCCTTGTTGAAGTGGAACGCCTCGATGTCGGACGAGACGCCGGCGATCGACTTGTGCGCGGCGCGGCGCAAGCCCATCGCGGCGTCGCTGAAGGACGCGGGCTTGGCGGCGCCGGCGGGCGGCAGGCTGGCGATCGCCTCGGTGGCGATGCGGTGCAGGCGCTGCTGGAAACGCCAGGCGCCGGTGACGCCCGCCTCGGTCCATTCGAGGTCGCGCTCCGGCGGGGAGTCCGACAGCATGAACCAGCGCGCGGTGTCGGCGCCGTAGTCGCGGATGATCTGGTCCGGGTCGACGACGTTCTTCTTCGATTTGGACATCTTCTCCGAGCGGCCGACCTCGACAGGCGTCTTGTCGGAGGCGCGCACGACCTTGCCGTCGCTGCGTTCGATCTCCTCGGGCAGCAGCCACGTCCCGTCGCTGGCGCGATAGGTCTCATGGCAAACCATGCCCTGGGTGAACAGGCCGTCGAACGGCTCGTCGCGGCTGGTCATCTGCACTTCGCGCATCGCGCGCGTCCAGAAGCGCGAGTAGAGCAGGTGCAGGATCGCATGCTCGACGCCGCCGATATATTGATCGACGGGCATCCAGTAATGATCTTCCTCGCGGTCGAACGGCGCGTTCGGCAGGCGCGGCGAGGTGAAGCGGTCGAAGTACCAGCTCGAATCGATGAAGGTGTCGAACGTATCGGTCTCGCGCCGCGCGTCGCCGCCGCACTTCGGGCACTTCACGTGCTTCCACGTCGGATGGTGGTCGAGCGGATTGCCCGGACGGTCGAAGGTGACGTCGTCCGGCAGCTTCACCGGGAGGTCCTTCTCCGGCACCGGCACCACGTCGCACTTGGCGCAATGGATCGCCGGGATCGGGCAGCCCCAGTAGCGCTGGCGCGACACCAGCCAGTCGCGCAGGCGGTACTGCGTCGTGCCCGTGCCGACCTTCATCTCCTCGAGGCGCGCGATCACCTTCGCCTTGGCGTCCTCGACGCCGAGACCGTTCAGGAAATCGGAGTTCACGATCACGCCGTCTTCGACGAAAGCGGCGGCCTGCACGTCTACCTTTGTCTTGCCATCCGCTCCCTTCGAATCAATGGGCGCCACGACCTGCAGGATCGGCAGGCCGTACTTGGTCGCGAACTCGTGGTCGCGCTCGTCGTGCGCGGGACAGCCGAAGATCGCGCCGGTGCCGTACTCCATCAGGACGAAGTTGGCGGCGTAGACCGGCACGGTCTTGTTCGGCATCAGCGGATGCCTGGCGAGCAGCGGCAGCTTGTAGCCCTGCTTCTCTGCGGTTTCGAGCTCGGCCGCGGCGGTGCCGGTCTTGCGGCACTCGGCGACGAAGTGCTGCAGGCCGGGGTCCTTCGCCGCGGCTTCGGCGACAATCGGATGCTCGGCCGACAGCGCCATGAATGAGGCGCCGTACAGGGTGTCGGGCCGCGTCGTGAAGATCTCGAGCTTGCCGCGATCCGCTCCCGAAGCATCGGTCAGCTGCCAAAAGACGCGCGCGCCGCGGCTCTTGCCGATCCAGTTCGCCTGCATCAGGCGCACCTTCTCGGGCCAGCGGTCGAGCGTGTTCAGTCGCTCGAGCAGCTCGTCGGCGAAGTGCGTGATCTTGAGGTTCCACTGCGTCAGCTTGCGACGCTCGACCGGCGCGCCGGTGCGCCAGCCCTTGCCCTCGATCACCTGCTCGTTGGCGAGCACCGTGTTGTCGACGGGATCCCAGTTGACCCAGGCTTCCTTGCGGTAGGCGAGGCCGGCCTTCCAGAAGTCGAGAAACATCTTCTGCTGGTGGCCGTAGTAATCGGGATCGCAGGTTGCGAGCTCGCGGCTCCAGTCGAGCGACAGGCCCATCGACTTGAGCTGCGCCTTCATCGTGGCGATGTTCTCGTAGGTCCACTTCTTGGGATGGGTCTTCTTCTCCATCGCCGCATTCTCGGCCGGCAGGCCGAACGCGTCCCAGCCCATCGGATGCAGCACGTTGAAGCCGCGGGCGCGCTTGTAGCGCGCGATGACGTCGCCCTGCGTATAGTTGCGGACGTGACCCATATGGATGCGTCCCGACGGATACGGGAACATCTCGAGGACGTAATATTTGGGGCGCGCCTTATCCATCGTGGCGCGGAAGGTCTGGCGATCTTCCCAGACCTGACGCCACTTGGCCTCGGTCTCGCGGAAATTGTAGCGCGGCGGTTGCGGCGCCTCGCGCGCGGACTCAGACGACGACACGGCCCTTGCTCCCAAAAAGACTAAGGCCGCAGCGGATGCAAGCTGCGGCCTCGCAAGTCAAGCTTCGAGAAGGGTTTTCGGCCTTTTACCCGCCCTGGGCAATGCGCAGCTGCCGGGCGCGGGTCAGGATGGCGTTTTCGATCTCGGTGTTAGTCCGGGGGTCGACTTGGGCATCGACCCAGGCGCCGCCCCTGGGCGAGGTCTGCTGCTTGAAGACCGAGACCCGGACGCCGTCGGCCCGCAGCTCGCGGTCGAGAATGGTGATCTGCACCTTCATGCGCTCGTTGGGCGATTCGGCCGGCGTGTACCAGTCGGTGATGATCACGCCACCGAACGGATCGGCCGAGACCAGCGGAATGAAGTTGATGGTGTCGAGACTCGCCCGCCACAGGAAGGCGTTGACCGCCACGCCGGTATCCGGTGCATCCTTCTTTTCGGCCTTGGAGCCGAAAATCCCGCCAGGTCCGAACAGGCCACCGGTGTCGGTATTGCGGCCACCCACGCCGGTCGCCATGTCGCGCTTGCTGCGGTCGCCGGACGGACCCGTACGCTTTTCCGTCACCGAATCCGGGTCGCCACAAGCCACAAGACCCAAAGTCGCGGCGGCGACGGCGAGGAATCGGAGCGTATTGGACAGGCCGGGCATACAGTCCTCTGGCAGTTGGCAATCGAACCGGCCACCACAATTGGATGCCGAAAGCCTTCGATACCTGCGATGGGGCGGACCATAAGCCCGGGCCTCGGTGGACTGCAAGCATCGAAATGGGGCATAATTACGTAAGTCCTTTTTATATACTAATACAGATACTGAATTAAGTTTCTTTATGGTACTTAGTATGCTCCCGAGCCCCCAAAATTCACATAGGTCGTGCACACGATTGTGACAAAGCGGCCACAGGTGCGGGGAGAATCGTGCATCGCCGCGTCCATTTCTTGACCCTGCTGGAACCGAAGTGTTTTATTGCCCGACCGTATTGGCGGGGGCCGTGTGTTGCCGTGTTCAGGCTTCCACTTTCCGCCGGTCGGACAGGCCTTTTGGTACGTACCAGTTTCTGATCAACGAGAGAGGGAGAATGATGAAAAAGCTTCTACTGGGATCGACCGCCCTGGTCGCCGGTGGACTGATGGCCGCCCCGGCCATGGCAGCTGACCCGATCAAGATCGGCGTCGGCGGCTACTACCAGTTCTTCGTGAATGCGGGACAAATCGAGGGCTCCTACGCTCTCGCTCAGTCGGGGAACGCGCAGCCTGGCGGTGCTGGCTCGTCAACCCAATACAAGGGTCTGAGCTTCTTCCAGGAAGGTGAAATCCACTTCACCGGCCAGTCGAAGCTCGATAACGGCACGACCGTCGGTCTGACCGTCGAGCTCGAAGGCTGGAATACCGCGGTCTCGACGACGACCGGCGCCGGCTCGGTCCGCCAGATCGACGAAGCCTTCCTGTTCGCCTTCGGCGACTGGGGCCGTGTCGAGTTCGGTTCGCGCGACCAGGCTTCTTATCGTATGTACTACGGCGTGCCGTCGGCTGCCTCGGTTTACACCGGCCCGTTCCAGCACAACTCGGCTGCGACCTGGATGAACGCTGTCGTCCTGGCTGCTAACCCGACTGCCTCTGGTGTG
The DNA here is from genome assembly GCA_044225265.1 of Reyranella sp. Taxonomy (GTDB): domain Bacteria; phylum Pseudomonadota; class Alphaproteobacteria; order Reyranellales; family Reyranellaceae; genus Reyranella. Next base: position 27,612 of record JBGAIW010000017.1, read on the forward strand.
ACCTTCCTCACCATCGGCGGCCAGATGCAGGACGTGAACCGCATCAACTACTTCACGCCCCGCTTCATGGGCCTGCAGCTTGGTGTCGGCTACGCTCCGAAGATCAACGTCGCTTCGACGTTCTACGGCAACAACACGGGTCCGGGTGCCGTTGGCGGCATCTGCGGCTTCAACGATGCTACCGCCGTCACCGGCTGTCCGACGAACGACTATTCGTACCAGGACTTCTTCGACGTCGGCGCCAACTACCTGAACAAGTTCGGCGATGTGACCGTGGCCGCCTACGGCGCGTTCATGTACGCCAGCTTCGTTCCGGGCAACCAGCCACTGGGCACGGCTGCCAACTTGGTCACCGGCTCGAACCTCACCTCCTGGAAGCAGTGGGTCGTGGGTCTGCAGCTCGGCTGGAACGGCTTCACGGTCGGTGGTTCGTATTCGTACGACAACCTGGGTCTCGGCTCGAACTACTACACGGGCGTCGACAACGACAACCGCAAGTGGGGCGCCGGTATCATGTACGAAACCGGTCCGTGGCAGATGTCCTTCGAGTGGCGCGGCGTGTGGAACAACAACGGTAACGGCTCGGGCTCGATCTGCGGTATCGCATCTGGCTCGAACGCTGCGACTGCTTGCGCTGCCCCCGCTGCCAACACGATGGCCAACAACTCGGTGTTTGGTACCAACCCGGCCACTGGCGCTCTGGCGTTCGGTGGGGCGTCGACCAACATGCTGCAGGCCGCCGCGAACTACGCGCTCGGACCGGGCATCAAGGTCATCGGCGGTGCCAACTACTACATCTCGACTGGTCCGTCGAATACGATGGCTCAGCAGTCGTGGTCGCTGTTCCTGGGTATGGATCTCCGCTTCTAGTCGAAGCGAGATCGTCGAAATCGGAGAGAGCGGGCGAAAGCCCGCTCTTTTCATTTGTGGGTACTGGTCAGTCGCGGAGCCGTCGAGCTAGCGCGCCAGGATCCATCCCACGGCGGTCGCGCAATCAGTTCGGCCGCTGACCGATCAGATTGACGAAGAGAGTGGGCAGGTAAGTCCGCGAGACCGGGAGACGCTCGGTGGCTTGCCGCGCCAACACGGCGCGGTTGTCCTCGTGATCGAGGACGATCTGGAACAGACCCTGCTCGACCGCACCTGCACGTGCCTCGAGTTCAGGCTTGCCCTCGCGTTCGATGCGGTAGGCAACGTCGAGGCCAACGTCACCACCGCTATAGAAGGCTCCGACGATCTCCAGCTTGCCGAACAACAGCATCAGTCCGCGAACGGAGAATCGCCAATAATCGTCCGGTGTGGCATGGAAGGCCTGCGACCACGGGGTCGCAATGTAGGCGATGCCGCCTGGCCGCAACAGGCCCTGGATGTTGCGCGCTGCATTGGCTGGATCGACGGTGTGCTCGAGTACGTGACTGCAGATCACGAGATCGAACGGCTCCTTGCCCAGCGCCGCACCCGGCTTCGCTGCGGCGCTGCAGATGTCGAGCACGTGATCGACGTTGCTGCCTTCGAACAGATCGATACCCACGAAGTGCGAACCTCTGGAAAATCGCTTTGCGACGAGGCCACGCCAGTTACGCTCGTTGCGATCGGAGACCAATGAACGCGAACCAACCTGCAGCACTCGCGGCGCCCGCTTGCCGCTGCCTTGCGCCACCCGATCGAGCAGCAGCTCGACCTCACGAGCGACCGTAGTGCCGACGACGCGCAGCTCGCTCCTCGGAGCCGACGAAGCGTCGCCAGTCGAACTCATTCGCGCACCACGACGATGTGCATGCGCCGCGGCCCATGCGCGCCGAGTTCGATCGTCTGTTCGATGTCGCCGGTCCGCGACGGCCCGGTGATGGTATTCACCGTACGCGGCATGCCGTTCTTGCCGTAACGTTCGCGAAGGCGCACCCACACGTCCTCATAGCCGCCGACGATATCGGCCTCGCGCAAGACCACGACATGGGTGTCGGGCAACAGGTTCAACGTCACCGGATGCTCCGGCCCCGACGCCATCACGAGCGTTCCGGTCTCCGCGATGCCTGCGAAGGCACCGGTGATCGAGACCTGATCGCTCGGCTCGCCGCGTCCTCTCCGCAAGGCGAGCATCCTCTGGCTGGCCCAATCATAGGCGTCGAGTTGAGGCGAGGGCGCCATTGCCGCCTGTGCCGGCAGGTTGTTGCGCGCCAGGTAGGCGACGATCTCCGCCGGGACGCCGGCCTTGTCGACCCGCGCCACCGTGGCATTGTTGGTCTCCGCCCATTGGCAAAACAGGCCGACCTTGCCGTCCTGGCTCAAGGCAGCGCGGGCCACGGCCGGTCCCCGTGGCGGCTGGCCAAGGCGGCCCTCGACCTCGCGTCGCGCATCGCCGGCGAGTTCGCCGCGTCGCAGAGAGCGGCGGATACCATTCAAGATCTGGGCGCGAGGATCGCTCATGGCCGGGTGCGCTCACCGCCGTTGCGCGCCCACTGCGCGTGAAACGTGCCGCCGCGCTGCGGCGCCGGGAAATCGCGGAAGCGTGTCCAGCCGCCGGCCAGTGGCAGCTTGCCATAGCGCCCCTCGGCACGCCCGAACAGCGCCAGCAGACGATTGGCGAGCCCCGTCAGGCGCCGGTAGAGCTTGGGCCGTCGCGCGAACCAGCTCCACAGCGCCAATCCCTTGCGCACCGTGGCGGGCGTCAGATGCCTTTCGAACTCGCGCTCCCGCCAGTGCCGCATCAGGCCGGGCAGGGGAATCCGTACCGGGCACACGCTTTCACATCGCCCGCAGAAGGTCGAAGCATTGGGCAGGTGATTGGCCTGATCGACGCCGAGCAGTTGTGGCGTCAGCACGGCGCCAATCGGCCCAGGATAGACCCAGCCATAGGCGTGGCCGCCGATCGCACCGTAGACCGGGCAGTGATTCATGCAGGCGCCGCACCGAATACAGCGCAGCATGTCCTGCATCTCGGTGCCCAGGACGGACGACCGGCCGTTGTCGAGGATCACCACATGGTAGGCCGAGGGGCCATCCAGATCCGGCGCGCGCTTGGGTCCGGTGTTGAGCGTCGTATATGCCGACGACTCCTGCCCGGTCGCCGAGCGCGCCAATACTCGCAGCAATACGGCGGCATCCTCGAGTGTCGGAATCACCTTCTCGATGCTCGCAAGCACGATCTGCATCTTGGGCAAGGTGTTCGACAAATCTGCATTGCCTTCGTTCGTCACCAGCATTGACGAACCTGTCTCGGCCACCAGGAAATTGGCGCCGTTCAGTCCGACATCGGCGTCGAGAAACTTCTGCCGCAGCACGTAGCGCGCCTCGGCAACGAGATCGTTGCGCTCGGTCAGGCGCTTGGTGAACCCCAGCTTGCCGTGATGCTCCAGGAACGTGTCGGCGACCTGATCCTTGGTCAGGTGCACCGCCGGCGCGATGATGTGGCTCGGCGGCTCGTGTCGGAGCTGGATGATATATTCGCCGAGATCGGTCTCGACCGGCTCGATGCCGAGCTTCTCCAGATGTTCGTTGAGGCCGATCTCCTCCGAGACCATCGACTTGGACTTGGCGATGGTGCGCGCGCCGACGCTCCTGCAGAGTTCCGCAATGATATGTCGCGCATCGGCCGCCGTCGGCGCCCAGTGCACGTGCCCGCCCAGCGCCAGCACCTTGCGTTCGAACTCCTCCAGATAGAAGTCGAGATGGGCGAGCGTGTGATTCTTGATGTCCCGGGCCCGGTCCCGCAGGGCCTCGAACTCCGGCAACCGCTCGGCCGCCTGCCGCCGGCGCTCAGAGAAGCCCACCTTCAGCTTGGCCAGCGAATCCTGGAGGTTGGGGTCGGCCAGGGCGGCGCCGACATTGGCCTTGAAGCTCTGCGTCGTGGCCTGCATCAGCGCCCGTCCTCCGGCTCGCCGATCGCGGCCCGATCGGCCAGGCCGGCCAGAACCTCGGCCACATGACGCACCCTGACCGGGCTGCCCTCGCGCTGCAATTTGCCCGCCATGTTCATCAGGCAGCCAAGATCCCCTGCCAACAGGGTGCCGGCGCCGGTCGCGGCGATGTCGGCCGATTTCTCACTGACCATGGCATTGGAAATCTCCGGGTACTTCACGCAGAAAGTGCCACCGAAGCCGCAACATACCTCGGGGGTGGCCATCTCCTTCAGGCTCAATCCTTCAACCGAAGCGAGCAACTGGCGGGGCTGGCTCTTGACTCCGAGTTCGCGCAGGCCCGAGCAGGAGTCGTGATAGGTCACCGTTCCGTCGTAGCGCGCATTCACGCTTTTTACGCCCAGCACGTCGACCAGGAACGATATCAATTCGTAGGTCCGGCCGGCCAGGTCCCGGGCGCGGGCGCCCAGAGCAGGATCGTCGTCGAACAACCCTGGATAGTGATGAGACAGCATGCCGCCGCACGAGCCCGACGGCACCACGACCGCTTCGAATCCTTCGAAGGCATCGATCACTTGGCGGGCGATGGCGCGGGTCGTCTGCCGATCGCCGGTATTGTAGGCGGGCTGGCCGCAACATACCTGCAGCGGCGGCACTTCGACGCTACAGCCGGCATCCTCGAGAAGCTTTATGGCGGCAAACCCGACGCTCGGCCGGAAAAGATCGACCAAACAGGTCACGAATAGGGCGACCTTGCGCGGCCGCACCCCCGAATTTGACATCGAGCTGGACACGCCCGTCACCATGGCAGCGGATCCGGGGTCCTTCAACGCTGGAAAAACACAGGTGCTGTGCGTCGAGGGGGAAGGAACTTGCGGACGATCATGACATTATTGCTGCCGTGAAAAGACCGGCCGCCCTTCTATTGGCCTTCCATGTGCTGGCTTCGCTCTCGTGGATCCTCGCCCCTGCAAGCGCCTTGGCGCAGTCGGGGTTCGAGGGCTTCGACTTGCGTCCGCCCTGCGAAGGCACGTCGCCGCCCGCCTACGGAAAGGCCGGTGGCCCGCCCGCCATCATGGTCTGGCCCGAGAGCTCATTGAACAAGACAGCGTGGGCGGCGGCGCCCTGCCTGCATTGGGGCGGCGGCAAGGTGCGCCTGGCCGTCGCGTTGGCGGCGACCCTCGATGCGTCGTCGCTCGACGACTTGCTGGGCCGCTTCGGGGCGCTGTCCCAGTACAAGTCGATCCGCTTCTGGTCGGTCATGTATGAGACCTGGGATGACTTCGTGGCGTCGTCGGGCTTCGTCGACGGCCCCGAGGGCCAGCAGATCATCCCCGATCATCCGCCCGCCGACTATGTCGCGGGCCGCGATTTCTACTATTTCGAGTCCAGCCGTGCCGGGCGGACCATCCATCGCATGACCGTGCGCAAGCGCAGCCCGGATCGGATCGAGATCGCCACCGAGAACATCAGTCCGATCCGTTTCGCCATGGCCACCCTGTTCGAACCCGGGTCGCTGCAGTCCGTGACCTTCTTCGATCGGCGCGGCCCGTCCCAGTGGGGCTATTTCCAGACGATCGGCGTCGGTCTCGGGTCGAGCTTCATCACCGTTCAAAGCACGTCGCCCTACATCAACCGGCTGACTGCCTTGTATCGCTACCTGGCGGGCATTCCGACCGACCGCGACCCGCCGGCGGCGCGGCACTAACTCGACGATCAGGTCTTGTTCGGCACCAAGACGATGGCGCGGCCGCCGGCGACCATGCGGCCGGCCCAGTCGGCAGCCTGCGTGCCGGCGCCGAAGAAGACATCGCCGCGCGCCGGGCCCTTGATCGCCGCACCGCTGTCCTGCGCCACCATCAGGCGGCGATAGGCCTCGGTCGCGCCGGGCTTGCGCAGCACCGGCCGCGTCGTATCGATCCAGATCGGCGTGCCGTACGGCGTGAGTGTCGGATCGACGGCGAGGCTGCGCTGCGCCACCAGCGCCACGCCCTGCGAGCCGGTGGCGGCGGCGCTGCGGGTGTCCTTGAAGAAGATGTAACGCTCGTTGCGCCGCATCACCTCGCGTCCCTTGGCCGGGTTGCGCTTCAGCCAGTCGCGGATCGCGGGCCAGGTCACGTCTTCGCGCTTCATCACGCCCATCTCGACCAGGACGCTGCCGATCGCCGTGTAGGGGCGGTTGTTCGAGCCGTCGAAACCCAGGCTCAGCACACCGCCCTCGGCCAAGTGGACTCGGCCATTGCCCTGGACCTGCGCCTCGAACAGCGAGACCGCATCCTGCACCCAGGCGACTTCGAGGCCCTTGCCCTTCAGCACGCCCTGCTCGATCTCGGCCCGGGTGTAGTAGGGCTTGTCGGTGAGGTCGGGGGGCTTGCGATAGACCGGCACGGTGAACAGGCGCGAGGGCGCGCGGCTGCCGCGCAGTTCGGGCTCGAAATAGCCGGTGAAGCTGCCCGGCGCCTGGACCACCAGCGGCCGGAAATTCTCCTCGAAGAAGCGTCGGGCTGCGCGGTTGTCGCCCTTCGGCACCCCGGCAGCGGCATCGCAGATCCGCTTCCACTCGGCCGCCGTGACGATCTTCTCGCCGCCGTCGGTCGCGATCTTGCTGTCGGGCCCGTTAGCGAGTTTGGGACAGGAGTTGCGGAAGGCGGTGACGGCGTCGAAATGCTGATCGTCGGCCCAGCCCGCGATCTCGTTGTAGGAGATCGGCGTCATGGCGACTTTCTTCTCGGCCGGCCCGTCGCCGGTGCCTGCGCAGGCGGCAAGAAGGCCGGCCGCGGCGATCGAGAGGATCGCGCCGCCGGACGATACGCCCCAACGCATCAGCAAACGCCTCCCTCAGCCTTCGCTTTCAGTCTTCACCAACTGCCAGTTCGGGTCGCTCGACTTGGTGTTCCGGCGGAACGTCCAGAGATCGATGACCTTCTGCACCTCGTTGGGATTGCCGTCGGCGACCTGGCCTTCGGCATTGCGCGTGACGTTGATCTGTTCGCTGACGAAGCGAACCGTCACCTGGGCGAAGTCGCCCTGCATCTCGGCGCCGGCGATGTCGGACGCCTCGAAGCCGATCAGGGTGCATTCGGCCTTTTCGCTGCGCTCGGCGCGGCCGCGGATCGCCTGCTCGAAGCTTGCGAAGGTCGGCGGATCGAGCAGCGCCTTGAGCGGTGCAGTGTCGCCCTTGGCAAAGGCTTCGACGATCGTGGTGAAGGCCGAACGCGCACCGGCGGCGAAGCCCAGCGCGTCGAAGCCCGGATCGGCGGCGCGGATCGCCGCGACGCCGGCGGTGGCCGTGGGCATTACGGTGGCGCGAATGCCGCCGGGGCCGGAGGTCGGAGAGGATGTGCGCGGCGCAGGCGCCGGCATCTGCACGACATTGTCGCTGCCTTGAGCGGCATCGGTGCCGATGCGCGGCGGCGCATTGGGCGGCGTCGGCGGCGTGAACGGATCGCGCGCCGGCGGACGCTCGTTGCCGGTACGCTTGCCGAGGACCGAACGCAGTCGCAGGATCAGGAATACCGCGACCAGTCCGATCAGAATGATGTCGTAGTTATTGCCCACGATCGCCTCGCTGCGAATTACATAGGCTGCGAATGAGGAAAGGGCAAGGCAACGACAGCCCCGCCTGCCGGTCCCCCCGGCACACCCGTCAGGCGCTCAAGACCACGATATCTATGGGCTCGGCGACCCCTGCAACCTTACGCCCTTTTCTACGGTCGCGCGCCTCCGGCGGATTGTAGCCCTGTTCCTCCGCCAGGGCGTAGGTCCGGGCATCGGTCAGGGCGCGCGTGTCTTCCTCCTTGTTGTGCTTCTCGAGCTTCGCCGTGAAGTTGACCGCGTCGCCAATTACGGTGAATTCGAGGCGCTCGCCGTCGCCCACGGCCCCGAACACCACGCGCCCGGCCGACAGCGCCATGCCGAGCGTTAGCGGCGCCAACCCGGCGGCCCGGCGATCGCGCGCCCACTGATCGGCCGCTTCCAGCACGGCGTCCGCGGCGCGCAGCGCGTCTGCAGCCGGCGTGGTCGAGGGGGTCACGGCGCCGAACGAGGCGAGGATGCCGTCGCCCAGAAACTTGTCGATGCTGCCGCCATTTCCCACGATCCTGGGGCAGATTCGGCCCTGGTAGTCCTGCAGCACCTTCATGACGTCGTCCGGCGCCAGCTCGGTCGAGAGCCTCGTGAAGCCGCGCAGATCGACGGTCAGGATCGCAACGTCCCGCAACTCGCCCTCGCCCGCCTTGATCGCGGTGGCGGCGCCGCGAATGCGCTGGGCGACCTCGGGATCGAAGAAGCGCGACAGGTCGGCGGCGGCGGCGCCTTCGCTGACGGCGCGCACCAGCAGATGTCGGGCCCGCGAGATCGCCAGCGCCAGCACGATGGTGGTGAGCGCGATGGCAATCACCTTGTCGACCTCGGCGTGAAACAGCACGACGTTGGAGGTCAGGTACTCGACGAAATCGTCGGTCACCGGATAGTCCGGCCCGCCCATTCCGCTCAGCACGTAAAGCACCAGCAGCGTCCAGCCGATCACCGCCACCAGGCCGGTGAACAGTACGAAGCGCGCTTCGAACCTCAACGCCCTGAGCGCGATGAACAGGAACACGTAGAGCAGCGTCGGCGCCTTCAAGTAGAAGGCGGCAGGCTGGGCGTACTTGTAGTGGAACGAGTAGATCAGCCCCATCAACAACGCGATGTCCGCCACGACCGACACGTAGAGCATCCAGGGTCGCAGCAGCCGGCGATAGGCCAGGATCAGGCGCACGATGCAGAAGGCGCCGAACACGACGAACACCTTGGTTTCGAACGAGTATTCGTCCTGCACCACGCCGGTCGGCATGGAGGTCGACTCATAGACCGTCGCGACCAGCGCAACGAGCAGCAGCTGCACCCAGCCGATGATGATCTCGCTGCGCTCCTGTTGCAGCCGGATCGCCTGGCGCACGCGTTCCGGCAAGGTCTCGGGCCCGCCGCCGTCGAACAGCCAGTCGCGCAAGCGCACGAGCATCAGTGCTTCTCGAGCCAGAGGCTTGCGGGCAGGGCGTCGGCCGGGCGCGGCAGGCGGGCGATCACCGAGCGGGCCAGCCGGTCGGCCATGCGCCGCTCGACCCAGGCGCTGGAGAACAACGGCGCATAGAGGCCGCCGGTCAGCAGGGGCACCACCCCCTGCTGCTCGTTGTAGTTTCGCCAGCCCCAGATCGCCGGATAGTCGAACGGCAGGAAGATGTCGTGGATGTGGACCAGCGCGCCGGCCGGCAGGCGCGGCAGCACGCGGTTGAGCAGCAGGTCGACATCGCTGCCCGGCATCAGAATGTGGCTCGAATCGATGAACAGCAGGTCGCCCGACTTGAGGCCGTCGAACAGGTCCTGCGGCGCGGCCTGGAGCGTGCTGGCCACGACGCGCACGCCCGGCAGCCCCGCGATGTCGGCGCGCGGCATGGGGTCGATGGCCACGATCTCGCCGACGCCTCCCAGGGCACGGGCGAGCACGCGGGTCGAATGACCGGAGCCGACCTCGATGATTTTCTGCGGCTTGCGCTCGCGCACCATGGTGTAGGCGACCGAGGCATCGAGCGAGGGGAACCACGACTGTTCGAGCAGGCCGTTGAGGCCCTCCAGTGCCTTGGCATGGCTCTCGACCTGATCGATCACCCTCGCGAAGTCGGGCGACCGCCGCTCGAACAGCGCCTCGATCGCGGGATAGGGCGGCTGCGCACCGGGCGGTGGCAGCAGCGGCGCATAGCGATGCGGGATGAACCAGCCGCGCGGCCTCAGCCCCAGCACCGTGGGCAGGCCGAGCGCCATGCGGCGCCAGCGTCCGCGCCAATGCACCGTCCGGGTCACGGCGTGAGCGTCAGGCCTTCATGCGCCACGATCACCCGTGGCAGGCCGTTGGCGGCAGTGCCGGGCCTGAGTGCCGCGGCATCGCGAGCGACGCCGTCCATGAAGGCGTCGTCATGGCTGGGATCGTGATGGAACAGAACGACGGTCGCGACGCCGGCGGCGTCGGCGATGCGCACGGCTTCCTGCCAGGTCGAATGGCCCCAGCCCATGTATTTGGGATACTCCGCGTCGGTGTAGCTCGCGTCGTAGATCATCAGGTCGGCGCCGCGGCACAGCTCGACGATGTTGCGGTCGAGCCCGCCCTCGCGGTGCTCGGTGTCGGTGATGTAGCAGATCGATTTGCCGCCGTGATCGACGCGATAGCCGGTGGCGCCGTTGGGATGGTTGAGCGGCGTGGTGCGCATCGCCATGGCGCCGCAGGTCAGCGCATCGCCCGACTTGAATTCCTTGAACTCGACCTTGGCATGGAAGACGTCGAGCGTGACCGGATAGAGCGGCGCCTGCATCAGGTTGGCGACGACTTTTTTCAAGGTGTAGGGCGCTTCCAGGTGGCCGGCCCACATGCGTACCGTGCTGTCCCGATCGAACAGCGGGGCAAAAAACGTCAGGCCCGAGATGTGATCGAGGTGCGTGTGCGTGAAGTAGATGTCGAGATCGATTCCGGTCTGGCGTGCGAGTTGCAGCCCGAGCGTGCGGATGCCGGTGCCGGCATCGAAGATCAGGCGGCGGCCGCCGGCGGTGATCTCCAGGCAAGACGTGTTGCCGCCGTAGCGCGCGTACTCCGCGCCCGAGCAGGAGATGGAGCCGCGTACGCCCCAGAAGCGGACTTTTAGACTGTCGGTCAAAAAAGGAGGTTCCCGAGTTGCCGCGCGGCACCAGAGTCCACAGGCCGGGCCCGCCGTCAACCGACCGAACGACCCGGATGGGGGCCGTGCTTTGGCCGCGTTCTTGCGTCCCGATCGTCAAGTTGCAGGGTAACGTATTGTTGCACCGGTTCTTGCATTGTCCGGGTTGATTCGCGGCTCAGGCGCGTTGCCTGCCGCCCGGTTAGGGGTAATACTTTCCTTATGAATATCACCAACCAGACCGTTGCTTCCGGCGTAGGGACCCCTCCCATGCGCACGGCCAAGTTCGCCATCGGCCAGGTGGTGAAGCACCGCATCTACCCCTTTCGGGGCGTGATCTTCGACGTCGACCCGGTGTTCGCCAACACCGAGGAGTGGCTGGCGTCGATCCCCGAAGAGGTCCGGCCGCGCCGCGACCAGCCCTTCTATCACCTGCTCGCCGAGAACTCGCAGACCACCTACGTCGCCTACGTCTCGGAACAAAACCTTCTACCGGACGATACCGGCAAGCCGGTGTCGCATCCGCAGGTGCCGCATTTCTTCAAGGAATTGAAGCGCGGCCATTACATCAGCCGCGAGCGCGCACTTCACTAAGAGCGCAAAGCCTTGGCGATCTGATCGACGCTCGCCGTCCAGCCCACGATCGCGCCCTGGGCGCGGATCATCTCGACGGCGGCTTTCTTGAACTCCGGGAAATAGCTTTCGGTCGCGTCCTCGGCCAGCAGGCAATCAAAGCCGCGGTCGTTGGCTTCGCGCATCGTGGTCTGCACGCACACTTCTGTCGTGACGCCGGCGAACACCAGGTGCGTGATCTTCTTCTCGGCCAGGATGTCGCCGAGCTTCGTGGCGTAGAAGGCGCCTTTGCCCGGCTTGTCGAGCACGATCTCGCCGGGCCGGGCCGCGAGTTCGGGGATGATGTCGGCACCGGGTTCGCCCGCGATCAGGATACGACCCATCGGTCCCGGGTCGCCGATGCGCATCGACGGCTTGCCGCGCAGATGCTTGGCCTTTGGCAGGTCCGACAGGTCGGGCTTGTGGCACTCGCGGGTATGGATGATCGGCAGTCCGGCCATGCGGAACGCGTCGACCAGGCGGCCCACCGTCGGCACGATCTTCTTCAGCAGGCTCACGTCGTTGCCCAGGGTGGCGCCGAAACCGCCGGGCTCGATGAAGTCGCGCTGCATGTCGATCACGATCAGCGCGGTGTGCGCCGGATCGAATGCGAAGTCGAAGGGCTGGGCCTCGATCTTCCTCATGGGTCAGTGCCCCGCCATCGCGCGGCCGATCGCCCCGACATCGGCCGATGCCGACGGCGTCTCGAGCGCCAGCCTGCCGTCGGACATCACCACGATGCGGTCGGAGAGCTGCAGGATCTCGTCGAGGTCCTCGCTGACCAGCAGCACGGCGGCACCACGATTGCGCGCCTGCACGATCCTGGCGCGGATTTCGGCGACGGCTGCGAAGTCGAGACCGAAGCAGGGATTGGCCACGATCAGCAGATCGCCCTCGCTGGAGAGCTCGCGCGCCAGCACGGCGCGCTGCACGTTGCCGCCGGACAGGCCCTTGATGGCCGCATCCGGCCCCGGCGTTTTGACCTTGTAGGCTTCGATCAGTTTTCGCGCGGCATCGCGCATCGGAGAGCGCCGCAGCCGCACGCCGTCGGGCGACGATGGCGGCTGATCGAACGAACGCAGCGCCATGTTCTCGGCCACCGACATCTCCGCGACGCAGGCATTGCGCAGCGGTTCTTCGGGCAGGCAGGCGATCTTGTGCCGGATCATCTCCGGCCGCGTCGCGGTATAGGGCTCGCCATGCACCTTCATGCCTCCCGACCGGGCGTGGCGCTGGCCGGCGAGGGTTTCCACCAGTTCGCGCTGGCCGTTGCCCGAGACGCCGGCGACACCGACGATCTCGCCGGCGCGGATTTCCAGCGACAGATCCTCGACCGCGAGCTGGCCGACATGGTCGGCGACCGAGAGCTTGTCGATCGCCAGCACCGGCTTGCCCGGCGCGCGGGCCTCGCGCTCGATCGTGGCGCGGGTCTCGCGGCGGCCGACCATCATCTCGGCCATGGTGTCGTTGTCGAGTTCGGACACCGGCTTGGTGCCGACCAGCTGGCCGCGGCGCAGCACCGTCACGGTATCGCAGAAGGCATTCACCTCCCGGAACTTGTGGGTGATCGTGACGATGGTGAGTTGCCCGGCCTCGGTCAGCTTCCGGAGCGTCGAGAGCACCTCGTCGGCTTCGTCCGGCGTCAGCACCGAGGTCGGCTCGTCGAGGATCAGCAGGTTCCGTTTGAGGTAAAGCTGGCGCAGGATCTCGGCCTTCTGCTTCTGGCCGGCTGCCAGGTCGCCCACGGCGACGTCGACCGGCACCGCGAATGGCGTCGTCGAGAAGAAGTCCTTCAGCACCCGGCGCTCGCTCGCCCAGTCGATCACCGCCGGCAAATCGCCGCGCGACAGCACGAAGTTCTCCAGCACCGTCATGTTCGGCACCAGCGTGAAGTGCTGATAGACCATGCCCAGCCCGAGCTGGTGCGCCTGGCGCGGGTGCTCGATGTCGACCTCACGGCCGTTCAGCAGGATCTGGCCCTCGTCGGCGCTGTAGTAGCCCATGGCGCACTTCACCAGAGTGCTCTTGCCTGCGCCGTTCTCGCCCAGCAGGGCGTGGAACGCGCCCGACCTGATCTTGACCGAGACGTTGTCGAGCGCCGCCAGCGCGCCGAAGCGCTTGGAAAAGCCGATCAGGTCGAGCGACGGCGCTCCCTCGTGCGGCGGCAGGTGCGGGGCGCCGACCGTCATCGTCATGAGAGGACCTTCAGCACGGCGGTCGAGCTCGCGACGGCGCCGAACACGCCGCCCTGCATCTCGACCATTTTCAGGGCCGCGAGGTGATTGCCCCTGTCGGTGGCGCCGGTGCAGTCCTCGAGGATCAGGCACTCGAACCCGCGATCGTTGGCCTCGCGCATGGTGGTGTGCACGCAGACGTCGGTGGTGATGCCGGTCAGCACCAGGTTCTCGATGCCGCGGGTGCGCAGCATCAGCTCGAGATCGGTGGCGCAGAACGAGCCCTTGCCCGGCTTGTCGATGATCGGCTCGCCGGCCACCGGCGCCAGATCCGCAATGATCTCCCAGCCCGGCTCGCCGCGCACCAGAATGCGGCCGCACGGACCGGGATCGCCGATGCCCGCGCCGATCTGGCGGCTGCGCCAGCGCTTGTTGGCCGGCAGGTCGGAAAGGTCGGGGCGGTGTCCCTCGCGGGTATGGATCACGTGCCAGCCCGCCTTGCGCGCGGCCGCCAGCAGCTTCCTGATCGGCTCGATCGGGGCGCGGGTCAGCGACAGGTCGTAGCCCATCTTGTCGACATAGCCGCCGACGCCGCAGAAATCGGTCTGCATGTCGATGATGATCAGCGCCGTGTTTTCGGGCCGCAGGTCGCCGTTGTACGGCCAGGGGTAGGGACGCGACTCGACGTGTTTGCTGGTCATGTTCGTTTCCTCACTTCACCGCGCCCAATTCGCCGGGCGCGCCGCGCAGGCTGCGCTCGGGCGAGCAGGTCGCGATCATCAGCCCGAGGGTGAGCACGTAGGGCGCGGCGCTGAAGAGATAGTAGCCTTGTGTGACGCCGACCGACTGCAGCGCCGGACTGATCGCGCCGGCGGCGCCGAACAGCAGCGAGGCCCACAGGCAGCGGATCGGGTCCCAGCGCGCGAAGATCACCAGCGCCACGGCCATCAGGCCCTGGCCGCTCGACAGGCCCTCGTTCCAGCTGCCCGGGTAATAGAGCGACAGGAACGCGCCGCCGACGCCGGAGAAGGCGCCGCCGATCGAGGTCGCGATCAGGCGCGTACGGGCGACCGAGGCGCCCATGGCCAGGGCGGCGTCGACGCTCTCGCCGGCGAGCCGCACGATCAGGCCCCAGCGCGTGTTCTTCAGCGCCCAGGCCAGGGCAAACGCCAGGACAATGCCGAGCACGAACAGGTAGTTCACCTGCAGCGCCTGCTTCACCTGCGGAATGCTGCTCCACCACCCCAGCTCGATCGCGCCGAGGTTCGGGGCCTTGGGCTGGATGAACGGCTTGCCGAGGAAGAAGGCGAGACCGGTGGCGAACAGCATCAAGCCGATGCCGGTCGCGATGTCGTTCACGCGGGGCAACTGGCAGATGCCGGCATGCAGCGCGCCCAGCAGCAATCCGACGCCGGCCGCGACCAGCACGCCGAGCCACGGCGAGCCCGAGACCAGGGCCACGCCGTAGGCGCTCATCGCGCCCATCACCAGCGTGCCCTCGAGGCCGAGATTGATGCGGCCCGAGCGCTCGGTCAGGCATTCGCCGACGCTCACGAAGATGAACGGCGTGCTGACACGGATCGCGCCTGCCAGCATCGCGAGCGGCACGCCCCACAGGCCGAGCGAGGTCTCGTCCATCAGCGCGCCTCCTTCTGCTTCCAGAGGCGGCCATAGAGCGTCTCGCTGGCGAGAATGGCCACGAAGATGATGCCCTGCAGCACCACGACCGCGGCGTCGGGCAGGTCGAGACGACGCTGCAGCAGGCCGCCCGAGGCGCCGATGCCGCCCAGCAGGATCGCCACCGGCACGATCGCCGCGGGATGATGGCGGGCGAGGAAAGAGACGAGGATGCCGGAGTAGCCGTAGCCGACGGCCAGCGAGGCGTTGGCCTTGCCGTGCACCGCCGCGACCTCGACCATGCCGGCGAGTCCCGCCGCCGCGCCGCCCGCAGCGCAGGCCAGCAGCACATA
Source organism: Reyranella sp. (assembly GCA_044225265.1). Lineage (GTDB taxonomy): Bacteria > Pseudomonadota > Alphaproteobacteria > Reyranellales > Reyranellaceae > Reyranella. Next base: position 42,908 of record JBGAIW010000017.1, read on the forward strand.
GCGGCCGACATCGAGGCCCATCATGCGTGCGGTCTTGGGATTGCCGCCGATCACCTCCATGGCGAATCCGAAGGTCGTGAAGCGCTGGAAGAGATAGATCGCGAGACAGGCGATGACGCCGTACACGAGGCCTAAATGCACGTCGGTGCCGGGAATGGCGCCGATCATGTTGGCGTCGCCGATCGGGAAGGTGGACGGCTTGTTGAGGCTGGCCGGGTCGCGCAGCGGACCCTCGACGAAATGGTTCATCAGGGCGATGGCGATGTAGGTCAGCAGCAAGCTGCTGATCGTTTCATTGACGCCGCGATACTGGCGCAGGCCCCCGGCGAGCGCGATCCAGACGCCGCCCATCGCCATGCCGGCCAGACCCATCGCGAGCTGCACGACCAGCGGCGGTGCGCCGGCCATGGCGACGCCCGCCGCCGCGGCGGTAACGCCGCCCAGCACAAGGGCTCCTTCGTTGCCGATGATCACCAGCCCGAGCCGGGCGGGAAGCGCCGTGCAGAGCGCGGTGAGGATCAGGGGGGCTGCGCGGGTCAGCGTGTTTTGCCACGAGAACCAGCTACCGAACGCGCCCTGGTACATCAGGCCGAAGGCTTCGAACGGATCGACCCCGGCATAGATCGCGAGCAGGAGGCCGAACAGCACGGCCGACGCCAACAAGGCCAGCGTCGGCACAGCGATACGTTCGAGGGCGGCTCCCATACGCATTACTCCTCCCCCGTCATCGGGGGAGGTGGCGCGGTAATCCGCGACGGAGGGGTCAGGGCCGCACGATCGGCGATGACCCCTCCGTCGGCGTAAGACGCCGACACCTCCCCATCTGAATGGGGAGGGTGGCTACGCGTCACCTCCGGTGGTCCTTACGACGTCGCGCCGATGACGCCCTCGACCAGGTAGTTCATGCTCTCGAGCTTGGGCTCGGTGATGGCGTAGGAGGTGCCCGCCGGAATGACGACGTTGCCCTTGTTGTCCTTCAGCGCGCCCTTGTAGATCGACAGGGCGCCGCTCAAGACGCCGGTCTTGGCCGCATCGGCCTTCTCCTTGGCCGCCGCCGACACCGCTGGACCGTAGGCCGAAGTGCGGACGAAGCCTTCCTTAAGGCCGCCGCGCACGAAGTTGCCGGGCGCCTTGCCGGCCTTCATCGACTCGACCATGTCGACATAGACCTTCTCCCAGTTCCACTCGGCGCCGGTGAGGTAGCCCTTGGGCGCGAGTGCGGCCTGGTTGCAGTGGTAGCCCGAGCAGAAGATGCCGGCGCGCTCGGCCGTTTCCATCACGACCTTGGGCGAGTCGACGTGGCAGGTCACGACGTCGACGCCCTGCGCGATCATCGAGTTGGTCGCCTCGGCTTCCTTGACGGGCAGCGCCCAGTCGCCGGTGAAGATCGCCTGCGTGGTGACCTTCGGGTTGACCGACTGCGCACCGAGCGTGAAGGCGTTGATGTTGCGCAGGACCTGCGGGATCGGCTTGGCTGCGACGAAGCCCAGCTTGCCGGTCTTGGTCGTCATGCCGGCGACGATGCCCGCGATGTATTGCGCCTCGTCGATGTAGCCGAAGTAGCTGCCCGTGTTCATCGGGTGCTTGCCCTCGGTCCACAGGCCGCCGCAGTGGCGGAACTGGATCTTGGGATACTTGGCCGCCATGCGCAGCATGTGCGGGTCGAAGTAGCCGAACGAGGTCGGGAACACGAGTGTGGCGCCGTCGAGGTTGATCATGCTCTCCATCGATTTCTCGACGGCGACGGTCTCCGGCACCTTCTCTTCCTCGACCACCTTCACGCCGGCCATGCGCTTGAGGATCGCGGCCGCCTCGGCATGCGCCTGGTTGTAGCCGTAGTCGTCGCGCGGACCGACATAGATGAAGCCGATCACCAGCGGCTTCTGCGCGTTGGCTGCGCTCGCAAGACCCAGTGCCGCCGCCCCGGCCACGCCGCCCAGCAGGCCACGCCGTCCAATCCTGAAGTTGTCGATCATCGCATCCCCCTCCGCTGTCTTTGTCCGGCCAGTGGCGGCCGAAAGACTGGGCAGCAATCCATGTGCCAGCGCTTTTTGGGGGGATTCGCAGGCAGTTGCCGCGTTTTGCGCCTCACACCGGTTGAAAAATGTATGCAAGATCGGCGCATTGCATTCTTTTTGGGCATGCACATGCGCCTGAGCCGAATTGGCACTCAATTTGTATGCAATTGGCCGCAATGGAGACCGACAACCCAACGCTGACCGAAAAGCTCGCGAGCGCGATCGCCGACGGCATCCTGAACGGCTCGCTGAAGCCCGGGGTGCGGCTCGACGAGGTCGGGCTGGCGCTGCAGCACGGTGTGTCGCGCACGCCGGTGCGCGAGGCGCTGCGCCAGCTCACGGCCTCGGGGCTGATCGACATGCGGCCGCGCAAGGGCGCCGTGGTCTCAAAGGCGACGCCGGAGCAGGTCGAGAGCCTGTTCGTCGCCATGGCCGAGATGGAGGCGACGTGCGCCCGCCTCGCTGCCATGAGCATGACGCCGGTCGAGCGCCGCCGCCTGCAGGCCCGCCACGAGGCGATGACGGCGCTCGCCACCCAGGGCGATCCCGCTGCCTATGCCGACGCCAACGTCGCCTTCCATTCGGCGATCTACGCCGGCGCACACAACGCGCCGATCGCCGAGTACGCCATGAGCCTGCGCCGCAGGGTCGGGCCGTTCCGCCGCGCCCAGTTCCAGGTCGAGGGCCGCCTCACGCGCTCCAACCAGGAGCATGACGCGGTCGTGCGCGCGATCCTCGCAGGCAATGCCGCGGCGGCGCACGCCGCCATGCTGCATCACGTCAGCCTGGTCGAGGATGCCTTCGAGGCGTTCGCTGCGACGAATTCGACGACCAAGGCTACATGATCTGGTTCACGACGCCGCCGTCGACCCGCATGGCTGCGCCCGAAGTGCCCGACGCCGCTTCGCTGCAGAGATAAACGCCGAGATTGGCCACCTCGTCCGCCGAGGTGAAGCGCTTCAGCAGCGAGGTCGGTCGGAAGTCGCGGAAGAAGCCCGCTTCGATGTCGGCCAGGCTGATGCCCTGGGCCTTGGCGCGCTCGGCGCGCAGACGGTCGGTATTCTCGGTGTGGGTCGGACCAGGCAGCAGCGCGTTCACGGTAACGCCCGACCCCGCCAGCTCCATCGCCATGCCGCGCATGATCGAAAGCTGTGCCGTCTTGGTCATGCCGTAGTGGATCATCTCCTTCGGGATGTTGAGCGCCGACTCCGAGGAGACGAACACCACGCGGCCCCAGCCGCGCTTGGCCATACCGGGCGCGTAGTGTCGCGCGAAGCGAATGCCGCTCATCACGTTGACCTCGAAGAAGTGCCGCCACTCCTCGTCGCTGATCTCGAAGGCGGGCTTTCGGCCGTAGATGCCGAGATTGTTCACCACGACGTCGAGTTCGGGAACCGCCGCGAATACCATGTCGGCGCCGGCTGCGGTGGCGCAGTCGGCAACCAGGCCGATGAGCTTCGCAGCGGGCACGGTCTCGCGGATGCGCTTCAGCGCGCCATCGACCGTCGCCTGGGTGCGGCCCGTCACCACCACCGACGCGCCTTCCGCCGCCAACCCCCTGGCGATCGCGAAGCCGATGCCGCCGGTCGAGCCGGTGACCAGCGCGTGCTTGCCCGTCAGTCCAAGATCCATGGCCGGTCCTTTCGAAATTCGCCGAACATCGAGTGTGGCGCATCGGGCGGGGGAGTCGCTAGGGTGGCCGGCAAAGCAATGCAGTTCGAGGAAACATCATGACCCTGCGTATCCGCCGCCGCACCGTTCTGGCCGGCGCCGTCACCATCGTTCCCATCAGCGCGGTCCGGGCCCAGGCGGCATGGAAGCCCACCCAGGGCGTGCGCATCGTGGTGCCGGCGGCGCCCGGCGGCACGACCGACGTGGTGGCCCGCCTGCTCGCCCAGCACTTGCAGACCGCCTGGGGCCAGAGCTGCGTGGTCGACAACAAGTCGGGTGCCGGCGGTGTGATCGGCTCCAACGAAGTGGTGAAGGCCGCGCCCGACGGTCTGACGGCGCTGATGGGCAATATCGGCCCGCAGTCGATCGCCTACTCGCTCTACCGCAACATGCCGTACACGCCTGCCAGCCTGCTCGGCGTGTCGAACGTGATCACCGCGCCCAACGTGCTGGTGGTGCACCCCTCGGTGCCGGCCAAGACGGTGCCGGAGTTCGTCGCCTGGCTGAAGGCGCAGAACGGCAAGGTTTCGTACGCCTCGTCGGGCACCGGCCAGTCGCCTCATCTGTCCGGCGCGTGGTTCCTCCAGCTCACCGGCACCAAGGCCGAGCACATCCCCTATCGCGGCGCCGGGCCGGCGCTGAACGACCTGATCGCCGGCGTGACCCAGTATTTCTTCGACAATCTCACCAGCTCGATCGAGTTCGTGCGCGCCGGCAAGCTCCGGGCGCTCGGCATCACCTCGGCGCAGCGCAATCCGCTCACGCCGGATCTTGTGCCGATCCGAGAGACCATGCCCGAACTCAAGCCGTTCGACGTCTCGACCTGGTTCGGGGTCTTCCTGCCGGCCGCTGCGCCCAAGCCGGTACTCGACGCCTACAACAGCGAGATCAAGACCTGGCTCGACGACGCCAAGACCAAGGAACGCTTCGCCCAGATGGCCGGCTTCCCCGCCTACGGCACGCCGGCGCAGTTCAAGGACTTCGTCGACAGCCAGATCGCGCTCTGGAAGGGCGTGATCGACAAGGAAGGGCTGAAGATGGACGTGAACTGACCGGCGTGCCGAGATAAAGAGGCTGGGCAGCAGGACTTAGGGTCGGGGAGCGGGGCGATGACGGAGTCCAGCATCGTCGGGAGGGTCGTGGGCGAGCCGGCGTGCCCGGATCCGCACCACACGGGCCTGCAGTTCTCGATCGATACGGGAACCCGGCGCCAGGACTTCCAGGTCGCCGGCAATTCGCCCCTGGAGCAGTCGCATCTGTCGGCGCTGGCGATGTCGGCCGCCCTCGCCGCCGCGGCGCGCGGGGGCTTCGACGTTCAGGTCATCTATGACGAGGACCTTCCCCACGTCGCCCTTGGCATCGTGTTGCCGTACCCCAATCCCAATCATCCGGCGGAAGGCAGCGACACGCTTTCAAATCCCTACCGTGAAACGGTGAACACCATGGCCGTCCTCGATTTCGGTGGCGGCCCCACCGTCGAGACTGAGTTGTCGTGGGCCGGCGCGTCGGGGAGCGCCTATTTCGGAAGCAACGACGCCGAGCAGGTCGTCGAATGGGCGACGCTGCTGGCCTCGGCCGTGACGTCCGGCGCCAAGGTAAGCGTCGAGTGGACGCTGCCGATGCGTAACGCGGACCGGCTGATCGTCAACCTGACGATCGACTAGAGCGGCTTCCTCCACAGGATTGCCAGACGCATTCCGTTCAGCTGACTCCAGCTGAACGGAATGCGCTCTAGCGCGGGTTTTCCCGCCACGCCCACGGCAGCAGGCAGGGATGGTCGTGCACGCCTTTGCGGGCGTTGATCGCGTCCTGCTCCTCGTTGGCATAGTCGCGGTTCTGGCGGGCCGCCCAGGCGGCGCCCGCGCTGACCATGGCGGCGCCGACGTCCCAGCCGTCGGTCTTGCAGACGGCCAGGGTCACACCGGAGCGATCCTTGCCGCGCGGATTGCATTCGAGGCGGCGCCCCTGGACCAGCGTGCGCAACGTCCGGGCCGCTTCCTGTCCTGCCGCCCAGCCATCGTCGCAGGTCTGGCGGATGTCGGGCGCGTCGATCCCCCAGAGACGAATGGTCGTGGCGCCGACGGTGATCGTGTTGCCGTCGGGAATCGTCTGGGCGCTCGCCGGCAGAGCCAGCAGAAGCAGAGCGAGCGCCAGGCGGTGCATGGCGCGGCGTGGTCCTACGTGTACTTCCGCACGTCGTCGATCACCTTGCCGTCGTTGGGCAGGCTCTTCATGGCGACGAACTCGACCTTGCCGCCTACCTTGCACACGGTGCGGATTGTGCCTTCCAACGCCTTCTCGAGGTCGGGCGACGGTGCGGGCGCCTCGACCTTGAGCGTCATGACGTCGGCCTGGTTCACCCAGTCGATCACCAGGCGCAGACGGCCGAGGCCGGGATGCTTCTTGCCGATCTCGGCGATCTGTTCGGGATCGACGAACATGCCCCGCACCTTGGTGCGCTGGTCGGCGCGGCCCATCCACCCCTTGATGCGCATGTTGGTGCGGCCACAGGCGCTGGCGCCCGGCAAAACCGCCGACATGTCGCCGGTGCCGAAGCGGATCAGCGGATAGGCCTTGTTGAAGGTGGTCACCACCACCTCGCCGACATCGCCCTCGGGGACGAGGTCGCCGGTGCCGGGCCGCACGATCTCGACGATCACGCCCTCGTCGACGATCATGCCCTCGATCTTGCCGTCGGGCGCCGCCGCCTCGTAGGCGATCGTGCCGAGATCGGCCGTGCCGTAGCTCTGCAGGCAGGTCATGCCCTTGTCGATGAACATCTGGCGCAAGGAGGGCGGCAGCGCCTCGGCGCCGACGAAGGCGTGCTTGATCGAGGAGATGTCCTTGCCCAACTCCGCCGCCTTTTCGATCAGGATTTTCAGGAACGAGGGCGTGCCGATATAGCCGTCTGGCCTGATGGCGGCGATGGCGTCGAGCTGCAACTCGGTGTTGCCGACTCCGCCCGGCACGATGGCGCAGCCCAGCGCCCGGAGGGCCGATTCCATCATGATGCCCGCGGGCGTCAGGTGATAGGAGAAGGTGTTGTAGACGATGTGCCCGGGCCTGAAGCCGCCGGAGAACATGGCCCGCGCGCCGCGGAAATAGTCGGGCTCGTCGGTATCGATCTCGAAGATCGGGCCGGGCGACATGAAGACGTGGCGCACCTTGGTCATCGGCACGGCGATCAACCCGCCCATCGGCGGGTTCTTCTTCTGCACCTCGCCCAGCATCGATTTGCGCAGCACAGGTAGTTTGGCGAGCGCCGAGCGCGAGGTGACGGTCGAGGGATCGATGTCCTTCAGCCAGGTCGAGAAGAACGGCGCATTGGCTTTGGCGTGCGCGATCTGCTGCGGCAGGGCGTTCATCAGCGCCTTCTCGCGTTCGGCCGGTGTGCGGGTCTCCAGCGTGTCGTAATGCTGCGCCATCGTCGCTTCCCCTGTTTGCTTGGGCGGCACGGTAGACCGGGCGGTATCGGCAGGGAAGCGGCGGGAAGAGCGGATCAGACGGGCCTGAGCTTGAGCGTGAACACCGCGCCGCCGCCGGGCCTCGCATCGACCGACACGCTGCCGCCATGCGCTTCGGCGACGCGAGTCACGATGGCGAGGCCGAGGCCCCGGCTGTCCCCTCTCGCGCGATCGCGCCTCCAGAAGCGGCGGAAGATCTGCTCGCGGTCGGCCCCCGGCACGCCGGGCCCGTCGTCGAGCACCTTCACCGTGCCGTCGTCGCCGACCTCGACCTCGATCGAGACGCCGGCCGGGGTGTGACGGATCGCGTTCTCGATCAGATTGCGCACGGCACGGAACAGCGCCTCGGCATGACCGTGCACCTGGACCGGGTTGGCGGCGCCGGTCAGCGCGATGGTCTTGCCGAGCTCGACGGCGAGCGGCGCCATCGCCGCGACCGCGTCGGCGCAAACCGCCTGCAGGTCGGTCTGGGCGCTGGTGTCGACGATGAAGCTTTCGAGCTCGGCGATGTCGAGCACCTGGTTCACCGTGCGCGTCATGTTGACCACGTCCCGGGTGAGGGTGTCGCGCACCGGCCCGGGCTCGAGCGAATCGACGCGCGCCCGCATGATGGCGAGCGGCGTGCGCAACTCGTGCGCCATGTCGGCCGTGAAGTCGCGCTGCGCCTGGAAGCCGGCCTCCAGGCGGTCGAGCGCCTGGTTGACGGCGTGCACCAGTGGCGAGATCTCGGCCGGCATCTGCTGCTCGGGCAGGCGCACTTCCGTGCGTTGCGGGCCGATCGCCGCCGCCGTGGTCGAGGCCCGGCGCACGGTCTCGAGCGCGCGGCGGAAGATCACGATGTCGATGATCAGCAGGATCAGCAGGATCGGGAAGGTGATCCACGCCACTTTCGGAATGAACGAGGTGACGATGTCGTCGATGATGACGTCGCGGTGCGCGAGGTCCTGGCCGATCTGGATATGATAGATGCGCTCTCCGATCGCGCGCGCGACGCTGACGCCGAACAGCACGCCGCCGGTGCTGCGCCGGCGCACGAACCAGTCGCGGATCGACTGGCTGTCGCTGTCGAACAGCGCCTTGCCGTCGGGCCGCGACGAGAACAACACTTTGCCGTCGGCATCCAGCACGGCATAGGCGTAGAGGCCGTAGTTGCCCGAGTAGAGCGGCTTGATCTCGTCGGGGATCTCGAGGTCCACGGAGCCGTCGGGCCTGGGTTTCAGGAAGGTGCCGATCGTGTAGGCCTGGCCGCGCAGCGCGTCGCGGTGCAGGTTGTTGGCGGCCTCGTCGAGCAGCCAGTACAGCGCCAGCGGCATCAGGATCGATGTGACGGCGATCGCCACGACGTGCAGCACCACGATGCGCGTGACGATGGAGCGGAAGCGGAACACGAAGGGCGGTTCCGGCTATTCGGCCGGTGCCGGCGACTTGTCTTCGGCCATCAGGTAGCCGACGCCACGCACCGTATGGATCTTCACGTTGGCGCCGGCGTCGGCCAGCATCTTGCGCAGCCGGTGCACATAGACCTCGACGGCGTTCGAACCGACGTCGCCGGACAGACCGAACAGCTGGTCCTCGAACAGGCGCTTGGGCGCCACGTTGCCGCCGCGGCGCAGCAGGATCTCCAGCACCGCGGTCTCGCGCGCCGGAAACGAGCGCGGCTTGTCGGCGATGAAGACCTGGCGGCCCTCGGTGTCGAGTGCCACGTTGCCGAAGCTCAGCAGCTTGCCGAGCAGGTTGCCGGGACGGCGCAGCAGCGCCTGCAGGCGCGCCACCAGCTCCTCCATGGCAAAGGGCTTGGCGAGGTAGTCGTCGGCGCCCTCGCGCAGGCCGGTCACCCGGTCGGTCACGCCGTCGCGCGCAGTCAGCACCAGCACGGGCGTCGAATCGCCTTTTCGTCGCATGTCGCGCAGCAATGCGAGTCCGTCTTCGTCGGGCAGGCCGAGGTCGAGCACCACAGCGGTGAACTTCATGGTGCCCAGCACATGGCGTGCATCGCCTACCGTGCCGACGGAATCGGCCGAGAATCCACCCTGCGCCAGCCCTTTGACCAGCAGTTTGACCAGCTCGGGATTGTCTTCGACCAGCAGGACCCGCATGGCGCTCCGCCTTTGCTCCGCGGTATTTGTCTGACACTAGCATGACGGCGGGCGGTTGACCCCGTCAGGTTGTCGTAATCGGGAGGGACTAGCTTCGGGCCGTTCCCATCACCGGTTAACGCCCATTCCGTCGTCATGACGAAAATCGTCACGCCTTCTCCGACTTCCCGCCCCCTTGCGGCTCGACTGGGGCGCTATCGCTTGCTGGCAGCGGGCTGCGGCGTGCTGGCGGTGGCCGTCGCGGGTGTGTGGCTGCTCAACAGCGGCCCGGGCAACGCAGTCGCGCGGTCGGAGAAGGCCAATCGCGATGCCGACGGCGCGTTCCGCCCGAGCGAGACGCAGTGGTCGAGCCTGCGGCTCGCGCCGGTGCGCCAGGTCACGTTCCGCGACGAGCGCACGACCGACGGCAAGATCGCCAACAACGAGGATACCACCACGCCGGTGTTCTCTCCCTATTCCGGCCGCATCATGCGGCTGATCGCCAAGCCGGGCGATTTCGTCGAGCGTGGCGCGCCGCTCTACGCCATCGAGGCCAGCGAGTTCGTGCAGGGGCAGAACGACCTCGTCACCGCGGTCGCCAGCCTCGAGAAGGCCAAGTCGCGCCTGCTGCTCGCGCAGACCGTCGAGAAGCGCCAGAAGGAACTGCTCGCGATCAAGGGCGGCGCGCTGAAGGACCTCGAGCAGGCGCAGTCCGACATGGTGCAGGCGCAGGGCGACATGCGCTCGGCCGAAATCGCACTCGCCGCCGCGCGCAACCGGCTGCGCATCCTGGGCCGCTCCGACGAGGAAGTCGCAGCCGCCGAAAAGCTCGACCGGATCTCGCCCGAGACCGTCGTCAATGCGCCGATCGGCGGCACGGTGATCCAGCGCAAGGTCGGCCCCGGCCAGTACATCAATGTCGGTGCGTCCGATCCGGTGTTCACCGTCGGCAATCTCGAGACCGTGTGGCTGATCGCCAATGTGCGCGAGTCCGACGCGCCGCGCATGAAGGTCGGCGCGCCGGTCGAGGTGAGCGTGCTCGCCTACCCTGGCCGCGTGTTCAACGCCAGGCTGTCCTACGTGGCGCCGGCGCTCGATCCCAACACGCGCCGCCTGTCGGTGCGCGCCGAGATCGCCAATCCCGGCCGCGAGCTGTTGCCGGAAATGTTCGCCTCGTTCCGCATCGTCACGGGCGCCGATCAAGTGGCGCCGGCGGTGCCGCAGGAGGCCGTGGTCTACGAGGGCGCGCAGGCCCGCGTGTGGGTGGCGCGCCCGGAACAGAAAGCCGTGGTGGCCCGCCAGATCGAAGTGGGTTCGACGGCCAATGGCCTGGTCGAGGTCCGCAAGGGCCTCAACGTGGGCGAAACCGTCGTGGCGAGCGGCACGCTCTTCATCGATCGCGCCGCCACGCGCGACTGACCGGCGCGCCGCTGGCGCTCCACACTGGCGCATCAACTCCTCCGGCATAGACGCAGAGTACAATGCAAGCCGTCGTCGCATCGGCCCTCGCGCAGCGCATTCTGGTGCTCATCCTGGGCGGCGTGCTGATGATCGGCGGCCTGTTCGCCTACCGGCAGCTCAACATCGAGGCCTATCCCGACCCGGTCCCGCCGCTGGTCGACATCATCACCCAGAACCCCGGCCAGTCGGCCGAGGAGATCGAGCGCTACATCACCGTACCGATCGAGGTGCAGATGTCGGGCCTGCCGTACGTGCAGGCGATCCGCACCATCTCGCTGTTCGGCCTTTCCGACGTGAAGGTGCAGTTCACCTACGACATCTCCTACGAGCGCGCCTCGCAGCTGGTCATCAACCGCCTGACGCAGCTGCCGCCGCTGCCCAACGGGGCCCAGCCGACGCTGTCGCCGACCAGCCCGATTGGCGAGATCTTTCGCTACCGCGTGGTCGGCCCACCCGGCTACACCGTGACCGACCTCAAGACGATCCAGGACTGGGTGCTCGAGCGCCGCTTCAAGGCGATCCCGGGCGTGATCGACGTCACCGGCTGGGGTGGCAAGACCAAGACCTACGACATCACCGTCGATCTCGACCGGCTGCTGGCCTACGGGTTGACGCTCAAGCAGGTTCTGGACGGGCTGAACAACGCCAACATCAACGTCGGCGCCAACACGGTGAATATCGGCCCGCAGACCGCGATCGTGCGCTCGGTCGGCCAGATCCGCTCGATGGAGGACATCAACGCCACGCTGCTGTCGAATCGCGACGGCGCGCCGGTGCTGGTGTCGGATGTCGCCAAGGTTACCGTCGGCCATCAGCCGCGGCTGGGCATCGCCGGCCAGGACAACGACGACGACATCGTGCAGGGCATCGTGCTGATGCGCCGTGGCGCGGAGACCATGCCGACCCTGACGGGCGTGCTGGCCGAGGTCGAGAAGATCAATTCCTCCGACGTGCTGCCGCCCGGTGTGCGCATCGAGCGCATCTACGATCGCAGCCGCCTGGTCGACATCACCACCCACACCGTGCTGCACAACATGGTGATGGGCGTGGCGCTCATCTTCTTCATCCAGTGGCTGTTCCTGGGCGACCTCAGGAGTGCGCTGATCGTTTCCGCGACGATCCCGTTCGCGCTGCTGTTCGCGGTTGTCATCCTGGTGATGAACGGCGAGTCGGCAAACCTGCTGTCGATGGGCGCGATCGACTTCGGCATCATCGTCGATGCCACCGTCATCATGGTGGAGAACATCTTCCGGCACCTCGCCTATGCCAGCCACGGCGCGACCGTGCTCTCGTCCCGGCCGGCGCCGCAGGGACTGACGGGGCGGGCGGTGCTGATCTTCCACGCCTCGAGCGAAG
>JBGAIW010000161.1:0-7514 GCA_044225265.1 Reyranella sp.
AAGACGCGCGCGTTTAACAAACGCGCCGTACCGTGAAGCCGCTGGAGAGGATCGAGCGGCTTCCCATCTCAAGCTTCCTTCTCCAGCCGGCCGAGTTTCAAAGGCCCTGAACTTGCGAGAGAGAAGACAATGACCAGCAACAAGACCAAGGTTTTCATCGACGGCCAGCACGGCACGACCGGGCTGCAGATTCTCGACCGGCTGAAGGATCGGCCGGACATCGAGCTGCTCGAACTGCCGATGGCGGACCGCAAGGATCTCGGCAAGCGCGCCGAGATCGCCAAGTCGGCCGACATCGCCGTGCTCTGCCTGCCCGACGCGGCGGCCAAGGAGCTCGTCGCGGCGCTCGGCAACTCCGATACCGTGGTGATCGACGCCTCGACTGCGCACCGTGTCGCCGACGGCTGGACCTACGGCTTTCCAGAGATGACCAAGACGCATCGCCAGAAGCTCAAGGACTCCAATCGGATCAGCAATCCCGGCTGCTACCCGACCGGCGCGATCGCGTTGCTGCGGCCGCTGATCGACGCCGGCATGGTGCGGGCCGATTCCACTCCCGCCGTTTTCGGCGTCTCGGGCTACACCGGCGGCGGCAAGGAGCTGATCGCCGTGCACGAGCAGCCCGGCGTCGAGCCGTTCGGCCTCTACGGGCTCGAGCTGACGCACAAGCACGTGCCGGAGATGAAGAAGTACTCCGGGCTGAAGCATGCGCCGCTCTTCGTGCCGTCGGTCGGCCACTATGCCCAGGGCATGCTGATCACCGTGCCGATCACGCGCGACATCACCACGAAGCAGGTGACGGCCAAGGACGTGCATCAGACGCTGAGCGACTACTATGCCGGCGAGAAATTCGTGACCACGCGGCCGCTCGCCGATCGCAAGTGGCTGGAGCGCGACCGGTTCCTGCGGGCCGACCGGCTGGTCAACACCAACTCCATGGAACTCGCGGTCTACGGCAACGAGGCCGACGGCAACGTGCTGGCGGTGGCTTCGCTCGACAATCTCGGCAAGGGTGCGTCGGGCGCGGCAGTGCAGTGCATCAACCTCAAGACCGGCGTCGACGAGACGACCGGCCTTGCGGTTGCCTGAGCACGACCCAGCCGGACAAACCCCCATGTTCACCCTGAAACGGGCGGTGGCCGCCGATGCGGCCGCCGTCCGCGCGCTGACGCGCGACGCCTACGCCAAGTGGGTGCCGGTGATCGGCCGCGAACCCAAGCCGATGACGGCGAACTACGATACCGCCGTGAGGCTGAACCGCGTCGACATGGCAATGATCGACGGCGAGCTCGCCGGCCTGATCGAGACCATTGACCGGTCCGATCACCTGCTGATCGAGAACGTCGCCGTCGCCTCCCACCGCCACGGCCAGGGCGTCGGCCGGGCGCTGATGGCCCATGCCGAGGGCGTGGCGAAGGCGGCCGGATACCGCGAGGTGCGGCTCTACACCAACCAGCGCTTCGAGGCGAACGTGCAGCTCTATCTCAGGCTGGGCTATGCGATCGACCGCGAGGAGGAGACTCCAGGCCTCGGCGTCACCGTCTATATGAGCAAGCGGCTGGCCTGATCGGGACCGTCCGGGAAGAATCGACGCGACCGAAAGATCGACTCTAGAGGCCGCGTTCCATCCGAAAGCGGTAGACCACACTCGACGGCACGTCCTGCGGGTAGCAGTACGGGGCATAGGGAATGCGCTTCATGTAGGCGCTGTTCTCGGCGCATTGCTTGCCGTTCCAGGCGTAACTGTAGGGGCAGGCGCACTCGCCGTTCCAACGCCGGATCGATTCGTCGATGATGATCCGGCGGGCTTCGTCGTCGTTCATGCGCCGCTGCGCGTCGGCGGGGCCGGCGCACGCCGCGAAAGCGAGGATGAGCCCGGCGCCAAGGGCGCCCGAGAGGCGACAAACTGCCATGGCAACATAAGTATGCCCTATCTCCGGGCGTTCCCGCTTGATGAAAGTCAAGGAGTGCGCGCTGATGGAGGCGCAGGAAGATGCGATGGCCGTTGTGTCGTCCAGGTCCGACAACGTCCGAGCCCCCGGTCCGGCGCGGCTGGCGGATCTCTGTCCGCTGGCGCCGATGGAGGCCTGCCGTGCGCTCGAGTCCGCGCTGCCCGGTCTCTCCGAAGACGAGGCGGTGCGGCGGCTCCAGCGCCACGGACCGAATTTGGTCGGACACGAACGGCCGCCGACGATGTTGGGTGAGCTGTGGGGACGGGCGCGCAATCCGCTGAACGCGCTCCTGCTGGCGCTGGCGGCGACGTCGTGGCTGCTGGGCGATCTGCGCTCCGCCATCGTCATCGGGGTGATCGTGCTGCTGGCCGTGGGCCTGGCCTTCGTCCAGGAACACCGCTCGAACCGCGCCGCGCAGCACCTGCGGCGGATGGTGCACACCACGGCCAGCGTGCGCCGCGCCGGCGCGGACTTTGTCGACATCCCGCTCGACCGCGTCGTGCCGGGCGACGTCGTGCGCCTGTCGGCCGGCGACATGATTCCGGGCGACCTGCGCCTGCTCGAAGCCAAGGATCTTTTCGTCAACCAGTCGGCGCTGAGCGGCGAGGCGATGCCGGTCGAGAAATCGGCCGCCCCGTCGACGCCGCCGGGTGGCGCCTTCGACCTGCCGAACGTGTGCTTCATGGGCACCAACGTCGTGTCCGGCTTCGCGGTCGGCGTGGTGGCCGAGACCGGGCGGCACACCGCCTGGGGCCGTCTGGCGCACGACATACTGGGCGCGCGCGAGGCGACCGCCTTCGATCGCGGCGTCGACCGGTTCACGTGGCTGATGGTCCGCTTCATGGCGGTCATGGTGCCCGCGGTGTTCCTGATCAACGGGTTCACCAAGCACGACTGGCTGGAGGCGCTGCTGTTCGCTGTGGCGGTCGGCGTCGGGCTGACGCCCGAGATGCTGCCCATGATCGTCACGGTCAATCTCGCCAAGGGTGCGATCGCGCTGTCGCGGCTCAAGGTGATCGTGAAACGCCTGAACGCGATCCAGGATTTCGGCGCGATGGACGTGCTGTGCACCGACAAGACCGGCACGCTGACCCAGGACCGCATCATCCTGAAGCGGCATCTCGACATGCGCGGCGAGGAGTCCGATCGCGTCCTGCACGTCGCCTGGCTGAACAGTCACTTCCAGTCGGGCCTGCGCAACCTGCTCGACACGGCGGTGCTGTCCCATGTCGAGCTGCAGCGCACGCACGGCATGGAGGCGGGCTACGCCAAGGTCGACGAGATTCCGTTCGATTTCTCCCGTCGGCGCCTGTCGGTCGTGGTGTCGCGGCCCGATGGCCGTCACCTGCTGATCTGCAAGGGAGCGGTCGAGGAGATCTTCGCCGTCTGCACCCGCTACGAGGCCGGCGACGAAACGGGATCCCTCGACGAAAGCCACTTCCGCGCCGCCCAGGAGCAGACGCGGGCGCTCAACGAGGATGGCTTCCGGGTCGTCGCGGTCGCCTATCGGGAATTCGACGAGCCGCGGCACGCCTATGGTGTCGCCGACGAGGCCGGGCTGACCCTGCTGGGCTACATCGCCTTTCTCGATCCGCCCAAGGAAAGCGCACGGCAGGCGCTGGCGGCGCTCGCGGCAAAGGGTGTCGCCGTCAAGGTCGTGACGGGCGACAACGAGGTGATCACGCGCAAGATCTGCCGCGAGGTCGGCCTGGAGCCGGGCGAGATCGTCACCGGCGCGCGCGTTGCCTCGCTCGACGATGCCGCCCTGGCCGAGCTGGCGTCGCGCACGCGCGTGTTCGCCAAGATCACGCCCGAACAGAAGGCCCGCATCGTGCGCACGCTGTCGGCGCGCGGCCATGTCGTGGGCTTCCTCGGCGACGGCATCAACGACAGTCCCGCACTCAAGGCCGCCGATGTCGGCATCTCGGTCGATAGCGCCGTCGACATCGCCAAGGAGTCGGCCGACATCATCCTGCTCGAGAAGAGCCTGCTGGTACTGCACGAAGGCGTCGTCGAGGGCCGGCGGATCTTCGCCAACATCGTGAAGTACATCCGGATGGGCGCGAGCTCGAACTTCGGCAACATGTTCAGCATGCTGGGCGCCAGCCTGTTCCTGCCGTTCCTGCCGATGGCGCCGCTGCAGATCCTGACCAACAACCTGCTCTACGATTTCTCCCAGACCGCGATCCCGACCGACCAGGTCGACGCCGAGTACCTCACCGCGCCGCGCCGGTGGGACATCGACAACCTGTTCCGCTTCATGCTGTTCGTCGGGCCGATCTCGTCGGTGTTCGACTATGCGACCTTCGCACTCATGCTCACGGTTTTCGACGCGTGGTCCAATCCGGCGCTGTTCCAGACCGGATGGTTCGTCGAATCGCTGCTGACCCAGACCCTGATCATCCACGTGATCCGAACCGCCCGGGTCCCGTTCGTGCAGAGCCATGCCAGCCCCGCCCTGATCGCCACGACGCTCGCGGTGTGTGCCGCCGGCATCGCGCTGCCCTACAGCGTGCTCGGCCCGGCGCTCGGATTCGTGCCGCTGCCCTGGACCTACTGGCCCGCTGTCGCCGTTCTCCTGCTTGCCTACTGCGCGCTCGCCCACGCCGTGAAGGCATGGTTCGTGCGCCGCTGGGGCCTATGACGTTGGGGACTCTGATCAGGCCGGCGCGAAGATATCGCCGTGCGCGGCGCGCTTCGGGGCGTCACCGGACGGCGCGGCGCGAGGGGCGGCAAAGGCTGCGTCGCGCTGCAGGGTCGGCAGCACCTTGTCGGCGAACAGGCGGAGCGCCTTCTCCGACTCGTGGTGTGGCAGGTTGCCGAAGGAAAACTCGGTGACCAGGTGGTCCATCCCGGTGATGCGATGCAGTTCGGCGATCTTTTGCAGGCAGTCGTCGGGTGTGCCGACGATCTGGATCGAGACGTAGAAGTCGGTCGCCTTCTTGAGATTGGCCGGATCCTTGAGCTTGGCGTAGGTCTTGGCCGTCTTGCCGTAGGCCTCGTAGCCTTTGACGTTGGCGAGATGCCCGTCGGAGAAATGATAGTGGTTGTCGATCGATTGCCACTTGCGGCCGAGATAGGTCACGGCCTTCTCCTCGGCCTCTTCACGGCTCTCGCAGCATGACACGTTGGTCAGGATGATCGGCGCCTTCTGGGCATGGCCGGAGGCCGCGCTCATCGCCTGGAACTTGTCGATGTCCTCGCGGCACTTGCTCCACTCGTTCTGCATGATCAGCAGCATGCCGAAGCCCAGCTTGGCGATGACCTCGGCGGATTCGGGGCTGACCGAGCTGGCATAGAACCGCCGCTCGGGATGCGAGATCGGCCGCGGGCGGATCGACATCTTCGGAATCTTGAAGAATTCGCCGTCGTGCTCGAACACCTCGTCGCGCAACGCCTTGACGACGATCTGCGCCGCCTCGACGAAGCGCGGCCGCGCCTCGCCCATGGGAATGCGGAAGCCTTCGTACTCGGTCGTGGCCGCGCCGCGGCCGAAGCCGAACAGGCAGCGCCCGCCGCACATGATGTCGAGCAGCGCGATCTGCTCGGCGACGCGGATCGGATCGTGCCAGGGCAGCACGATCACCGCGGTGCCGAGCTGGATGCGCTTGGTGCGGCCGGCATAGTAGGCGAGCAGTTGCGTCGGCGCCGGCGACATGGCGTAGCCGGTGAAGTGATGTTCGAGCGCCCAGATCGAATCGAAGCCCAGCGGCTCGACCAGATCGCCGAGCTGAAAGTGCTCGTGCACCACGGCGACGTCGGGCCGCCCGTGTTCGTAGAGCATGTTCATCGCCATACCGACCTTCATGGCGTCCTCCGGTTCGTTGTTTGACCGGAAGTCTAGCGCGTCGTCCGCGGCTCAGTCAGTCGGCGGATCAGTTCAATCGCGCTCCCGGCTCGCCGTGCGAAGCCGCCAGGTGCAGGCCGGCGCGCGCCAGTGCGAGCGAAAAGCCGGTCAATTTCTCGGCCGCGACCCGCGCCGCGGTCGGCACGACCAGCCGCGACAGCGAAGCCTGCAGGCGGCCGTGATGGCCGCTTTGCGCCAGGCCGCACAATGCCACCAGGGTCGCCTCGTCGGCGCTGACGCAACTGCAGGCCGGCAGGTGGATCTCCAGCCCGCGTCGTGCGCCGAACAGATAGGCATCCATGGCGATGGCGAAATCCGGCAGGACCTCGAGCAGGTTCGCCATTCTGAAGCCCTCGTGCAGCGCGCCGCCCTGGCGCGGGATCGCACCGTCGTGCTGCCATTGGCGCAGCGCCCACAGCACGAAGCGCTCGCCCAGCGGCAACGAGCAGATGCATCCCGGCCGGCCGCAGCGCTGCTCGCCGGTCCGCGGGCTGGCGTTAAGTTCCTGTTCTGCCGAGCGTTCCATGGCTTCACCGCAGGTTGATTGTCGATTGACAGCCTGCAGATAATATGAGATTGCGAGTCATTCGCAATGCTTAAGGAGGCGACAGGGGAGATGAACCATCCGCCGCGTGTGGGACGGGCGGCCGAACCGGAACCGGCAGCGACTGGGCCAAGCCCGCTCGTCGTCGAGAGCGCCACTCTGATGGGGGGACGGCGCGAACTGATCATCCGGCACGGCGAAGAGACCTATCGCCTGCGCGTCACCGCTTCCAACAAACTGATCCTGACCAAATAACGACGCCGGAGATCAATCCCTCTCCCGGCGACTTCCTTGCCCAGCCAGCCGGCCTCGCCACGTTCGCCGTGACCGAAGCCACTGCCAGCCAGGCTCCCTTTTTCGACTTTGGGGACTCTGGCCATGACCGCTCGCTGTCGGCTTCTTCATCTATTCGCGACAACCGCTCTCGGGAGTTCACTGTGCTGCGTCGACGCCATGGCGCAGGCGCAGATCGATCGAACGGCTCCCGATCAGCCGCCTGTCGCGCAACCCGACGCGACAGAGCGGTCGATCGCGCAGCCTTCCACCGCGCAAACCCCGCCGGTGCCGCCGACGCAGACACCCGCCCAGCCGACGCAGCTCGACGCCGTGACGACGGCGGCCACGCGCCAGAGCCGTCCGATCGACGCTATCGCCGGCACCGTGTCCGTGATCACGCGCGAACAGATGGACCGCGAGAACGTCCAAAACATCAACGAACTGGTGCGCAACGAGCCCGGCGTATCGGTCGGAAACCAGCCGGGTCGCGGCGCCTACACCAACTTCGTGATCCGCGGCATCGGCGGAAACCGGGTGCTGGTCGTGGTCGACGGTCTGCGCATGCCCGACTTTGCCATTACCAACAGCGGCTCGCCGACCGGTTACACCCGCGACTTCATGGATCTCGAGAACGTCAAGAGAGTCGAGATCATCCGCGGTCCCGCCTCGGCCCTGTACGGCTCGGACGCGCTCGGTGGCGTGATCGCGTACGTCACCAAGGACCCGTCCGACTACCTGGTCGGCGACCGAAACGAGTATGTCAGCCTCAAGGGCGCGTTCGACGGCTCGAACAACATGTTCGCCGAGACCCTTACCGGCGCGGCCAAGCGCGGCGCCTACGAAATGCTCGCGCTCTATACGCACCGCAACGGTCAGGACACGAAGATCAACTCGC
>JBGAIW010000162.1:0-7390 GCA_044225265.1 Reyranella sp.
GTCTGGTGGAGGGTGAGCCGCCAGATCAACGAAGAGGCCATTCAGCTTCTCAAGCGGGCTCTCGAACTCGATCCCGGACATACCTCGGCGCTGGGCATGCTGCTGGCGGTCTACGCCAATCGACGGGGAGCCGGGTTCGTCAGCGACTTTGCCGTCGAGAACGCGGAAGTCGAACGGCTCGTCCGGGAGATGGTGCGCATCGGCCGGGAGGATGCGGTGGGCCTCGGCTACGCAGCCTACGCCATTGCCTACGTCCTGCGGGATCTAACGTTGGCCGAGGAGCAGACGAAACGTGCGTTGGCCTTGAATCCCAATCTCGCCACCGCCTGGGCATTCAGCGCGTGGCTTCACCTGTGGTTGGGCAACCCGGGCGAGACGCTGAACGACCTGGCACGCGCCAGGCGGCTCGATCCGTTGGACGAGACGGCGCAGTGGAAGATGGCCATGGCGCATGCCTACTTCTTCCTCGACCGGTACGAAGAGGCCCTGGGTGTCGCCCAGAGCGTGCTGGCGATCAATCCGGAAGGGCATGCTCCCATGCGGGTCGGGATCATCAGCGCCGCCTTCGCCGGGAAGGTCGACGTTGCGCACGGGCTCGCGTCCCGTCTGACCCGGCACGATCCAGGGTTCCGGCTTTCCCGGCTCGAGGACTATCTCGGGCCCTATCGAACCAGTGCGTTCGTCGAGAAATATCGCGAAGGTCTGCGCCGGGCGGGCATTCCGGACTGATCGAGCGCCTCTCGGTCCGGTTCTTGACATGCAGGTAAATACCTGCATATTGGCACTCAAGGAAAAGACGTCGATGGATGCCGACAAGGTCTTCAAGGCGCTGGGCGATCCCACCCGGCGCAAGCTGCTCGATCTCCTCTGCGAGCGGAACGGCCAGACCCTGGGCGAGTTGTGCGGCGAGCTCGACATGGCGCGCCAGTCGGCGACCCAGCATCTCGGCCTGCTGGAAGAGGCCAACCTGGTCAGCACCGTGAAGCGCGGCCGGGAGAAGCTGCACTTCATCAACCCGGTGCCGCTGCACGAGGTCTACGAGCGCTGGGTGAGGAAGTTCGAACGGCAGCGGCTCAGCCTGCTGCACGACCTCAAGAAGGAATTGGAAGGAGAAGAGTGATGTCGAGACAGACCGCGACCTTCGTCTACGTGACCTTCATCCGCTCCACGGCGGAGAAGGTGTTCGAGGCGCTGACCCGGCCCGAGATGACGCGGCGCTACTGGGCGCACGACAACGTCTCGGACTGGAAGCCCGGCTCGAAATGGGCGCACGTGAACAACGACGACAGCAAGACCGTGCACGTCGTGGGCAAGGTGGTCGAGAACACGCCGCCGAAGCGGCTGGTCTTCACCTGGGCGAGCCCGGAGAACGAAAGCAATCCCGACAAGTACAGCCGCGTCACCTTCGAGCTGCAGCAGCAGGCCGATTTCGTGAAGCTGACCTGCACTCATGACGAACTCGAGCCCGACAGCGCCATGCTGAAGGGTGTCAGCAGCGGCTGGCCGCTGGTGCTGTCGAGCCTCAAGACCCTGATGGAGACCGGCCAGGGCGTCGACATCTACAAGGTGAAGGCGGCCTAGGCGCCGCTCTCCTCCCCATTCACATGGGGAGGTGTCGCGGTAATCCGCGACGGAGGGGTCGGAATCGGAACGACGGAGGGTTTGACCCCTCCGTCGCCGTATGACGGCGCCACCTCCCCATGTGAATGGGGAGGACGCTCTCTCTAATGCCGGCTCAGCTCGGCGCGGCCGACCACCATGTGATGGACCTCGTCGGGGCCGTCGGCGAAGCGGAGGTGGCGCTGGTTGACGTACATCTCGCTGAGCGGCGACCACTGCGAGATGCCGGTGGCGCCGTGGATCTGGATCGCCTGGTCGATGATGGTGCAGACCTTCTCCGGCACCATCGCCTTGACCATGCTGACCCACACCCGCGCCTCGCGGTTGCCCAGCACGTCCATCGCCTTGGCGGCCTTCAGCACCATCAGGCGCATCGCCTCGATCTCGATGCGGGCGCGGCTCACCAGTTCGATGTTCTTGCCGAGGTTGATGATCGGCTTGCCGAAGGCGGTGCGGGTGGCGCCGCGCTTGACCATCAGTTCGATCGCCTTCTCGGCGGCGCCGATCGAGCGCATGCAGTGATGGATGCGGCCGGGGCCGAGGCGGACCTGGCTGATCTCGAAGCCGCGGCCCTCGCCGAGCAGGATGTTCTCGGCCGGCACGCGGCAGTTCTTGAAGCGCAGGTGCATGTGGCCGCGCGGCGCGTGGTCGTGGCCGAACACCGTCATCGGTCCGAGGATCTCCAGGCCCGGCGTGCCCATCGGCACCAGGATCTGCGACTGCTGGAACTGCGGGCTGGCGTCGGGGCTGGTCTTGACCATGACGATCATGATCTTGCAGCGCGGGTCGCCGGCGCCGGAGATGTAGTATTTCTCGCCGTTGATCACCCACTCGTTGCCGACCAGCTCGGCGCGCGTCTGGATGTTCTTGGCGTCGGACGAGGCGACGCCCGGCTCGGTCATGGCGTAGGCCGAGCGGATCTCGCCGTTGAGCAGCGGCTTCAGCCACTTCTCCTTCTGCTCGGGCGTGCCGACGCGTTCGAGCACTTCCATGTTGCCGGTGTCGGGGGCCGAGCAGTTGAGCGACTCGGAGGCCAGCGGATACTTGCCGAGCTCGGCGGCGATGTAGGCGTAGTCGAGATTGGTCAGCCCGCGGCCGATCTCGGAGTGGGGCAGGAAGAAGTTCCAGAGGCCGGACTTCTTGGCCTTGTCCTTGGCCTTCTCCAGCAGCTCGAGCTGGCCCGGCGCCCACGACCAGCGGTCCTTGCGGCCCTCGCCGAGCTTCATGAACTCGTCGATGATCGGCGCCACGTTCTCGGCGATGTGCGCCTTCACCGCGTCGAACAGCGGCTGGCTCTCCTTCGACATCGCGAGGTTGTTCAGCTCGGCCTCGACGTCGGGCCGCCGGGGCTTGGACTTCGGGGTGGCGGCCTCTTTGGCGGCGGCGGCAATGCTCACGTCTGTCTCCTCCTGGATTTCAGGGGGAGGACCCTAGACGAGTTTCCGGGGGTGCGAAATCGCCCGCGTTCGGAGTTTGCGCAGTTGACGCAGTTGGCGCACCCACACCTTCTTCCCCATTCAAATGGGGAAGTGCCCCGTCTTATGGGGCGATGGGGTCATGGCTTTGTCTGGGCCTGTGACCCCTCCGTCGCGCTGTGAGCGCGACACCTCCCCATTTGAATGGGGAGGAGAACGGATCGACATCCGCCTTCGGCGCTTTTGCGGGCAACCGTTTTCCGCCATTGTCGCGGCGCGTCGACGGGGGAGCGGGCAATGCATCAGGCGAGGGTGAGTGCGGCTGTGGTGATGCTCGGGCTGCTGCCTGCATTGGCCGCCTGCCAGTCGGACCAGAAGTATGTGCCGATGACCGCGGCGATCCCGACCTCCACGCTCGATCAGGCGACGGTGTTGCCGATCAACGCGGCGCGGGAGCAACAGCAGCGCGCCAGCCGGCCGGCGCCTGTGGTTCCGCCGGTCTTTCCCGGCGGCAGCGAGAGCATTCGTCTGGCGCCGCTGCAGACGCAGTTCGAGGCCTCCGGGCGCGGTGCGGTCGCGCCCGATGACCGGACCGACGAGGCCGGCCGGGCGGTGTTCCGTTCGCTCGATGGCGGCGCGCGCCTGTCCGGCGCCCTGGTCGCCGCGCCCTGCCGGAGCGCAGGCAGCGACAGGTTCGATGGACGCGGAACGATCCAGTACGATTTGACGGCCGCTTCCTATTCGTCGAACGGCGATCAGCAATGCAACTCGATGCTGAACGACGGACTGCAGCTCAGCGCGACCTATTCCTGGGACTCCACGGCCCGCTGGTCGGGCGGACGCCTGGTCCTGTCGGGACGCGCCACGGTGGTCACGACCAGTTCGGCGCTGTCGGCCAACGACGCCGAGCATCTCGAGGTCGAGGAGCAGGCGACGCTGCGCATCGCCGGCAGCCGCTGCACGGTCGAGGCGTATCGCCTGGTCGAGCGCAAGCGCCGGCCCAACAGTGCCTACCTGAGCCAGCGGACCCAGGTCTCGGTCGAACAGCCGCTTGCCGGCGCCATCTGCCGGTTCGAGTAGACAGGCGCGAGCGCGGCGGTCGGCGCCGCCAGCGCGCCGGCAGCGAGCAGGGGATGAAAGCGCTCAGGCGGAGACGCCGGCGATTGCGTCGCCGGGCACGCCGCGGGGCGCACCGCTTCTCAACGACTTGGGTTGCGCAGCACGATGCAGGCGCCGCCCGCGCGGCGCAGGTTGGCGCACAGCGTGTCGGCGGCCGGCCGGCTCTGTTCGGAAACGCGCAGCACGTACGGCGCGCCCGCGCCGCGGCGTCCGTCCATCACTAATGGCAGCCGGTCGCCGAGCACGGCGGAATGCTTGCGCCGCAGCCGTTCGTAGGCGGCGAGCACGCCGCCCTCGCTCCAGTTGCCGGCGAGCTGCACGCCCCACGGCCCCCAGGCGGGATTGTCGCTGAGCGGCGGACGATGCTTCGTGCGCTGGCGCAGCGCCTGAGCGATCTCGATGCAGCGCGTGCCGCCCGGTACCCCGGCCGGTGCGGTGGACGCTGCCATCTGCGGCAGCGGCTTCAGCCGCCACGCTTCGGCGGCGAAGCCGGTGATCGTGCGGACATAAGCCTGCGTCTCGAAGGGCAGCGCGCCGGTGCGGCCGGCGAGCCAGGCTTCGACCGCGCCGGGACCGGCATTGTAGGCCGCCGCCGCCAGGCCGAGATTGCCGCCGAACGTGGTGCGCAGCTCGCCGAGATAGGCCGCCGACTCGCGCAACGCCGGCAGCGGCTCGAAGGCGTTGGTCAGCCCGCGCATCGCCGCCGTCTGCGGCATGAACTGGGCGATGCCCTGCGCGCCCTTCGGGCTGACGGCCTTCGGGTCGAAGGCGCTTTCCTGCCAGATCAGGCGGGTGAAGAACTCTTCCGGCAGATCGTTGTCGGAGGCCGCCTGGGCGAGCGCGCGACAAATCTCTTCGACGAACGGCGAGGGTGTCGACTGGGGCGCTGGCTGGGGCTGCGTCCCGGTTTGAGCGGACGTGGGTGCGGCGAGCGCGATCGTCGTCGCCATAGCCATCGTCACCGCCGCGATCAGGCAGAGAGGCGTCCTGCCGGACGCCTCCGTTGTGTGTCTGTACCGGTGCTGCCGGCTCATGCCTCGCCGTAGTGGATCCGTCGATAGGCGCGCGACACGATCTTGTCGTCGATGTGCACGTCCCACAGCGTGCCGATGTTGGCGCCCTGGTGTTGCTGGAACAGCGGGGCCATCGCGTTGGGCTGGGTCACCGATGCACCGCGCAAGCCGAAGCCGGTCGCGGCGGCGGCGAGATCGCCGCGGCCGTGGACGGCTTCCTTCTCGGTGACGCCGTTGGCGCGGAACTTGTGCACCTCGGCGCCATAGCCGCCGTCGTTCATGATGCAGGTCAGCATCTTGATGCCCTGGCGGCGGATCGTCTCGAGCTCCTGCACGTGCATCATCAGCGAGCCGTCGCCCTCGACCAGCAGCACCTTGCCGTCGTTGCGCGCGGCGGCGATGCCGATCGCGGCCGGCAGAGCCGAACCGATGGCGCCGAAATCGTTGACCACGTGATAGCGCTCGGCGGGCCGGCCCTTCATGAAGGTCATGACCATGCTGAAATAGTGGCCGGCGCCGACCACGACCTCCCAGTCCTTCGGAATGACCTGGTCGAGCTCGACCACCATCTTGCGCGGGTCGAGCGTGTTGGGCTGCGGCACGTATTCCTTGCGGTCGGGCGAATCGCCCGCGATCAGCTTCGCCATCTCGGGCGTGCGGAAGCCGGTCTTCTTGATGCCGCGCTGTTCGAGGCGGTTGAGGATCGCCTCGGCGGCGGCCCTGGCGTCGGCACGGACGTGGAGATCGGCGGTGCGCAGGCCCTGCCACAGACCGCGCGGGTTGACGTCGATCTGGACGGTGCGCGCGCCGGGATAGAGATAGCCGCCTTCCGTCGTGTAGTGGCCGAGCGCGGCGCCCGCGCCGATCACCAGATCGGCCTCGGCGAAGCGCTCGCGCGAGAAGTCGCTGGCGAAGGCGCCGGCGATATCGAGGGCGTAGGGCTTGCCGTCGAACAGGCCCTTGCCGAGCAGCGACGTGGCGGTGAGCGCGCCGGCCTGCGCGGCGAGCGCTTCCAGCGCGGCGGCGGCACCGGACAGGATGGCGCCGCGGCCGGCGATCAGGATCGGCTTCTCGGCTTCGGCGATCATGTCGACGACCTTGTCGACGATCGCGGGATCGGGCACCGGCCGCTGCGCCACCGGCGCGAGGTCGGACGACGGGATGTAGTCGGTGAGGTGCGGCCAAGCCTGCTTTTGCAGATCCATCGGCACGGAGAGCACGACCGGCTTCTGCTCGACCTGCGCCACCAGGAAGGCCTCGCGCACGTTGTCGAGCAGGCGGTCGAGATGCTTCACCTCGACGTAATGCGCGCCGCAGGCGAGCGCGAGCGGCGCCATGTCGATCTGCTGCAGGTACCACGCCGCTGCGATCGGCGAGTCGCCCGCGAACACGACCAGCGGGACATTGCCGCGCGCAGCGATGGTCAGCGCGGTCATGATCTGGGTGAAGCCCGGGCCGCAGGTCGTCGAGGCGACGCCGACCTTGCCGGTGGCGCGGGCATAGCCGTCGGCCATCGCCACGGCGCAGTGCTCGTGGCGGGCGTGCACCACCTTCATGCCGGGCAGCTCGGCCATCGCCGTCGACCAGTACATGTTGGCGTCGCCCATCAGGGTGAACAGGTGGTCGACGCCCTCGGCCGCGAAGGCGCGGGCCAGCATGTCGGAGACTTTCAACTTGGTGCTCATCGCTTCCCCCTGATCCATGACAGAAACACCCGCCACAGCAGGGCGAAGGCGTTTATCTCTTTTGCCGGCGGCGGCGGTGTCGCGACCGTGCCCGTCGACTTCGTTTCGGCCGGCTTCGATTCGACCGGCTTCGATGGTGCCGTTTCCGGAGTTTGCGGGGCAGCGGGCGCCGCGCCGACCTGCTTTGCAATATTGGTCGAGAATTCCGCCAGCAGGGCGCGGGCGACGTGGACGCCGCCGGCATTGGCGAAGGTTTCGAGCGGCCCGCTGACCGTGAAGCTGCCGTCGATCGCGAGCTCGGTGGTGTCGGCGCCCGAGACCCGGACCACGCCGTTGGCCAGCGCCCGCGAGGCGCCACGCCCGTCGATGCCGCGGCCCTCGATGGTGCAGGTGCGGGCGGCGTCGTCGAACGCCAGGGTCGCCTCGCCGCGGAACACCGCGACGGTCGGGCCGAACTTCACCCGGATCGTGCCCCTCCAGACGCCGTCGCCCTGATCCGGCGACAGCGCGGCGCCCGGAATGCACGACGCCACCAACG
>JBGAIW010000018.1:0-53365 GCA_044225265.1 Reyranella sp.
GCGCAGCATCGGGCCGGCCGGCATATAGATCGCCGGGATGTTCATGCTGATC
The DNA here is from genome assembly GCA_044225265.1 of Reyranella sp. Classification (GTDB taxonomy): domain Bacteria; phylum Pseudomonadota; class Alphaproteobacteria; order Reyranellales; family Reyranellaceae; genus Reyranella. The sequence goes on from JBGAIW010000018.1 coordinate 53, forward strand.
GCGCCCAGCAGCAGCGCGGGCGTGGTCTTGTCGCAGCCGCCCATCAGCACGACGCCGTCGACGGGATGGCCGCGCAGCAACTCCTCGGCGTCCATGGCGAGCAGGTTGCGGTAGAGCATGGTGGTGGGCTTGAGGAAGCTCTCCGACAGCGACAGCGCCGGCAGCTCCATCGGAAAGCCGCCGGCCTGCAGGATGCCGCGCTTCACGTCGTCGACGCGGCTCTTGAAGTGCATGTGGCAGGGCTGCGCCTCGGACCAGGTGTTCAGGATGGCGATCACCGGCTTGCCGACCCAGTCTTCCGGCGCCAGACCCATCTGCATGGCACGCGAGCGATGACCGAAGGCGCGCAGATCGTCGGGCGCGAACCAGCGTGCGCTGCGCAGCTCGTCGGGCTTCTTCCTTGTCTCGCTCATTGTGATTTCCTCCCCGTCGCGGGCTAGATTAGCGCGGTCCCGGAGGAAACGACCACAATGAAGCTGCTGCTGACCCACGTGCCTCTGGCGCGCCGACAATATTACGGTGCGCGGGCGCTCGCGCGACTGCACGAGCTGGTCGAGGTTCGACTGCATGAGGGCAGCGTTCCGCTCGATCCGAAGGGCCTGATCGCGGTGGCGGACGGCGTCGACCTGATCGTCGCCGACCGGGCGACGGCGGTGCCGGCCGAATTGTTCGAGGCGCTGCCGGCCCTCAAGGTCGTGATGAGGAGCGCCATCGATATCCGCAACATCGACCTGGCGGCTGCCTCGAAAGCGGGCGTCCTGGTGACCCACGCCGAAGCGGGCTTCGTGCATTCGGTGGTCGAGCTGACCGTCGGCTTCCTGGTCGATCTCTCCCGCGGCATCACGCGGGCCGCGACGTCCTACCATCGCGGGGAGAAGCCCGAGATCAGGATCGGCCGGCAGCTCTCGGGCAGCACGGTCGGCATCATCGGCTACGGCCGGATCAGTCGCGATCTCGCACCGGTCCTGGCTGCGCTGGGCATGAAGGTGATGGTGAGCGATCCCTATGCCCAGGTCGACGACCGGCGTTTCGTGAAGCTGCCGCTCGAGGACATGCTGGGCCAGGCCGACTACGTGATCTGCCTCGCCATCGCCAACGAGGAGACCGAGAATCTGATGAACGAGGCGATGTTCGCGCGCCTCAGGCCCGACGCGTTCTTCATCAACATGTCGCGCGGCAACCTGGTCGACGAGGCGGCGCTCGCCAGGGCGTTGACCGAGGGCCGGATCGCCGGGGCGGCGATGGATGTCGGCCGGGCCCCGGACCAGATGCCGTCGCCCGAGTTGGCGCGCCTGCCCAACGTGATCGCGACGCCTCACATCGGCGGGCTGACGCCGCCAGCCAGCGAAAGCCAGGCGTTCGACACGGTGCGGCAGGTCGAGGCGCTGGTGAAGGGCGAGGTGCCGCCGGGGGCGGCAAATCTCAAGGACTGGACGCGGCGACCCGGCTAATTGGAACCGAGCTTGCGCGCGATCGCTTCGGCGGCGAGGCGATGGCCGCGTTCGTTCCAGTGGCCGTCGTTGGCAAAATGGTAGGAGAGCGGCTGGCCGCCCGATTCGAATAGCGGCCGCAGATCGACCATTTCGATGCCAAGACGCTGCAGCGCCGCGGCGAAACCCTCGTGCACGCGATCCTCGGTTTCGCGGTCGCCGCCCACCCAGAGGGCCCGCGAGGGGATGAGCACGGCAATGAGCCGCCGATCGCCTGCCAGTTCGGCGACCTTGCGCGCCGACGAGTCGATCGCCGCCTGGTCATAGGCGTTGCGGGCAATTCCTTCGAGATTGGGCGTGATCAGGCCCAATCGTACCGCCGGCGCTTTCAGCCAGGGCGTCTGATGAACCACTGTCGTGAGCAGGAGATAGCCCGCAGACGTTCTCTCGAGCCAGTCACGCAGGCTCTCTCGTGCCGTGTCTCGGGCTTCGCCGGATTCCGCGGTGTACTCGTGCAGGTCGTTTTCCATGCAGATCGCCAGCACGACCGTGCCGAATTTGCCGCCGAGCTTGCGTGCGTAGGCGATCAGGGCGCCATAGCCCTCCAGATCGGTGGGAGTGCTGATATTGAAGACGCGCTTGCCGGTCAGCTTCTGGAGTCGGTCGGAGAAGCGCTCCTCGGCCCGGACGCCCCAACCCCAGGCGAACGAATCGCCCACGACGGCGATGTCGTCCGCCACGGCCTGCGCCACGTCCTTGTCGTCGCGCAGGCCGCGCGCGTTGATGCGCACGATCACGTCGTAGTCGCCGGTGTTCTTCTTCTGCCGGGCGACGGTTCCCGGCTCTCCCAGCATCGGGACGCCATCCACCTCGTGAGCGAAGCGAAAGCGACCAGATGGGTCGAAGGCCGGAAAGAACAAGCGGGCGGCCAGCTCGAACGCCAGCAGCGCGGCCAGAACCCCGACCAGCGCCCCGGCCAGCGCCAGGGCGGCGGCCCGAATAGCGCGTGCGATCAGGCCGCCGGTCGCCTTGTCAGTTTCCGGGGCCACGTTCCATCGAGTAGGGCTGCCAACGCAGAAGCTTCGACTTCTCCAGCACCATCGGATTGACGCACGAGCGCGGCCAGCGGCCGGACAACACCAGCGCCAGCTCGGCGCCGGCGCGGCGCTTGCGGGCGACGTCGAAGCGGCTGGAGGCCGAAGCGACGTGCGCGGTCAGGATGACGTTGTCCATGCCGAGCAGCGGATTGTTGTGGCCGATCGGCTCGACCTCGACGACGTCGAGGCCGGCGCCGGCGATCCAGCCCTCCTGCAGGGCCTTGATCATGGCGCTCTCGTCGACAGTCGAGCCGCGGCCGGTGTTCACGAACAGCGCTGTCTTCTTCATCTTGCGGAAGTGCTGTTCCTTCATCAGGTGATGGGCGTCCTTGGTGCCGGGCGCGTGCATGGAGACGATGTCGGAGCGCTCGAGCAGTTCGCCGTAGCTCACCGGCTGCACGCCGTAGTCACTCATCACCAGCTCTTCGATGTAGGGATCGTAGGCCAGCATCTGGAAGCCGAACGGTGCGGCACGGCGGGCGACGGCGCGCGCCACGTGGCCGAACGAGATGAAGCCCAGGGTCATGCCCATCAGGCGCGGGAACTGGTAGAGCATCGGCCGCGCCTTGGCCCATTCGCCCTTGCGCACCATCTGGTCCTGCACCACCAGCCGGCGCCACGAGGCCAGGATCAGGGTCATGGCATGGTCGGCCACTTCCTCGATGAAAGTGTCGGGACAGTTGGTCACCGGGATGCCGAGCTTGGTTGCGAGGTCGACGTCGATCGAATCGACGCCGACGCTGCCGATCGACACGACCTTCAGCTTCTTACCGGCCTCGATGACCTTGGCGGAGACGCGTGGACGGCCCTTGGCGTAGATCGCGTCGGCATCGGCGACCGCCTTGAGCAGATCGTCCTCGGTGCCGCCGACCTCGACAATCTCGGCACCCAGCGCGCTCAGCGACTCCATTTCCAGCGAATGGTCGGTATTTCCGGGACCGGTTGTCACGATCTTGAAATTAGCCACGTGTTGTCTCCTCCACTTGATTGAGCGCACTCTAGCGCACTTTTCGAGGAGATGAGTCGCATGTCCGGGCCGAAGAACGTGCTGTTGATCGTGGTCGACCAGTGGCGGGGGCTGATGCTGCCCAAGCTCGGCGCGGATTACCTCAAGCTGCCCAACCTCGAGCGGCTGAGCGCCCAGGGCGTGACCTTCCGCAATCACTTCACCCAGGCCGTGCCCTGCGGGCCGGCGCGGGCCAGCCTGCTCACCGGGCTCTACCTGATGAACCACCGGGCGGTGCAGAACACGATTCCGCTGGCCGACCGGTTCACCAACCTGGCCCACGAGCTGCGCCGCGGCGGCTACGACCCGGCGCTGGTCGGCTACACCACGACCACGCCCGATCCGCGCACGACCTCGCCGAACGATCCGCGCTTCTTCGTGCTCGGCGACATCATGGACGGCTTCCATCCGGTCGGCTCGTTCGAGAACCGCGATGCCTATTTCGGCTGGGTCGAGAGCAAGGGCTTCGAGATGCCCAAGCCGCGCGAGGACATCTGGCGGCCGCAGGGCGCCTCGAAAGGCGGCGCCACGCCACAACCGGCGGTGATCCCCAAGGAGCTGTCCGATACCGCCTGGTTCACCGAGCGCGGCCTCGACTACCTGCGCGGCCGCTCCGGCAAGCCGTGGTTCCTGCATCTCGGCTACTACCGGCCGCATCCGCCCTTCATCGCGCCCGCGCCGTACCACGCCATGTACCGGCCGCAGGACATGCCGAAGCCCGTGCGGGCGGCGTCGGCGGCGGACGAGGGCAGGCAGAACGCCTTGCTGGCGCACTACATCCGCGAGATCAGGCAGGCGAGCTTCTTCCAGGACGGAAAGGAGCTCGGCTCGGAGATGTCCGATGAGGAGGTGATGCAGATGCGCGCCACCTATTGCGGCCTGATGAGCGAGATCGACGACCAGCTCGGCCGCGTGTTCGACTACCTCGAGCAGACCGGGCAGTGGGACGACACGCTGATCATCTTCACCTGCGACCATGGTGAGCAGCTCGGCGATCATTACCTGCTGGGCAAGATCGGCTATTTCGACGAGAGCTATCGCATTCCGATGATCATCCGCGATCCGCGTGCGGCGGCCAATGGCACGCGCGGCGGCGTGGTGAGCAGGTTCACCGAGACGATCGACACCATGCCGACCATCCTGGAATGGATGGGCCTGCCGGTGCCGCGCCAGTGCGACGGCGATTCGCTGCTGCCGTTCGTGGAAGGCCGGACGCCGTCCGACTGGCGCACCGAGGTGCACTACGAGTTCGACTTCCGGGATCTCTGGTACACCAAGCCCGAGACCGCGCTCGGCGTGGCGATGGACAAGTGCTCGCTCGCGGTGGTGCAGGACGAACACTACAAGTACGTGCACTTCGCCGCCCTGCCGCCGCTGTTCTTCGACCTGGAGAACGATCCCGGGCAGTTCATCAACCGCGCGACCGATCCCGCCTATGCCGTCCGCATGGGCGAGTACGCCGCCAAGATGTTGAGCTGGCGGCTGGGGTATGCCGATCGCACACTGACCGGCTATCGCGCCACACCTAAAGGCCTTGAGGTGCGCGCGGCCTAGGGTGGATGATGCGGGCATGAGCCAGGACATCTACCGCCGGCCGGCCGAGGGCCAGCATCCGCCGAACCTCTCGCCCGAGTACAAGTCGACGCCACTGCGATCGCCGCGCCAGGCGGCGATCGTGCTGCCGCAGTCGCTGTCGGAGATCACGGGTCCGCTGCTCGCGAGCGAGCGGCTCGACGCCCTCGAGAACGATCTCACCAAGCAACGGTCGGGCGAGCCGCTCGGCGAGCGCATCGTCGTCCATGGCAGGGTGCTCGACGAGAGCGGCAAGGCGGTGCCCAACGCCATGGTCGAGATCTGGCAATGCAATGCCGCCGGCCGCTATCACCACCCCGGCGACCAGCACGATGCGCCGCTCGATCCGAATTTCTATGGCGGCGGCCGCTGCCGCGCCGACGCCGAAGGCCGCTACCAGTTCATCACGATCAAGCCCGGCGCCTATCCGTGGAAGAATCACCACAATGCCTGGCGCCCGGCCCACATCCATTTCTCGCTGTTCGGGCCGGCCTTCGCGACGCGCCTGATCACGCAGATGTATTTTCCCAACGATCCGCTTCTCGCCTTCGACCCAATCTACAAGTCGGTGCCGGCCGGCGCGCGCGAACGCCTGCAGAGCGCGTTCGACCTCGACAGCACGCGGCCCGAATGGGCGCTCGCCTACAAGTTCGACATCGTGCTGCGCGGCCGCAACGCAACGCCCATGGAAAATTGAGCGGGGACGCCGGATGACGCAGGGACTGACGCCGTCGCAGACGATCGGGCCGTTCTATTTCGGCACCATCGTGAAGGGATACCGGGCCGATCTCGCGCCGTCCGGCGTGGCGGGCGAGCGCATCGAGCTTGCGCTCACCCTGCATGACGCCGAGGGCGCGATCGTGCCGGACGGCCTGTTCGAGATCTGGCAGGCCAACAGTCACGGCCGCTACAACCACCCCGAGGATCGCCGCAACCTGCCGCTCGATGCCGGCTTCGAAGGCTACGGCCGCGCTTCGGCCGATACGACCGGTACGGCACGCTTCGGCACCGTCAAGCCCGGCCGCGTTCCCTGGCCGGCCGGAGGCATGCAGGCGCCGCACGTCAACGTCTCGATCTTCTGCTCAACCGGCTGGCGACGCGGCTCTATTTCGAGGGTGACCCGGCGAATGCCGAGGACCCGGTGCTGAAGCTGATTCCGGCCGAGCGGCGCGCCACCCTGATGGCCCGCCGCGACGGCGCGACGTGGCGGCTGCCGATCCATCTCGGTGGCGCCAAAGAGACCGTCTTCTTCGACGTCTGATCATGTCCGGCAGGCTGGTCCACGCGCTGGGCTCGTCGAGCCGGACGTCGGCGCATTTCTCCGACGCGGCCACCCTGCGCCACATGCTGCGCTTCGAGGCGGCGCTGGCGCACGCCGTCGCGGCCGCGGGACTGATCCCGAAGAAGCACGCGGCAACGATCGAGGCCGCCTGCGACGCCGCCCTCTACGACCCGGGGCCGCTCGCCGAGGCGGCGCGGCGCACCGCGACGCTGACCGTGCCGGTGGTCAAGGCGCTGACCGCCGAGGTGAAAAAGCGCAACGCCGACGCGGCGGCCTATGTGCATTGGGGCGCGACCAGCCAGGACGTGATCGACACGGCGATGGTGCTGCAGCTCGGCGAGGCGGTGCCGCCCCTTGTCAGGGACCTGAAGAAGATCGTCGATGCCTTCGCGCGCCTGGCGAAGCGGCATCGCACGACGGCCATGCTCGGCCGCACCCTCCTGCAGCCGGCGACGCCGCTGGCGCTCGGCCAGAAGATCGCCGGCTGGGCGTCGGACATCGATCGAGCGACGCGGCGGCTCAAGGCAAGCTTTGCCGAGACGCAGGTCCTGCAATTCGGCGGTGCCTCGGGGTCGTTGTCTGCGCTGGGCCGGAAGGCCGAGCCGGTCATGAAGTCGCTGGCCAGACAGCTCGAACTGAAACTGCCGCCGGCGCCATGGTTCACCCAGCGGGTGCGGATCGCTGCATTCGCCCAGGACGTGGCACTGGTCGTGGGCGCGCTGGGCAAGGCGGCGCGCGACATCTCGCTGATGATGCAGATCGAGGTCGGCGAGGCGTCGGAACCGTCGGGCGCCGGCCGCGGCGGCTCTTCGACCATGCCGCACAAGCGCAATCCCGTGGGTGCCGCGATCGTGCTGGCGGCGACCCATCATGCACCGATGATGGCGGCCGTCATCACCTCGGCGATGCCCCAGGAGCACGAGCGCGCGCTGGGCGGCTGGCAGGCCGAGTGGCCGACGCTCAGCGCCCTGGTCGGCTGCCTGGGCTCGGCGGTCGAGGCGATGAGCGAAGTGGCGCCGGGACTTACGATCGATCTCGACGCGATCCAGGCCAACATGGATGCGACCGAAGCCGCCGTGTTCGCCGAGCGCGCGACCTTTCTGCTCGCCGAGAAGATGGGCAAGGAGAAAGCGGGCGCCCTCGTCGAGAAGGCGCTGGCCCAGGTTCAGGAGAAAGGCGGGTCTTTCGTCGAGGCGCTGGGCCGGCTCGGCAAGGAGCTGGCGGACGAGAAGGCGATGCTCGGTTATTCGCCGCGCTTCGTCGACCGGTTGCTGGCCGACCTCAGGCGTAGGTGACCGACACGATCTCGATCTCCTCCACGCCCTGCGGCGTGCGCATCTTCACGACGTCGCCTTCCTCGGCCTTCAGCAGCGCCTTGGCGATCGGCGAGATCCAGCTGACATGTCCCTTGTCGAGGGCGACCTCGTCGACGCCGACGATGGTGACGGTGCGCTCCTCGCCGCGGCCGTTGGCGTAGGTCACGGTGGCGCCGAAGAAGACCTGTTCTGTCGGGCCTCGTTTGGCGGGGTCGACGACCTCGGCATTGGCCAGCCGCTTGCTGAGATATCGCACCCGGCGATCGATCTCGCGCAGCCGCTTCTTGCCGTAGATGTAGTCGCCGTTCTCCGAACGGTCGCCGTTGGAGGCGGCCCACGACACGACCTTCACCACTTCGGGCCGTTCCTTGCGCATCAGCGTCTCGAGTTCCTCGCGCATGCGGGCGAAGCCGGCGGGCGTCATGTAGTTCCGGGCCGACAGCGGCAGGCCGCCCGATTCCTCGGGCAGGTCGTCGTCTTCGTCGCCGTCGCTTTCCTTGGTGAAGGCCTTGCTCATTTCAGCCCGTAATTTATCAAGGTCCGGCTCATGAAGGCTACCGCCCGACCCCGCCTGCAACGCGCCTCCGGCGAGAGCCGGGTCGCGTTTGCCGTCCGCGACGGCGCCACGCGACTTGCCGACCTCTACCAGCGCGATCCCTGCCGGGTGCTGTTTCCCGACCCCGAACCGGGCGAACCGCCGCAGGCGGTACTGGTGACGACATCCGGCGGCGTCACCGATGGCGACATCCTCAAGATGGCGATCGAGGTCGGGCCGGGCGCCCGGGCGGTTGCCGCGACCCAGGCAGCGGAAAAGATCTACCGCGCCGCGCGCTCGACCGAACACTGTGCGATGGAGATCGTGGTCCGCGTTGGCGAAGGCGCGACGCTCGACTGGTTGCCTCAGGAGACCATCGTGTTCGAAGGGGCACGGCTGAAGCGCCGGACGACTGCCGACGTCGCCGCCAACGGCTCGCTGCTTGCCTGCGAGATGGTCGTGCTGGGCCGCGCCGCCTCGGGCGAACGCTTCACGGGCGGGCTGCTGCTCGATGCCTGGAGCGTGCGGCGGGACGGCCGGCTTGCGTGGACCGATACGTTGCGGATCGAGGGCGAGACTCCGGTCGGGGCAGGGTTCGGCGAAGCCAATGCACTCGCCACGGTGATTGGCGTCTGGGACGAGCCGCAGACGCGGTTCGAGCGGGCGCGCGGCCTGCTCGAGGCTGCAGAGCGGGTGCGGGCTGGAGTGACCCTGGTCAATGGCATCGTGGTCGCGCGGCTTCTCGGAGAGGCCACCGCCGTTCGCCAGGCAACCACCCGATTCCTCGCGGATTTTCGCGGCCAGCGCCTGCCGCGCGTTTGGCATATTTGATGCTGCGTCTATAGTCCAAGAGCCACAGGGGGAACGCGGGCAATGAATCTGACGCCTCGGGAAAAGGACAAGCTGCTGATCGCCATGGCGGCGAACGTCGCACGCCGCCGGCTGGAGCGCGGTGTGAAGCTCAATCATCCCGAGGCGGTGGCGCTGATCACCGATTTCGTCGTCGAGGGCGCGCGTGACGGGCGCACGGTCGCCGAGCTGATGCGCGACGGCGGCACGGTGATCCGCCGCGAGCAGGTGATGGAGGGCGTCGCCGAGATGATCCACGAGATCCAGGTCGAGGCGACCTTTCCCGACGGCACCAAGCTCGTCACCGTCCACAATCCGATCCGCTGAGGGAGCGCGCCATGAAGCCAGGTGAGATCCTTCCCGCGAAGGGCGAGCTCGAGCTCAACAGCCAGAAGAATCGCAATCCGATCACGGTCGAGGTCGCCAATACGGGTGACCGGCCGATCCAGGTCGGCAGCCACTATCATTTCTTCGAGACCAACGAGGCGCTGAAGTTCGACCGCAAGCGCGCCAAGGGCATGCGGCTCGACATCGCGGCGGGCACCGCCGTGCGCTTCGAGCCCGGCCAGTCGCGCACCGTGCGGCTCACGCCCTATCTCGGCAGCCGCGAGAGCCACGGCTTCCAGGCCAAGGTTTCGGGCAAACTCGGCCCGATCGCCAAGGTCGGCCCGTCGAACGAGGGCCCGACCCGCATCTCGCGTGCGGCCTATGCCGGCATGTTCGGACCCACGGTGGGCGACAGGGTGCGGCTGGCCGATACCGACCTGATCATCGAGGTCGAGAAGGATCACACGATCTACGGCGAGGAAGTGAAGTTCGGCGGCGGCAAGGTGATCCGCGACGGCATGGGCCAGAGCCAGCGCACCCGCGCCCAGGGCGCGGTCGACACCGTGATCACCAACGCCCTGATCCTCGATCACTGGGGCGTCGTGAAGGCCGATATCGGCATCAAGGACGGGCGCATCGCCGCGATCGGCAAGGCCGGCAATCCCGACGTGCAGCCCGGCGTGAACATCGTCATCGGACCGGGCACCGAGGCGATCGCGGGCGAGGGCAAGATCGTCACCGCGGGCGGCATCGACTGCCATATCCACTTCATCTGCCCGCAGCAGGTCGACGACGCGCTCTACAGCGGCATCACGACCATGATGGGCGGCGGCACCGGCCCGGCGCATGGCACGCTCGCCACCACCGTGACGCCGGGTCCATGGCACATGGGCCGCATGATGCAGGCCGCCGAAGGCCTGCCGATGAATCTCGGCTTCTTCGGCAAGGGCAACACCAGCAAGCCCGCCGGCATCAAGGAGCAGATCGAGGCCGGCGCCTGCGGCCTCAAGCTGCACGAGGATTGGGGCACGACGCCGGCAGCGATCGACAACTGCCTGACGGTTGCCGACCGCATGGACGTGCAGGTCGCGATCCACACCGACACGCTGAACGAATCGGGCTTCGTCGAGACCACGCGCGCGGCCTTCAAGGGGCGCGCGATCGCCACGTTCCACACCGAGGGTGCGGGCGGCGGCCATGCGCCGGACATCATCCGGCTTGCCGGCGAGAAGAACGTGCTGCCCTCGTCGACCAATCCGACCATGCCCTACACGGTCAACACCGTGGACGAGCATCTCGACATGCTGATGGTCTGCCACCATCTCGATGCACGCATTCCGGAGGACGTGGCGTTCGCCGAGAGCCGCATCCGCAAGGAGACGATCGCGGCGGAAGACATCCTGCACGACATGGGCGCCTTTTCGATGATGTCGTCGGACAGCCAGGCGATGGGCCGGGTCGGCGAGGTCGTGATCCGTACCTGGCAGACCGCCGACAAGATGAAGAAGCAGCGCGGCCGTCTGCCCGAGGAGAAGGGCGACAACGACAACGTCCGCGCCAAGCGCTACGTCGCCAAGTACACGATCAACCCGGCGATCACGCATGGCATTTCGCGGCATGTCGGATCGATCGAGGCCGGCAAGCGCGCCGATCTGGTGATCTGGGCGCCGGCGTTCTTCGGCGCCAAGCCCGACATGGTGCTGATCGGCGGCTCGATCGCGGCGGCGCCGATGGGCGATCCCAACGCCTCGATCCCGACGCCACAGCCGATCCACTACCGGCCGATGTTCGGCGCCTTCGGCCGCAATCTCGTGGCCAGCCCGGTGATCTTCACGTCGGCGGCGGCCATCGCCAAAGGCGTGGCGAAGAAGTGGGGCCTGTCGCGGCCGCTGGCGGCCGTGAAGGGCACGCGCAAGATCGGCAAGAAGGACATGGTGCACAATTCGCTGTGCCCGAAGATCGAGGTCGATCCGGAGACCTACGAGGTGCGGGCCGACGGCCAGTTGCTGACCTGCGAGCCGGCCAAGGTGCTGCCCATGGCGCAGAGGTATTTCCTGTTCTGATCATGAAGCGCGCCATCGAAGTCGTACGGGCCGGCCGCTGGTCGCCGGCGGAACGGGCCGACACCGTTACGTTGCTGTTCGACGACCGTTACCGCCGGCGTCTGCGCATGCTCGGCGACAACGGCCTCGATTTCCTGCTCGATCTGGTCGAGCCGGTCGTCCTGCACAGTGGCGATGGCCTCAAGCTGGAAGAGGGCGGCTTCGTCGAGGTGAAAGCGGCCGACGAGGATCTGGTCGAGATCCGCGGCCGCGACACCGCTTCCTTCGCGCGGCTGGCGTGGCATCTCGGCAACCGCCATCTGCCGGCCCAGATCGACCACGACCGCATCCTGATCCGCGACGATCACGTGATCGTCGACATGCTGAAGGGGCTGGGCGCCGATGTGAAGAAGGTGCGCGTGCCGTTCGATCCCGAAGGTGGCGCCTACGGCCAGCACAATCACGATCCCGACCATCGCCACGGTGCATTGCACGCCGAGCGGCACGGCTGACCATGGCGGCCAACCCGCTCTATCGACTGCTGGCCTGGCTGTCTCCGGCCTATCCGATCGGGGCCTTCAGCTACAGCCATGGCGTGGAAACGGCGGTCGAGGAAGGCCTCATCAAGGATCGCACTTCTCTGGTGGCGTGGCTCCAGACGGTCCTGCGCGACGGCACCGGACGGGTCGACGGCGCGCTGTTCGCCGCCGCCTGGCGTGCGGCGGAGGCCAGGGACTGGCCCGCATTCGGAGAGATCGCCGAGCGCGCGGCGGCGTGGCGCGGCACCTCGGAGATGGCGCTCGAATCTCGCCAGCAGGGCGGCTCGTTCCTGTCGATCACCCGTACCGCCTGGCCACACCCGTCGTTCGACGCCGTGCCGGACGAGCTGGCCCTGCCGGTTGCCGTGGCGCTGGCGACGGCCGCCCACGGCATTCCCCTCGATCAGGCGCTGACCGCCTATCTGCATGCCTTTGCGGCCAACCTGATTTCGGCGGCGGTGCGCTCGGTGCCGCTGGGCCAGAGCGACGGCCAGATCGCGCTGGCATCACTCGAGCCTGCGGTCCGCGCGACGGCCGAGGCCGCCATCGCCGTTGCCGATCTCGACGAGGTCGGCACAGCGACGCCGTTGCTCGACTGGTGCTCGCTACGCCACGAAACCCAGTACACGCGGCTGTTCCGCTCGTGATCGGACTGGCGATGCTGTTGACCGTGGCGGTGCTGGCGATCGCCGGCCTGCACGCCTATTGGGGTTTGGGCGGGCTGTGGCCCGAGAAGTCCGAGGCCGAGCTGGCGAGGGCCGTGATCGGCGATGGCCGCAGCCGCATGCCGCCGCCTTGGCAGTGCTTCGCTGTCGCGGCCGTTCTGCTGGTCGTTGCAGCCTGGCCATGGGCCATCGTCGTGCGGCCGGATGACCATCTCGTGGTGGTGGGCAGCATTGTCATCGCGGCGGTCTTTTTCGTGCGCGGATTGGCCGGCTATAGTCCGCGCTGGCGGATGCGCTTTTCGGCCGAACCGTTCGCTACTCGGGACCGTCGCGTCTATGCGCCGGTCAGTTTGACGATCGGCGTCGGGTTCGCGTCGTTGTTGGCGCAGGGGATATGAGTATGGAAGTACGCGGTCCGTTGCGGGTGGGCGTCGGCGGTCCGGTCGGATCGGGCAAGACCGCGCTGGTCGAGCGTCTGTGCAAGCGCATGCGCGAGACCTACGACATCGCAGTCGTCACCAACGACATCTACACCAAGGAGGACGCCGAGTTCCTGACCCGGGCCGGCGCACTGGCGCCCGAGCGCATTGTCGGGGTCGAGACCGGCGGCTGCCCGCACACCGCGATCCGCGAGGACGCCTCGATCAACCTCGCGGCGGTGTCCGACATCGTGCGCAAGTGGCCGCGGCTGGAGATCGTTTTCGTCGAATCCGGCGGCGACAATCTCGCCGCGACGTTTTCTCCCGAACTGGCCGACATCACGATCTACGTGATCGACGTCGCGGCCGGCGAGAAGATCCCGCGCAAGGGCGGTCCTGGCATCACCCGGTCGGACCTTCTCGTGATCAACAAGATCGATCTCGCTCCCCTGGTTGGCGCGAATCTTGAAGTCATGGACCGTGACGCCCGCAAGATGCGCGGGGCACGCCCCTTCCTGTTTTCCAACTTGAAGGAGAACAAGGGAGTGGACGATATCGCTGCCTTCATCGTGCGGCAGGGCGGCCTGCCGGCGCGCCAGATGTGAGCCGGGATTGTCGAGGAGGAGCAAATGAGAGTCCGCGTCGGAAGTCTTGCGATCCTGAGCCTCGCGGTGGCGGCGCCCGCCTGGGCCCATCCCGGCCATGACGGCGGCGCCGGCTTCCTGCACCCCTTCACCGGGATCGATCACCTGCTGGCGATGATCGGTGTCGGCATGTGGGCTTGGTTGCTGGCGGCTCGCAAGCGCTCGGCGATGCTGCTGGTGCCGGGAGCCTTCCTCACGATGATGGCGATTGGTGCAGCTGCCGGATTCGCGGGCATTAAACTGCCTCTTGTTGAGGCGGGCATTCTAGCCTCCGTATTTCTGCTTGGCGGCCTTGTGGTGGCTGCAGTGCGACTGCCGTCAGCCGCGGCGATGGTCGTGGTCGGTTTATTCGCCGTGTTCCACGGCTATGCCCACGCCATCGAGGCGCCGGCGGCGAGCCCCGGCGGCTATATTCTGGGCTTCCTGGGTGCGACCGTGATCCTCAACGCGGCCGGCGTCGGCCTCGGTTGGCTGGCCCAGCGACTGATCGGCGAAGCCGGCTTGCGTGCGCTCGGCGGAGTGCTTCTGGCGGGCGGTGCATTTATCCTAGCAACCCAGTAGGGTAATTTACGTTTTTCCACAGGGGATTGGCACGACTTTCGCTTCTCTGCGCTTCGACGGGGAGTTCCGTCGAAAATAAGGAGAGCGGGATGAAGTTGGGATCAATCGTGCGGACGGGTCTCGTCGCCGCCGGCCTGCTGGCCGGGGTCGCGGGCAACGCGTTCGCCCAAGCGGGAGATACGATCAAGGTCGGCATTCTCCATTCGCTGTCGGGCACGATGGCGATCAGCGAGACGACCCTGAAGGACGTCATGCTGATGCTCATCGAGCAGCAGAACAAGAAGGGCGGTCTGCTGGGCAAGAAGCTCGAGGCGGTGGTCGTCGATCCGGCGTCGAACTGGCCGCTGTTCGCCGAGAAGGCGCGCGAGCTGCTGCAGAAGGACAAGGTCGCCGCAGTGTTCGGCTGCTGGACCTCGGTCAGCCGCAAGTCGGTGCTGCCGGTGTTCGAGGAACTGAACGGCATCCTCTTCTATCCGGTCCAGTACGAGGGCCAGGAGAGCCAGCGTAACGTGTTCTACACCGGCGCCGCGCCGAACCAGCAGGCGATCCCGGCCGTCGACTACCTGATGAGCAAGGACGGCGGCGACGTGAAGCGCTGGGTCCTGGCGGGTACCGACTACGTCTATCCGCGCACGACCAACAAGATCCTCGAGGCGTACCTCCTCCAGAAGGGCGTCAAGAAGGAAGACATCATGATCAACTACACGCCGTTCGGTCACTCCGACTGGCAGTCGATCGTGGCGGACATCAAGAAGTTCGGCACGGCCGGCAAGAAGACGGCGGTGGTCTCGACCATCAACGGCGACGCCAACGTCCCGTTCTACAAGGAGCTCGGCAACCAGGGCATCAAGGCCAAGGACATCCCGGTCGTCGCGTTCTCGGTGGGTGAGGAAGAGCTCGCCGGCATCGACACCAAGCCGCTGGTCGGCCATCTCGCCGCCTGGAACTATTTCCAGTCGGTGAAGAACCCGGCCAACGAGGCGTTCATCAAGGAGTGGCAGACCTTCACCAAGAATCCGAAGCGCGTGACCAACGATCCGATGGAAGCGCACGTGATCGGCTTCAACATGTGGGTCGAGGCGGTCAAGAAGGCCGGCACCACCGATCCTGACAAGGTGATCGCCGCCATCATCGGCATCAAGGTCCCGAACCTGACCGGCGGCATCTCGGAGATGCTGCCGAACCACCACATCACCAAGCCGGTCCTGATCGGCGAGATTGCGGCGAACGGCCAGTTCGACGTGGTGTGGAAGACCCCGAGCCTGGTTCCGGGCGCGGCCTGGTCGCCGATCCTCGACGACTCCAAGAACCTGGTCGCCGATTGGACGCCGCCGATGAACTGCGGCAACTACGACACCGTTGCCAAGAAGTGCATCGGCAAGGGCAAGTAGCCCGACCCGGCAACCCACAGGGGCGGGGCGACTTTCGAGTCGCCCCGTTCTCGTCTTACGGCTAAGTGACAGAGTGTGATGCGTTTTCTGGGGGGCCTGCTGAGCGTGCTGGTTGCCGTGTGCGTCGCCGGATCGGCGATGGCGGCAGACCTGCCGACTCTCGTGAAGAATCTCGTCACCGGCGGCTACAGTGAGCGTGATGAGGCGATCACCGCACTGGCCGCCTCGGGCGAGGCCCGGGCCGAGCCCATCCTGCAGGCGCTGGGCGCCGGCAATCTTTATGTCCGCAGTTCCGACAGCGTGGTCGTCATCGGCAAGGGCGAGGGCAAGCAGATCGCGCTGAGCGACGCGATCACCGGCAAGGACGCCGGCAGCGCCCCCGAGGACGCGCTCGAGCGGGTCAGGGTCAACAACCGACTGCGTGGCAATATCGACGCCGTGCTGGGCTCGCTCACGCTGATGAGTCCCGATCCCAAGGTCAGGCGGCGGGCCGCCGACGAACTGTTCAAGCGACGCGATCCCGGCGCCCTGCCGGCGCTCGAGAAGGCGCTGGCCGCCGAGAAGGATTCCGGCGTCAAGCGTGCCATGACCGAGGCGCGGGCGGCGATGGTGGTCGCGTCCGATGCGCCGGCAGCGCAGAAGGTCGAAGCACTCGGCGTCATCCAGGCGCGCGGCGACCGCGACGCGATGGGCGTGCTGCAGGCCTCGGCGGCGAGCGCGACCGATCCCGAGGTCAAGGCCGCGGCGACGGCCGCCGTCAACGGCGTGCGCCAGACGCTGGCGGCCTGGGAGGCGGCGCAGAACGTCTGGTACGGCATCTCGCTCGGTTCGGTACTGCTGCTTGCCGCGATCGGCCTTGCGATCACCTTCGGCACGATGGGCGTCATCAACATGGCGCACGGCGAGATGGTGATGCTGGGCGCCTACACGACCTTCGTGGTGCAGGAAATCATCCGCAACAGCGCGCCGCAGCTGTTCGACGCCTCGATCCTGATCGCCCTGCCGCTCGCCTTCATCGTGGCTGGCGCGGTCGGCATCGCCATCGAGCGCGGCATCATCCGCTTCCTCTATGGCCGGCCGCTCGACACCCTGCTCGCCACCTGGGGCCTGTCGCTGGTGCTGCAGCAGGCGGTGCGCACCATGTTCGGACCGACCAACCGCGAGGTCGGCGCACCCTCGTGGATGTCGGGCTACTTCTACGTCGGCAATATCCAGGTGACGCACGGCCGCCTCTGGATCGTGATCTTCGCTATGATCGTGTTCGTTTCCCTGCTGCTGCTGCTGCGCAAGACACCGCTCGGCCTCTACATGCGGGCCGTCACCCAGAACCGGCCGATGGCCGCGGCCATGGGCATCCGCACGCCACGGGTCGACGCGCTCACCTTCGGCCTGGGCTCGGGCATCGCCGGCCTGGCCGGCGTGGCGCTCAGCCAGATCGACAACGTCAGCCCCAACCTGGGACAGGGCTACATCATCGACTCCTTCATGGTCGTGGTGTTCGGCGGCGTCGGCAATCTCTTCGGCACGCTGCTCGGCGCGACCGCGCTCGGCATCGTCAACAAGTTCCTCGAGCCCTATGCGGGCGCCGTGCTGGGCAAGATCCTGGTGCTGGTCTTCATCATCCTGTTCATCCAGCGGCGGCCGCGCGGCCTGTTCGCCCAGAAGGGACGGGCGGTGGAATGATCACCCGCTTCCTCTGGAACGGCATGGATCGCAAGCTGCGCCTCTTCGTGCTGCTGGTGCTGGCGATCGGCATCGTCCTGCCGCTGCTCAACCAGCTGCTGCCCAAGACCAGCCCGTTCTACGTGCCGGCCTGGGTGCTGCAGCTGATCGGCAAGTATCTCTGCTACGCCTCGCTGGCGCTGGCGGTCGACCTGGTCTGGGGTTTCTGCGGCATCCTCTCGCTCGGCCACGCCGCCTTCTTCGCGTTGGGCGGCTACTGCATGGGCATGTACCTGATGCGCCAGATCGGCACGCGCGGCGTCTACGGCAACGCCCTGCTGCCCGACTTCATGGTGTTCCTGAACTATCCCGAGTTGCCGTGGTTCTGGCACGGCTTCCGCTATTTCTGGTTCGCGGGCCCGATGATCGTGATCGTGCCCAGCGTCCTGGCGCTGGCGATCGGCTGGTTCGCCTTCAGGAGCCGCGTCACCGGCGTCTATCTCTCCATCATCACCCAGGCCATGACCTATGCCCTGTTGCTGGCCTTCTTCCGCAACGACATGGGCCTGGGCGGCAACAACGGCCTGACCGACTTCAAGGACATCCTGGGCTTTTCCGTGCAGGCCGACAGCACGCGCGCCGTGTTGTGCTTCGCCTCGGCGCTGGCGCTGTCGATCTTCCTGGTGATCGCCGCCGCCGTGGTCGGCTCGCGCTTCGGCAAGGCGCTCACCGCGGTGCGCGACGCCGAAAGCCGCATGCGCTTCCTCGGCTACCGGGTCGAAGGCTACAAGCTCTTCGTTTTCGTGCTGTCGGCGGCGATGGCGGGCATCGCGGGCGCGATCTACGTGCCCCAGGTCGGCATCATCAACCCCAGCGAATTCTCGCCCGGCAACTCGATCGAGGCGGTGCTCTGGGTGGCGGTCGGCGGCCGCGGCACCCTGATCGGGCCGGTGATCGGCGCCTTCATCGTCAACTTCGCCAAGACCTACCTGACCGGTGCGCTGCCGGAGGTCTGGCTGTTCGCGCTCGGCGCACTGTTCATCGTGGTCACCCTGTTCCTGCCCAAGGGCGTCATGGGTCTCTGGGGTCAATTGCGCGCGCGCCGGACAAGGCCGGCATGAACGCCACCCGTTCCACCTCGGCGTTGCTCTATCTCAGCGGCGTCACCGTCTCGTTCGACGGCTTCAAGGCGCTGAACAACCTCTCGCTGCTGGTCGAGCCGGGCGAGATGCGCGCCATCATCGGCCCCAACGGCGCCGGCAAGACGACCATGATGGACGTCATCACCGGCAAGACCCGCCCCGACTCGGGCGAGGTCGTGTTCGACGGCCGCGCCGACCTCACCAAGCTCGACGAGGCGAGCATCGCCACCCTGGGCATCGGCCGGAAGTTCCAGAAGCCCACGGTGTTCGAGAACCACACGGTACGCGACAACCTCCTGCTGGCGCTGGCCGGCATTCGCAGCTGGTACCAGTTGCTGGGTGCGGCGCCGACCAAGGCCGAGAACGACCGGCTCGCGGAAATCCTGTCGATCATCCGCATGGAAGAACAGCAGCACATGCTCGGTGCCCGTCTCAGCCACGGTCAGAAACAGTGGCTCGAGATCGGCATGCTGCTGGCGCAGAACCCCAAGCTGCTGCTGGTCGACGAACCGGTCGCCGGCATGACCGACGTCGAGACCGAGACCACCGCGCACGTGCTGCGCGAGGTGAACAAGTCCCACTCCGTCGTCGTGGTCGAACACGACATGAGCTTCGTGCGCGCCCTTGGCGTGAAGGTGACGGTGCTGCACGAGGGATCGATGCTGGCCGAGGGCTCGCTCGATCAGGTCAGCGCCGACCAGCGCGTCGTCGAAGTCTATCTCGGCCGGTGACCGCGATGCTCACCGTCCAGAACGTCGATCTCTACTATGGCGCAGCCCAGGCGCTGCGGTCGGTGTCGATCTCGGCCCAGATCGGCCGGGTGACCTGCCTGCTCGGCCGCAACGGCGTCGGCAAGACCAGCCTGCTGCGCGCGATCTGCGGCCTGCAGCCGGTCGCCTCGGGCTCGATCACCCTCGAAGGCAGCGAGATCTCGAAGATGCCGGCCTACGAGCGCGCCCGGCGCGGCGTGGCGCTGGTGCCGCAGGGCCGCGAGATCTTCCCGCTGCTGACCGTGAAGGAAAACCTCGAGACCGGCTTCGCGCCGCTCAGCCGCGACCTGAAGAAGGTGCCGGACGAGGTCTTCGAGCTGTTCCCGGTGCTCGATTCGATGCTGAAGCGCCGCGGCGGCGACCTGTCGGGCGGCCAGCAGCAGCAGCTCGCGATCGGCCGCGCGCTGACCATGCGGCCCAAGCTGCTGGTGCTCGACGAGCCGACCGAGGGCATCCAGCCGTCGGTGATCAAGGATATCGGTCGCGCCATCACCTTCCTGCGCCAGCGCGGCGACATGGCGATCCTCCTGGTCGAGCAGTATCTCGACTTCGCCCACGAACTGGCCGACGACTTCGCGGTGATGGACCGCGGCGAGATCGTCATGTCGGGCACGCGAGAGACCTTCGATGTCGAGAAGGTCCGCAGCCACATGACGGTTTAGGCCGCCTTCTGGGCGCCTCTGACAAGCGCGCCTGGCCGGGCGCCGGTCAACTCGTCGTTGCTGACGGTTTCCACACCTGAGTTGAACGTGTGGCGGTAACCGCGGGCACGCTGCACCAGACGTCGGCCGCCGGCCGGCAGGTCGTAGACCACCTCGGGGCGCTTCAGCGCCAGCGCGTCGAAATCGATCACGTTGATGTCGGCCTTGTGGCCCGGCGCCAGCAGGCCGCGATCGAGCATGCCGTAGGCCTCGGCCGTGCCGCGGGTCTGCTTGGCGACCAGGAACTCGAGCGGCAGCCTCGGCCCGCGCGTGCGGTCGCGACCCCACAGGGTGAGCAGCGAGGTCGGCGAGGAGGCGTCGCAGATCACGCCGACATGGGCGCCGCCGTCGGCCACGCCGAGCACGGTCGCAGGATCGGTGATCATCTCGTGCACGACGTCGAGACTGCCATGGGCGTAGTTCTCGAACGGCAGCATCAGCAGGCCCTTGCCGCCGCGGTCCATGATCGTCTCGAGCGCGACCTGCTGCGGCGTGCGGCCGGTGCGCTCCGCGATCGCCTTCACCGATTCGCCGGCCTGCGGCTCGTAGTCGGGCCGTTCGCCGATCGGGAACATCTTGTGGAAGGCCTCGGCCATGAAGGCACGCGGGCCGTCGCCGTTCGGCTCCTCGACCAGGCGCCGGCGGAGGTCGGCGTCGGATGACAGGCGGGCATAGCGCTCGGCGGGCGAGAGCTTCACGAGTTCGCGCCACGCCGGATGGGCAACGAACGGATGGGCGGTGGTCTCGAGTCCCATGATCACGCCGATCGGCCGCGAGCCGACCTGGGCATTGGCCTCGCGGCCCTGGGCACGCACGCCGTGGATCTGGTCGAGCGTCTCGCGCCACAGCTTCGGCTGGGCGTCGACCTGGACCAGCAGGCAGGACAGCGGCCGGCCGGCGAGCCTGGCCGCGGCATCCAGTGCCTCGAACTCGCCCGGTCCGAAATCGGAATTGACCTGAAGCACGCCACGGCCGGCCCGCTTCATGCCCTCGGCCAGGGCGAACAATTCGGCCTCGCGTGCCGACAGCGACGGCGTGAAGCGGCCGTCGCGCGCCTTGTGCTTGGTGGTGCGCGAGGTCGTCACGCCCATGGCGCCGGCGCCGAGCGCCTCCTCGACCAGCCGGGTCATCTCCTCGCGCTCGCCCTGGTTGGGCATCTCGGCATGATCGGCGCCGCGCTCGCCCATGACGTAGAAGCGCAGCGCCCCGTGCGGCAGTTGGGCGGCGACGTCGACGGCGCGCGGCATCGAGGCCAGCGCGTCGAGATATTGCGGAAAGGATTCCCAGTTGAATTTCACGCCCTCGCTCAGGACTGTGCCCGGGATGTCCTCGACGCCTTCCATCAGGTTGATCAGGTAGCCCGAGGCGCCGGGGCGCACCGGCGCGAAGCCGACACCGCAGTTGCCGAACACCGTGGTGGTCACGCCGTGCCAGGACGACGGCGTCAGGAAAGGATCCCAGGTCGCCTGGCCGTCGTAATGGGTATGGATGTCGACGAATCCCGGCGTCACCAGCAGGCCCGCGGCATCGATCTCGCGCCGGGCCGGCCCCAGTCTTGCGCCAACGGCGGCAATCCTGCCGTCCTGCACTGCAACATCGGCCACTCGGCGCGCCGCGCCCGAGCCGTCGATCACGGTTCCGTTTCGGATGACGAGGTCAAACATGCCGGCAGGATAGGCCTCCGGCGGCCGGCCGGTCTATGTTCCGGACCGGACAAGCCCTTGCGTTCAGGAGAACGACCCTTGCAAAGACCGATGCTCTTTTCGCCGTTGAAGCTCCGCGGGGTCGTGGCGGCCAATCGCACCGTGGTCTCGCCGATGGTGCAGTACCGCGCCACGGACGGGCTGGTGAACGACTATCACCTGGTTCATCTCGGCAAGTTTGCGCTCGGCAAATTCGGCATCATCTTCACGGAGAACTGCGCCGTGGTGCCCGAGGGCCGCGTGACGCAGGGCGATCTCGGCATGTGGGACGACGGCCAGATCGAGGGTCACAGGCGCCTGACGCGCTTCTTGAAGCAGGAAGGATCGCTGGCCGCCACGCAGATCACCCATGCCGGCCGCAAGGCCTCCTCGCCGCGTCAGTTCGACAAGCCGGACGAGTTCGGACCGAAGGGCGCGAACTGGCAGCGCTGGCAGGTCTATGGGCCGTCGGCGCTCTCCGCCGGCGAGCGCTCCTCCGAGACGCCGATCGGCCTCGACGTCGCGCAGATGGAGGCGATCGTGAAGAAGTTCGGCGAGGCCGCGCGCCGCGCCGACGCTGCGGGCTACGACATCATCGAGATCCACGGCGCACACGGCTATCTGCTGGCGCAGTTCCTTTCGCCGATCAGCAACAAGCGCAACGACCAGTATGGTGGCGACCGCGCCGGCCGCATGCGTTTCCCGCTCGCGGCGGCCAAGGCGGTGCGCGAGAACTGGCCTGAGCACAAGCCGATGTTCATCCGCGTCTCGGCGGTCGACGGCGGCGGCGGCTGGGACGTCGACGATACGGTGGCCTACGCGCGCGAGCTGAAGGCGCTCGGCATCGACGTGGTCGATACTTCCTCGGGCGGGCTCACCGGACTTTCGACCGCGGCTCCGATCAAGCGTGACCTCGGATTCCAGGTGCCGTTCGCCGCCGCGGTCAAGCGCGGCGCCGGCATTCCGACCATGGCGGTCGGCCTGATCCTCGACGGCCCGCAGGCCGAGAAGATCCTGCAGGACGGCGACGCCGACCTGATCGCGATCGGCCGGCAGGCGCTCTACGATCCGTTCTGGCCGGTGCATGCCGCGCAGGAGCTGGGCTGCGACGTCAACTTCGAGATGTGGAATCCGGAGTACGGCTGGTGGCTCGACAAGCGAAAGAACAACCTCAAGGACCGCAAGCCATCAGGCGAGAAGATTGCCGGCGCGAAGGCATAACAAGACGAGATACGGGAAACGAACATGACTGGCATATTGGCGGGCCTTCGTATCGTCGAAGGCTCGGCGTTCATCGCCGCGCCGTTGGGCGGCATGACCCTGGCACAGCTCGGCGCCGACGTGATCCGCTTCGACGACATCAAGGGTGGGCTCGACAGCGACCGCTGGCCGGTGACGAAGGACGGCCGGTCGATCTACTGGGCCGGCCTCAACAAGGGCAAGCGCTCGATCGCGGTCGATCTGCGCAACCCCAGGGGACGCGAGTTGCTCGGCGCGCTGATCGCGGCGCCGGGCGAGGGCGGCGGCATCTTCACGACCAACATGCCGGCCCGCGGGTGGCTCTCCTATGAAGAGCTCTCGAAGAAGCGCGCCGACCTGATCGCCCTCAACATCGTGGGCGACCGGCACGGCACGGCCAATGTCGACTACACGGTCAACGCCATCACCGGCTTTCCCATGGTGACCGGTGCGGTCGGCCAGCAGGGGCCGGTCAATGCCGTGGCGCCGCCGTGGGACCTCGCCACGGCCTACGCCGGCGCGATGGCGATTCTGGCCGCCGAGCGCCATCGCCGCATGACCGGCAAGGGCCAGCGCATCGTGCTGCCGCTGCAGGACATGGCGCTCGCGGCGACCTCGGCGCTGGGGTACATCGGCGAGGCCGTCGTCAACCAGGTCGACCGGCCGCGCTACGGCAACGAGATCTTCGGCACCTTCGGCCGCGACTTCCGGACGAAGGACGGCCGCTGGGCGATGATCTGCATCTTCTCCGACCGTCATGTCGACGCGCTGGCCGAGGCCGGCGGCTTCAAGGAAGCGTTCGCAAGGATCGAGAAGGAACAGGGCGTCGACCTCAAGACCGATGCCGGGCGCTGGACGGCGCGCGCGGCGCTGATCGCGGCGATCGAGCCGTGGGTGGCTGGGCTCACCGCCGACGAGGTCAGCGCAAGGCTGAAGAAGGCCGGCGCATTGTGGGCGCCCTATCTGACGTTCCGCGAACTCGCCAACGACCGCGACGCGGTGCACGACAATCCGATGTTCACCGTGCTCGACCAGCCCGGCATCGGCCGCTACCCGGTGGCGGCGACGCCGTTGCAGTTTAGCGCCGTGCCGCGTGAGGCGCCTGCCGTTGCACCCCTGCTCGGCCAGCACACGGACGAGATCCTGTCGGGCATCCTGGGCCTGTCCGGCGCCGAGATCGGCAAGCTGCACGACGAGAAGGTCGTTGCCGGACCTCGCAAAAATCATGGGTGACAGGATTCTGATCGCCGGCGGCGGCATCGGCGGCCTGGCCGCGGCGCTGGCGCTCGCGCAGAAGAACATTCCGTCGCTGGTGCTGGAGAAGGCGAGCCAGCTCGGCGAGATCGGCGCCGGCATCCAGCTCGGCCCCAATGCCTTCCACTGCTTCGACCGCCTCGGCGTCGGCGAGACCGCGCGCAAGATGGCGGTCTATATCGAAGCGCTGCGGCTCATGGACTCGATGGCCGACGGCGAGATCTGTCACATCGATCTCGGCGAGGCGTTCCGCAAGCGGTTCGGCAATCCCTACGCCGTCGTCCATCGCGGCGACCTGCACGGCGTGCTGCTGAAGGCCTGCCGCGACCACGCACTGATCGACCTCAAGGTCTCGAGCGAAGTCACGGCCTACGACCAGGACGGCAAGGGCGTTGCAGCGCGGCTGGCAAATGGCGAGACCGTGCGTGGCGCGGCGCTGATCGGCGCCGACGGGCTGTGGTCGAACGTGCGCAAGCAGATGATCGGCGACAGCGCCCGCGTCTCGGGCCACACGACCTATCGCTCGGTGATTCCGACCGAGCAGATGCCGGAAGACTTGCGCTGGAACGCGGCGACGCTCTGGGCAGGACCGAAGTGCCACATCGTCCATTACCCGCTGTCGGGCTGGAAGGTCTTCAATCTGGTCGTGACCTACCACAATGACGCGCCGGAACCCGTCGCCGGCAAGCCGGTGCCGGTCGAGGAGGTGCGGCGTGGCTTCGGCCATATCTGCGAGCGGGCGCAGAATATCATTCGCCATGGCAGGGACTGGCACATGTGGGTGCTGTGCGACCGCGATCCGGTGAACGAGTGGATCGACGGGCGGGTGGCGCTGCTGGGCGACGCCGCCCATCCGATGTTGCAGTACATGGCCCAGGGTGCCTGCATGGCGATGGAAGATGCCGTGTGCCTGGCCGACTCGCTTTCCCGGCACTCGGGCAGCCTCGAAGCTGGCCTGTCGAACTACCGCGACCGCCGCGTGCTGCGCACGGCCAGGGTGCAACTCACGTCACGCGCCGTAGGAGACCACATCTATCACCCGGCCGGACCGCACGCGGCCCTGCGCAATGCGATCATGAGCGCCAAGAGCCAGTCCGAATGGCTGGACACCCTGGAGTGGATCTACGGCGGCAATGGGCTGGACTGAGCGTTGGCATTGGAAGTCAGGCCGGGAATCTCGCCCTGGTGAGGCGAATTCGAACCCGAAGAATGAGGCCTTCGTGAGAAGTGGCGCGCGTGGTTGATCCATCTCAAGGACCGACTCCTTCCGCTGAATAAAATTTCCACGAACTGGGAGGGATTCGTGAAGGCATGCTTCGGCGGTCTGGCTTCGACGGGGTTGGCCGTCGTCCTTGCGTCGGTGGCCCTGTCGGGCATGCCGGCGATGGCTCAGCAGGGATTCGCCCTCGGTCGCGAGGTGCAATGGCGTGCGCCCGAACCGATCGGGGGATCGAGTTGGCGTGCCGGTCTGTACTCCGGAACGATCGCGGACATCAGTGGCGGCGGTGAAAAAGGAAGCGCCTCCAAGGCCAAGCTGATCGACATCGCGACGGGCAAGACGTTCTGGGTGCGGCTGGACCAGATCAACGAGATCGACTGCCAACGCAAATACGCGAAGGTCGTCGGCTACAGCAAGCCCGTCCAGACGTGCCGGTTCGGCGGCAGCGTCAGCGGCACCTACGGTCTCGACACCCAGGGTTGGATGAGAATTGCACTGTTCGACGAAATCGTGCTTCTCGACGGAAGTACGACGCGCTCATTCGCATCATATTTCGGTTCGTTCGGATACCTCACCCTGGGACGCGGACCGAATCAGTGGGCGAAGCGCGCCACTTCGACGCCCTCGACCGGTCAGACGTCGCGGCCCGATGCCTCGACAGTCGCTCCTGGCACAACGACCGGCACGGTGCCGAACACGGGAAGCGTCCAGCCGAATCCGCCCGTTGGGCCGTCGCATCAGCCCAGCAGCCCTGGCCAGTCGACCCAGGTCGTTCCCGAGATCGGCCAATCCTATGCCCAGGCCCTTCTGGTCGGCTATCCCGCGACGATCCAGGCGACCATGTCACAGGGCGACTACGACACCTTCCTGTTCGACTTTGCCGGTGGCCTTTTCCAGGCCCATTCGCGCAGCTCTCTCGACTTGGTCGCTGACCTGCTCGACGCCGAAGGCAAGATGATCGCGAGGGCGCGCGCCGACAACGGCACGTTCACTTTCAGTCAGAATCTTCCGAGCGGTCGCTACGGCATCATCATCCGCGTCATGTACCACGCCGGCGCCGGCGATTACGAGCTGATGCTCGGTTCGGGCGTCGGTCCGAGCTACCGCGAGAGCCGGTGACGCCGCGCTGCAAGGTACCGGAACTGGAGACGATGTCGGCCGTAGTCGGCTCCGGGTGCGCCGCAGCTAACCCGAGGTGTTCACGCTCGCGCCACCGTCAACCGGCAGGGTCACTCCGGTGATGAAGCTGGCCTCATCCGAGGCCAGGAAAAGGGCGGCATTGGCGACGTCCCAGCCGGTGCCCATCTTGCGGCGCAGCGGCACCTTGGCGTCGCGCATCGCCTCGATCTCGGCGCGGGTCTTCTTGAATTCGCGGGCGCGGGTGTCGACCGCCATCGGCGTGTTCATCAGGCCGGGCAGGATCACGTTGGCGCGCACGCCGTATTGGGCGTTCTGGTAGGCGAGCTGCTCGGTGAAGGCGACCATCGCGGCCTTGGTCGCCTTGTAGGCGACGTAGGGGTAGGTCGTGAGCACGGCCATCGAGGAGATGTTGACGATCGCGCCGCTGCCCTGCTGGCGCATGATCGGGATCACTTCCTTGCAGGCCAGGATGCAGCTCTTGAGGTTGATCGCGATGCAGCGGTCGAACGCCTCCTCGGTGATCTTGTCGAGCTCGGCATCGCCGCCGGCGATCGAGACGCCGACATTGTTGTGCAGCACGTCGATGCGGCCCCAGCGCTTCATCGCATCGGCCACCATGCCCTTGAGATCGGCGTGCTTGGTGACGTCGGCCTTGAAGGCGGCGCCGATGCCCTGCTTCTGCTTGATCAGTTCGACCGTTTCCTCGGCCGATTCCAGGCGGTGATCGACGCACAGCACCTTGGCGCCCTCGCGGGCGAAGGTGAGCGCAGTGGCGCGGCCGTTGCCGACGCCTTCGCCCGGGCTCTGGCCTGCGCCGACGACGATGGCGACCTTGTCCTTGAGACGCATGTCACGACACTCCCGGGATCGGATACTGCTTGAGCACTTCCTTGTACTGGGGCTCGTTGTCGATCTTCATCGTGGCGAGGACGCGCACCACCGCGCAGTAGAAGGCGATGGTCAGCACCAGGTCGGTCATGTCCTCGTTGCTGAGGTGCTTCTTGATCTCCGCAAACGTTGCGTCCGACATGCCGATGTCGCGTACCATCTCGCGCGCGCCCTTGAGCACCAGCTTGGCGAGCGGGTCCAGGGTCGAGGGCTTTCCCTCGGTCTCGAGGAACAGGTTCTTGATGTCCTCGTCGGTGACGCCGAACTCCTTGCCGATCTTCACGTGGTGGGTGAATTCGTATTCGGACTTTTCCATCCACCCGACTTGCAGGATCGCCAGTTCGCGCAGGCGCGGATCGAGCGTGCTCTTGTGGCGGATGTAGTTGCCGATGCCGTGGAACGCCCGTGCCATGCCCGGCGAGTTGACCAGCAGGCGGGTCAGGTTGATCGGCCGCTTCAGGAGGTCCTTCTGGTCGGCCGGAAGCTGATCGACGTCGATGTAGGGCAGGCGGGCCATGTTCTTCATTTCCTCCTATTGGGCTTGGCTGTCGCGTTCCGGTCCCTGCAGGGTGACGCCGCCGTCGATCACCAGCACCTGGCCCGTGATGTAGCGGGCGTGGTTGCTCAGAAGGAAACGCACGCCCTGGCCGATGTCCCAGCCGGTGCCCTCGATCTTGAGGACCGAGGCGTTGGCGCGCGTGCGGCGGTTGGCTTCGCTCATGCCGTTGCCGCGATTGACCATCGGCGTGTACATCGGCCCGGGGCAGATGCAGTTGACGCGGATCCGGTCCTTGCCGTGATCGACCGCCATCGCCTGGGTCAGGCCGATCACGGCCTGCTTGGAGACGGTGTAGGTCGTGAGACCGCGCGGCCGTAGGGCCGAGATCGACGAGATGTTGACGATGGCGCCGCCTTTCGCGGTCTTGATCATTGCCGGGATCGCGTGCTTGGAGAGCAGAAACATCGTCTCGACGTTGACCTGCATGACGCGCCGGTATTCCTCGGGCTTTTCGTCGACCACGCTGCCGCGGCTGCCGATGCCGATGTTGTTGTCGAGGAAATCGAGCCGTCCCCACTGATCGACGGCGGCGTCGATCAGCCCGCGGCAGTCGCTCTCGCTGGTGGCGTCGAAGCCATGGGCGATGGCGGTGCCGCCTTCGGCCTGGATCATCTCGACGGTGCGCTCGGCGAGCTTCTTGTCGAGGTCGGCCACGACGACCTTGGTGCCCGAGCGTGCCAGCAGGATCGCCGCCGCGCGGCCGTTGCCGATGCCGTCGCCGGCAGCGCCGCCGCCCGAAACGATGGCGACCTTGCCGCTGAGGCCGAGATCGTCTTCAGGACCTTTCATCTCACTTCACTCCTTGCTGGGAGCGCGGCACCCCGTGCCGCTCTTCCATCCTGGGGGCGATTTCCCGAGCGCCACGGAGTGGCGCGCTCCCAACAGGGCTTACTTCTGGACATCCCAATCAATTGCGAACGAATTGCCCCAGGGCTTGATGTACCCCGCGTTGGCGCCGGGGAAGTGGGCGGGGCAGAGCAGGGCGTTGCTCTCGACACAGTCCTCAAGGAGTTTGCGGCGGCTGCGTGCCGACATTTCCTGATCCCAGCAGAACTGGCTCGACCAGTCCGGGTGATAGACCTGGATCGGATGATGCATGATGTCGCCGGAGAAGGTCGCTTGCCTGCCACCATCCTTGAGGTTGATGGCGATCGAGCCCGGCGTGTGGCCGGGATAGTCCTTGATGGTGAGCAGCGGGTCGGGCTGGTGGTCGGAGTCGATCATGACTGCCTTGCCGGCTTCGACGATCGGCAAAACCGAGTCGTCAAACGAGCCGTCGTTTACCACTCCTTCGCCTTGCTTCCCGCGCTCGCTTTCCCAGTGGGCGTATTCGCGCTTGGCAAACAGGTACTTGGCGTTCCTGAAGGTCGGTACCCAGCGCCCGTTCTCGAGTTTCGTGTTCCAGCCCACGTGATCGACATGCAGATGGCTGCACATCACGAAGTCGACCGAATCCGGGTCGCAGCCACAGGCCTTGAGGCGATTGAGAAACGGCGTGTCGAGCTTGTTCCAGGCTGCATTGTGCCGCTGCTTGTCGTTTCCCAGGCAGGTGTCGATCAGGATCGTGTGCTTGCCTGTCCTGACGATCCAGGTGTGCACAGAGCCGATCAGGCGATCGTTGGCCGGATCGACGTGGTCGGGGCACATCCAGCCCTTGTGGGCGTCGAACGCCGCCTGTTCGAACTTCGGAAACATGCGGTTGGGCCGGAAGCCCGCGGCGCAGAGTTCCTCGACCTTTTCGATGGTGGCATTGCCGATGCGGCGCACGGTCATCCTGCTCGCTCCCTAGAACGTCACGACGCTGCGGATCGACTTGCCTTCGTGCATGAGATGGAAGGCATCGTTGATCCTCTCGACCGGCATGACGTGGGTGATCAGCGAATCGATGTCGATCTTGCCGTCCATGTACCAGTCGACGATCTTCGGCACGTCGCGCCGACCCTTGGCGCCGCCGAAGGCCGTTCCCATCCAGTGCCGGCCGGTGACGAGCTGGAAGGGCCGGGTGGAAATCTCCTGCCCGGCGCCCGCGACGCCGATGATCACCGACTTGCCCCATCCGCGATGGCAGCATTCCAGCGCCTGGCGCATCAGCTTGGTGTTGCCGACGCACTCGAAGGAATAGTCGGCGCCGCCGTCGGTCAGTTCGACCAGATGGGCGACGAGGTCCTTGGAACCGAGATCCTTCGGATTGACGAAGTGCGTCATGCCGAACTTGCGGCCGAGCGCCTCGCGGTCGGGATTGAGGTCGACTCCGACGATCATGTTGGCGCCGACCATGCGCGCGCCCTGCACCACGTTGAGGCCGATGCCGCCCAGGCCGAAGACGACGACGTTGGCGCCCGGCTCGACCTTGGCGGTGTTGATCACCGCACTGATGCCGGTGGTGACGCCGCAGCCGATGTAGCAGACCTTGTCGAACGGTGCGTCGGGCCGGATCTTGGCCAACGCGATTTCGGGCAGCACCGTGTAGTTCGAGAAGGTCGAGCAGCCCATGTAGTGATGGACCTTCTTGCCTTTGATCGAGAAGCGGCTGGTGCCGTCGGGCATCACACCCTGGCCCTGGGTGCCGCGGATCGCGGTGCAGAGGTTGGTCTTCCCGCTGAGGCAGGATTTGCAGGCGCGGCACTCGGGCGTGTAGAGCGGAATCACATGGTCGCCCTTCTTGAGCGACACGATGCCGGGACCGACGTCGACCACCACGCCCGCGCCCTCATGGCCGAAGATCACCGGGAAAAGCCCTTCGGGATCGCCGCCGGAGCGCGTGAATTCGTCGGTGTGACAGACGCCCGACGCCTTGATCTCCACCAGGACCTCGCCGAACTTCGGCCCCTCGAGATCGACCGTCTCGATCTCCAGTTCCTTACCAGCCTCGAAACAGACCGCAGCCTTCGTCTTCACGCGCCCTCCCCGGAAGCAGGCGCGAAGCCTAGCCTACGTGCCGGACCCGAGTCGCGAGCGAATTGAGTTCTTCCGCACCGCGCGACGTCACCAGTACGCCGCCGCCGATATTGACCCGGACCATGCCGAGGCAGGCATTGGGTTCGAGTTCGAGGCTCATGCCTTCCTGCAGCACGAGCTCGCCGCGGCGGATCCCGGGACGTGCGGCGCCCTCGATCGGCTCCTCGCGCGTGCCCCTCAGCTGCTCGCGATTGACCGGTGTGAAGCCGGTCGAGCCGAACGTCAGGGTGTGCAGGAGCGGCGTCTTGCTCCAGCAACCCGATGCGGCGAGCGGCCGTTCCATCGCCTGGACGACCGAAGCGAAGGTGACGCCCGGTTTCACGGCGGCGAGGCCGGCCTCGTAGGCTTCGCGCGCGACGGTTTCCAGCCGGCGCACGACGTCGTCGACCGGATCGAGCGCGACGGACATGTTCACCTGGCCTTCGACGCCGCCGTAGATCGTGTGGATCTCGGCCTGCACGAGGTCGCCGACCTCGAGCACCCGCGGCGGCTCGGCGCGCAGGCTCCAGCGCGGCACGCCCCAGCCGATATTGTCCTTGCCGGACTGCAGGCTGAAGAACGGGTAGCGCAGGTCGCATCCCCAGCGATGGATCTCGCGCACCGTCTCGGCATAGACCTCGGCCTCGCTGACGCCGGGCCGCGCCGTCTCCATCATCACCCTGCAGGCTTCCTCGCTCACCCGGGCGGAGAATCGCAGCAGGGCGATCTCCTCGGCGCTCTTGACCAGCATGAAGTCGGTGAAGGAGAGCGTGAAATCAGCGATCGCCGCCTCGGGCAATGCCTTGATGAAGTTGCTGTGGAAGCCGAGCGGCAAGAGGCCTTCCGCCTCGCCCGGCGCGGTCGGACCGAAGCCCACGATGCCGATGCGACCCCTCGCAAGCCCGCGCTCCTTCAATACCTCCGCGACCTTGGCGCCGCCCGCGCTCATGCGCACGTCGGGCACCCAGACGTCGTGGCCGCGGCGCTGGCTTTCGAAGATGCGGCTGATGCGGCTGCCACCGAACGCCAGCAACACGGGATCGCTCTCGAGCGGCAACACCACGACGGCGTCGAGAAAGTCGTCGATCAGGTAGGATTCCAGCCGTTCGCGGCCCTGGAAGCTGCCGACCACGATGGCGTCGAGGCCCTGGGCCGCCATCAGCGCGCGCAGGCCGGCATGGCGGCGGTCGCGCTCGGCCAGGGTGAGTTGCGGCCCGGGTTCCGTCGGCCGTTCGCCCGGTCTCATGCGCCCAATCCCATGCAGTCAGCCCGCCCTAGTCGACCGGGGCGTGCAGGGCTCTCAGTTGCTCGGCGACCTCGACATGCGGGCGCACGTCGATGATCTCGGCGACCTTCCGGCCGCCCGCGCCGGCGCCGCCGATGGTCGCGGGATTGCCGGCGAGGCCCCAGGCGCGCGGCACGATCGAGCCGTCGCGCTGCCACTTCTTGGTCGGACGACCCTCGACAAAGGCGGCGAGTTCGCGCTCCCACAGGCGGCGGATGGCGATGACGCCGACATCGGCGCGGCCGAGCCGCTCGCCCTCGCGGTCCGCGATCAGGCCCTGGCCGACCTGCGCCACGTCGTCCTGCAGGCGCACCAAGTCGACCTTGCTCTTGTCGATGTCGCGCATGGCGATCCTGCCCTCGAGAACGTCGCGCGCGAGTTGCTGGTGACCGATGGTGATGGCGCCGCGCCGCGCCTGGCGCCGCTCGTGGATGCGCCTGGCGACGTCGCCCTGCGCCGGCACGCGGTGGACGCTGAACTGCATGTGCCGCGTGTCGTCGATCGGCACCCACCAGAACATCGATTCCTGCCAGCCGATCTCGGGGTCGGTCGGCAGCGCCGTGAGATAGAAGATGTTGGGCATGCCGAACTGCTGCACGCGCTTCTGGCCGTCGGGGCGTGTGAAGCCGTAGGTCACGCCCCACATCGATTCCTCGGCATCGAGGGCGCGGCCCAGACCGATACCCTTGAAGATCGCGACGTTGTCGCCGTGCACGAAGCCGATATGGCTCATGTCCAGCGCGTTCTCGAGATTCTGGAAGTAGTTGCAATCGCGGCTGTAGGAATCGATCTCGACCATGCCGTCGAAATATTCGAACTCCGGATGCACGGGGAATTCCGGCGGCTGGCCGGTGCCGAGGAAGGCGAAGACCAGGCCGAGATATTCGCGCAGCGGATAGGACCCGATCGAGATCTTGTGGCAGAAGGCGTCCTCTTCCGCCGGCTGCTCGGTGCAGGCGCCGTGCTCGTCGAACTTCCAGCCGTGATAGAAGCAGCGAAGGTGGTCGCCCTCGATCCAGCCCGTGCTGAGCCGCGTGCCACGATGGGGGCAGCGCGCATCGACGAGATGCGGCGTGCCGGTGTCGCCGCGGTAGAGCGTGAAATCCTCGCTCATGATGCGCACGGTGACGGCGCGCCCGGCCGCGAGATCGGTCGAGTGATAGATTGGTTGCCAGAACTGGCGCAGATAGCGGCCGGCCGGCGTACCCGGACCGGTGCGCAGGCAGTCCTCGCCGCGGTTGGACAATCGGACGACCGATGCGGTCTCAGCCATGGCTCAACTCCGCAAACTCAAATCGATATCGACGCGCCCGGGCTACTTGGCGGCGTCGATCCTGCCGAGCTTTTCCAGCGCATGGTGCAGGAAACGCGGATCGACGACGCCTTCGAGGTTGGCCTTCGTCGCGACGTAGCCCGCCTTGGCGTACCAGTCCTGCTGGTCGCGCAGGCCCTCGAAGGAAATCTCGGCGTTGGGATCCATGTAGCTCCACTGGATCTTGTCGTACATCGCCTTGTCCTTGAGGCTGGTGTACTTCGCGCAGATCTCGACGACCTCGGCGCGCTTGGGTCCGCCCTTCATGGCGTCGTAGTAGTCGCGCACGCCTTTGAGGTAGGCGACGGTGAACGCCTTCGCTTCGTCGGGATTCTTGTCCGCCCAGGTCTTGCTGAAGAGCACGACCGAGACCTCGAGCGGCGGCTTGGTCATGAATTCGGCGGCGCGGCGGAACGGAAAGGAAATGCCCTTGGCGGTGTACTGACCAGCGAAGGGTTCGACCACCATGCCGCCGTCCAGCGCCTTGGTCTCCAGACCAGGACCCATGTTGGGCCAGGCCATGTTGACCGTCTGGACGTCGTTCAGGGTGAGACCTTCTGTCTCGAGCAGGCGAGCCAGCATGAAGTGCAGTACCGACGCCGGCGTGTTGAGCGCGATCAGGCGGCCCTTCAGATCCTTCGGCGACTTGATCGTATCCTTGAGGTCGTTGCGCAGGATCAGCGTGTCGCTGGAATAGCCGGGCATGTCGCGGGTGCGGGCCATGACGATGCGCACCGGCCAGTCCCGGGCGAAAGCATTGTAGAGCGCGGCACTGACGCCGCCGCCCACCACCTGGACCTGGTTGGTCGAGAGCGGCGCGGTCGCCTGCGCCGCCGAGTTGAAGCGCTCGAGCTTCACTTCGACCTTCTCCTCGGCGAAGTAACCCTTCTCGATCGCGATATAGAAGGGGGCGTCGGCGAGGATGCCGAGGTCGCCGATTTTCACCGGCTCGGCGGCCGCGGACGTCGCGGCGCATCCGGCCCAAAGAACATACAGCAGGGACAGCAGCGACTTACGCATCATGCACCCCTAATCACGCCGCCAAGGTACCAGAAGCCGTTCGACTTCGTGCAGAAATAATGTCGAAAGCACCCCGAGAACGGTGATGACGATGATGCCGACGAACATGTTCTCGACCACCAGGGTCTGCCAGGAGACCCAGATCAGGTAGCCGATGCCGGAGTCGGAGGCGACGAACTCGGCGCCCACCAGCACCACCAGGGAAACGCCGAGGCTGATGCGCAGGCCGGCGAAGATGACGGGCAGGGCGCCGGGCAGGATCACCCGCGTGAAGAGCTTGTACCAGGGCGTTCCGTAGTTTCGCGCAACCTCGAAATAGATTCGATCGAGCTGCACCACGCCGGTCGTGGTGTTGATGACGGTCAGGAACAGGACTGACATGGCGACCACGGCAACCTTGGAGGCATCGCCCAGCCCAAATGCCAGCATGAGCAGGGGCAATATGGCGATCTTGGGGATCGGATAGAGGGCGGCGACCAGCGGATCGATCGCGGCGCGGACCCATCGGTTCAGCCCCATGATCATGCCGAGCAGGATCCCGGGCACGGCGCCCAGCACGAAGCCGATGGCCAGCCGGCGCAGGCTGGCCCCGATATCGATGGCGAGACGCCCGGAGAGGGCGAGATCCCAGCCGGCCTGGGCGATGGCGAGCGGCGAGGGCACGTAGCGCTGGTTGGTCCAGCCCATGTTCGAAGCAAACTGCCACAGCGCCACCACCGCGAGCGGCGACAGGATGGCGAGCGCACGCTCCTTGTTGGCCGCCCGCATCGTCAGGCCCGCGCCTGCAGGCGGGCGGCGCGCACCTCGTCTTCCAGCATGCGCCAGATCTCGAGCTGCAGCGCGCCGAAGCGCGGATCGGCGCGCAACTCGACCGGCCGGCGCGGCCGCGGGAACTGGTCGACCGGCACGATCTGCTTGATGCGGCCCGGCTGCGCCGTCATGACCACGATGCGGTCGCCGAGCGAGATCGCCTCGTCGATGGCGTGGGTGATGAACAGCACGGTCTTGCGCGTGCCTTCCCAGATGCGCAGCAACTCGTCTTGCATGATCAGCTTGTTCTGCGCGTCGAGCGCGGCAAACGGCTCGTCCATCAGCAGGATCTCGGGATCGGCGACGAAGGCGCGGGCCAGGCTGACGCGCTGGCGCATGCCGCCGGAGAGCTGCGAGGGGTAGTGGTCCCGAAAGCGGCTGAGCCCGATCATTTCGATGAAGGGCGCCGCACGCTCGAGGCGCTCGCGCTTGCCGACGCCGCGCATCTCGAGACCGTAGGCGACGTTGTCGATCACCGTCATCCAGGGAAACAGCCCCTGCTCCTGAAAGACCATGGCGTTGAGCGGCCGCTGCGGATCGGCGGCAGTCACGTCGATCGTGCCCGCGCTCGGCCTCTCCAGCCCCGCCACCATGCGCAGCATCGTGGTCTTGCCGCAGCCGCTGGGGCCCACGATGCAGACGAACTCGCCGTCGCCGACCGTCAGGTTGAAATCGCTGAGCGCGACGGTCTGGGCGTTGTCGTCGCCGAAAGTCTTGGACAGACGGTCGAGCCTGATCTTCGCGTGCTGGGTCGAAGAAGGTGCGTTCACGCGGCCACGCGCTTCAGGGACTGCCGCGCTTCGCGGTACTGGGCGACCAGGCGCCGGCACAATTCGGCGGCGGCCGGCACGTCCTCGATGTTCCCGACGCCATGCCCCGCCGTGTAGATGTCCTTCCAGCGCTTCTTGTTCTCCTGCGCCGCCACGACCTTGCCGGGCAGGGTGGTGCGAAGCACGTCGAGGTCGATGCCGGCCGCGAGCAGGCTCGGCGTGAGCCAGTTCGCGGGTGCGCCGTCGATCGATGCCGTCAGGAAGACGTCGGTGGCGCGCGTGTCGAGGATCATCTTCTTGTGCGCGTCGGCCGCCATCGCCTCCCGGGTGGCGATGAAGCGCGTGCCGATATAGGCGAGGTCGGCGCCCATCGCCTGCGCCGCCACGACGTCGCGGCCGGTCGACATGCCGCCGGCCAGCACGACGGCGAAGTGATCGCCGAGCTGGCGCACCTCGTTCATCAGCGCGAACGGATTGATCGTGCCGGTGTGGCCGCCGGCGCCGCCCGCCACGGCGATCACGCCGTCGACGCCGGCTTCCAGCGCCTTCTCGGCATGCCGGCGATTGGCGATGTCGTGCAGGGCGACCGCACCCCAGCCATGGATGCGCTCGATCGCATCGCCGGGCGCGCCTTTGGAGGTCAGGACGACCGGCACCTTGTATTTCTCGACCAGCTCGAGGTCGCCCGGGTAGCGCGGATTGGAGGGATGGACCACGAGATTGACCGCCCACGGCGCAGGACGCCTGCCACTGTCCTCCAGCCGCTTCATGCCCTCCTGCATCTGGTCGAGCCAGCCCTGGAATTCCTCGCGGCTGCGCGTGCCGTGGGCGGGGAAGCTGCCCATCACGCCCTCGGCGCAACAGGCGAGCGTGAGGGCTGGATTGGACACCAGGAACATCGGCGCCGCGATGACGGGAATCGTCATGCGGTCGATCAGCTTCTGAACTTCGGCGCGTGCCATGGCCTAGACATCCCCCACGGTGGGAACGGTCGACGTCACCCCGGCGTCCGCCAGCTCCCGCAGCCTAGCATCGTCGAAGCCGAGAAGCGTGCGCAAGACCTCGTCGGTATGCTGGCCGAGTGCGGGCGCGGCGCGCTCGATGGCGATGCCGGCGCCGTTCAGGCGATAGGGAAGACCCTTGACGAGAACGCCGGCCTCGTCGCGGGCGAGCGTGATGCCGGCGAGCGCGGGGTCGCGCAGCAGGTCCGCGCCGTCGTTGCAGCGCGCCACGGCGATGCCGCGTGCCCTCAACGTCCGCAGGACATCCGCGCTGTCGCGGGCGGCGCAGAATTCCGGCAACGACGGATCGGGTGTCCCGAGGGTGGCGGCAATCCAGCGCCCATCGCGGCAGCGGTAGGCATCCTGTTGCGCGACCCCGTCCTCGCTGTTGCCGCGGCGTGGAGCGGCGCTCGTCCGGTTGGCCGATGCCGCCAGGATCTCCTCGCCCACCGTGAAGGACGCGACCTCGCGCTGGGAGAAATCGAGGAAGGCGCCGTGGCCGCTGCGGCGCGCTTCGGTGATCGCGGCGATCACGATGCCGGTGGCGAACAGCGAGACGATCTGGTCGGGATAGTTCACGTCCATGCCCGAGATGCGCGGTTCCTCGCCCTCGTAGCCGGTGAGGGCGGCGATGCCCGAGGTGGCGTCGAGCGTGCTGCCGAAGGAGACGTTCATGCGTTCCGGTCCGGTGTCGCCCTGGCTGGAGATCGCGGCGAACACCAGGCGCGGATTGATCCTGCTGAGGTCCTGCCAGCCCAGTCCGGCGCGGTCGAGCACGCCGCGGCGGAAGTTCTCGACCACGACGTCGCAATGCCGGGCGAGGTCGCGGATCACGTCCTGGCCACGGCTGTCCTTGAGGTTCAACGCCAGGCCGCGCTTGTTGCGGTTTGTGAAGCGGAACTGTGGCGAGCGATTCCACCAGCCGTCCGCGTTGTCGGGCTTGCCGACGACGCGGAAGGGATCGAGATAGGCGCCGGACTCGATCTTCAGCACCTCGGCGCCGAGATCGGCCAGCATCGCC
The DNA here is from genome assembly GCA_044225265.1 of Reyranella sp. Lineage (GTDB taxonomy): Bacteria > Pseudomonadota > Alphaproteobacteria > Reyranellales > Reyranellaceae > Reyranella. Next base: position 38,140 of record JBGAIW010000018.1, read on the forward strand.
GAGGTGTTGGCACCCGCGGTCAGCAGCCCGAAATCGAGCACGCGCACGCCGGAGAGAGGCCGCTTGCTCATGCCGCGAGCTCCTGCCCGGCAAGGGGCGGCGCGGGGCGCGGCGCGAACGATCGGCCGTTCCACTGCACCGGCAACTGCGGCAACAGCACGCGGCCGAGCGTGGGATGGGCCATTTCGGCCAGGAAGCCGCGCGCGACGTATTGCTCGGTCGACAGCAGCTCGGCCGGCGAGAAGACCGGACCGAACGGCACGCCCTTGCGCTGCGCCATCGACTGGATCTCGAGCCGCGTCTTGTCCGCGAACCACGGCAGCATGATCGCGTAGAGTTCACCGACATTGGCGCGACGGCCGGCGCGGGTCGAGAATTTCGGATCCTTGAGGCGCTCGTCGCCGATCAGGTCGCGCGTCGCGGGCCATTGCGTGACCGTGTAGACCACGGCGACATGGCCGTCGCGGCAGGGCACGATCTGAAATTCCGATTGTTTGCCTTCGCGGCCCGGCGAGACGCCCGAGGCTTCCGCGCCCGAGGCCGCCTTCCAGTTGACCCACTGCAGGACTTCGGCGAGCGAGACGCGCACCGCGGCGGGCGTCGAGCCTCCGTCGCGGGCAGCCAGAGCCGCGGCGAGCCCCGTGAACGCGGTCAGCCCCGCGGCGTAGGAGGCGTGATGGCCGCCCAGGCGCAGCGGCTTGCGGTCGGGCTCGCCCACCATGTGGAGCAGCCCGCCCAGCGCCATCAGCGTGAATTCGCTGTAGGGGATCGCGGGATCCATGCCGGCAGGGAACGGAGCGATCTCGATCGGCGTGGCGCGGCTGGCGCGCAGCAGGCCCGCCACTTGCGACGGCTCCTCGAACAGGCAGGCGTCGGCCTTGTCGAGCAGGCCGGCAAGCGTCGCGCGGCCGCGCTCGCCACCGAGATCGAGCACGAGCGACTGCTTGGAGGTGTTGAGGAACTGGAAGAGCGCGCTTTCGCCGCCCGGCAACGGCGGCGGCGCGGCGCGTACCGGATCGCCGCCCGGCGGCTCGATCTTGAGCACGGTGGCGCCGAGATCGGCGGCGATCTTTCCGGCAAGCGAGGCGGCGAGGCGCAACGGCAGCGGCACGCCCGCATCGTTGACTTCGATCACCGTGAAGCGCGACAGCGGAAGGGCAGGGCTTTCGTTCATCATCGGCCCATCGTGGCGTGTGCTAGTGTCGCGGTCTACCGGAGGATTTCATGGCACAGACGGGCAATCACAAGGGGCTGCAGTTCGGCATCTTTCTCGCGCCTTTCCATCGGGTTGGCGAAAATCCGACACTCGGAATGGCGCGCGACATGGAGCTGATCGAGTGGATCGACGAGCTGGGCTACGACGAAGCCTGGATCGGCGAACACCATTCCGCAGGCTGGGAAACCATCGCCTCGCCCGAATTGTTCATCGCCGCCGCCGTCGAGCGCACACGCTACATCCGGCTGGGTTCGGGCGTGACCAGCCTGCCGTATCACCATCCGCTGATGGTCGCGAACCGCTTCGTGCAGCTCGATCATATGTCCCGCGGAAGAACCATGCTCGGCTGCGGTCCGGGCGCGCTGCCGTCGGATGCCTACATGATGGGCATAGAGCCCTCGACCCAGCGCGACCGCATGGAGCAATCGCTGGCGGCCATCATGGCGCTGCTCAAGTGCGAGGAGCCGGTCACTATGAAGACCGACTGGTTCGAGCTGAAGGAGGCACGCCTGCATCTCGCGCCCTATTCCTATCCGCATTTCCCGATCGCCTGCGCCAGCACCATCACGCCGTCGGGCATGATCGCGGCAGGCAAGCACGGGCTCGGCGTGCTTTCGATCGGCGCCGGTCTGCCGGGCGGGCCGGAAGCGATGGCCAAGCAGTGGGCGATCTACGAGGAGACCGCCGCCAAGCACGGCCACACCGCAGACCGCACGAAGTGGCGCATCGTGGTCAACGCGCACATCGCCGAAGACGATGAGCAGGCGCTGCGCGAGGTCCACGCCGGCGAGCGCCGCGAGACCGTGACCTATTTCGAGGACACGCTGGGTCGCCCGCCGGGCCGCTCCGACGATCCGCTGCGCGAGGGCGTGGCGCAGGGCACGACCCTGGTCGGCAATCCCGAGACCGTCGCCCGGGGTATCGAGCGCCTGCTCGGCTACTCCAAAGGCGGGTTCGGCGGCATCCTGTTCCGCGCCCATGAATGGGCAAGCCGTGAGGCGACCCTGCGCTCCTACGAGCTGTTCGCGCGCTACGTCATGCCGCTTTTCCAGGGATCGCTCGACACGATCGTCAACTCGAACAACTGGTCGCGCGAGAACCGGAAGGCGGTATTCGGACCGACCGTGGCGGCGGTGAAGAAGGCCTTCATCGATGTCGGCCGCGAGGTGCCCGACGAATTCCGTTCGCGGACGGTCGGCGCGCGCGACGTCAAGGATTGACGGTCACTGAAGAGTGAAGTCAAAAATGAAGAGGGGCCCGAAAGGGCCCCTCGCCATATCCGATATCGCGGTCCGGTGATCAGAACTGCTTCTTTGCACCCGGCTCGGCGTCGATGACCTGGATGTTGGTCTGGCCGAGCGCTGCCTTGAACTCGGCGGGCGTGCCCTTGAGCATCGGATTGGACGCGTAGTGAACCGGCCACGCCATCTTGGGCTTGATCAGCTCCTTGGTGGCGAAGGCTGCGTCCTTCGGATCCATCACGAAATGGCCGCCGATCGGAATCAGGATCAGGTCGGGCTTGTAGTATTCGCCGACCCACTTCATGTCGCCGAACACGCCGGTGTCGCCCATCTGCCAGATCTTGAAGCCATTCTCGAGCTGGATGATGAAGCCGACAGGCTCGCCCGCGGAGTAGGTCGTGTCCTTGCCGTGATCGTCCTTGAGCAGCATCTCGGACGAATGCTCGGCGTGAGTCATGGTGATCTTGACGCCGGGGAACGGCTCGATCGTGCCGCTCTTGTTCATGCGCGGCACGAGGTTCGCCGGCATCTTGCCCAGCGTGAGGAGCTGCTGGTTCATGCCGGCGGGCGCCCACATCGGGACGTTGTTGCTCTTGGCGATTTCCATGGCGTCGCCGAGGTGGTCGCCGTGGCCGTGCGTGACAAGCACGAGATCGACCTTGCCGATCTTGGAGAGATCCTTCAGTTCCGGCGGAACCTTGGTACCGCCGGTAATCCACGGGTCGATCATGATCACCTTGCCGCCGGGCGTGGTGAGCTTGAAGGCGGACTGGCCGTACCAGAGCAACTCGGCTTTGCCTTGTGCGTTGGCGATGCCCGCGAACGCGAAGCAGGCGGCGGCGATGCCAGCCAGAAGACGAAGAATCATTGGCTTTTCCCCATTTGACATAGCAACGACCTTACATCGTTTTTCGCAGCGAAAGAGCCCACTTTCCCGTGAGCCGCCGGTCGCTACGATGCAGTGCAACATGAACGAGGAGACAGGCGGCCGATGAGCATCAAGGGCAAGGCCTATATTGCCGGCATATACGAGCATCCGACGCGGCTGGCGAAGGACATCTCGCTGGCGCAGATCCACGCCGAGGTCGCCAAGGGCGCGCTCGAGGATGCGGGGCTGACCAAGGACGACGTCGACGGCTACTTCTGTGCCGGCGACGCGCCCGGCCTCGGCCCGATGTCGATGGTCGAGTACATGGGTCTGCGTCCGCGCCATGTCGACTCGACCGACACCGGCGGTTCTTCTTACGTGCTTCATGTCGGCCACGCCGCCGAGGCGATCGCCGCCGGCAAGTGCAAGGTGGCGCTGATCACCCTGGCCGGCCGTCCGCGCGCCGAAGGCATGGCGACCGGCACGGTGCCGCGCAGCCGCGGCGGCACGCCGACGCCGGACGAGCCGTTCGAGTTCCCGTACGGGCCGACGGTCGTGAACATGTATGCGATGTGCGCGATGCGCCACATGTACGAGTTCGGCACCACGGCCGAGCAGCTCGCGTGGATCAAGGTCGCGGCCTCGCACCACGCGCAATACAATCCGCATGCGCTGCTGAAGGACGTGGTCACGGTCGAGGAGGTCGTGAGCTCGCCGATCATCTCCGATCCGCTGCACCGCCTCGACTGTTGCGTCATCACCGACGGTGGCGGCGCGATCGTGGTGGTGGCCCCGGAGATCGCGGCCAAGCTCAAGCGGCCGAAGATCAAGCTGTTGGGCGCGTCGGAGTTCATCAAGACGCAGATGGGCGGCAAGGTCGACCTCACCTATTCGGGTGCGCGCTTCACCGGCAAGGCGGCGTTCGAGGAGGCGGGCGTCAAGCCTTCCGACATCAAATACGCGTCGATCTACGACAGCTTCACCATCACCGTGCTGATGCAGCTCGAGGATCTCGGCTTCTGCGAGAAGGGCAAGGGCGGCAAATTCGTGGCCGACGGCAACCTGATCGCCGGCACCGGCAAGCTGCCGTTCAACACCGACGGCGGCGGCCTGTGCAGCAACCATCCGGGCAACCGCGGCGGCCTCACCAAGGTGCTCGAGGCCGTGCGCCAGCTGCGCGGCGAGGCGCACCCCAAGGTGCAGGTGAAGAACTGCAATCTTGCCGTCGCGCACGGCACCGGCGGCTCGCTCGGCCTGCGCCACGGCAGCGCCACCGTCATTCTGGAGAGGGAGTAGTCCGATGGCTGACGCGAAGGAACGCAAACTTCCGGCTCCGGCCGTCTCTCAGGAGACCCAGGCCTACTGGGATGCCGCCGCCAAGGGCAAGCTGCTGGTGAAGAAGTGCACGGCCTGCGGCCAGGCGCACCATTATCCGCGCACGCTTTGTCCGTTCTGCTTCAGCGACAAGACCGAATGGATCGAGGCGTCGGGCAAGGGCACGATCTATTCCTACAGCGTGATGCGCCGCGCGCCGGTGCCGTACGCGATGGCCTACGTGACCCTGGCCGAAGGCCCGCGCATGGTGACCAACATCGTCGACTGCGACTTCGACAAGCTGAAGTGCGAGCAGGCGGTGAAGGTGGTGTTCAAGCCGACCGACGGCGGCCCACCATTGCCAATGTTCACGCCGGCCTGAACGCCTAGCTAGGCGACGGCGTAGATGTAGCGGTCGGGCCGCAGAATCGCGGCCCGAAGGCCGCGTTCGGCGAGCCAGGCCGCGCCGACGCCGTCCAGTTTCACGGCATCGGGCTTGCGACCCGCCAAGAGTGCCGCTTCTCCGACGATCGCGAAGTTCAGGCCGATGGCCTCGTCCATCAGCCGGCCATCGGCAAGCCTCGGCTGCGGGAAGATCGTACCGAGCGGGGGTGCGCCAACTGCGCCAACCCCCGGGCCGAGCTGCGGCTGCGGGAAGTCGAACATCTCCGCCCCGGCAGCGAAGCGCCGGTCGCGTTCGGCGGCCTTCGCTGGATCGGTCTCCTGCAGGATGCCGCCCAGTTTAACCGCGAGTTCGATGAAGGCCTGGGCGTGCGGCCGCCGTTCGCGTTCATAGGTATCGAGCAGGGAATCGTCCGCTCGTCCGCGCAGCACGTCATCGAGCTTCCAGGCGAGATTGCTCGCGTCGCGCATGCCCGCGCACATGCCCTGGCCCAGGAAGGGCGGAGTCTGGTGGCAGGAGTCGCCGGCCAGAAGCAGCCGCCCCTTGCGCCAGCCCTGCTGAACGACAGAATGAAAGGTGTAGACGGCCGAGCGCTCGAGGATGGCGTCGTCGGGACCGACCCAGCGCGCCAGCATCGGCCAGAAGATCTCCGGATCGGTGAGCCGGTCCGGATCGTCGCCCGGCATCAGCATGATTTCCCAGCGCCGGCGCCTGCCGCCGACATTGACCACGGTCATCGGCCGGGCGGGATCGCAGAGCTGGACCGTGTATTCGGGCAGCGCCTTCACGCGAGGGCTGTCGGGGTCGCACAGCAGGTCGACCACCAGCCAGGGCTGGTGCAGGCCGAGATCGAGACGCGTGCTGCCGATCGCCTGCCGCACCAGCGAGCGCGCGCCGTCGCAGCCGACGATGTAGCGCGCCTCGAGTTCATCGACCGAGGCTATCTCACGGCCGAGTTCGACCGAGGCGTTGGGGAAGCGCGCGACGCCGTCGCGCAGGATCGCCTCGAGCTCGGGCTGGTGGAAATACCAGTTGCCTGCCCAGCCGTGCGGTCCCGGCCCGTCGATGCCGCGTCGGATCAGCAGCGTCTGGCCGTCGGCGTTGACGAAATGCATGCCTTTCGACGAATTGCGCGCCGCCGCGGCGATGCGGCCGGCCAGTCCGACCGACTGGAAGATGCGCATGACTTCGCCATCGAAATGCACGGCACGCGGCAGCGCATAAATCTCGCGCTCGCGCTCGAACACGCCGACCCTGAGGCCGGCTTGTCCGAGCAGATTGGCGAGCAGCGCGCCAACCGGGCCGTAGCCCAGGATGGCGACGTCCAACATGAAGCGAAGATACTACGAGTGAAGCATCTCCCACACCCGTTCGGGCGTGGCCGGCATGTTGATGTGTCTTCCGCCCAGCGCGTCGACCAGTGCGTTCATGACCGAGGGCAACGAGCCGGCGCAGCCCGCCTCGCCGCAGCCCTTGGCGCCCAGCAGGTTGGTCCTGGCCGGCACGGAGTGATAGCCGATTGCGAAGGACGGCACGTCGGCGGCGCGCGGCAGGGCATAGTCGGTGAACGAGCCGGTCAGCGGCTGGCCTTCCTCCGAATACACCACGTGCTCGAAGAACGCCTGGCCGATGCCCTGCACCACGCCGCCGTGGCTCTGGCCCTCGACCAGCAGCGGATTGATGACCGTGCCGAAGTCGTTGACCATCGTGTACTTCACGACCTCGGCCCAGCCGGTGTCGGGATCGACCTCGACTTCGGCGACATGCGCGCCGTTGGGATAGGCCGAAGGCGCGGCCTCGTGCACGTGGCTGACGTCGAGGGAGTCGGGGACCCCCTCGGGCAGCGTCATGCCGCCGCGCAGCTTCTCGGCGAGTTCCATGATGCCGACGCCGCGGTCGGTGCCGACGATGGTGAATCGTCCGGCGCGGAACTCGATGTCGGCTGCCGAGGCTTCGAGCGCCACGCCCGCGATCTGTTTGCCCTTGTCGATCACCTTGTCGGAAGCTTCGACGATCGCCGCGCCCGACGCCATGATCGACTTGCTGCCGCCGGTGCCGCCTCCGGCGATCAGCAGGTCGCTGTCGCCCTGTATCAGCTTGATCCTGTCGAATGGGATGCCGAGCTTGCTGCTCAGCACCTGCGCGAACGGCGTCCAGTGGCCCTGGCCGTAGTCGAGCGTGCCGGTGATGATGGTGACGTCGCCGTTCTTCTCGAAGCGTATGCCGCCCATCTCCTTGGTGGGCGGCGCGGTCACTTCGAGATAGTTGCCGATGCCGATCCCGCGCAACTTGCCGCGAGCCTTGCTCTCCTGCTTGCGTCCGGCGAAGCCCGCCACGTCGGCGGCGGCGAGCGCCTTGTCGAGCAGGGTCGTGAACTCGCCCGAATCGTAAACCGTGCCGGATGCCGTCTTGAACGGCATCTCTTCCGGCTTGATGTGGTTGCGCTTGCGCATCTCGACGGCGTCGAGACCCATCTCGCGCGCGGCGGTGTCGATCAGCCGCTCCATGAAGTAGTTGGCTTCCGGCCGGCCGGCGCCGCGATAGGCGCCGATCGACGAGGTGTGGGTGAAGGCGACTTTGGTCGAGACCTCGATCAGCGGCGTACGATAGATCGCGGCGAGATTGCGCGTGACGCCGGCCGAACCCATCAGCGGTCCGACATTGGCGAGATAGGCGCCGACATTGGCGTAGCCGGTGAGGCGTACGGCGAGGAACGTGCCGTCCTTGTCGAGCGCCAGCTCGGCGTCGAAATCGTGGTCGCGGCCGTGCTGGTCCGACAGGAAGCTGCCCGAGCGGTCGTCGGTCCACTTCACCGGCCGGCCGAGCAGCTTGGAGGCGTGAAAGAGGCCGGCATATTCGGGGTAGGGCGAGCCCTTCATGCCGAACGAGCCGCCGACGTTGCCCGTGAGGATGCGCACCTGCGCCGGCTTCACGCCCAGCAGGTCCGCCATCTGGTGCTTGAGGCCGAAGGCACCCTGGTTGCCCGCATGGAACACGTAGCGGTCGCTCGCCTTGTCGTAGTGCGCGACGGCCACGCGCGGCTCCATGGCACAGACGACGATGCGGTTGCTGACCAGGCGGAGCTTCGTGACGTGGGCGGCCTTGGCGAAGGCCTCCCTGGTCTTGGCTTCGTCACCGGCGTGGAAGTCGAGGCAGAGATTGCCGGGGACATCGTCGAACACCAGCGGCGCGCCGGGCTGGGCGGCGGCGCGGGCATCGGTGACGGCGGGCAGCGTCTCGATGTCGAGCACGACGGCCTCGGCGGCATCCTTGGCCTGGGCCACGGTCTCGGCGACGACGAAGGCCACCGGATCGCCCACGAAGCGAACCTTTTCGGTGGCCAGCGAATGGCGGGCCGGCGTCTTCATCGGCGTGCCGTCGCGGTTGGGCACCGGGATCAGCGTCTTGAGCAGACCGTATCCCGCCGCATTGAGGTCGGCGCCGGTCCATACGCCGAGCACGCCCGGCATCGCCTTGGCAGCGGTCGCATCGATGCCCTTGATGATTCCGTGCGCCACCTGGCTGCGTACCATCACGCAATAGGCCTGGTTCGGCAGGTTGACGTCGTCGGTGTATCGACCCTCGCCCTTGAGCAGGGTCGGGTCCTCGTTGCGCGGCACGGGCTGGCCGATGCCGAATTTCAGCGAATCGAGTTTGGTGGCGTCGAAGGGCGCGTTCATGAACCGAACCGTCAAAGTTGGGGGGGCGGAATTTGGGGTTGCCGGAATGTGGCCCGCCGCCGTTACCGCTGCAAGAATGATGCCCATTCGCTATCGGGAGAGCAGATGTCTGCGATTGCATGGGAGTTGCCCGAGGAAATCCGCGCTGTGCGTGAGGGCTTGCTCGAGTTCGCGCGCCAGGAAGTACTGACGCGCCATGAGAAGCATCACGACCTGTTCGAAAACCCGCGCCGTCTCTATCGCGAGGACGGCAGGTTCTCCGACGAGCTGAAGGGGCTGATCGGCGAGGTGCGGCGCGCGGCCGCAAAGGCCGGCTACTACAACATGTGCGTGCCGGAGGCGCTGGGCGGCGGCGGGCTCGGCCATCTCGCCTACTACGTGGGCTGGGAGGCGCTGTTCCATCTCTGCGGGCCGCAGAACTGGCTGATGCTCTACGTCATCAGCCACTGGGCGTTCGGGCCGAGCCGTCTGCTCGAGAAGGTCACGCCGGAGGCGCGCGAGAAGATGCTGGCGCCGATGATGGCGGGCGAGGCCTCGATGTGCTTCGGGCTCAGCGAACCCGGTGCCGGCTCCGATGCCGCTGCGCTGGCGACCAAGGCGGTGCCCGACGGCAATGCCTGGCGGATCACCGGCCGCAAGATCTGGACGTCGAACTCGCCGGTCGCCGACTATTGCATCGTCTTCGCCATCACCGATCCCGCCCGGGCGGCCCAGCGCAAGGGCGGCATCTCGGCCTTCCTGGTGCCGACTTCCTCGCCCGGCGTGGGCTATGGCCGCTGGGCGCTCGAGAAGGCACTCGACTATGCCCAGACGCGCAAGGCCTTCGACAAGCCGATCGCCGACTACCAGGGCGTGACCTTCCCGCTCGCCGAAAGCGCCACCGAACTGCATGCCGCCCATCTCATGGGGTTGAACGTCGCCACCCTGCTCGACAGGGGCGAGGCGGCGGTCAAGGAACTGTCGATGACCAAGGCGTTTTCGGTGCAGGTCGGCTACCGCGCGGTCGACCGGGCGATGCAGACCCATGGCGCGATGGGCTTCACCAACGAGGTCGGCCTGCATCATGCATGGCATTCCCTGCGCATCGTGAACGTGGCCGACGGCACCAACGAAATCCTCAACAGGTCGATCGTCCAGCGCCTTCTCAGAGGCGACACGGAAGTGTGATAGAAAAGGGGCCATGTCGAATCCCGAATCGTCGAACCACGAATCGTCGAACCTCGATCCCGTCACCCTGACCGTCCTCCAGAACGGCCTGATCCAGGTCTGCAACGAGATGGACCTGGCCTTCGTGCGCTCGGCCTTCTCGCCGGTGATCTCCGAGGGCATGGACCGCTCCGACGGCATCTATGACGCGATCGACGGCTCCCTGATCGCCCAGGGCGAGCTCGGCCTGCCGGTGTTCGTCGGCACGATGCAGTTCTCGACCCAGGCGGTGATCAACCGGGTGAAGAGTCACTATGCCGGCAAGGTCGATGCAGGCGACATCTTCATCGTCAACGATCCCTATCTCGGCGGCACGCACTTGATGGACGTGCGGTTCGTCAAACCGTTCTTCTACAAGGGCGAGCTGTTCGCCTGGCTGGCCAATACAGGTCATTGGCCGGACGTCGGCGGCATGGTGCCCGGCGGCTTCTCGGCCAGCGCCACCGAAGTGGAGCAGGAAGGCCTGCGCCTGCCGCCGGTCAAATTCTGGAAGAAGGGCGAGATGGACCAGGAGATCCTGGCCATCCTGATGAGCAACATGCGCATCGCCGACCAGCGCATTGGCGACATCAAGGCACAGGCCGCCGCCCTGACCACCGGCGAGCAACGCCTGACCGCGCTGATCGACCGCTACGGCGCCGGCGTGGTCAAGCAGGCGATCGCCGAGATGCGTCATCGCGCCGAGCGCCAGATGCGCGCCAAGATCGCGGCGATTCCCGATGGCGTCTACGAGGGCAGCAGCCAGGTCGACAGCGACGGCGTTGTCGACGAGCCGCTCACGATCCGGATGAAAGTCACCAAGAAGGGCGAGGAGCTGAACTTCGACATGACCGGGTCGAGCCCGCCCTGCCGCGGGCCGATGAACTCGGTGATCGCCACGACCAAGTCGGCGATCTATCTCGCCATCAAGCACATCTTCCCCGAGGTGCCGATCAATGCCGGCACGTTCGAGCCGCTCAAGATCGTCGAGCCGGAAGGCACGTTCCTCTACGCGCGGTATCCGCGGCCGGTCTCGGGCTGCGCCGCCGAGGTGAGTCAGCGTATCGCCGAGGCGGTCTTTGCCGCGTTGACCAAGGCCATCCCCGACCTGCTGTTCGCGGCGCCGGCCGGCACGTCGGGTAATCTCGGCGTCGGCGGCTACGATCCCGAGCGCAAGCGCAGCTACATCATGTATCTGTTCACCGGCGGCGGTTATGGCGGCTTCCAGGGCGGCGACGGACTGACCAATGGCTGCTCGACCATCGGCATTTCCAAGATGCCGCCGGTGGAGGTGCTGGAGCAGTTCTATCCGGTGCTGTTCGAGGAGTTCTCGCTGCGCGAGGGTTCGGGCGGGGCCGGCGAGTTCCGCGGCGGCTTCGGAATCAACTACGCGATCAAGCTGCGCCGCGGCGAGGCGCGGGTGTCGATGGTGATGGACCACGGCCGCACCGGCCCGCAGGGCGCGCTGGGCGGCGGCGCCGGTGGCGTGAACACGGTCGCCATCACGCAGAAGGGCAAGACCTACAGGCCGCCGCATCTCAGCAAGGACCAGGACATCGAGATCGGCGTCGGCGACGTGGTGCGGGTGCAGACCCCGGGCGGCGGCGGGTTCGGCGATCCGAAGAGGCGCAGGCCCGAGTCGATCGCCCGTGACGTGGCGCGCGGCTACTACACCGAGGCGCAGGCCCGCGCGATGTTCGGCGGCAAGGCCGCGGCGGAGTGATGCAAACCCGACGCTTCTTCTTCATGGCGGTCGCCGCGCTCGGCGCGGAGGCCGGGCCGGCCTGGGCGCAGCTCAAGACGCCGCCGGCGGCGATGTCGGCGAAATGGTACGCCGTGCAGGTCGAGGACCTGGCTTTCCAGGTCGAAATGCCGGGTATTCCCGACAACCGGCGCATCGACGACCGCTCGGCCAAGGGCACGCCGTTCGTGCTGTTTTCCTACAGCCTCGAGGTCGGCGCGACGGCCTACGTCGTGCAGACCGCGGTCTATCCCGCCGACGTCGATGCCCGGCAGCCGCGCCCGCTGCTTCAGGCCGCGCTCGATGCCCGGGCCCAATCGCTCGCTGGCCGCAAATGGAAGAGCGTGAACTGGCGCGAACTGCAGGGTGCGCCAACTGCGGAAACCGTCGGCGTCCTGCCCAATGGAACGGCCTTGCGCCAGCTCCTGACGATGCGGGGCAGCCGCTTCGTGTCGCTTGCTTTCCTCGGGCCCGAAACCAGCCCCGACGCCGCGCGCTTCTTCAACTCGCTGAAATTCAGGTAATGGCCAATCCTCGTCTTCACGTGCTCGCGCTCGGCGGCACGATCGCCACGCGTCCCGACGCCTCGGGCGCCATGCAGATGGGTCTCGGCGCCGACGATCTGCTGGCCGCGGTGCCCGCGGTCGGCGGCCTCGCCGAGATCTCGGCCGAGACGGTGAGCCGGGTCGGCAGCCATTCGCTGTCCTTCGATCAGATTCACGCGCTGGCGGCGAAGATCCGCGGCCTGAAGGCCGATGGCGTGATCGTGACGCAAGGCACCGACACGCTGGAAGAGACGTCCTTCCTGCTCGACCTGCTGCTCGACCTGGGCATTCCGGTGATCGTCACCGCCGCGATGCGCAATCCCTCGCTGACCTCGCCCGACGGGCCGGGCAATCTTCTTGCCGCGGTGCGGGTGGCTTGCGATCCGTGGGTGCGCGCGCATGCCCATGCGCTGGGCGTCATGGCCGTGATGCTCGACGAGGTCTACGCCGCGTCCGATGTGTCGAAGGTTCATCCGACGCGGCTGAATGCCTTTGCCGCGACCCAGACCGGGCCGCTCGCCGCGCTGGTCGAAGACAGGATCGTGCCGCTCAGTTTGCCGGTGCGCGACGCCGTCATGGGCGCGCGCGCGAAGCTCGGCGATCTGTCGAAGGCGGCCGCGCAGCCGGTGGCGATGCTCTGGATGGGCCTCGATGAAGGTGGCGGCCTGATCGAGGCGCTGCTCGCCGACCCCGGCCATCTCGGGTATCGCGGCGCGGTGATCGGCGCGATGGGCGGCGGCCACACGCCGGAGCGGGCGACCGGGGTCGTGTATCGGCTGGCCGAAACGATCCCGACCGTGATCGCGCCGCGCGCCGGCGGCGGGCCGATGCTGCGCCAGACCTATGGCGGCCCGAGCTCGGAGATCGCGCTGCGCAAGGCCGGCGTGATCTGGGGCGGCAGACTGCATCCGATCAAGGCGCGCGTGCTGCTCGAATGCTGCTTGCGCGCCGGTATGTCGCGCGAGACGATTGCGGAGGTCTTCGACCGGTTCGGCTAGACTCCTGTCGAAGGAGGAAGCGTCGTCATGTTCGATGGCTTCGATGCTACCCTGCTGGCGCGACTGCAGTTCGCGTTCACCGTCTCCTTTCACTTCATCTTCCCGTCCTTCTCAATCGGGCTGGCGAGCTATCTCGCGGTGCTGGAAGGACTGTGGCTGTGGACCGGCCGTACGGTCTACCTCGACCTGTTCAAGTACTGGCTGAAGATCTTCACCCTGTCGTTCGGCATGGGCGTGGTGTCGGGCGTGGTGATGTCCTACCAGTTCGGCACCAACTGGTCGGTGTTCTCCGACAAGGCGGGACCGGTGATCGGCCCGCTGATGGCCTACGAGGTGCTGACCGCGTTCTTCCTCGAGGCAGGCTTCCTCGGCGTCATGCTGTTCGGCATGAACAGGGTCGGCCGCGGTCTGCATTTTGCCGCCACCGTCTGCGTCGCGGCCGGCACCTTCATTTCGGCCTTCTGGATCCTGGCGGTGAACAGCTGGATGCAGACGCCGGCCGGCCACGCCATGAACGCTGTGGGCCAGTTCGTGCCGGCCGACTGGTTCGCCATCGTGTTCAACCCGTCGTTTCCCTATCGCATCGTGCATACGGTGCTGGCGGCCTATCTCACCACGGCGCTGGTGGTGGGCGGGGTCGGCGGCTGGCATCTGCTGCGCGGCCGCAAGAACGAGGGCGTGCGGGTCATGTTCTCGATGGCGATGGGCATGATTGCCGTGGTCGCGCCGATCCAGATCCTGGCCGGCGACCAGCACGGCCTGAACACGCTGCAGCACCAGCCGGTCAAGGTCATGGCGATGGAAGGTCATTTCAGGAGCCATCCCGACGGCGCGCCGCTGGTGCTGTTCGGCTGGCCCGACATGAAGGCGGGCGAGATGCGCTACGACGTCTCGGTGCCGAAGCTCTCGTCGCTGATCCTGAAGCACTCGCTCGACGCGCCGCTCGACGGACTCGACAAGGTCGATCGCAAGGACTGGCCGCCGGTGCCGGTCGTGTTCTGGGCGTTCCGGGTCATGGTCGGCCTCGGGATGCTGATGCTGGGGTTGGCCGCCTGGAGCGTGCTCGCGCGTCTGCGGCGCAGGCTTTACGACTGGTCCTGGCTGCACCGCTTCGCGGCCTGCATGGGGCCGGCGGGCTTCGTCGCGGTGATCGCGGGCTGGATGACGACCGAGGTCGGCCGCCAGCCCTACACGGTCTACGGCCTGCTGCGCACCGCGGACTCGGTGTCTCCCCTGCACGTGCCGGCAGTGGCGGCTTCGCTGCTCGCCTTCATCGCCGTCTACTTCATCGTGTTCGGAGCCGGCATCTTCTACATCCTGCGGCTGATGAGTGCGCCGCCGCATCTCGACGAGACCGGCCCCGCAGCGACGTCGCCGACGCGCGTCGCAGGCCTCATGCCGGGACCTGCGGTCGCCGACGGCAAGGGGAGGAGCTGACCATGGCGTTCTCCTTCGACCTGCCGACCATCTGGGCCTTCATCATCTCCTTCGCGATCTTCGCCTATGTCGTGATGGACGGCTTCGATCTCGGCATTGGCATCCTCTTTCCGACACTCGATGAGGGCCACGAGCGCGACACCGCGATGAACTCGATCGCGCCGGTGTGGGACGGCAACGAGACCTGGCTGGTGCTGGGCGGCGGCGGCCTTCTGGCGGCGTTTCCCGTGGCCTACGGCGTCATCCTGTCGGCGCTCTACACGCCGATCGTCGCCATGCTGCTGGCGCTGATCTTCCGCGGTGTCGCCTTCGAGTTCCGCTGGCGCGATCCGGGCCATCGCAGGTACTGGGATCGCGCCTTCGCTCTGGGATCGATCGTGGCGGCGCTGGCGCAGGGCATCACCCTCGGCGCGCTGCTTCAGGGCATCGCGGTCAGCGGCCGTTCCTATGCCGGCGGCTGGTGGGACTGGCTTTCGCCGTTCAGCCTGCTGGTCGGTGCGGCGCTGGTCTGCGGCTATGCCCTGCTCGGCGCCACCTGGCTGATCATGAAGAGCGAGGGCTCGCTGCTGGCGCACTGCCGGCGGCTCGCCCTGCCGCT
>JBGAIW010000019.1:0-51515 GCA_044225265.1 Reyranella sp.
TCGCGCCGTCGGCCTTGCCGGCGCCGATCAGGGTGTGCAGCTCGTCGATGAAGACGATGATCTCGCCTTCGGCCGCGGCGATTTCCGACAGCACGGCCTTCAGCCGTTCCTCGAATTCGCCGCGATACTTGGCGCCCGCAACCATTGCGCCGAGGTCGAGCGACATGAGCTTCTTGTTCTTGAGCGACTCCGGCACGTCGTCGTTCACGATGCGCAACGCGAGGCCTTCGGCGATCGCGGTCTTGCCGACGCCGGGCTCGCCGATCAGCACGGGATTGTTCTTGGTCCGCCGGCTCAGCACCTGGATGGTGCGGCGGATTTCCTCGTCGCGGCCGATCACTGGATCGAGCTTGCCGTCGCGGGCCGATTGGGTGAGGTCGCGCGCGTACTTCTTCAGCGCATCGTAGCTGCTCTCGGCCGACGCGGTGTCGGCCTTGCGGCCCTTGCGCAGGTCCTGAATGGCCTTCTCGAGCACCTGCGGCTTGACGTTGCCCTTGGCCAGCGCATCGGCCGCTTCGGTCCCCTTGGCGAGCGCCAGGGCCAACAGCATGCGCTCGACGGTGACGAACGAATCGCCGGCCTTCTCGGCGACCGCCTCTGCCTGGTCGAAGATGCGCGCCGTTTCGGGCGCCATGTAAATCTGGCCCGCGCCCTGGCCTTCGACCTTGGGCTGCTTGGCAAGGTTGGCCTCGACCGCGCGATGCACGCTGCGCGAATCGCCGCCTGCAGATGCGATCAGGTTGGCTGCGAGGCCTTCGGGATCGTCGAGCAGGACTTTCAGCACATGGTCGGGAACGAGCCGCTGATGGCCTTCGCGCAGCGCCAGCATCTGGGCGCTTTGAAGGAAACCGCGCATGCGCTCGGTGTACTTCTCTTGGTTCATCACTCTACCCTTTCTTTTCACGCCCCCGTCGAGCGGCGGGCGAAAGAGTGGACCCCTATCCGGGCATCCTGGGCTGATATGGGATTGGTTGCCTCCCATACAAGACCGGAACCCCGGTACGGCTTTTCCGCGCAACAGTGCCGGGTTATGAACGGCATCGGGTACGATCTAAATCAAATCGGCCCATAAATATTGGGAGCATTCAATGTCCGGCGGACATGGCCATGTCGATGGCTCGAACAAGAATATCGCCATCCTGATCGCATTTCTGGCCGCGCTCCTGGCGATCTGCGAGATGGGGGCCAAGAGCTCGCAAACCACCGTGCTCACCGAGCATGTCGAGGCAACCAACCAGTGGGGCTTCTTCCAGGCCAAGACCATCCGCCAGACCGTCCTGCGAACTGCCGCGGAAGAGGCCGAGGCACAGTACAAGGGCCAGGAGATGCCGGCCGCGATGAAGGAGCAGGTCGCCCGATGGAAGGCGACCGTCGCGCGCTACGAGAGCGAGCCGGACACCAAGGAAGGACGTAAGGAATTGAGCGCCAGCGCGATCGAGCACGGCAAGAAGCGCGAAGTCGCGCGCTCGGCCTATCACCTGTTCGAGTACGGCTCCGCAGCCTTCCAGCTCGCGATCGTGCTGGCGTCGGCAGCCGCGATAACCACGGTGATCTGGCTCGCCTTTATGGCTGGCGGGCTGGGCATCATTGGCGCCGGTCTGACCGCCCTCGGCTTTTTCGCACCGACCCTCGATCACCTCTGAACGGGGCTTTCCAGAAATGAGAAGGGGCGGCTTTCGCCGCCCCCTCGGTCAACCCGCCTCAGCCGCGCCGGCCGGGCGAATATTCCGGAACTTCCGGCTGCTCGTCGGCGGCCGGATCGGGACCGCTCGACGCATTGCGCCCGTTTTGCAGGAACGCGACGCCGCCGAGCCCGGGCTCGGAATCGCCCTGATTCTCGCCGCGACCGCCACCGCCTTGCCGCTCGCCATAAGCACCTTCGGGGTGACCGTTGCCGTTGGCCTGCTGACCACCGGCCGGCTGGCCCTGGCCCTGCTGGGGTGCCTGCTGGCCTTCCTCGCCGCTGCCGTCACCCCAACCCTGGTTGTTGCGATGCATCATCCCGCCCATGCTCTGGATGACGCGGAAATAGTGATCGGCGTACTGCCAGTAGGCTTCGGCCTGGATGCGATCGCCGGATGCCGCCGCCTCGCGTGCCAGCGCCTGGTACTTGTCGAAGACCTGATGCGCGTTGCCGCGCACGCGCACGTCGGGCCCGCTGCTGTCGAAAATCTGGTTCCGGTTGGGAGGCCGGTTCGGATTGTGAGTATGGTGCTGCTTGTGATGACCGTGGCCGCCACCGCCGCCACCACCACGGCCGCCACGCGACCGCTGCCGATTGTTTGGTCTCATTAACCTAGGGCCATTTACCTGCTGGACGGGCTTTGTTTTTGGCTACCCTCTGCCCTTCCCGGGCTCCGTCGCAGCTCATATTCAGAGGGATTACTGCCCGTCGGCAATGTCCGCCCGGGCGCTACCCCGCAAGGGGCTGAACGAAAGGTAGTCTCAATCGAGAGCGATTGCCAACCAATTAATGCTTCGCAGGTATCACGCGATCGATGCCGACGAGGTCCTTCCAGGGAACTGCGGGATGCAGTCCGGCAGTCGAGAAAAGACCTGCAATATCAGTGGCTTGCCCCGCACCAACCTCGACGAGCAACCAGCCCCCAGCGGTGACCAATTGGCGTCCGGCCGCGGCGATCCGGTGATAGGGATCGAGCCCGTCCGGACCGCCGTCGAGAGCGAGCCTGGGCTCGAAGCGGGCGACTTCCGGCATCAGTCCGGCGACGTCGGCGGAGGCGATGTAAGGCGGATTGGACACCACGAGATCGAACGGACCGTCCAGTCGCTCGACCCAACCGGGTTCGCGCCAATCGCCGGCCAGCAAGTGAGCGCGCGCAGCAACGCCCAGCCGTTCCGCGTTCTCCCGCGCCACGGCAAGGGCCGCTGGCGAGGTGTCGATACCCGTGCCGTGGGAATTCGGGTATTCGCGCAACAGGGTGAGCAGCAGACAGCCCGAGCCGACGCCGAGATCGAGGATGCGCCATGGCTTGGTCTTGTCCGGCATCAGCGACAGGGCCGCCTCGATCACCGTCTCGCTGTCGGGCCTCGGCACCAGAACGTCCGGCGTGACCTTGAATGGCAGGCCCCAGAACTCGCGCTCGCCCAGGATGTGCGCCATCGGCTCTCGCAGCACGCGGCGCGCGGTGAGCGCGCGCAGCACCCCGATCGTGACCGCAGGAGCTTCGTCGCGGCCGTGCGCGATCAGCGATTCGATCGAAAGGCCGGACGCCTTCGACAACAGCAGCCGGGCCTCGAAGCGCACATTGTCGATGCCGGCCGCCGTCAGGGCCACGGCGGTGTCGCGCAGCAGCGCGTCGTAGGTGATCAGGCCGCCAACTCCGCCAGGCGGGAGGCCTCGTCGTCGGCGATCAGGGCGTCGACGATCTGGTCCAGTCCACGGCCCTCCATCACCTCGGCGAGATTGTAGAGCGTGAGGTTGATGCGGTGGTCGGTGACGCGGCTCTGCGGGAAATTGTAGGTACGGATGCGTTCGCTGCGGTCGCCACTGCCGACCTGACCTTTGCGGGTGGCGGCGCGCTCGGCATCGAGCCGCTGGCGCTCGGCATCGTAGAGGCGCGCACGCAGGATCTTCATCGCCTTGGCGCGGTTCTTGTGCTGGCTCTTCTCGTCCTGCTGGCTGACCACGACGCCGGTCGGAATATGGGTGATGCGTACCGCCGAATCGGTCGTGTTGACCGACTGGCCGCCCGGGCCCGAGGCCCGGAACACGTCGATGCGCAGGTCCTTTTCGTCGATCTTGATGTCGACATCCTCGGCCTCCGGCAGCACCGCGACTGTCGCCGCCGACGTATGTATGCGACCCGACGCTTCCGTGGCCGGCACGCGCTGCACACGATGCACGCCCGATTCGAACTTCAGCCGCGCGAACACGTTCTTGCCGGTGATGGTGGCGATCGCCTCCTTGTAGCCGCCGATGCCGGTATCGGAGAGTTCCATGATCTCGAACTTCCAGCGGTGCTCGGCCGCATAGCGCTGGTACATCCGGAAGAGATCGGCGGCAAAGAGTGCCGCTTCGTCGCCCCCGGTGCCGGCTCGAATTTCGAGAATCGCGTTCTTCTCGTCCGCTGCATCCTTGGGCAGCAGCATCTTCTTCACGGCCTGCTCGAGTTCAGGCAACCGCTTGCGGAGCGCGGCGGCCTCCTCCTCTGCCATGGCCTTCATGTCGGGATCGGCGGACAGCGCCTCGGTGTCCTTCAACTCCTGCTCGGCGCGCCGCCAGGCGTTCACTCCCTCGACCAGCGGCCCGAGCTCGGCATACTCCTTGGACGCCGCGACGAACCTCTGCGAATCCAGTCCGCCGCCGCTGAGTGCCGCCTGCAACTCGGCGTACCGCGCCACCACCTGATCGAGCTTCTGCAACAGGGACACGAGATCAGCCTTTCAGCGCATCGGCGAGCTTGTCGAGCGCCACTTCATGCTGGACCTGGGTGTCGAGGTCCTTGACCTGCGCCACACCCTTGGCGAGTTCGTCGTCACCAAGGATCACGGCGAAGCGAGCCCCGAGCTTGTTCGCCCGCTGCATGCGCCGCTTCATGTTGCCGCGATAGTCCTGCTCGACCGCGATGCCAAGCCGGCGCAGTGCACGGGCGATCCCCAGGGCTCTGGTCTCGGCTGCCGGCCCGAGCGGTGCGATCACCACCGGCCGCGGCAGCGCCCGCGGCTCGTTGCACAGCATCATCAGCCGCTCGATACCGCCTGCCCAGCCGATGCCGGCCGTCGGCGGTCCGCCCAATTCGGCGATCAGGCCGTCATAGCGGCCGCCGCCCAACACGGTACCCTGGGCACCGATATGCGTCGTCACGAACTCGAAGGCGGTGTGGGTGTAGTAGTCCAGCCCGCGCACCAGGGCGGGATCGATCTCGAACGGCACGCCGGCCGCGGCGAGGCCATCCTGCACCGACTTGAAAAAATCCCGGCTCGCCTGGTTGAGATGATCGGCGAACGACGGCGCATTGGCATTGATCGCCTTGTCGCCCTCGTCCTTGCTGTCGAGGATGCGCAGTGGATTGCGCTGCAGGCGGTCGCGTGAGTCCTCCGACAGGCGGGTGGTATGGGTCGAGTAATAGTCGACCAATACCTTGCGATAAACCATGCGGCTCTCGGGGTCGCCGAGCGAATTGAGCTTCAGCACGCAGCGATCGAGAATGCCCAACCGATCCAGGATGTCGGCGGCGACCGAAATGACCTCGATGTCGGCGCCGGGTTCGGGTGCGCCCAGCACCTCGAGGTCGATCTGGTGGAACTGGCGCTGGCGCCCCTTCTGCGGCCGCTCGTAGCGAAACATCGGGCCGGCGGCAAAGAGCTTCAGCGGCAGTTGCTGCGCCAGTTCGCCGTTGGAGACGAAGGCCCGGCAGATCCCAGCGGTGTATTCCGGACGCAGCGTCAGCGATTCGCCGCCACGATCCTGGAATGTGTACATCTCCTTGGAGACCACGTCGGTCGTCTCGCCGATGCCGCGCGCGAAGAGTTCGGTGAACTCGAAGACGGGCGTCGCGATCTCGCGATAGCCATAGAGGCGCGCAACGTCGCGCGCGGTGTCGACGACGTGCGCGAAACGCCTGAATTCGTCGGGAAGAAGATCGTGCGTGCCACGCACGGGCTGCATTTTGCTCACGGTTAATCGCCTTGAAGGTAGATCGCAGGAATGAGTCGAGGATACGCCGCTACTCCGCAGCGGCGCGATGTCGGTCGGCTTCCTCGGCCTTGTCCCGCTGGCGGGCCGCCTCGATGTCGGCAGCCTTCTTCTCGATCAGCTCGGCGAGATGATCGACGATGCCGGCATCTTTCAGACGATGGTGCGGCACGCCCGCAATGTAGACCTGGTGGGTGCCGCTGCCGCCACCGGTGAAGCCGATATCGGTCTCTCGCGCCTCGCCCGGACCGTTCACGACGCAGCCGATAACGGACACGGTCATCGGTGTGGTGATGTGGGCCACCCGCTTCTCGAGCGCCTCGACGGTCCTGATCACGTCGTACTGCTGGCGGGCGCAGGACGGGCAGGAAATGATGTTCACGCCTCGGTGACGCAGATTGAGCGCCTTCAGCATCTCGAATCCGACGCGCACTTCCTCCTCGGGCTCGGCCGAGAGCGACACGCGAATGGTGTCGCCGATGCCCGCCCACAACAGCGAGCCCATACCGATCGAGGACTTCACCGTGCCGGTACGTACGCCGCCGGCTTCGGTGATGCCGATGTGCAGCGGGTAGTCGCAGGCGTCGGCGAGTTGCTGATAGGCCGCGACGGCGAGGAATACGTCGGACGCCTTCACGCTGATCTTGAAATTGTGAAAGTCGTGATCCTGCAGGATTCGCGCGTGATCGAGCGCGCTCTCGACCATCGCCTCCGGACAGGGCTCGCCGTACTTCTCGAGCAGGTCCTTTTCCAGGGAGCCCGCATTGACTCCGATGCGCATCGAAACGCCATGATCGACGGCGGCCTTCACCACCTCGCGCACCCGCTCGGCGCTGCCGATGTTGCCGGGATTGATGCGCAGGCAGGCCGCGCCGGCATCGGCGGCCTCGATGGCGCGCTTATAGTGGAAGTGGATGTCGGCCACGATCGGTACCGTGGTGGCCTTGACGATCTTGTGCAGTGCCTTGGTCGAATCCTCGTCCGGACAGGACACGCGGATGATATCGACGCCTGCTTCCTCGCAGCGCCTGATCTGGGCGATCGTGGCGTCGGCGTCGGCGGTGAGGGTGTTGGTCATCGTCTGGACGGTGATGGGCGCCCCGTCGCCGACCGCCACGGCCCCCACCATGACCCGCCGCGACTTGCGGCGGACGATATCGCGATAGGGCCTGATGCTCATATGATCAATCTACGCCGGTTTTCCGGGGGTAACTAGACGCCCTTCGTCGCGACACCGGGCGCCGAGGCCCAAGCCCCTGTCACATAATGGTCTTTGTGGAAGCGCGCCGCAGCGCGGGCAGCTAGCGAGCGTCGATGACGCGGTAGGAGATGCCGGCAGGCACCGTGTATGACTCTCCGGCGCGCACATAGGTCATCGCCAGGATATCGCCATTGGGGGCACGCAATTCGATCCAGCTGTTGCTGCGAACCAGCAGCGGCGTGTCGACCCGCATCGGCAGGCTGACCTGCGGCGGCGCCGGTACGGGCGTCGCGACTTCAGGTTGAACCGTGCGCGCTTCCTGAACGTCGGCGGCAGGCTGTGCAGCCTGCGCCTGGCCGACGCTCGGCGCGGACATCACGACCGGCGGCGGCGGCGCGGGAACCGCCACGACGATCGGCGGCGGCGCAGGCTGTGGCGCCGCTTGCGGAGCCGTCACACTCGAGGAGTCCTGGCGCGACGCAGGCCATGTCTCGACCGGCAGACCGTTGGGAAGAGTCTGCGCGGGTTGCGCGGTTTGCTTCGCCGGCTCGGCGACGTTGGTCGCGGCAGGCGGGTTCGCAGCCGGCGCGTTCGTAGCCGGCGCATTCGTAGCCGGCGCATTAGTAGCGGGTATCGTCGCAAGCAGACGGTCCGGCACAGGCGGAACCTTCTCGGCCACCACCGACTGCTGACGCGGCAGGTAGTGCCACACTGCATAACCCGCTCCGACCACCAGCAGCACCGTGAGAACGGCGAGTCCGATCGGCGCGCGCTTCTCGACGATCGGGAAGTCGGCGGGCAACGAAACCGGCCGCTTGATCGGCACCGGTCCGGAAGAATGATAGGCGCTCAGCACTTTCTCGGGATCGAGTCCGAGATGGCCGGCATAGGTGCGCAGAAATGCCGGGATGTACGCCGCACCCGGCAGCAGATCGAAGCGGCCGGCTTCGATCGCTTCGACGTGGCTACGGCGCAGGCGCAGTCGCTTTTCGATATCGACGACACTGAGGCCAAGCGCGTCGCGCTGGTCGCGCAGCAAACGACCGACAGCGCGGCCCGGCGTGGCCTCGCGTTCAGCGGCTCGCCAATCGACCTGATCCGGCATCAAATCCCCCTCGCAGCGTCGTTTTAGCAGAGGTTATTGACGGGGCAAAAGCGATTCAGGCCGATGCGCTAAATTTCGATCGCGTGGTCCGCCGCAAAGAGTCGCAACGTCTCTCGGAGGGGCCGGTCGGGCTGCGCCAGTGCAGACCGCACGAAGCCAGTTGCCTCGGCCAGATCGAGAGAACGGATCATGGCCTTTACCGGCCCGATGGCGCCCGGCGACATCGAAAGCGTGCGAACGCCGACGGCCAGCAGGGCCAGCGCCTCGACCGGGCGACCTGCCATCTCGCCGCAAACCGTCAAATCCACACCGGCCGGCCGGGCCTTCTCCACTACAAAATATAGCAGCCGAAGCAGCGCAGGAGACAAGCTGTCGTAGCGTCCGGCAAGTCGGCTGTTGCCGCGGTCGGCGGCAAACAGGAACTGAAGCAGATCGTTGGTACCGACCGAAATGAAGTCGACGTGGGGCAGCAGGCTGTCGAGTTGCCAGGCCAGGGCAGGCACCTCGAACATAACGCCAACACGCAGCCGGCCGGGGGCGGCCTGGCCGCGCCGCCGGGCCCGTTCCAGTTCGAGATCGAGCAGCGCCCGGGCCCGCAGCAACTCGGCCACCTCGGCGATCATCGGGAACATGACCGAGAGCGGCCGGCCATTGGCAGCCTGGATCAGCGCGCGCAACTGCCGGCGCAGCATCGCCGGACGGTCGAGGCCGATACGGATCGCCCGCCAGCCCATCGCCGGGTTGTCGTCACCAAAGGCACCGACATAGGGCAGCACCTTGTCGCCACCGACGTCGAGCGTGCGGAAGGTCACGGGCCGGCCGTCGGCGACATCGAGCACACGGCCGTACAGCCAAGCCTGGGCATCGACGTCGGGGAATTCCGACCGCACCATGAAGGGAATTTCGGTGCGATAGAGGCCTATACCGTCGGCCGCGGTATCGTCGAGATGCTGCACGTCGATCAAGAGGCCGGCATTGAGATGCAGGCCGATCCGCGCCTGGTCGCGTGTCACAGGTGGCGACTCGCGAAGGGCAGCGTACTTGCGCTGACGCTCGGCCCGGGCGTCGATTGCGACATGAACCGACTGCAGGATGTCCTCGGCGGGACGCACCAGCACCTGTGCATTGTCGCCGTCGACGACGATCGGATCGCCGGGCTCGATGCGCGACAGTACGTCCGGCGCCCGGCCGACGACGGGGATGTCGAGCGCACGCGCCACGATTGCGACGTGGCTTAGTGCAGAGCCCTCCTCGAGCACCAGGCCACGCAGGCGGGCGCGATCGTAGTCGAGCAACTCGGCCGGTCCCATGTCGCGCGCAACCACGATCATGTCGTCGGGCTGACCCGTCGACTCGGCCGCCGCGCGACCGGTGAGGCGCAAGAGCAACCGATTGGTCAGGTCCTGGAGGTCGGACAGCCGCTCGCGGATGTAGGGGTCGGTCGACTGACCCAATCGCGTGCGAACGTCATCGAAGGCGCGCTGCACGGCGGCCTCGGCAGTGAGACCTGTATCGATCGCCTCGCGCACCCGCTCGCGCCAGCCGCGATCGTCGACGAACATGCGAAAGGTCTCGAGGATCTCGCGATGCTCGCCGGACTGCATGTCCTCGGCTTCGAGCAGGCGGTCGACATCGTCGCGTACCGCGCCGAGCGCTTCCTGGAAGCGCCTGGCTTCCTGCGTCACGTCCTCGGCCACGACACGCTGGATCATGATCCGCGGTTCGTGCAGCACGGCACGCCCGATCGCGACGCCCGGCGTCAGCTGGACGCCGTCGATTCGCAGCGGCAGCAGGCCGATGCCGTCGACCTGCTGGACCTCGTTCGGACTGACGAAATGGCCGGCCGAGACCATTTCCGCCAGCACCATGGCGATGGTCTGCAGGGTCTCGATCTCTTCCTCGTCGTACTGGCGCTGAGTGCGGTTCTGTACGACCAGAACGCCCAGCACGCGTCCCGAGCGCACGATCGGCACGCCGGCCAGCGAATGATAGATTTCCTCGCCCGTTTCCGGACGGTAGGCGAATTGCGGATGGCTCTGCGCGTCATCCAGCGCCAGCGGGCGACCGTGGGCGGCAATGTCGCCGACAAGGCCCTCGCCGACCCGCAGGCGCGTGCGATGCACGGCGTCGGGATTGAGGCCCTGGGTGGCGAACAGCTCGAGCACCTCGCCCGCGCGCAGCAGATAGACCGAGCACACTTCGGCGACCATCTCGTTGGCCACCATGCGCACGACCTCGCCCAGCGTTTCCTCACTGGAAACGCCACGCGCCATCGTGTCCCGGAGCCGCTTGAGGAGCATTCGCGGTCCGGCCAAAGGAGCTGATCTCTCCATAGGTCAGACCGCGAGATGCTTGAGTCGGATGACTACGAAGCAGCGATCGATTGCGCAGGCGCAGGCTCGCCACGCCGTCATCGGACGGGCGTGTTGGTCGGCCGGATGGGCGATCCCCGCGCGCATGACCTGTTTATAGCAAGATGCACGCCGGACCGGCTACCCGCTTGTGGGTGCCGTTAATTTGTTCCGAGCAAGAGGCAGGCTTATGCGACAGCGGCGCCCGTGTTCGTTCTGGAGCGAGCCGGCGCGCCCGAGCGCGCCTAGGCCGCGTCCAGCTCGTAAGCCGTGTGCAAGGCGCGCACCGCGAGTTCAGTGTACTCGGCCGCCACCAGCACGCTCACCTTGATCTCCGACGTCGAGATCACCTGGATATTTATGCCCTTGCCGGCCAAGGTCTCGAACATCTTCAGCGCCACGCCGGCATGGCTACGCATGCCGACGCCGATCACCGAGATCTTGGCGACGTTTGTATCGGACTTCACTTCGGCGAACTTCAGGTCCGACTTGGCCTGCTCGAGCCTCTGCACCGCGCGGGCGAGATCGGCGCGAGGCACCGTGAAGGTGATGTCGGTCGAGCTGCCGTCGAGCGACACGTTCTGCACGATCATGTCGACGTTGATGTTGGCCTGGGCCAACGGTCCGAAGATCGCCGCCGCGACACCCGGCCGGTCGGCCACGCGCGTCACCGTGATCTTGGCCTCATCCTTCGAAAAGGCGATTCCGCTCACGACAGATTTTTCGAGTCCCTGGGACATGATCTCTTCCTCGTCCACGACCATCGTGCCCGGCAAGTCGCTGCCCAGCGCCTCGTCGAACGACGACAGCACCTGCACGCGCACGTGATGGTTCATTGCCAGCTCGACTGATCGCGTCTGCAGGACCTTCGAGCCCTGCGACGCCATCTCGAGCATCTCCTCGTAGGTGACCTGGTCGATCTTGCGCGCCTTCTCCACGATCCGCGGGTCAGTCGTGTAGACGCCATCGACGTCGGTGTAGATGTCGCAGCGATCGGCTTTCAGTGCGGCGGCGAGCGCCACGGCCGAGGTGTCGGAGCCGCCGCGACCGAGCGTGGTGATGCGTCCGTCAGGCGCCACGCCCTGGAAGCCCGGCACGATCGGTACCTCGCCCTGTTCCATGGTCCGGCCCATGGCAGCGGTGTCGATCTCCAGAATGCGCGCCTTGGCAAAGGCATCGTCGGTCTTGATCGGGATCTGCCACGACACCCAGGAACGCGACTTCACGCCTTCCTGCTGCAGCGCCAGCGCCAGAAGGCCGATCGTCACCTGCTCGCCGGTCGCGACGACGACGTCGTACTCCCGGGGATCGTGCAGCGGCGCGATGTCATTGACCCACTTCACCAGCTGGTTGGTGGCACCCGACATGGCAGAGACGACGACGGCGACCTGATTGCCGCGCTGGACCTCGGCTTTCACCTTGCGCGCAACATTCTTGATGCGGTCGGTGTCGCCGACCGATGTGCCGCCGAATTTGAGTACGATGCGCGCCATAGACCTTCTCGAAAGCGCGGTATAGACACCGGGGAAACCATTGGGGTCAAGGGCAGCCATGACCGAATCAGCACCATCCGGTGCCGCCTCGACCGTCGATCCCGCCGAGATCGAGCGCTTCTCCCGCATTGCGGAGGAGTGGTGGGACCCGGCGGGCAAGTTCGCGCCGCTGCATCGGCTCAATCCGGTGCGACTGGGCTATATCCGCGACCGCTCCGCCGCCCACTGGAACCGGGATACCCTGTCGGGCCTGCCCCTCGAAGGCCTCAGCCTGCTCGATATCGGCTGCGGCGGCGGGCTGATCTGCGAGCCAATGGCGCGGCTCGGAGCCCGTGTCACCGGCATCGACGCCGCAGACCGCAACATCGCCACCGCCGCCCTCCACGCCGAACAGCAGGGCCTGGCCATCGACTACCGCCAGCACACTGCCGAAGCACTGGCCGGGGAAGGTCGACAGTACGACATCGTTCTGGCGCTGGAGATCGTCGAGCATGTGGCCGACGTCGAACTGTTCCTGCAGAGCTGCGGCCGGATGGTGAAACCCGGCGGTCTGCTGTTCCTGTCGACACTCAACCGTACGGCCAAGGCCTGGATGTTGGCGATCGCCGGTGCGGAGTACGTACTTGGCTGGCTCCCGCGCGGGACGCACGACTGGAAGAAGTTCCTGAAGCCGTCCGAGGTCGTGAACGGCCTGCGAGGCGGTGGCGTCGAGGCCCAGGAAATCGTCGGCGTGGTTTACAGCCCGCTCAGCCGCGCGTGGTCGCTCAACAGCCGCGATCTCGACGTCAACTACATGCTCCACGGCACCAGGTCCGCCTGAGCTCGCCGTGACCGGAACGCTCAAGGCCGCGCTCTGGATGGCGGGCTGGCTCGCCTGCATGGTCGTCATGGCGGTCGCCGGGCGCGAGACGACGCGCGAGCTCAATGTCTTTCAGGTCATGGAACTGCGCTCGCTGATCGGGCTCGCCATGCTCTATCCGCTGATCCATGCCCACGGCGGCCTGCGGGCAATGCGTACCGGGCACCCCTGGCATCATCTTGGGCGCAACATCGCCCACTACGGCGCGCAATTCAGCTGGCTGATGGCACTGACCATGATTCCGCTCGCCCAGGTTATCTCGATCGAATTCACGATGCCGATCTGGACGGCGATCCTTGCCGTCACTTTCCTCGGCGAACGCATGGGGCTCTGGAAGAACATGGCGGTCGTGCTCGGCCTGGTCGGCGTCGCCATCATCGTGCGGCCATTCGACGGCAGCATCAATGTCGGTCAGTTGATCGCGCTCGCCGCGTCGTTGGGCTTCGCGACCTCGATCATCTTCGTGAAGTCGCTGACGCGTTACGACAAGGTCGTGGTGATTCTGTTCTGGATGATGACGATCCAGTCGATCATGGGACTGGTGCCGGCGCTCTACGAATGGCGCGCGCCGTCATTGCACACCTGGGGCTGGCTGCTGGTGATCGCTTTCTGCGGAACCTACTCGCACTACTGCATGACTCACGCCCTGCTGCACGCCGATGCGACCGTGGTGATTCCGATGGACTTCCTGCGCGTACCGCTGGCCGCGCTGACCGGATGGCTGGTCTACGCCGAGCGGATCGATCTGATGACTGCGCTGGGCGCCAGCCTGATCCTGGCCGGCAACCTGCTCAATCTCAAGGGCGCGACGAAATCGAACTGACGTTCGAGCTCAATTGCCTCGCGGAATCCAGGGCAGCCGGCCGAACTCGATGCCTTCCTCGGCCAAGGCTTCCGCTTCCTCGTCGGTCGTCTCGCCGTAAATGCCGCGTTTGTCGCTCTCGCCGTAGTGAATTTTGCGGGCTTCCTCGGCGAACTTGTCGCCGACATGCTCGCAGTTCTTCTCGACCTCGGCGCGCACCTTCATCAATGCCTCGCGCAGCTCCTTGGGCATCTTCCGGGCGAGCGCCGCCATGGTCTGTTCCGCCTGGACCTGGTCCGGCGGCGGCGCGGGAGGCGCCGGCAGCGCGCTCACCGGTTCCGGCGTGCCGGTCTTGCTCTTGTTGCCTTTTGTGCCCAGACGCGGCGCCATCATCGCTCGCGTGACCTTGGCGTCGCCGCAGACGGCGCAGCCGACCAAGGACTTCTTTTCCTGGCGCTCGTAGGTCTTGCTGTCCTTGAACCAGCTGTCGAACTCGTGGCCCTTGGAGCAGCGCAGTCGGTATAGAATCATGAAACGATGAACAATTTCGGCTGTTTGGCACTCCCGACGGGGGAGTGCCAGAAGAATGGGGTTTCATGACCTCCGATGCAAGAGGGCCTCTGCCCTCGCCCTGGATCGTCCAATGGGCGGGACTGGTGCCGCCCGGAGCCACCGTGCTCGACGTCGCGGCCGGCAGCGGACGACACACGCGCTTCTTCGCCGAGCGCGATCACAAGGTGACGGCAATCGATCGGGACACCGCCGGCCTTCCGGCCGATTCCAGCGTAGAAGTCATCCAGGCCGATCTCGAGGACGGCAGTGCCTGGCCACTCGCATCGCGCCGGTTCGGCGCCGTCGTGGTGACCAACTATCTGCATCGCCCGCTCATGCCCGCCCTCCTGGCCGCAATCGAGCCCGGCGGAGTGCTGCTCTATCAGACGTTCATGGCAGGCAACGAGCGCTTCGGCAAACCGAGCCGTCCGGAATTCCTGCTGAAGGATGGCGAACTGCTCGAGCTGGTGCGCGGCAGCTTTTCCGTGGTCGCCTACGAGGCCCGCCTGATCAGCGCGCCATCGATGGCCATGGTCCAGCGCATCGCTGCGCGCAAGTTATAGCTATTCGGCGGCCTTCGCGACCGCCGCCTTGTGCAGCACCGGGGCCGCGTACTTCCGGTCGTGCTGCAGCGACGGCACCATCTTGCGCGCCTCGGCGACCTTGGCGAGATCGATGTCCGCGATCACGAAGCCCGGCTTTTCGCCGCCGGCATCGACCAGCACCTCGCCCCACGGCGCGACGGCGATCGAGTGACCATAGGTCTGGCGGTTGGAGCCCTTGTGCGTGCCGACCTGGGCCGGCGCGAAGACGAAGCAGCCGGTCTCGATCGCCCGGCTGCGCAGGATCGCGTGCCAATGAGCCTTGCCGGTCGGCACGGTGAACGACGACGGAATCGACAGCATCACCGCGCCGGCATGCGCCAGCTCGCGATAGAGATAGGGAAAGCGCAGGTCGTAGCAGATCGTCATGCCGAGCACGCCCCACGGCGTCTCGGCCAGCACCGCGCTCTCGCCCGGCTTGAAGGTCGACGATTCGCGATAGCTCTGACCGCCGACCCCGGCGAGCTCGACGTCGAACATGTGGATTTTGTCGTAGCTCGCGACGATGCCGCCGGACGAGTCGATCAGGTAGGAGCGATTGCGGATCTGCTCCTCGCCCGGAACGCGGACGTGAATGGAGCCAAGCAGGAACCAGGCACCGGTTTCGCGCGCCGAGGCGCGGGCGGCTGCGAGCATGCCGTGCGTGTCTTCGGTCTGGGCCTTGTCGAGCGTGTCGCCGCGGTTGGCGCCGATCAAGCCGGTATTCTCCGGCGTCATGATGAAGTCGGCGCCGGCGTCGCGCGCCAGCCGCGCCTGCTCGCGCACGAAGGCCACGTTCTCGGCCATCTCGTTGCTGACGTTTGTCTGGATAAGGCCGGCCTTGAACGCAGTCATCGAAGGCTCCTTAGCCGGGCTGGGCGAGCAGCGCGTCGAGCTTGCCCGCGCCTTCCAGGGCCGACAGCTCGTCCGAGCCGCCGATATGCTGGCCGTTGATGAAGATCTGCGGCACCGTCGTGCGCTTGGAACGGGAGCGCATCTCGGCGCGCTTGGCCTCGTCCTCCATCACGTCCATTTCCTCGAACGAGGCACCTTTCCTCTCGAGCAGGGCCTTCGCGCGGGCGCAGTAGCCGCACCACGGCGTCGTGTAGATTTCGATCCTGGCCATCGGAAACTCCTTATGATGACTATAGCGCCGGCCGTACTACCCGCGCCAGCGTCAGGACATCGACATGGCGGGCTCCCGCCAGCTGCAAGGCTCGTGCGCAGGCGTCGACCGTCGCCCCTGTGGTCAGTACGTCGTCGACCAGAAGCACGCCGCGGTCCCGAACCTCCTCTGTCCAGCGGGGATGAACATCGAAGGCAAGCCGCACGTTGCGCCGCCTTTCCTTGCCGCGCAGGCCGGCCTGCGAACCGGTCCAGCGGTGACGCCGCAAGAGATCGGGTACCGCACGCCGGCCGGACTGTTGCGCCACCATCGCAGCCAACAGGGCCGCCTGGTTGTAGCGGCGGGTGAACAGGCGCCGCCAATGCAGCGGCACGGGCACGACGAGATCGGCCTCGGGCAGCAACTCGCCGGCCGCTCGCACCATCCAGCCGGCACAGGATCTCGCCATGTCGGTCCGATCGCCATGCTTGAACGGCAGGACGATGCGCCGGCTGCGCTCGTCATAGACCAGGGCAGCCCGGGCGCGGCGATAGCGCGGCGGCCGGGCAAGGCAGTCGGCGCAGTAGGCATCGGAGCCGACGTCGTGGACGAACGGCACGCCACAGCGTCGGCACTGCGGCGGGGCGATGAAGGAAAAGGCACTCCAGCACCCGGCGCACAGCGACCCAGGCGTCGCAACGATCTCGTTACAGCCGAGGCAGAGCGGCGGCAGCACGGCATCCACCACCAGCCGGCTCAAGTGCCGGCCCATCTGCCTGCAGGCTGAGACCACGTCCATTGCGGCATGTGGCCCGACAATTGGGCCGACAGCGGGGCACGCTCCCCTACCCGCCGCCATGCTTTCGCCCTACATACAGAGCGTGCCCGCTCCCGATCCCCTGCTGGTCTTCGACCGCGCCGCGCTCCGCCTGCGCCGCGCACGCGCCGCGCAGGGCTGGAGCGGCCGTGCGTTCCTGAAGCAGGAGATCGCCACCCGGCTGGTCGAGCGGCTCGATGACGTGAAACGCCGCTTCGACCGGGCGCTCGATCTCGGCTGCCATGGCGACGAGATCGCGACGGCCCTCGCCACGCGTGACGGCGTGGGCCATCTGATCCGCGCCGATCTCGGGTTCTCCTTTGCACGGCGTGCTGCAGGGCCGGCCGTGGTCGCCGACGAGGAGGCACTGCCCTTCGCGCCCGAGAGCTTCGATCTGATATTGAGCGCCATGACCCTCCACTGGGTGAACGACCTGCCCGGTACCTTGATCCAGATCTCGCGCTGCCTGCGGCCCGACGGGCTGTTCCTCGGCGCGATGCTGGGCGGAGGCACCCTGTGGCAACTGCGCCAGGCGCTGGGCGCGGCGGAAAGCGAGATCGAGGGCGGCCTCAGTCCGCGCATCTCGCCCTTCGCCGACCTCGGCGATGCGGCGAGCCTGCTGCAGCGCGCGGGCTTTGCCCTGCCGGTCGCAGACAGCGAAACCATCGACGTCGAATACGACAACGCGCTCGCCCTGATGCGAGAATTGAGCGCGATGGGCGAAGGAAACCTGGTGGCCGAACGCCGGCGCGGCTTCAGCCGGCGCGCGACCCTGCTGCGCGCCGCCGAAATCTATGCCGAGCGGTTCGCTCAGCCGAATGGGCGGCTCGCCGCGACATTCGAAGTGCTGTTCCTGCACGGCTGGGCGCCGCATGCCTCCCAGCCGAAAGCGCTCCGGCCGGGCAGCGCCGCCCATCGCCTTGCCGAGGCGCTGGGCACCACCGAACAAAGTACCGGCGTGAAGGCCGGACGGAGCTGACCGCTTGCCCAACAAACTGCCGTTCGGCGACCTTCTGTCGGAGAGCTTCGGCTTCTTCTTCGCCAATCTCCGGCTGTTCTTTCATCTCGTGACGATCCCCTGGATCATGTCGCTGGTGCTGCGCATCGCCGCCGCCGGCATAAATCGCGAGTCGCCGCTCGGCATGCTGGCAGAGAAGGCAATCGACGTCGTTCCAACCGTGATGTTCATGGTCGCCTGGATGCGCGTGGTGCTGATGGGTCCACGCGGCGTCGAACGGCTGCCTGGCCTCGGCTGGTCTGCCCGCGAGAGCGCCTTCCTGATGCATCTGATCCGCATCGGCGGCATCACCTTCCTGCTGATTGGCGCCTTCGTGCTGACCTTGGGCTCGATCGACCCGACCGGCTTCAGCAGCGGCCAGATCGACCCCGACCTCGCCAAACGCGAGGCCCTCGCCGCGCCGCTCGGCGTGGGCTTCATGGTTTCTGCCCTGATCGCGCTCCGAGTGAGCTTCGGGCTCGCCGCGACGGCCGTCGGCGTGCCGTTCTCGCCGCGCGAGTCCTGGGCGTTCAGCCGCGGCAATGCCTGGGTCATCATCGCGACGCTGTTCCTGATCTACTTCGCCAGCGCGATCGCGATCATGATGGCGGCGCTCGTTCCGCATGCCTTCATCCGCGGAATCGGCGCCGGCACGGCCGCCGCGGTGATCGCCTGGGCAATCGCCATCCTGGTCTCGTATGCCGGCGTCGCAATCGCCGCCACCGCGCAAGCCGTGATCTTTCGCCGACTCACCGGCTGGCGCGAAGGCGTGCCGCTCGATCCCGCGCGCTAGGATTCAGAGCAGGTCGCGCAGCAATCCGACCAACGGGAGGTCGGCGGGCGGCATGGGATAGCGGCCGAGTTCCGTCGGCAGCACCCACTTCAGGGCCTGCCCCTCGCGAGGCTGCGGCGTGCCGCGCCATTTGCGGCAGGCGAATACCGGCATCAGCAGATGAAATTTCTCGTAGCCGTGGCTCGCGAAGGCGATCGGGGCCAGGCAGCTCGTCGCGGTCTCGATGCCGAGTTCCTCGTTGAGTTCGCGGACCAGCGCATGCTCCGGCGTCTCGCCGGCATCGACCTTGCCGCCGGGAAATTCCCAAAGACCGGCCATCGACTTGCCCGGCGGGCGCTGTGCAATCAGCACCCTGCCGTCCGGATCGACCAGCGCTACCGCAGCCACCAGTACCATTGGCCGGTCACCGAGCGGCTGCACGCCGCCGGGACACTCGTCCTCCAAGCGCGCGCTCAACGAGCGCGCCTCAAGAACGGTAGCTGCCGTTGATGTCGATGTAGCCGTGCGTCAGGTCGCAGGTCCATACGGTGGCGCGGCCGCGGCCGATACCGAGGTCGATGTCGATCACGATGTCGGTGCCCTTGATGTGCTTGGCGACCGGCGTCTCGTCGTAGTTGGGTACGACCTGGCCCGCGTCGGTGATCTTCACACCACCGATCGAGATCTTCAGCTTGTCGCGGTCGGCACGCTCGCCCGACTTGCCGACCGCCATGACGATACGGCCCCAGTTGGCGTCCTCGCCGGCAATCGCGGTCTTGACTAGCGGCGAGTTGGCGACCGCCAGACCGATCTTGCGGGCCGCGCCGTTCGACGAGGCGCCGCCCACGTTGATGGTGATGAACTTGGTCGCACCTTCGCCGTCGCGGGCCAGGAGCTGGGCGAGGTCGATCAGCAGTTCGTCCAGCGCGCGCTTGAAATCGACAAGCACCGGATCGTCGGCTTCCTCGATCGGGGCATGCCGTGCAGAGCCGGTGGCGGCGAGCAGCAGCGTGTCCGACGTCGAGGTGTCGCCGTCGACCGTGACGCAGTTGAGCGACTTGTCCGCGGCATCGGTCAGCAGCTTCTGCAGCACCGACCCGGGCACCTTGGCGTCGGTGAAGACGAAGGCCAGCATGGTCGCCATATCCGGCGCGATCATGCCCGAACCCTTCAGAAAGCCGTTCAGAGTGACGGTCTTCTCGCCGATCTTGGCCTGCCGCGTGGCGAGCTTGGGGAACGTATCGGTGGTCATGATCGCGCCGGCCGCGGCAGACCAGTTGTCCTCGCGCGCGCCCTTGATCAGGGCCGGCACCGCGGCCGCGATCTTTTCCCAGTCGAGCGGCTGGCCGATCACGCCGGTCGAGGCCATGAACACTTCGTTGCGCGGGCAGCCCAGCGCCTGGGCGATGGCGCGGGTACTCTCTTCGACCGCCTTGTCGCCGAGCTTGCCGGTGAAGGCGTTGGCGTTGCCGGCGTTGACCACGATCGCCCGCACCTTGCCGCGGGCCAGGTTCTTGCGGCACCAGTCGACCGGAGCCGAACAGGTCTTGGACTTGGTCAGCACGCCCGCGATGGTGGCGCCGGCCGGCAGCAGGGCCAGCATGACATCGTCGCGATCCTGGTAACGCACGCCCGACGCGGCCGCCGCGAGCTTGACGCCTGCGATACGCGGCAGCGTCGGCGTCGTCTTGGGCGCAAGCGGCGATACGGCGTGTTTGACGGACATTAGTCTTCCCCCTCGGCGGACCGGTCATTTCCGGGCCACCGATTCGCGGAGACTACACCAAAAACGGCGAAAAACGTGAGTTCAAGTTGGACCGCGCCGACGGCACCTGAGCGCTATTTCTGTGGCGATGCCGGCGGGGCGGCTGCCGGCGGGGCGGCGGGCCGTGCCGCCGGCGGCGCTGCGGCCGGGTCGGGCTTGCTGCCGTCCATGTTGAACTTCTCGACCTTGGCGTTCGACCGCAGCTGATCGAGCAGGCTCGTCACGGTCTCGCGCGCCAATTCCTCGCGGATCTGTTCGGCCATTTCCTCGAAGGCCGGCGGCGGCGCCTTGCGGCGATCCTCGACCTTGATGACGTGGTAGCCGAACTGCGTCTTGACCGGTGTCTCGGTCAGCTCGCCCTTCTTCAGCGCAAAGGCGGCGTCGGCGAACTCCTTCACCATGTCCGACTTCTTGAACCAGCCGAGATCGCCACCCTCGGCGCCCGATGCCTTGTCGGTCGACTTTTCCTTGGCGAGCTTGTCGAACGAAGCGCCCTTCTTGATCTCGGCGATCAGCGCCTTGGCCTCGTCCTCGGTCGACACCAGGATGTGGCGGGCGTGCACTTCCTCCTCTGGCGGCATCGACTTCAGGCGCTCCTCGTAGCGCTGCTGCATCTTCTCCTGCGTGACCTTCTTGGCGATCTCGCGCTGCAGCCAGTAGTCCTGGATCACCTGCTCCTCGACGAAGGCCATGCGCTTCTTGAAGGCGGGATCGTCACCGACCTTGTTCTTGCGGCCGTCGGCGACCACCAGCTTGCTGTCGATGATGCGCTCAAGCAGCGCCTGGTAGACCGATTGCAGGGGAACGTTGCGATATTGTGGCGGCAGCGCCTGCTGGGCGACCTCGAGTTCGGACAGCCGGATCTGCTGGCCATTTACGGTCGCAACCACCGGGTCCTTCAGCGCCGGCGTCTGGGCGTGGCCAGCCGGCTTGGGCGCGCCGGGTGCCGCTTGGGCGGGCGGTACCGCGGAGGGTTTCGCCGGCGCCTGGGCGGGTTGCTGGGCGAGCGCCGGGTTGGCCATCGCCGCGCAGCACAGCAGGGTGAGGCGCAGGAAACGCAGGCGACGGCTCATGAAAAGCTCCGGAAACGGAAAACGTGACGCAATGAGGCGCCGCCTTCCGTTTACACAGCAGCGCTCATCGCAGGCAACCTGTTGCCGAAGAATTACGGCACTTTTTCGTGAGAGCCGCGGCGACTGCCATGCGGGCCCGGTCCGCTTGCGTTGACACTGCTCGGCACGCTCTCTATCTCTGACCGGCACGGCGGGCTCGGCGGCCCGCCTAAGTCATTAAGATTTCGAGGTTTTCATGCTGGGGGCGCTTGCCCGAGGCCTGTTCGGCACGGCCAACGATCGCATCGTCAAAGGCCTCGACAAGCCGGTCGCCAGGATCAACGCGCTGGAGCCGGAGATTGGCAAGCTGAGCGACGATGCTCTGCGCGGCAAGACGGCCGAGTTTCGCGAGCGCCTGGCCAAGGGCGAATCTCTCGACGACCTGCTGGTCGAGGCCTTCGCCACGGTTCGGGAAGCCGCCAAGCGCACCCTGGGCCAGCGCCCGTTCGACGTGCAGCTCAAGGGCGGCATGATCCTGCACCAGGGCAAGATCGCCGAGATGAAGACCGGCGAAGGCAAGACCCTGGTCGCCACGCTGCCGGTCTATCTCAACGCCCTCGAAGGCAAGGGCGTGCATGTCGTCACCGTGAACGACTACCTGGCCAAGCGCGACAGCGAGTGGATGGGCCAGGTTTACAGATTCCTCGGCCTCACCGTCGGCGTGATCGTCCACGAGCTGAGCGACGAGCAGCGCAAAGCCGCCTACGAGTGCGACGTCACGTACGGCACCAACAACGAGCTGGGCTTCGACTACCTGCGCGACAACATGAAGTACCAGCAGGCCTCGATGGTCCAGCGCCCCTTCAACTATGCCATCGTCGACGAAGTCGACTCGATCCTGATCGACGAGGCGCGCACGCCGCTGATCATCTCCGGCCCCGCCGAGGATTCGTCCGAACTCTACCGCCGCGCCGACGCCGTGATCCCGCGGCTGAAGCCGGACGCCTACGAGAAGGACGAGAAGAACCGCACCGTCGTATTCACCGACGCCGGCGTCGAGGCGGTCGAGGAGCTGCTGCGCGCCGACGGGCTGATGCCGGAGGGCCAAAGCCTCTATGCGCCGACCCAGGTCACCGTCCTGCACCACGTGACGCAGGCGCTGCGCGCCCACAAGCTGTTCGCCCGCGACGTCGACTACATCGTCAAGGATGGCCAGGTCGTCATCATCGACGAGTTCACCGGCCGCATGATGGCGGGCCGCCGCTATTCGGAGGGCCTGCACCAGGCGCTCGAGGCCAAGGAAAAAGTCGAGATCCAGCGCGAGAACCAGACGTTGGCATCGATCACCTTCCAGAATCTGTTCCGCATGTATCCCAAGCTCGCGGGCATGACCGGCACGGCCATGACCGAAGCGTCGGAGTTCGGCGAGATCTACAGGCTCGAGGTTGTCGAGGTCCCGACGAACGTGCCGGTCGCGCGCAAGGATGCCGACGACGAGATCTATCGCACGCTCACCGACAAGACGCGCGCCATCGTCAAGCTGATCAAGGAGTGCCAGGAGCGCAATCAGCCGATGCTGGTCGGCACGGTCTCGATCGAGAAGTCGGAGGCTCTTTCCGACGAACTCAAGAAGGCCGGCATAGCGCACAACGTCCTGAACGCCCGCTTCCATGAACAGGAAGCTCAGATCGTCGCCCAGGCCGGCCGGCCGGGCACCGTGACCATCGCCACCAACATGGCCGGCCGCGGCACCGACATCCAGCTCGGCGGCAACGTCGAGATGTTGGTACGCCAGAGCGCTCCCGAGATTGCCGCGAAGTTCGCCGACGAGGACCAACGCAAGTCGGAACTCGCCCGCGTCGAAGCCGAGATCCGCGCCGGCGTCGAGCGCGACCGCGAGATCGTGCGCAAGGCCGGCGGCCTCTACGTCGTCGGCACCGAGCGTCACGAGAGCCGGCGCATCGACAACCAGCTGCGCGGACGCTCGGGCCGCCAGGGCGATCCGGGCGCATCGAAGTTCTTCCTGTCACTGGAAGACGACCTGATGCGCATCTTCGGCAACAACAAGGTGCTGGACTGGGTGCAGAAGAAGGGCATGGCCGACGACGAGGCCCTGACCCATCGCTGGCTCAACAAGGCGCTGGAAACTGCGCAGGGCAAGGTCGAAGCGCGCAACTTCGAGATCCGCAAGAACCTGCTGCGCTTCGACGACGTCATGAACAGCCAGCGCAAGGAGATCTACAAGGAGCGCATCGAGCTGATGGCCACGGAGGACGTGTCCGAGGTCGTTTCCGAGATGCGCCGCGACGTGATCGAGGCGATGGTGTCGCGCCACATTCCCGAGGGCGTCTACGCCGAACAGTGGAAGACGGCCGAACTGAAGGACGACGTCCAGCGCGTGTTCGGCCTCGACCTGCCGCTCGATGCCTGGGCCAAGGAAGAGGGCATCGCCGAAGAGGAAATCAAGACCCGGCTCGGCGAATCGACCGACCGGCTGTTCGCCCAGAAGGCGGCGCAGTATGGCCCCGAAGTCTGGCGCCAGGTCGAGAAGAGCGTGCTGATGCAGCTGTTCGACCAGAGCTGGAAGGAGCACCTCCTCCATCTCGACCATCTGCGGCAGGGCATCGGGTTGCGTGCCTACGGCCAGAAGGATCCGCTCAACGAATACAAGCGCGAGGCCTTCAACCTCTTCAACGACATGCTTACCGGCCTCCGCGAGCAGACCGTCAACGTACTGGCGACCCTGCAGCTGCGCATGGAGGCGCCGCCGATGCCGACCGGCCCGGCGACGGGCCAAATGCACGAAGTCCACGAGGATCCCGCACTGGCCGCGGTGATGGCGAGCGATCCCGCCTTCGACCCCGCCGATCCCAACGGCGGCGAGGGCGTCGCCACGCTGCAGCGGCCGCGGGTCAATCCGAAGGCCGACCCCAACGATCCCGCGACTTGGGGCAAGGTCTCGCGCAATGCGCCCTGTCCCTGCGGTTCAGGCAAGAAATTCAAGCACTGCCACGGCCGCGTGTAGGCCGTCCCGGCCCTATCTTTCCTTCTGCCAGAGCTGGTAGAGCGGGTCCGACGTCGTCTTGAAGGACACACGCTTGAAGCCCGCACGACGAAGCACCTCGTCGCGCGGCCACCAGTCGAGACCGATCAAAACCGGATTGGTCGGCTTGCCCGGCACGACATGAACCGGGGTCATCAGGATCACCCAGTCGGCCGAGGCGACCTCCTCGATCAGCGGCTCGATGCGTGCGGGCACCCAGCGCACGGCATCCGCCTGGAAGACTGCCGAACGGCCGGCATAGCCCTTGGCCATCAGCGCGAGGGTCGGATCGTCGGGCGAGATCACCTTGCCGGGCAGGCTGCGCGCCTCGGCGATCACCAGCGGCCGGCTGCCGTCGCCCAGGCCGACGAACTGGCCCTGGATCCGGAACAGGTCGAAATTGGGCGTGACGAAGATCACCAGCAGGAAGGTCACGACCACCGAGGCGATGCTGCGTGCGGCCCAGGCGATATCGGTGCGCGCCAGAAGTCCGAGCAGCACCGGGAGGCGCCAGGCGCAGAAGGCGCCCATGCCGAGAAATGCCGGGATCAGCGAATTGAAGTAGGCGCCCTCCTTGGCGGCGGCGATGCTGCCGGAGCCGCAGGCGCAGGCGATGAAGACCATCAGCCAGCGAATGCGCGGCCGCTTGATGTCGGCGGCGGCATCGGTCAGCAGCCATTGTATCAGCGCCAGCAGGAACAGCGGCGCGGCGGCGCCGAGTTCGACGATCTGCTGGCGAAGATTGGCGAGCGGAACGCCATACTGCGACGGCACGTCGATCATGTACCGCCAGACGCCCGGGAAATACTTCCAGGTGAAAGCCATCGCCACGATGGCCGGAACGAAGGGCAACAGCGACAGCAGGAAGCGCCGCGGAGAACGATCCGACAGCAGCACGACCACCGGCGCGATCGCGGCATAGGCGAGCGCCGTCTGCTTGGTGAACACCCCAACGGCGAGTACCAGCGAGCCTGCGGCAACCCAGGCCACTTGCGCCGCCCCGCGCGACAATTCCAGTCCACGATAGACCAGCATCAGCGACGTCAGGATCAGCACGATCGCCGTCATGTCGGGTCGCGATTCGGCGAAGTAGTTGGCCGCTCGTGTGTGGCCCGCGAGCAGGAACGCGAGCGCGATCGAGATGTCGGCGAAGCGCGGCCGAGCGAACCACAACAGGATCATGCCGAGAGACATCGCCGCCGCCACGACGTTGAGCCACCGTCCCGCCTGCAGGCCGAAGCCGAAGATCTTGTAGATCTCCGACAGCACGATCGTGGTGAGCGGCGAGTACATGGTCGTCGCGTGCTCGACGGCCGGATCGTAAACGCGCTGGCCCTGTGCCATCCGTGCCGCGTCGGTCAGCAGCCCGG
Source organism: Reyranella sp. (assembly GCA_044225265.1). GTDB lineage: Bacteria > Pseudomonadota > Alphaproteobacteria > Reyranellales > Reyranellaceae > Reyranella. Next base: position 25,522 of record JBGAIW010000019.1, read on the forward strand.
CCTCCCAGACATTGATCGGGTAGGGCAGCGTCGCGCGAATGACCAGCGAGGCAATCGAGGCGACCACGATCGTCACCGAGGTCACGACCAGCAGCTGGATGGCGAAGGAGGGTGCGAGTCTCTCGAGCCGCGACAGGGGTCGGTTCAAGCTGGGTTGCCTGCGAAGGATCGTCCGGGGCCGATGCTAGGTCATAGCGGATGCCGAGGCCAAGCCGATCAACCCTTCGACGATGCGAAGCGACGGGCCAATGCCAGACCACCCGTGATCAGTGCAACGTAGAGGATCGGCTCGATCGAATAGCGGATTCGCTGTGTCTCCACGCCGTTGGTGAGATTGGGGACGGTGGCATAGAGCAGCACGACGAGCGCGGGAAACACCCAGTCGGCAGCTGGCTGGCGACCGCGCCCGTAACCGATGATGTCGGCGGCGCCGCGTGCCAGCACGAGGACGATGCCGGTCAGTACCAGCACGATCAGCGGTACCGACGAACCGGCCAGGCGATTGACGACCGAGCCCCACAATTGCCCCGGAGCCTGGACGCCCTGAAGGCCGCGGTTCGGGTGATAGAGCAGCAAGTCGTTCCAGAAATCGCAGTAGCGCGGCAGGAGACTGTCGAAACCCCGATAGTGCCAGGACGGCGTCCCGAGGAAGGTCATCACGCTCGCCGTAACATGGTTGAGATAGACCTGCGGATAGAGCTGCAGAAGGCGCCGCGCGTCGCCGCCGAGCTGGCGCGAGTATTCGATCACCGCGAAGTGATTCATGTTGGGCTCGCCGCTGGCGCGCACGCGGGCACAGAGAACAGCGCGCTTCTCGTCCATTTGCCGACAATCCTTCGCCGTCTCGATCCAGCCGTACCACAGATCAGCAATCGCGCCTTTCAGCGCCGGCGAGAACTCGCCGCGATCGATCCGCTGGCGAATGTCGGACAGAACCTGGGGAAACTTGACCGGGTCGCCCGGAAGGATCGGCGCCGCCAACTGGGTGAGGGCGATGCCCTCCCAGGTACTCGCCGCAAAGGCGCCGTAGAGCTTCAAGTTCTTGACGTAGACCGAGGATACGAGCGCGAGCGACGCCGCCAGCACCGCCAGCGCCCGTCCGTCGCGGCCATGGCGCCACGACCTCAGCCCCCAGACCGCGAGCAGTGCGACCGCCACCCAGCCGATGTGAAAGAGCGACCGCATGAAGGCCAGGATCACCAGGCAGGCGCAAAGCCCGGCGAAGCGCGCCACGCCGCCGTCCTCCAGGTAGCGGGCGGCCAGCAGCATGCCAGCCAGCAGGAACATCACCTCGAACGGTGCGTAATTGAAGACGCTTTCGTAGATCAGTGCCTGCGGCATGACCCCGAACAGGCCGGCAGCCACTGCCGCCCCCGTGGCGCCCATCCGGGCCCGCCGCAGCAGCAGGTAGATCAGGGCCACCGACACGATCGACGTCGCCTGGAACACCAGGTGCAGGAAGGGCTTGCCGAGCGCCTCCGGCAGTCGCAGCGACAGCGCATAGAGTGCGTTGAACAGCGGCGGCTGCGCATGCATCAGGTAAAGCGACCTCAGCGGATCGTCGCGCAGCAGCTCGACATCGACGAGTTGCCACAGCCGGATATCGACGTCGAAGCCCAGCCCGTAGCGAGCCTCCAGCACGATCCGCACCAGAATGCAGAAGGCCAGGGCCAGCCACAGCGGACGCTCGTTCACGAGTCGATCCGGGCGAAGGTATAGAAGCGATGCCCGAGATAGCTGGTGACCGCGGGCGCCAGCACGCCGATCACGTGGCTGACGTCGTCGGCGTGCCAGGTAAAGCCGATCGCGGGAAAGATCACGCGGGCAAGCCCAACGCTCACCACCCAGACGACGCCGAGCGAGAACACATTGACGATCGCGAAGCGGCGGATCTCTGTGCGGCGCGACCGGCCCGACGGATCGAACACGTACATCCGCGACAGCACGTAGGCCGTGAAGAAGCCGAACAGGTAGGCGACCACGACGGCCACCTCGAACCGCATGAACTGGTTCAGCACGTAGCGGCTGCCCATGTTCACCAGCGCCGCGACGCCGCCGGCCGCCAGGAATTTCAGGAACTGGACCTTCATCGTCCTTCCGCGGCCCAGACATCCGGCCGGTCGATGCCCTGCGCCAGCAGCTTGCCGTAGCGCACGCTCTCGGAAATGCCTCGATCCTCGGGATAGTAGAAGCAGGTGTCGGCGATTTGCAGCCCGGCGATCTCGGTCTGCACCTTCGGGATCTTCGACAGGAAGCCGGGCTCGCACAGGGGCTGGGCGTGCCGCAGGCGACCGACGTGGCTCGCCTTCAGGTCGCCCGGCTGCAGCGCAGGATTGAGTTTGCGCAGGTAGGCGAACGACTCCTCGACGAACGCCTCGGACGGGCGGCCGAACTTCGGATTGGTCTGCGGCATGTAATAGGGAATGTAGACCACGGTATCGGGCAGGCGCCGCAGGTTCGAGAATTCGACCATGCCCGGAATGTCGATCGTACGGTCGTTGACGTTGACCCAGAAGTGCCGGGTGATCGGCTTGGCGAGCTTCAGCGCCACGCAGACGCAGCCGATATTGCCGATCGCTTCGTACTTCGCCCTCGCCGCCGCCGACAGACCGGGCACGATGCGCGTCACGTAGGGCGTAGGCACGGTACACACCACCGCATCGAAGGAATGCGCGACATCGTCCACCACCAGGCCGGTCACCTTGCCGTTCTCGCTGGTGATCTCGCCCACCTGCGCACCGAGGCGCACCTCGCCACCCGCCCCGACGATCGCCTTCACCAGCGCCTCGATCAGCACTTCGGAGCCGCCGTCGATGTAACCCAGCTCCTCCTGAAACAGCGATTTGCGCGACACGCCCACGCGCTTGATACGCGTCCAGATCCAGGCGGCCGAGATGTTGTCGGCATATTCGTAGAATTTCAGCTCGAACAAGCGCCGCCACAGGGTTTCGTAGGCGCGCTTGCCCTGCCGCCAGAAGTACCACTCCTGCCAGCGCAGGAACCACTCCTTGGAGCTGACATTCTCCAGTGCCGACCAGTCCTTGCGCCTGGTCGACAGGAACATGTGCAGGCCGTAGCGGAACTTGGAGATCGGGTCGAGTTTGGGGAAGGTCAGCAGCGCCCATGGGTCGCCCCAGGTGAAGTGCTTGCCGTCGATGAAGTAGCCCATCGACGTCTCGCGCCACACCAGCTTGTCGGCGATGCCGAGTTCGCCCATCAGCTCGAACATCGGGTAGTCGGGCTTGCAGATGAAGTGGAAGAACCGCTCGATCGACAATCCGTCGAAATCGAAATGCGCAGCCATGCCGCCCGCGACCTTGTCGGCCTCGAACACCGAGACCCGGTGACCGGCCTTCAGCGCATGGAAGGCGGCCGCGAGGCCCATGGCACCGGCGCCGACGATCGCCACGTTGGCCATGTCAGAACTCCAGCACCTGCTTGGAGTAGACCGGGTGCCGGAAGGTCTCGCGCAGCGCGTCGGCGAGCGGTGTCGCGCGCACGCCGAAAATTCCCGGCCAGTCGATCACCTCGAAGACATCGGGCAGGACGAGCGCCTCGAGCTGGCTGGTCGTGAAGGGCGGATCGCGATCGAACAGCGCATAGACCTTCAGCAACAGCCAGAACAGCGAATAGGGTATCCGCACGATCGCCGCGCGGGCGCCACACGCCTCCTTCAATTGCCGGATCATGTCGATGTACGTCACCTTCTCCTGCCCGGAGATATTATAGCCATTCCCCGGCCGCGGCTTGTCGATACAGGCACAGATGATCTCGCAGAAGTCGCCGGCATAAAGAGGCTGTCGGAGGTACCTGCCGTCCCCCGGCACCGGAAACACCGGCGTCTTCTGCATGAAGCGCGCAAGCCATCCCAGATGCTTGCGATCGAACCAGCCGAACATCAGGGTCGGACGCAGCACGCAGGACGGGATACCGCTCTCCACGACCATCGCCTCCTGGACCTTCTTGCTCTCGGTATAGAAGTCGTGCGCCAGGGATTTCACCACCGAGGAACTGAGATGAACCATATATTCCACGCCATGCGCCTTGGCCGCATCGAGAACGTGGCGCGACGCCGTGACGTTGTTGGCGATGAAGGGTTCCTCGGTCAGCGCGCCGATCTGCGCATGCCCCATGACCAGCACGCGCGCACCGGCGAACGCCTCCTGCCAGGCTCCCGGCTGCGAAAGATCGGCCCGAACGATCGTGATGTCGGGATGCAGGCGCTCCAGAATCGCGGTGTTTGCCGGGTGCTTGTCGATGGCCACGATCGGGCCGAAGCCGCGGGCCTTGAGGCGGGGAATGAGATTCTGACCGACAAGGCCGGCGGCGCCGGTGACGACAATCGATCGGGACTCGCTGGGCGCCAAAGCGCAACGATTCTAGAAGAAAATCCACTCGATGGTAAGACCTGCCGCCGCCTATACTGCACGCTCACGACGAGCGGCAATGCGCCAGAAGATCGAAAACAACTTTGCGGGCATCTGCTTCGCCATTGCCTGTGCGATCGGACTGGTCGGCGCCTTCCTCGGACTGGAAGCACGCAGCCTCTGGCTCGACGAACTCTACACAGCGGGCATCATCGAACCGGTCGGCCGCCTGGGCGATCTCTGGACCCGTATCGCGGGTGACCTGAATTCGCCGCTCTATTTCATTCTGGTCCACTACTACTGCAAGATCTTCGGCTCTTCGGATGCGGCACTCCGGAGCTTCAGCGCGCTCTCGGCCTGCGGTGCCGTGCTGATTTTCGTGCTGGGCACGCGGGGAGCCTTCTCGCTGGCGGCCCGGCTGTTCGGCGGCGCCATGGCGACCGGCTCGCTCTACTGGTTCGTGCAGTCGCAGAACGCCCGCAACTACTCGCTCGCCCTGCTGGTCGGCGCAGGCATCCTGGCGCTGACCCTCGCCCTGCTCGACGAAGGCAGACGCCGGGAGAAGGCGCCGCCCCACCTCCTGCTGCCTCTGCTCGCCCTCATCCTCATCGGCGCCTTCACGCACTTCTACGTCGTGTTCGAGAGCGTGGGCGCGCTGATGGTGCTCTTCCTCTGGCGGCCGCGGCAGCGGCTGCTGATGGTCGCGGCGGCGGCGGGGGTCATGGTCATCTCGTTCCTGTATCTGAAGCTGTTCGTGGCCACCCACTCTCAGATCGTCATGGGCAATTACTGGATCCAGAACACGCTCGACTGGTACGGGTTCGAGCTGAAGTTCGCCGCCTTCTACGCCTTCGGTCCGCTGGGACGCTTGCTGATTGCCTTCTGCGTCGCCGCCGTCATCGCGCGTCTGCTGTGGCCGGGCCTCGACCGCAAGGCGCTGGGCCGGTTCCCGATCGATCCGGCGACCAGCCTCGTGGTCGGCGTGCCGACGATCGTCCTGATGGCGGCCGTGAGCAGTTCGCTGCTCGTGGCACCGAACTTCGCCAACCGCTACCTGCTCGTCTGCTCGCCCTTCCTGTGGGGAATATGTGCGCGGCTCTACGACGTGGCGGTGGCCGGCGCGCCGCGGTTCTTCCGATTGACGGTGAACCTTGTGCTCGCGGCCGGCGTTCTCGGCATGGCGAGTTTCGTCACGGCGCGCGTGAGGGGCAGCGACCTCACGGTGACATGGAGCGAGCCGTTTCGTGCCTCGGCGGACTGGATCCGCAGCCGGCCGGAATGCCGCGGCCAGATGGTTCCCGTGATCGCGAACGACCAGCGCGCCTGGTACAAGCCGGGCTACGCCGAGGACATCTACAACAACGCCTACGCCCGCTACCTGAAGGGCTTCGCACGACCCGAACTGGTGTTCGGACATGACATCGTTCCCGGCCCATTGCCGGATGGCCTGAAGGCCGAGTTGCAGCGGCGCATCGACGGCCAGGGCTGCAGCGTGCTCGCGTGGTCGGCGCACTACATGTCCGACGGGGAAATGGCGGCAATTCGGGATGCCATCCTCGAGGCGACGAACCGGCCTGACGCCGCGCCGAGGCTCGAGATCAGGCAGTTCAAGGACGGCTTCGTGGGCTACATCCTCTATGTGAAGAGCAAGCCCTAGCTTGACCGGCCGTAACTTGACCTGAGGCGCGCTGCGGGACAGTTTCGGCGCGGGAGAACGGGACCATGCCGGAAGATTCAGCGCGCAATAGACCCGGCGGCGCGACGCGGCTGCAGGGTACGTTCGGAGATTATCTGGCGATCGCCCGCCTCGACCACAGCACCAAGCACGTGCTGATCGTGCCCGGCATCATTCTGGCCTATCTGCTGCGCGGCGTGCACAGCGATGCAGTCGTGGTCACGATCGCGCTGGGATTCGGCGCGGCGATCTGCATCGCCTCGGCAAACTACGTGATCAACGAGTGGCTCGATCGCGACTTCGACAAGTTTCATCCGACCAAATCGCAGCGTTCGGCGGTGCAGAAGGAGCTGCGCGGCGGGCTGGTGCTGGTCGAATGGGCGGTGCTGGTCGCGGCCGGCCTCGCGCTCGCCGCGCTGTCCGGGCGACTCATGGTCTTCACCGCGATCGTCTTCGCCCTTCAGGGCATCGCCTACAACGTTCCGCCGCTGCGCACCAAGGACAAGCCCTACCTCGACGTCATCTCCGAGTCGATCAACAACCCGCTGCGTCTCACGCTGGGCTGGGCGATGATCGATCCGACGACCCTGCCGCCCTCCTCCGTCATCATCCTCTATTGGGCGGGCGGCGCGTTCCTGATGACGGCGAAGCGGTTGTCGGAGTACCGCGAGATCGTGGCCTCGCACGGCAAGGACCTGCTGGCCCGCTATCGCGCGAGCTTCGCTGGCTACACCGAAACGTCGCTCACCGTCAGTTGCTTCGTCTACGCCCTGGCCTCGAGCTTCGTGCTCGCGGTCTTCCTGATGAAGTACCGCATCGAATACCTGCTGATCGCGCCGGTCGTGATCGCGCTGTTCGCCCATTACCTCGCGCTTTCCATGCAGCCCGGCTCCTCGGCACAGAAACCCGAGAAGCTGATCCGCGAGCGCGGACTGATGGCCCTGGTTGCGCTCCTCACCGCGCTGTTCGTGCTGCTTACCTTCGTCAATGTTCCCGCTCTCGAGCCGCTTGCCGGGCAGAAATACATCTCCATCCAATGAGCGGCGGCGCGTTCCAGGCCTCCGACTGGAAGGACATCCGGCTGGTCGCCTTCGACGTCGACGGCACGCTCTACCGCCAGCGGCCGCTGCGGCTGCGCATGGCGCGCGACCTCGTCCTGCACGCCCTGACCAAGGCCGATCTCGCGCCGATCGCAGTCCTCGGCAAGTTCCGTCGCATCCGTGAACGCCTGGGGAATGAACGAGCCGACGGCTTCGCAGCGGCGTTGATTGCCGAAACTGCGGCTGCCTCCGGCCGGTCGCCCGAAGCCGTGCAGGCGCTTGTCGACGACTGGATCGAAAGCCGGCCACTACCCTATCTGGCAGCCTGCCGCTACGACGGAGTCGCCGAACTGTTCGAAGGGCTGCGCCGGCACGGCAAGACGATCGGCGTGCTGTCGGACTACCCGGCCACGGCCAAGCTGGCGGCCCTGCGGCTCGCCGCCGACCACGTCGTGACCGCGGGCGATCCGGGCGTCGGCATCCTGAAGCCGCATCCACGCGGTCTGCAGGTCCTGATGGACATGGCAGGCGTCGCGCCGGACGCAACCCTGCTGATCGGCGACCGTGCCGATCGCGACGGCGTGGCGGCGCGTGAGGCCGGCGCGCGGGCGATACTTCGTTCGACGCAGCCGATCGGGGGCTGGCAGACCTTCGATCGCTTCGACGCGCCGCTGTTCGCTCCCATGCTCGCCTGATCCGGCATGCGCGACACTCTGGTCAAGTTGCTGCGCTACGGCGTGACCGGCGGCATCGCCGCGATCGTCGATGCCGGCGGCTTCGCGCTGCTGATCGGCCTCGGAATAGCGGCGGCCGGCACGGCGAGCTTCTGCGTCGCCGCGCTGGTCAACTACCTGCTGTCGAGCCGGTTCGTCTTCGCCAGCGGGCGAAGCGCGCAGGGCTTCGCACTGTTCTTCGTCACTGCCCTGCTCGGGCTTGCGGTCAATCTCGGCGTCACCCTGGCCGGCGTCTATCTCGCCGGCCTGCCGCCGCTGCTCGCCAAGATCGCCGGCATCGGCACGGCGTTCCTGGTCAATTTCGCGCTGAACCTGCGCTTCGTGTTTCGGTCCTGAGCCGCCACACCGCCATCATGCCGAACGCCAGGATCGCGAGCGACGCCACCGGCAGATGATGGCGACTGAGCGCCATGCACAGCGTCGGCATCAGCCACAGGCCGGCATAGACGAGCGGCTCGAGCGGCAGGAAGCCCTGCCTGGCGCCGCGCTCGTAGAGCAGCAATGCCGCCGGCATCAGCAGCAGCATGTCGTAGTTCAGCATGTAAGGCGAAACGAGGAACGTGGCACCGATCAGCACGGCACTGCGCGTCGAGCTGGCCGGATGGCGGCTGAACGCCCACCACACGGCCACAACCGCAAGGGCCGCCGTCACCAACTGCACGCCGCTCGCGATCGCCTTCGGCACGCCGAGCGACAGCAGATTGATATACGGCGTCACCATGTAGTGCGGCAGCACCTCGAGCACGTACTGCAGCATGCGCGGTCCGCTGGTGGCGCGCGTCTGCTCGATGAAGTCGAGCCACGACTGCACGCCGAACACCGTGGCACTCGCCAGAACGAGCGCCAGTACCGTGCCCGCCGATGAGAACAGCGTCCGCCATTGCCGCGCCGCGATCAGTGCCACGGGGATCAGCAGACAGATCTGCGGCTTGTAGGCGAGGAGCCCGAACAGCACGCCAGCCGCCACGGGTGCGCGCTCCAGCAGGCGAAGGCCGCCATACATCAGCGCCACGTTGAGGAACGTACCCTGCCCCGACAGCACGACATGCACCGCCGCGGGCGAGGTCGCCATCGCCAACCACATCCAGGGCCGGTCGCGGCTCTCGAGCGCCGAGGCGCCGACAGTGACGGCCATGAACACGGCAAAGGCGCGGTCGACCGCCACCCAGGCGAGCGGCAGCAGCATCAGGAGCCAGAGCGGCGGATAGAGGAACGGCCGGAAGTAGACGACGTAGGGGAAGCGGTCGGCGTAGACCGCGTTCTGGTACTCGGTGAACTTGTCGACGTCGGTGTAGACCATCGACAGCTTGCCCTCGAGCCAGGCGCGCAACGCCGAGTGCGGAGTCAGGAAGTCGGGATAAAGCACCCATTGGGGTTTCACGAAGCGGTTGCCGCCGAGGAACTGCGAGGCGACGACGAACACGTCATAAAGCCCGACCACCGCACAAAACGCGACGGCCAGCCGAAGATAGAGCTGCGGCGTGAGCTTCATCGGCGGCATTGAGCCACGAAGGCTTTGCAGGCAGCAAGATCAAAGGCCCGGACAGACCTCGCATTCCGGAGCCACGGTTCTCACGACCGTAACCGCCGTGATACATGCTGGTGCATGCCCGCTTCACAGGAACTCCCCTACGTCGTGCCGCTCCAGGGCGGCTCCAACTTCCGCGATCTCGGTGGCTATCGCACGACCGACGGCCGCCTGGTCCGGCGCGGCGCCGTCTTCCGCTCCGCCCATCTCGGCGGCCTGACCGACGCCGACCGCTCGGCACTCGGCGAACTCGGCGTGCGCACCATCGTCGATCTGCGCGGCGTCAACGAGGCGGCCGAGACGCCGCACCGGGTCGACGGTCTCGCCTGCCGCATCGTCGGCGCCCATATCGAGCCCGGCGTCGGCGACAAGATCCGCGGCGCCGTGGCCGACGGCACGGCCAATCCGCATCTCATGATGCAATTCCTGACCGACCACTACCGCGACTACCCGCGCCGGTGCGCGCCAGGCTTCGCGACCTTGTTCACCACCCTGAGCGACGGCACGCACCGGCCGCTGGTGTTCCACTGCACCGCCGGCAAGGACCGCACCGGCTTCGCCTCGGCGCTGCTGCTGACATTGCTCGGCGTGCCCTGGGAAACGGTGATGGAGGATTACCTGCGCACCAACGATCTCTGGATCGGCCATATCGGGCGCTATCCCGAGCTCGACATCGACACGCGCGCCGCGATCATCGAGGCACGCACGCCCTATCTCGAGGCGGCATTCGACGTGCTGCGAAAGGATTTCGGCGATCCCGAGCGATTCGCCGAGAAGGCGCTCGGCCTCGATGCCGCCGCGCGCAAGCGCCTGAAGGCGGACCTGCTGGACTAGTCTCCGGTAGGGGCTGGTGTAGGCTCGGACATGACCTACGACACGCCCGAGCCCTTCAGGGTCGACATCCCCGAACGCGCGCTGATCGATCTCGACGAGCGGCTGCGTCGCTGGCGGCCGCCCATCCGCATCGAGGAGAACGATTGGGCCGCGGGCACCGACCCCGATTTCCTGGCCGACCTGGTCGACCACTGGCGTCACGGCTACGACTGGAACCGCTGCCAGGAGGCGATCAACCGTTTCCCCAACTACCTGGTCGATCTCGGCAAGCAGCGCCTGCACTTCATCCGCGAACCGGGCACGGAGGTCGAGGGCGCGCCGCGACCGATGCCGTTGGTACTCAGCCACGGCTGGCCGGGCTCGATCGTCGAGTTCCTGCATGTGATCAACGAGCTGGCGCACCCGGAGGATCATGGCGGCGACCCACTCGACGCCTTCGACGTCATCGCGCCCTCGCTGCCGGGCTACGGATTCTCGGGCCCGCCGATCCGCGACGACGGCACGCACGGCCCGATCGGGCCGCGTGCCATCGGCAGGCTCTGGCACCGCCTGGTGCACGAGAAGCTCAATTACCGCCGGCCCTACGGTGTGCAGGGCGGCGACTGGGGCGCCGTGGTTTCGTCATGGTGTGCCTTCGATCATCCGGCGAAGGACGAAAAGGACGACTGGAAGTCGGGCGTGGCCGGCCTGCACCTCAACATGATGGGGCTGCGGCCCGGCATCGACCTGAAGAGCGCGAAGCTCAGTGCCGCCGAGCAGGCGTGGCTCGCCGAGATGGGCCCGGCGCTCGACGACAAGGTTGTCTACCAGCGCATCCAGGCGACGCGGCCGCAGACGCTCGGCGTCGCCCTGACCGATTCGCCGGTCGGTCTTGCCGCCTGGATCGTCGAGAAATTCCAGGCCTGGAGCGACTGCAAAGGCGATCCGCTCAGCCGCTTCTCGATGGACCTGCTGCTCGACAACATCATGGTCTACTGGCTGACCGGGACCGCCGGCACCGCAACCTGGCTCTATCGCGGCGTGACCCAGCAGCATCCCCGTGGCCTGCCGCCCGGAGGGAAGGTCACGGTGCCGACCGCCTTCGCCGCCTTCCCCGCCGATCTCGCACCCGCGCCTCCCGCGGAATGGATCGAGCGATGCTACGACCTGCGGCGCCACACGGTCATGCCGTCCGGCGGCCACTTCGCGGCGCTCGAGGAGCCCAGGCTCCTGATCGACGACATTCGCGAATTCTTCCGGCCGTTGCGCTTCGGCGCCGCCAATGACTGAGGCGGACGACTGACATAGGCGGCGATAATTTATCGCCGGTTTATCGATTTTTTATCGGTCGACCGATAAACGTTTAAGCCTGCCGGATAAGGCTTTTGCGCACTTTTTATCGCTCGAGGGGGACTCCCCCCGCCTCTCACCCGAAGGTGGCCGTCGCCTGGGCGGCGATGGTGCCTTTGGGCGTCACCGTCCAGAGCTCGGCGCCCTTGCCATCGGCCGTCGGCCGGCCGATCACGTCGAACGGCGATGTGTCGAACAGCGGGGCGCGGGCGCGCACGGCGATCGTCTTGACCTTCCGGCCCGGCGCCGAATCGCGCAGCAGGTCGAAGATGCACTGCTGGGCGAACGGCCCATGCACGACCAGGCCGGGATATCCCTCGGTCTCGATGCAGTAGGTCCGGTCGTAGTGGATGCGGTGCGGATTGAAGGTGATCGCCGAATAACGGAACAGCATCACCGGATCGGGCTTGATGGTGCGGCGCCACGGCACGTCGGCCGGCGCCGCCTCGCGCACCGGCGTGCCGCTCTTCTCGCCGGGCTTGGGATCCTCGCGGAAAACCGTCGAGTTGGCCTCGGTCCAGGCGAGCCCACGCGGCGTGAAGATGCGGCGGGTCTGGGTCGTCACGACCAGCGTGCCGGTGCTGCCCTGGCGCAGCTGGATGTCGGTGAACTCGATCTCGCGCTTGAGCTTGTCGCCGACCCGGATGTCGCCGTCGAAGGTGAAGGTGGACCCCGCATACATGCGCCGCGGCATCGGGATCTTGGGCAGCACGCCGCCCGCGAACGCCGCGCCGTCACGGCCAAGCTGGTTACGGCGGGCATAGGAGTGCAGATAGAGGAGATGCCAGCCCGGCGCGATCGGCTCTCCCGGCTCCGGCACCTTTTCGTCACGGTCGAAGGTCGCCAGCATTGCCTTGATCGGCGCCTGGGTAACGACGTCCTCGTCCTCGATCTTGCGGCCGAGTTCCTTCCTGAGCGGCTCGATGTCGATGGTCATGCCTCTTCCTCCCGATATCGGCAGAGCATATTGGACTCGCCGCCGCGATTCGCCCTTTGAGTCGCGGCAAAATCGAGTTGTTGCCGCAGATCGGAAACGCGTTCGACCGCTGCGGCTTCACGAAATGGCCACACGCTGCTTCAGCCGCGCCGCGCCGTTCTCGTCGTCGGACGAGGCGGCGTGCGGCCCTCCGATCCGGCGCCGCGCCGCGACGGCACTGTCGGCATGACGTTCCGCCAAGCCATCGCCAGTGCGCTGCTCAATGTCTTTGCGTCAGCCGCCGGCAGATGCACCCTGGTGTAGCCACGCCGGCCCCAAACGCCCTTCACAGGCGAGAAAATCCCGGCCTCCGCAGCGACAAGAAGTTCCTGCTGATCGGGCGTCAGCTTCACGACGGCCGAGTTGTCGTCGGGATAGCCCATCGAAGCGAACACCTTGCCGCCGGCGCGGAAGTCGGGATGGCCGCCATGCCCGCCTTCGCTCGCGCCCTGGTACGAGAGGGCCAGCTTGCGAAACGATGCCGGCGTCATTCGGCGGCGACGGCCAACCCCATCTGTTCGCAGGTCGGGGCCACGTCGGACACCGTGGCGCGGCGCATGTCGCGCTTGTAGCGTTGGTCGTCGAAGTCCATGCCGCGATGCATGGTGCACCGGTCGTCCCACATCACGAGATCGTTGATCCGCCAGCGGTGGGCATGGACGAACTGCCGCTGGGTGGCGTGCTCGATCAGCTCCTTAAGCAGCCGCTCGGCGTCGGCCTCGGTCATGCCGCGGATCGCGCCGGCATGGCTCGCGAGATAGAGGCTCATGCGGCCGCTGTCCGGCAGCCGCCGCGCCAGCACCTGCGGCACCGGCTCGAATGCCTTGCGCTCGGCCTCGTCGAAATCGGTGAAGCCCAGTTTGGCGCGCGAGGTCATCAGCGAATGCTCGGCGACGAGCCCCGCGATCTTCCGCTTGGTCGCCTCGGGCAGCGCATCGTAGGCCGCGCGCAGGTCGGCGAACTCGGTGTGGCCGCCGATCGGTGGAATCGAGCGGCCGTGCAGGATCGAGCAGTAGGCCGGCAGGCGCTTGAACGAGGAATCGGTGTGCCACAGCCGGTTTCCGAGCTGGTACAGGCGCACCCGGTCGTTCGCGGCGAGGATATTGTTGTCGGCATCCAGATTGCCGACATCGGCCATCTTCTCGTCGAGTCGCATCTTGTGGTCGGCGCGCAGCTTGAACACGGAAGTCTCGAGCGGCCCGAAGTGCCGGGCGAAGTCGAGATGGCTTTCGTCGCTGAAGTTCTGGTCGGGGAAGATCAGGACCGCATACCTGGTGAAGGCGGCCTTGATGGCGGCGAGATCGGAGGCCGATATCGGCTTGCCGAGATCGATGTCGCCCACTTCGGCCACGAATTCCGGCGTCACGGCATGCAGGCTGATCGCCATGGGTTCCTCCGCGCTCCTGTTGCGGCAATTGGACCACCTGACGGACAATCCGGCAATCGCCGGATATGATGGCAGCCATGATCGAAAAGCAGGAAGTGCAGGAGCTTTTCCCCTGCCCGCTCTGGATCGTCGACCTCAAGCCGGCCGATGCCGCCGTGCTCAATAGCCGTCTCAAGATCGAGATCGAGCGCATGATCTCGCCGCGGCCTGTCATCCCGCCCGGCGCCAACTGGCAGACGCCGCAGAATCTGCATACGCTGCCGGCTTTCGCCGAGTTCGTGAAGCTGGTCGAAATGGCGGCACGCGGGGTTGCGCGCTTCCTGCAGGTCGACCGGTATCCCATGACGATCACCGGATGCTGGGCGAACATCAATCCGCGCGGCGCCTATCACCCGACGCACCACCACCCGAACAATTACCTGAGCGGCGTCTACTACGTCGCCATTCCGGAGCCCGGCTCGCGTATCGTGTTCCAGGACCCGCGGCCGTCGATGATCATGCCGAAACCGCGCGAGTACACCCGCATGACCGCCAACGGCGCCGATGCCCAGAGCCAGGAAGGACGCATGCTGCTGTTCCCGTCCTGGCTCAAGCACAGCGTGCCGTCGAACGAGGGTCAGAGCGAGCGCATCAGCATCTCGTTCAACCTGATGTTCAAGGAATTCACCGAGACCATGGCGTCGCCGCTGTGGGACGCCACCGCCGGCAAAGAGAAGGCCTGAGCTAGAGGCCCTTCTTGCCCATCGCCAGGAACTTGTCCTGACGGCGCTGGCGCAGCGTATTGGCGTCGAACTGCGAGAGCTCGCCCAGCGCCTGGTTCACCACCTTGCCGACCGTGTCGATCGCCTCGTCGGGCGAGCGGTGCGCACCGCCCATCGGCTCGGGGATCACTTCGTCGATGATCTCGAGCTTCTTGAGATCGGCCGCCGTCATCTTCATGGCTTCGGCGGCGTCCTGCGCGTTGGCGTTCGAGCGCCACAGGATCGAGGCGCAGCCTTCCGGCGTGATCACGGAGTAGACCGAGTTCTCCAGCATGTAGACCCGGTCGGCGGAAGCGATGGCAAGTGCGCCGCCCGACCCGCCTTCACCGATCACGACGCTGACCAGCGGCACGCCGATCGCCAGACAGGTGTCGATGGAGCTGGCGATCGCCTCGGCCTGGCCTCGCGCCTCGGCATCCATGCCGGGATAGGCACCCGGCGTGTCGACGAGGGTCACCACCGGCAGCCTGAAGCGCTCGGCGAGCTTCATCAGGCGCTGCGCCTTGCGGTAGCCTTCCGGGCGCGCCATGCCGAAATTGTGCTTGATGCGTGAATCCGTGTCGTCGCCTTTTTCCTGACCGAGCACCACGATCGAGCGGCCCTGCAGGCGGCCCATGCCACCCACGATGGCGGAGTCCTCGCCGAACGAGCGGTCGCCAGCGAGCGGCGTGTAATCGGTGATCAGCCGGTCGATATAGCGCTGGGCGTGCGGCCGCTCGGCATGGCGCGCCACCAGCACCCGCTGCCACGGAGTCAGCTTGGCGTAGGTCGCGCGAATCTGCTTCTGCACCTTGTCCTGCAGGCGCATCACTTCCTCGGCGATGTCGACATCGCCGGAGTTGGGCAGATGCCGAAGCTCGGCAATCTTGCTCTCGAGCTCCGCGATCGGCTTCTCGAATTCGAGATAAGTCGTCATTGAAATTTACCTGTCGCCCGGCGACCGCAAGCTGTCAACCGCGCCCGGTCAGGTCGCGGGACGGCGACGCCGCCGGGCCAGCGGATGCTTTTCCTGCACCAGCTTGCGCAGCTTGTCGTCGAGCACATGGGTGTAGATCTGGGTCGTGGCGATGTCGGCATGGCCCAGCATGAGCTGTACGCTGCGCAAGTCGGCGCCGCCTTCGAGCAGATGGCTGGCGAAGGCGTGCCGCAGCACGTGCGGCGACACGCGTGCCGGATCGATATTGGCGGCCAGCGCGGCTTCCTTGAGGAGCTGGGCGAAGCGCTGGCGCGTCAGATGTCCGGTGCGCCCGCGCGAGGGAAAAAGAAACCGCGAAACCTCACCGTCTTCCAGCGCGCCGTCGCGCACCCGCAGCCAGGCCGCGATCGCGAGCCGCGCCGGATCGGACACCGGCACCAGCCGCTCCTTGGCGCCCTTGCCGCGCACGACCAGCACCGTCGGATCGCGCTCGACCGCCGAGAGCGGCAGGGTCACGAGCTCGGAGACGCGCAAGCCGGTGGCGTAGAGGATCTCGAGCAAGGTCGCCATGCGCCCGCCATCGGCGCCGCCTTTCGACCGGGTCGCCTCGATCAGCCGGTCGACCTCCTCGCGTGACAGCACCTTGGGCAGCGGCCGGCCGAGTTTTGGCGAATCGAGCGTGCTCGACGGGTCGTCCTCGCGCAGACGCTCGGCCAGCAGGAAGCGGAAGAACTGACGGATCACGGAGAGCCGGCGCGCCACGGTTCGCGGCGTCATGCCGACATAGTCCAGCGACTTCAGATAGGCGCGCAGCGCCTCGGCATCGACCGTGAGCGGTCCCTGTTTGCGCCGGGCGATGAAGGCGAAGAGGTTGCGCAAGTCGGCGGCATAGGCTGCCTCGGTATTGACCGAAGCGCCACGCTCCGCCTTCAGCATTTCCAGGAACGCCTCGCCTTCGCGTGCCATCGGCGCGGAAGCGGCTTTCTTCATCGCTCGCTAAAGGCCATGGGCGATCGCAATCTCGATCGCGAACAGGCGGGCGGCATGATCCTCACCTGCTTCGCGCAGGGCCCGCACGATGGTTCCGACGGCGGCGGGATGCAGGTCGATCAGCGGCGTCTCACCGATCGCCATCGACGCGAGCAGTGAGGCTTCCGCCCGGCGGCGGTCGGCAGCGGCCGACTGCAGCGCCTGCAGGGTTGCGGCAGCGGGCATCACCAGGCGCACGCCGTTGGGCGGTGCCTCGGGCAGCGCCGTCGTCTTCGGCGCGATGTCGAAGCCCACGGCACGGAACAGCTGCAACAAGAGATAGCCCCGCATCGGCGCGGTCTTGGCATCGTCCTGCCGGATCACCTCGTACCAGCGGTCGACGTCACGCGGCTCCAATCGTGTCGAACTGTCGATGCCGGCGATCATCACCAGCGGCATCAGCCGATCGAGCGCCAGCATGGCGCGGGCATTGTTGTAGGCGGCGTTCAGCGCGAGCTTGGTCCAGGCCAACGACAATCGCTTGTCGCCCAACAGCAGGAAGCCGCGCATCGCCTCCTGCGCCACATTGGCATATTCGGGCTTGGGCGGCAGGTTCAGGAGCGCCGACGCGGTGGCGCGCGCCATCGTCGTAAACAGCGGGCTGTTGCGCGTTGCCGCATAGACCGCCGTGATCGCATTCATGATTTCCTGCGCATTGGTGGCATCGCGCGCCGCGGTCACGAGCTGGGCCCGCCGCGCCATCGCCGGCGGCAAGGTGGCTCCTTCGCGCACGGCCTGGACATAGAGATCGGCGAGACGCGTCGCCTCAATGATCGCCAGCACCTCGCCGCGTTCGGCGATCTCGATGCGCACCGGCAGCGCCAGCGTCTTGTTGGCGACCAGGGCACGCATGATTGGCGGTTGGGTCGACTGCAGGATCGCGGCCGGCGGCGGCACATGCGCCAATTCGAGCATCACCATCATCGGCCCGTCGACCGGGCCTGTCGGCGCGGTCGTTGGCGGCATGCTTCCGGCGGCCAATTGCACCAGGGTGAACAGCGCATTGTCGCGCGGCTTCTGGCCTTCGACCAGCGCCAGCGCCGCGGCGCTGTCTCCCGCCGCGAGCTTGCAGGCGGCCTCGGCGCGCAACGCGAAGGGCTGGGCGAGCTTCTGGTTCTGCACGATGTTGCAGCCGCCGGCACGTTCGCCCGCCAGCATCAGGGCATTGGCAGCGGTCGCGGCGATCGCGGGGTCGGAATAGGCGCCGGCCGAGCGCACCAGTTCATTGAGGCTCTCGCCCTCTCCCATGGCGGCAAGGCGGTCGACCTTGCGTACGAACAGGCTCGGCGGCGGGCTGTTGTCGGCCGGCGGCGGCACCAGTTCGCTCACCATGACCTTGAACTGCAGATCGCGCAGGGCGCGGCTGCGCGGCGCCGGCGGCACGGCCGACATCAGGCGCTTGGCCGTGGCGAGCGAGGTCGAGCCCCAGGAGTCCGCAGGCATGCCGCCGGTCTGGACTCTCAGGAAGCCGGTGGTCTTGTCGTCGAAGGCGGATCCCTGAGCCAGCACCGGCGTTGCCGACAGCAGCGCGGCGAAGCCGAGCGACAGGATTGCACTAGCGCGCAAAGCGTTCACTTGGGACGGGAACCTCGAAGTGCTTGAGCGGCGGCCGCGGTTCGATCACGGCCAGCGCCACCAGCCCGCCAACCAGGACGAGGACGATGACAGCCACAATCACCGGGCCCAGCTTGAGCGTGGGTACGCGGAAATGGTTGCGGGAGCGAAACAGGGGCACGGCGCGGGGAAAGTACCCGTCCGGCGCCGTAGCGGCAATCTCGCGCCCCTCGGATCCCTTGTCCTCGAATCCCCCAATCCTTGAAACCATCGGCGGAATGGGCGACACCCACCCGTCACGGCCACCATGGATGCTTCACCTCCCTTTTCCCCGCCGCGCACCGTCGCGCTTGTCGGCCTGATGGGCGCCGGCAAGAGCGCCATCGGCAAGCGCCTGGCCCAGCGGCTCGGTCTGCCCTTCGTCGATGCCGACGAGGAGATCGAGCGCGCCGCCGGCTGCTCGGTCGCCGAATTCTTCGAGCGCTTCGGCGAGGCCGAATTCCGGGCCGGCGAGCGGCGGGTCATCGCGCGCCTACTCGACGGGCCGCCGCATGTCCTGTCGACCGGCGGCGGCGCCTACATGGATGCCGACACGCGCGCGCTGATGCGCGCCCGGGCAACCACGGTGTGGCTGCGCGCCGACCTCGACGTGCTGTACGACCGGGTGAAGCGGCGCGGCCATCGCCCTTTGCTCAAGCAGGGTGAGCCGCGCGAAATCCTGAACCGGCTGATGCAGCAGCGCTATCCGGTCTACGCCGAGGCCGACGTTACCGTGGAATCGACGGCGCAGCCGGCCGAACGCACGACCGAAGAGGTGATCGAGGCGCTACGGAAGCATCTGTTCCCCGAACCCGTGAAGGCCCCGGCATGACGACGCGCACCATCAAGGTCGACCTCGCGGGCCGCGCCTACAACATCGCGATCGGTCCCGGACTGATCGACCGGCTGGGCGAGCTGGCCCGCCCGCTGCTGGCGAGACCCAAGGTCGTTATCGTCACCGATGAAACCGTGGCGCCGCTCTACGGCACGCGAACCTTCCATGCATTCAAGAACGCCGGCATCGACGCCACCCTGGCCGTGGTGCCGGCGGGCGAGAGCAGCAAGGAGTTCGGCACGTTCGGGCAGCTGATGAACGCCCTGCTCGACACCAAGCCCGACCGCAAGACCACCCTGGTGGCGCTGGGCGGCGGCGTGGTCGGCGACCTCACCGGGTTCGCCGCCGCCGTCCTGCTGCGCGGTGTCGATTTCATCCAGGTGCCCACGACCTTGCTCGCCCAGGTCGACTCCTCGGTCGGCGGCAAGACCGGTATCAACACGCGCCACGGCAAGAACCTGATCGGCGCCTTCTATCAGCCGCGGCTGGTCGTGGCCGATACCGACGTGCTGGACAGTCTGCCGCGCCGCGAACTGCTGGCCGGCTACGCCGAGGTGGTGAAGTACGGCCTGATCGACGATCCGGCCTTCTTCCAATGGTGCGAACAGAACGGCACGGCACTGCTGGCCGGCGATGCCGCGAAGCGCACCTACGCCATCGAGCAGAGCTGCCTCGCCAAGGCGCGCATCGTGGCCGCCGACGAGCGCGAGACCACAGACCTGCGTGCATTGCTCAATCTTGGCCACACGTTCGGTCACGCGCTGGAAGCCGAGACCGGCTTCGGCGGCGATCTGCTGCACGGCGAGGCGGTCGGCACCGGAATGGCCATGGCCTTCGACTTCTCGGCGCGCCTAAATCTCTGTCCAGCGACGGATGCCGCGCGCGTTCGCGCTCATCTCGGCGCGGTCGGGTTGCCGGTTCGGCTGCGTTCGATCGGTGGCGACAACCGGCGGACCTGGGATGCCGCCAAACTGATCGAGCACATGCGCGGTGATAAGAAGGCCGAGGCCGGCAAGCTCACCTTCGTGCTGACCCGCGGCATCGGTCGGGCCTTTGTCAGCCGCGACATCGACGAGACGCAGCTGCGCGGCTTGCTCGACCAGGCAATCGCTGCCTAGACAGGGCCATGGAACACGAGATCGCGCTCCATCTGCCGCTCTCCGTGGCGGCACCGCTGGTCCTGCTCTGCCTGGCGCTCGGCGCCTACATGTCCGCCGCCGAGACCGCCGTCACCGGCGCCTCGCCGCCGCGCATGCACCGACTGGCGCAGCAAGGCAACCGGCGGGCAGAGATGGTGAACCGCCTGCTCGAGCGCAAGGACGAGACGGTGAGCGCCGTCCTGCTCGGCAACAGCGTGATGAACATCCTGTCGGCCTCGCTCACCACGGCGGTGCTGACGGCGCTGTTCGGTGCGGCAGGCGTGGTCTACGCCACAGTGATTGTCGGTATCCTCGTCGTGATCTTCGCCGAGGTGATGCCCAAGACCTGGGCGCTGCTGCGCGCCGACCGCATGGCGCTGGCGCTGGCGCCGTCGATCCTGTTCACGCTGGCGATCCTGGGGCCAATGGCCCGCGCCGTGGCCTGGATCAGCCGCCTTTTCCTGCGCGCGATGGGCGTGAAGGTCGACCGCATGCACGACGCCGACGAGCACACCGAGCTGCTGCGCGGCGCCATCGAGATGCACGGCACCGACGAAATCGGCACCGACGCGCCGGCGGAGAAGGCGATGTTGCGCTCGGTGCTCGATCTCGGTGATCGCACCGTGAGCGACGTGATGACCCATCGTGCCAGCGTCGTGCAGATCGATTCCGAGGCGCCGATCGAGGCGATCGTCAGCCAGGTACTGCAGGCGCCGTATACGCGCATCCCGCTGTTTCGCGGCCAGCCCGACAACATCGTGGGCGTGGTGCACGCCAAGGATCTGTTCCGTGCGGTCAAGGCCGCGGGCGGACCGGAGACGGTCAAGATCGCCGACGTCATGACGGCGCCCTGGTTCATTCCGGAATCGACGATCCTGTTCGACCAGCTGCAGGCGTTCCGCGAGCGCCACGAGCACTTCGCGATCGTGGTCGACGAGTACGGCGCGCTGCGCGGCATCGTCACCCTCGAGGACATCATCGAGGAGATCGTCGGCGACATCGAGGACGAGCACGACCGCATCAAGCGCGGCGTGGTAAAGCGCGACGACGGCAGCCTGATCAGCCAGGGCGACGTGCCGATCCGCGACCTCAACCGCGAGTTCGGCTGGGGCCTGCCCGAGGACGTCGCCACGACCATCGCCGGCCTCGTCCTGCACGAGGCGAGGCGCATCCCCGAAGTTGGCCAGATTTATGCATTCTACGGCTTCAGGTTTGAAATTCTGAAGCGCGAGGGCACCCGCATCGCCGAGTTGCGCATCGTACCCCCCGCCGTCATACAGGCGGCCTGACCCCACCCCTTCGGTTCATCGAGAGGATCGACCATGCCGCTTTCGCCGCCAGTCGGGCGACAGCATCTGCACACCCGCCGCGTCACCTGCCAGGGCTTCTATCGCGAAGACGGCCTCTGGGACATCGAGGGGCGGATCACCGACGAGAAGACCTACGAACACGCCAACGAATGGCGCGGGCCGCTCAAGCCCGGCGACTACGTGCACGACATGTCGATCCGCCTCACCCTCGACCATCGCTTCACGATCGTCGACGTCGAGGCCGTCACCGACAGTTCGCCGTACCGCATGTGCGGTGATATCACGCCCAACTACAGGAAGCTGATCGGACTGCGTATCGGCCCGGGCTTCACCCGCGCGGTCAAGGAACGGCTGGGCGGCGTACATGGCTGCACGCATCTCGTCGAATTGCTCGGGCCGGTGGCGACGACGGCCTTCCAGACTGCAGGGTCGCGCAAGGCCAACGAACTGCAGAACGCCCATCGCATCAAGGTCGGCAAGCCGCCGAAGGAGCGCGACCCGTCACGGCCGCAGCGTAAACCCTACATGCTCGACAATTGCCACACCTGGGCGTCGGACAGCGAGGTCACCAAGCGCTGGGTGCCGCAGTTCTACACCGGCCCCGATGCCGAGGCGGTGCGCAGGGCGGCCGAGGGCAAGGAAATCGAGATGGACGGCTAGGCCTTTGCCGCCTGCTCCGCAGGCGTGAGTGCCCTGACCTCCAGTGCGTGCAGCCCCGCGGCGAACTCGTCCTTCAAAGTGTCGTAGACCAGACGCTGGCGCGCGACACGGTTCTGGCCCTCGAAGGCCACCGCCACGATCTCGACCTTGAAATGGGTCTCGCCGCCTTCGCGGTAGCCGGCATGGCCGCGATGACGCGCCGAGTCGTCCTCGATCTCGAGCCGTAGCGGCGCGAATCGCGCCCGGAGCTTGTTGTCAATCGCGTTTGCGACCGCGCCCATCTCTTGCCTCTCTTGCCCGCCCAATGCGTTGAACACATATTAATCCGATGTCGCGTCGGCGAGCCAAACCTCTGACCACCGAGGGCGTCAAAACCTTCGACCGGGTCTGCGAAGCACCGGGCTGCCGCCTGGCCGGAGAATTCAGGGCGCCTTTTTCGCGCGACAAGCTCGACCAGTATCGCTGGTTCTGCCTGGAGCATGTCCGCGACTACAACAAGAAGTGGGATTATTTCCGCGGCCTCGACGCCGACGAGATCGAAAAGCACATCCGTGCGGACACGACCTGGCGCCGGCCGGTCTGGCCGCTGGGCGGCCGCCGCACGGGCGGCGCGCAGGTTCACGATCCGTTGGGCCTCAGCGACGATGCAGGGCTCGGCGAACGCCCACAGCCGAAAATCGATGGCAGCGAGCAACTGACGCCGGCCGAGCGCAATGCCATGGGCGTCCTTGAACTTTCATGGCCGCTGACGCAGGCAGACGTGAAATCTCGTTACAAGGAGCTGGTCAAGCTGCACCACCCTGACGCCAATGGCGGTGCTCGGGAGGCCGAGGAAAAGCTCAAGGAAATCAACGCCGCTTATTCCACCCTGCGAGCCTCGGAACACCTGCCGGTGGAGTGACCGCGACCAATTAGCCTCATTCAGGGCAGCCCCGCCAATTGGTCGCTTGCAGCGCACAAACCGGCCTGCGACTATCATTTTAAGCCCGCAATTTGGCGGGCTTTGTATTGTAGGACATGTGATGGCTTCCACGACGACCGCTGCCCGCCAGAACGTTTCGGGCATGCCGGATATCAAGGTTTCCGCCCGCCAGCTGTTCGGCATCGACACCGACATGGAAGTGCCGGCCTTCAGCCAGCCGACCGAGCACGTGCCGCAGGTGGACGACGCTTACCTGTTCGACCAGGACACCACGATGGCGATCCTCGCCGGCTTCGCGTTCAACCGACGCGTCATGGTCCAGGGCTATCACGGTACCGGCAAGTCGACCCACATCGAGCAGGTCGCCGCCCGACTCAACTGGCCCTGCCTGCGCGTCAACCTCGACAGCCACATTTCCCGTATCGACCTGATCGGCAAGGACGCGATCGTGCTGCGCGACGGCAAGCAGATCACCGAATTCCGCGAAGGCATCCTGCCGTGGGCGCTGCAGAACCCGACGGCGCTGGTGTTCGACGAGTACGATGCCGGCCGCGCCGACGTCATGTTCGTGATTCAGCGCGTGCTCGAGGTCGACGGCAAGCTGACCCTGCTCGACCAGAACAAGGTGATCCATCCGCACCCGGCATTCCGCCTGTTCTCGACCGCCAACACGGTCGGCCTCGGCGACACGACCGGCCTCTATCACGGCACGCAGCAGATCAACCAGGGCCAGATGGACCGCTGGTCGATCGTGACGACGCTCAACTACCTGCCGCACGACCAGGAAGTGAATATCGTCGCCGCCAAGACGCCGCACTACGACACCGAGGAAGGCCGCAAGACCATCTCCGCGATGGTGGCGCTCGCCGATCTCACCCGTGCGGGCTTCATCGCCGGTGACATCTCGACCGTGATGTCGCCGCGTACGGTAATCACCTGGGCCGAGAACGCCCGCATCTTCGGCGGCGACGTCGGCTTCGCCTTCCGCCTGACCTTCCTCAACAAGTGCGACGAGGTCGAGCGCAGCACGCTCGCCGAGTACTATCAGCGCTGCTTCGGCAAGGACCTGCCGGCGACGAGCGGCAAGGGCGGCAAGCTGCACTAAGGGGCCCTGATGGCCAAGGATACGACGCCTCTCGAGGAGTTCCGCCGGGTCACTGCGACCACGATGCGGGCGATCTCGAAGAAGGATGTAAACGTCTCGTTCGTTCCCGACGGCGGCTCGCTGCTCGGACAGGAAGCTCGCATCACCGTTCCGGCGCGCGACCTGCCGGTCGAGGACGTGAGCCGCGTCCGCGGCGAGGCCGACTCGATGGCGCTCAAGCTGCGCCATCACGACCGCAAGATGCACCTGCGACGCGTGCCGCGCGGCGAGACCGCGCGCTCGATCTTCGAGGCGGTCGAGCAGGTTCGCGTCGAGGCTCTGGGCGCGCGCCGCATGACCGGCGTCGCCGACAATCTCGCCGCCCTGTGGCGCCAGCGCTCCGACCAGCGCGGCCACGCCCGAATCAAGAACAAGGACGATGCGCCGATCGCCGACGTGATCGGCCTGATCGCGCGCGAGCAGCTGCTCGGCGCCGCCCCGCCGGAATCGGCCAGGGCGATGGTCGACATGTGGCGCGCCGATATCGAGGCCGCCGCCGGCCGCGACTTCCAGAAGCTCAAGGACGCGCTCGGCAACCAGGACGCCTTCGCGCGCGCCGCGCGCCAGCTGATCCGCGACCTCAAGCTCGGCGACGAGACGTCGGACCTGCAGGACGACGACCAGGAAGAAAGCCAGGATCAGGAGAACGCCGACGGCCAGTCGAACGAGACCGGCGAGGACCAGAGCGATTCGAGCGAGAGCCACGGCTACGGCCAGCAGGGCGAGGAGACCGAGGACGCGTCGGAGCAGGAAGACGCCTCGGAGACCGTCGCCGACCAGGCCCAGACCGAGATGCAGATGGGCTCGGGCGACGAGGAAGAACCCGGCCGCGCCGAGCGTCCGTGGCTGCCGCCCGGCGCATTGTCCAACGAGCCGCTCGGCCAGCAGTACCACGCCTATACCGTCAAGTTCGACGAGGTGGTCGAGGCCGACAATCTGTGCGACGCCGAAGAACTCGGTCGCCTGCGCAATCACCTCGACCAGCAGCTCAGCCACCTGTCCGGCGTGATCGGCAAGCTCGCCAATCGCCTGCAGCGCCGCCTGCTGGCGCAGCAGAACCGCGCCTGGGAGTTCGACCTCGACGAGGGCATGCTCGATGCGGCGCGGTTGACGCGCATCATCACCAACCCGATGCACTCGCTGTCCTACAAGGTCGAGAAGGACACCAACTTCCGCGATACCGTGGTGTCGCTGCTGATCGACAATTCGGGTTCGATGCGCGGCCGTCCGATCACGGTGGCGGCGATGAGCGCCGACATCCTGGCCCGTACGCTCGAGCGCTGCGGCGTCAAGGTGGAGATCCTGGGCTTCACGACGCGCGCCTGGAAGGGCGGCCAGAGCCGCGAGCAGTGGCTGGCCGCCGGCAAGCCCGCCAACCCGGGCCGCCTCAACGATCTGCGCCACATCGTCTACAAGAACGCCGACGCCCCGTGGCGCCGCGCCCGCAAGAATCTCGGCCTGATGCTCCGCGAGGGCATCCTCAAGGAGAACATCGACGGCGAGGCGCTGCTGTGGGCGCACAATCGCCTGCTGCCGCGCCCGGAAGAGCGCAAGATCATGATGGTGATCTCCGACGGCGCGCCGGTCGACGATTCGACCCTGTCGGTCAATCCGGGCAACTACCTGGAGCGCCACCTGCGCGACGTGATCGACTGGATCGAGACGCGTTCGCCGGTCGAGCTGATCGCCATCGGCATTGGCCACGACGTCACGCGCTACTACCGCCGCGCCGTGACCATCGTCGATGCCGACCAGTTGGGCGGCACAATGATGGAGCAGCTCGCCTCGCTGTTCGACGAGGAAGACGCCAAGGAC